>JAKVLB010000003.1 GCA_022484595.1 Mageeibacillus sp. | reverse complement strand
CATTGCACCTTGAAAACTACATAAGAAGACTAATAACAAAACAAAAGAGAAGACAAACGAGAAATATTTATTTTTTAAAGGTCTTGCATAAATTTTGAAAGTACTAGTAAAGCACAGGAAAAATGAAAGCGAGTCTTAAGGATAAGAAAGAATCTTCTCATTCAAAATGTGTTTTGGATTAAGACGAATTAAAGAAAGAGAACCATAACGGTTGTATAGAGATATACGACCAAATGATTAGGTCAAGTTACTAAGAGCGCAGGGCGAATGCCTTGGCACTGGTAGTCGATGAAGGACGTGATAAGCTGCGATAAGCTGCGGGGAGTGGCACATACACTTCGATCCGCAGATTTCCGAATGGGGAAACCCACATACATTAAACGTGTATGTAGCATATCGTGAATAAATAGCGATATGTGGAGACACGAGGTGAACTGAAACATCTAAGTAGCCTCAGGAATATAAATCAAACGAGATTCCGCTAGTAGTGGCGAGCGAAAGCGGAACAGGCCAAACCGGGAAACTTCGGTTTTCCGGGGTTGTGGACTCCAAACGTGATCCGGAATCTAGCAGAAGAGAGTCAGGAAAGGCTCCGCCAAAGAGGGTAAAGGCCCCGTATGCGAAAGAGGAAGGAAGCAGGAGTATCCAGAGTACCACGAGACACGAGAAACCTTGTGGGAAGCAGGGGGGACCACCCTCCAAGCCTAAATACTAACCAGTGACCGATAGTGAAGTAGTACTGTGAAGGAAAGGTGAAAAGAACCCCGGGAGGGGAGTGAAATAGAACCTGAAACCCTGTGTTTACAAGCAGTCGAAGAGCGTTAATGCTCGACGGCGTACTTTTTGTAGAACGGTCCGACGAGTTATGGCTGCAAGCGAGGTTAAGTACTGAAGGTACGGAGCCGAAGGGAAACCGAGTCTGAAAAGGGCGAAATAGTTTGCGGTTATAGACCCGAAACCGAGTGACCTATCCATGAGCAGGCTGAAAGTAAGGTAAAACTTACTGGAGGGCCGAACCGGTGTAAGTTGAAAATTGCTCGGATGACTTGTGGATAGCGGAGAAATTCCAATCGAACTCGGAGATAGCTGGTTCTCCTCGAAATAGCTTTAGGGCTAGCCTTGCATATGTCTACCGGAGGTAGAGCACTGAATTGGCTAGGGGGCTACACAGCCTACCGAACCTTATCAAACTTCGAATGCCGGATAGATCAGAGTGCAGGAGTCAGACAGCGACAGATAAATGCCGTTGTCAAAAGGGTAACAGCCCAGATCGCCAGTTAAGGTCCCAAAATTACGGTTAAGTGGTAAAGGATGTGGATTTGCTAAGACAGCTAGGATGTTGGCTTAGAAGCAGCCACTCATTTAAAGAGTGCGTAATAGCTCACTAGTCGAGTGAGTCTGCGCCGAAAATCACCGGGGCTTAAACCGTATACCGAAACTGCGGATGCGTACTAAAGACGCGTGGTAGAGGAGCTTACTGTAAGCAGTAGAAGCACGATCGTAAGGACGTGTGGATGTATCAGTAGTGAGAATGTCGGAATAAGTAACGAGAGACAAGTGAGAATCTTGTCCGTCGAAAATCCAAGGTTTCCTGGGGAAGGGTCGTCCTCCCAGGGTTAGTCGGGACCTAAGATGAGGCCGAAAGGCGTAGTCGATGGATAACAGGTAGATATTCCTGTACTGCCGATACTCGTTATAGAGAGGCGGGGACGCAGGAGGATAGCCGGAGCGCGCTGCAGGAAATGCGCGTCCAAGCGATGAGGATAGGAGAGTAGTTAAGTACGCTTTCCGTTTCCGGGTCGTGATGGGGAGGGAAATTTTAGTACCGAAGCCGGTGATTTCACACTGACGAGAAAATCCGCTATCAAGAGTAAAGGTACCCGTACCGCAAACCGACACAGGTGGATGAGGAGAGAATCCTAAGACGAGCGGGATAAGCGTTGTTAAGGAACTCGGCAAATTAACCCCGTAAGTTCGCAATAAGGGGAGCCTCGCCAAGCAATTGGCAGGCCGCAGATAAATGGCCCAAGCAACTGTTTACCAAAAACACAGGTCTCCGCTAAATCGTAAGATGAGGTATGGGGGCTGACGCCTGCCCGGTGCTGGAAGGTCACGGGAATCTGTTAGAGCAATCGAAGCAGTGAACTTAAGCCCCAGTAAACGGCGGCCGTAACTATAACGGTCCTAAGGTAGCGAAATTCCTTGTCAGGTAAGTTCTGACCCGCACGAATGGCGTAATGATTTGGGCACTGTCTCGACAACGTTCCCGGTGAAATTGTAGTACTTGTGAAGATGCAAGTTACCCGCGACAAGACGAAAAGACCCCATGGAGCTTCACTGTAGATTGTTACTGGGATTCGATGTTGTCTGTACAGGATAGGTGGGAGACTTTGATGTTGTGGCGTCAGCTGCAGCGGAGTCACCGTTGGGATACCACCCTGACGATATTGGATCTCTAACCTTGAGCCGTAATCCGGCTTGGGGACAATGGCAGTCGGACAGTTTGACTGGGGCGGTCGCCTCCAAAAGTGTAACGGAGGCGTCCAAAGGTCACCTCAGTACGGTTGGAAACCGTGCGACGAGTGCAAAGGCATAAGGTGGCTTAACTGCGAGACATACAGGTCGAGCAGGTACGAAAGTAGGGCTTAGTGATCCGGCGGTAGAAAGTGGAATTGCCGTCGCTCAACGGATAAAAGTTACCCTGGGGATAACAGGCTGATCTCCCCCAAGAGTTCACATCGACGGGGAGGTTTGGCACCTCGATGTCGGCTCATCACATCCTGGGGCTGAATTAGGTCCCAAGGGTTCGGCTGTTCGCCGATTAAAGTGGTACGCGAGCTGGGTTCAGAACGTCGTGAGACAGTTCGGTCTCTATCTATCGTGGGCGTAGGAAATTTGAGGAGTGCTGTCCTTAGTACGAGAGGACCGGGATGGACAAACCTCTGGTGAACCAGTTGTACTGCCAAGTACATAGCTGGGTAGCTATGTTTGGATTGGATAAACGCTGAAAGCATCTAAGTGTGAAGCCAGCTTCAAGATGAGATTTCCCTCTTTTGATAAGGGCACTGGAAGACTACCAGTTGATAGGCCGGGTGTGTAAGTACAGAAATGTATTCAGCTTACCGGTACTAATGCCCGAAGACTTGACCACAAGTTATGTTTGATTTCAATTAACTCAAGTCTAAAATTCAAGACACAAATATTGTGAGAGGATTCTTTAAATCCCACGTTTGTTGCTTCTGTTAGTTTAGTTTTAGTTTTCTATGTAGTCTTGAGGGTGCAAAACTCTCAACCATTCCGGTGGTGATTACCACGAGGCCACACCTGTTCCCATTCCGAACACAGAAGTTAAGCTCGCTGGTGTCGAAAATACTTGGCTGGTAACGGCCCGGGAAGATAGATTGCTGCCGGATTTTTTTATTCCTCAATAGCTCAGCTGGTAGAGCGTTCGGCTGTTAACCGAAATGTCGTAGGTTCGAGTCCTACTTGGGGAGCCAATCACGCATAATCCGAACACATTCGTTAATTCCGATGTGTTCGGATTTTTGCTGTATTTGAATGTTTGAGAAACGTACCCGTCAAATCACACACACCTACCCAAGCGCAAGAAGTTATGCTAGACTAAAACTGGGCGATGGTTGCAATGACAGCCCAGGAAAAATGGGAAGAAATGATCAGGCAATTCAAGGACAGCAAAAAAAGTCAGCGTGTATGGTGTTCAGAGCAAGGATTGAAAAAGTAGTAAAAAATAAAGTAGTTAAAACACATTATTATAATATAATTAAATGTGCAATATAAAAGTATGAACATTTTATTTTTTGCCGCTGTCACATTCTTCATACATATATTTTTGTGAATAATAACAAGTGTGGTCATGACCGAACCCTCAAATGATATGATATGAAAATACACATATATTCCATGAGAATAAGTTCGCATAAAGGAGGATTACCAGAATGCAAGAGATCTCATCATATTATGAAGATATGATAATTGTAAGAGCTATGGAAACATGGACAACAAAAAATAATACTATTTGTTTTAACTTTGGTAATGTCCGTTCTCACTGATAACAAGCAGAGGATGTCCAGGAGATTGTGTTTATTGTGCCTCAAGAGCAATGTTTGGGAAAAAATACAGGATAAGAAATGCTGAATCTATTTTTTCCGAATGCTATTTTATGTATAAGAAATATAAGGACGACAAAAATTTGTTGGATACGTATATGTCAATCTTTGATGACACATTCACTGTAAATAAAAGGAGATTGAGACAGTTCTGTACATACATGATCAAAAGTGATTTAAACAAAAATATACGCTGGAAATGTGAATCGAGAATTGATGTATTGGACGAAGAATCCGTAAAACTCATGTCTCAAGCTGGATGTATCGCATTGCATATGGGAATTGAAAGCAGAAGCCAGGAAGTTGTCAATTCATTAAATAAGCATATAAATCTTTCAAATATATCGAATGTTTTTGAACTTTTACAAAAATATTCGATCCGTCCATTATGTTCGTTTATCATCGGAAATCATAGTGATACACATGAAACGCTAAATATGACATCGGAATTTATAAATGAGATAAGAAAAAAATACAATGCAAAGGTTGCAGTATCGCCAAATACTCCTCTTCCCGGTACAGCATTATATAATGATCCTCAAAAATTTGGAATAAGCATTAAATCCAACAATTGGTCTGATTTTTCATTGATGAAAGTAATTATAGAGACTAGCAATCTCACGCAAGATGAAATAAGAAACTATTATACAGATATTATCAATATTATTGATAATGAAGGAGATAAATAGTATGTTTGAAGTACATGATGTATTTAAAAAATACCCCCAAAGCAAACATCCTGCATTAAACGGATTAAGCTTCAGTTCTGCCAATTATGACCCTATCGGGATTTTAGGAAGTAATGGTGCCGGTAAAACTACACTTTTCATGCTTTCAAATATATTGTTAAGTATGGATAAGGGGGACATTATTGTAAATGGGTTTTCGGTCAACCGATCACCAAATGAAATAAAAAACTGCACCGGACTTTTTACGGATAAGCTTGTTCTGTATCCTTCGCTAACCGTCAAAGAGAGTATACGTTATTTTATGGGAATATATGGAGTTAATAAAAAGAATTATGACTACTGGTCAGAGTTATTTAAAATTAAAGAATATGAAAATAAGAAAATAAAACAGTTATCCACGGGAATGCTGAAAAAAATCCTTCTTCTTATTAGTATTATTCCAAATCCTAAGGTCTTGTTCTTGGATGAACCTTTTTCCGGCTTAGACCCATTAGCCAAAAGAGAGTTTATTGAGATTCTGAAGCATTTGAATGAAAGTCAAAAAATGAAACTGATCGTTTCTTCGCACGACTTGACTGAAACTCAGTCTCTTGTCAAAGAAGTTGTAATAATCGAAAAAGGGCAAGTGATTGAGAACGGAACGATTTCTGATCTTGTGAAAAAGTATAACGGAATAAAGACGGTAGAGATCAAGATCCCTTATAATAGTTTTAATTTTGAATATTTTAAAGGTTCTGCTGATATTGAGCAATATGACATGATAATTAAAATCAAGACGGATATTGCAGCATTTAATAGGTATATTTCTGAAGTTGGAGGCAACGCTCAAATCTATGATATTGATGCAAAGGATATTTCTCTTGATGATTTATATAACGAGGTGAAAAAAAATGCAGCTAAGCTCATTACTGATTAAAGAATTTAAATTACTCTTCCAGAATTGGCAGCTATTGTTGGTTAGTGTTCTTGTTCCAATACTTGCCGTTGTGGTGTCATTGGTAACTAATGAAACATCTGTTATTGAGTTAAATATCGGCTATATTAGTTCTGAGTCATATAGTCGTGATATAGAAATATTAAATGATACTCTTAAAGAATATGCTTCGATAACATTTAATTTTATTGAATTTGATGATGTTGATTCAATGAAAAAGGCTTATGATAAAGCTGAGATAGATAACTATGTATACTTTAACGATGAAAAAAATGTAACCATTGTATATGATAGTAATTCGTCTAAAAGTGATATTGCAAATGCATATTTTTATCAGGCAATTCAAAGAATCAACAGCGATGAACTTTTAGCCAAGCATATAGATCTTGTAGAAGAAATACAGAATGCACAAATTCTCTCCTATAATGCCGATAATATAACATCAGAGAGCAATGCAAATAAAATAAACTCGCTTGTACTATTTGGATTTATATGGATATTCCTTTACTCAACTCTCAATAACTCTGTAACCCAGATCCAACAAGAAAAAACAACCAAAACAATTCTCTATCTGATAAAAGCGCCTATTCATCCTGCAAAGGTACTTCTTACAAAACAAGCGGCTGTAGTATTTCAATTTCTTATAATGATTTTTGCTTATATAATATTCACTTCTATAATGGGCATATTTACCTTGAAAATTAATATTATTCAAATAGTTATATGGATTTTGATTGTTTTGTCTGTTTCATCACTTGGACATACATTTGGATTATTAATAAACAATTCCGGAATTATGCTGATTATTGAACTGATACTTGTTTTCCCGATAATGCTTACCGATACGTTACAAACAACAATATTTGATAATTGGCTAAAAATCATGCCTACATATGTTGCAGCTGATCTTATGATTTCATCACTTGAGGGACAAAACTACAGCTTATCAAGTATAGTGTACGCACTTTTTACAATAGCAATATGCTATTTAATAAGCTGCTTAATAATGAAAAAACGTGACGCAGTGAAAATGTGTGATATTCAGTGAATATGGTTATTACAAAAAATACAATTCGAGTTGCAGATATACTTATATTTACATTTTTTCTTTTACTATATCAGAGAAATGTATCTGGAGAGATGCTTTTTTTTAACATCGTTTTATTCGGTATATATAGTTTTATAAACAACAAATTGAATATGCCTGTCCATGAAGTAGGTCACCTTATTTTAGGAAAGCTGATGGGATTCAACTTAATACTCATTTCATTTTGGGGTATTAGTATAACAAGGAATAACGACTGGGTAAGAATTGAACGCTCCCATGATAATCAATGTCTTATGAAATATAATTCTAATCCCGATAAACTTACATTAAGCTATTGCATTATGCTTTCAGGAGGATTTATCTTCAATTTCATATTTTCGTTAATATCATTGATGCTTTTCTTTGCAGTTGATAATTATTATCTTGAGTTATTCTTATATACAGCATTTTTGGTCGGCTTTATAAATTATGCACTTCCTGTTAAAAATTACGTTGATTTGTCCTGATACAGAAATGTGCTTGATGTATGAGCCTGTTCTCATAGAAAGTGACTTAGCTCTCCTTTCAACCTCTGCCCATTCAGTCAGCCCGTAAATGATTTCTTTGCGTTTTACTTGTTTGTATTTTCTCAATAAAAATACCTCCTTACATTTTATATAGCGGTCTTAGGTGCAATCTAAAAAGAGAGGAATATCAGACAGAGTCGTTTTATAAGATATGGACATTGAAAGAAAGCTTTGTAAAGTATTACGGTCTCGGTTTAAACCGCCCGTTTGAAAGCTTTTCTCTTGAGTTTAACAATCGGGATATCAGAGTAACAGAGAACAATACGGTAAATAATGATATATGCTTTGTAAGCAGAAAAATCGATAAAAAGCATTGGTATGCGTTATGCACCGATAAAACCGAAAAGATAAATGATATAAAATTGTTTATGCACACGAGTTGATAAGCTTTCCGGGTTTTTGAATAATAAAATCAAGCTATGCGAATATATTCATCCGCTTCCATGATATTCCTTGTCTTTTTTTGTTGTAGTCAGATTTGCTTTTACGGCTTTTCCTACAGGGTTTGTAATTGATATAAACTGATAGCCCTGCTGATTGCGAATATTAATTGTAATCACCTTTTCCCCGTCAATTAGTGAACAGGCTTCTATGGAATTGTCAAGAAGATTGGAAAAAATAATGCATAAATCAACTACTTCAAAATCATCCGTGAAAATACCGTTGACTTTAATCGTGGTTGCATGCTTGGCGGCTGCGTTAGCCTTATTATTCAATATTGAATCCAAAATATGATTTTCTGTTTCAAACAGCTCGGTTTTAATAATATGAGTATCTGAAAGCTTGTCTATGTAGCTGATTGCCTCGTCTGTCTTGTTTGAGTTTATCAGTGCGCGGATACAATGCATGTGATTTTTGTAATCATTACGGAAGGAACGATATTCCTTCTTCATATCATCGAGTATTTCATAGTGTGAAAGCTGATTTTGCACTTGTTCTTTCATTAATCGTGATGTATATTCAAAATACTTTTTAGACATGTTGTTTATCAAAAACGACAGCAGAATAATAAGCACTATAATCATGAGAATTATCATGAAATATGTAATAATAATTCTTTGCAGGTCAAGCCGATTAGTTTCATAAGTTATGCAGGAAATTACGCCGTCGATAATAAATATGGAGGTTAATATCAGTATATAGACGGGCTTTGCAACAAGCTTTAACCCAAACCTGAAGTTCTTAAACAAATTCTTTTTGTATGTAATAAACAGGAAAGCAAGCAATATAATCTGAAAACCGAAAGAAGTGATTCTTGTAACGTTTTCCTCGTTAACAAAGTGACACATCTGTTTTACTAACCAGAAAACGCAGTTTTGAATCAATGAATCCAGAGATATCAGAAGTATAGGAACGTAGAACAGCTTAAATTCCATTTTATGCGTAAACAAAAACGGAATAATCATGAATCTGGCGATATATATTGCAAGCATGGCAAACTGAACAATATAGAAGCAAGAGTTAAAGATAACGGAAAAAAAGCACCTTGCATTATATTTCATTATATAATGCTGAAACGCTTTTTTAAATGTACTTAATGTTTACTGCAGATATGATAAGCGATATTGCTGACAGCGTAATGCGTTTACAGCAAAAGGAGAACACGGCTGTTCCGCTATTACAAAAGCGTCTTGATGAGCTTGAAGAGCAGAAGGAAAGACTTGAGGTAGACATTCTGCGCGAGGGAATTCAGCAAAATATACTCAGCAGGGAACAAGTAATACTTTGGCTGCAAAAGATGAAACGTCTTGATTTGACGAATGATGATAACAAGCGGAGGCTGGTCGATAACTTTGTGAACTCGGTTTATCTGTACGAGGACAGAGCGGTTGTCAGCTTTAACTGCAGGGAGGGAGCGAGTACACTCGCTATTCCTTGTGACGGTGCTTCGGCTTGTGCGTTATTGGGGGAGCCATTAAACCCTTGAAGCATTTTGTTTCGAGGGTTTTTTGTATTATGTTTGGTTATTGTATGTTATAATCATGACGCAGAAGTCATCAATATGTATATTTGTCTAATTTACTTATTTTTTGTACAAAAATTCTACATAATGCAAATTCTGTTTGATTATCTATCCTTTTTTATAGTTAGGTGATAAAATTGACTAAAAGGAAGTGAGGCATTATGGCAAGAATAGATGGACTCAGATCCAAGATTGCGAAGAGCGCGTCAAAAGGTAAGCTTGATACACTCGTCAAACTTGCTAATGATTCTGATGATGAAGTCAGATTTGAGGTTGCTATGGCTTTAGGTCAGGTTAATTCATATGAGAGCGGGATGGCTTTGATTCCGCTCATGAGAGATCCTTCACCGATGGTTAGGGCTGCCGCTGCAACTTCAGCAGCTGATATAGGTGCAAAGCATTGTCTCGAATATGTCAAGAAGCTTGCTTTCGGTGACAGCGATCCGAATGTCAGACTGTCTGCTAAAGCAGCATTTGATGTTTTGAAGGATCATGTTGTCTGATATTATCTGGCCTGATTATTATAGTAGATTTCAATGTATTGCCGGCAGATGCCGGCATACTTGCTGTTTGGGCTGGGAAATTGATATTGATAAGCGTTCGCTTGCAAGGTTCATGTCAGATAACGGCGTGATGAGCAACATTTCAAACGGTCATTTTATTCTTAAGAAGGATGGAAGATGTCCTTATCTGAACAGCTCAGGGCTTTGCAATATGATAATCAGCAAAGGTGAGGACTATCTTTGCGATATCTGCAGACTTCACCCGAGATTTTTCATTTATCGCGACGGAAGAACATATGGCGGAATCGGACTTGCATGTGAAGAGGCTGCACGAGTTATACTTGATTCGGATACGGTTTTTTCTTTTATAGGAGACTTTACTGTTCCAGGTTATATTCTGGGTTATGAACGCAACGGCCATGATGTACCGGCGAGAGTCTTCGGGCTCTGGGATAAGGCACTTAGGCTTGAAATGAGAGTTGCTATTTTCGAAGGAATGGAGAGCCTGTATAATAGCTGGAGAGAAGTAATTTCCGATATATCCGGGGCAGGACCTACGGAAGAGACTGAGAAGGAAGTAATTCTCGCTAATTCGCGTGCGTTTGACAATCTGGTTGTCTATCTGCTGTACAGGCATGAAGGTAATCAGAGATTGGCAATGGAATGCGCGATTTTTGTCGCGGACATGGTTGCAGTCGGGATCGAGGTACATGAGGCTGCGAGGATGTTTTCCGAGGAGGTCGAATACTCTGACAGTAATATGGAAATGTTGGAAGATCTGTTCGGGAAATGCGGCGAAGGTTATGATGTTGAGTTCGGGAGGTAATGATAATGCGCAGGTATGAAGTTACAAAGGAAGACAACAGACTTATTGAAGAGGCATATTCTGCGCTCGAAAAGGCGAAGGAACCCGGTAATTTTTATCATACTGTCGGGTGTTGCCTGAAGCTTTCTGACGGTTCGCTTTACCACGGCGTAAACTGCGACTGTATTCACGGGTCCTGTGCCGAGTTTGTGGCGGTAGGAAATGCGATCAGCGACGGCCGCAGAGGCTCTGAGTTCGACACGATTGTGTCGGTGCATCCGGACGGTGCAGCGGGACTTTTCGCGCCATGCGGAAACTGCAGGCAGATGCTGATGGAGTACTCTCCGCAGATAAAAGTGATACTGGCCGACGAGAACGGCGAGATAATAAAGACGGATATCGGGGAGTTGCTGCCTTTGGCCTGGACAAGGCTTAAGACCGGAGACCTGATGCACTGAGGAGGCAGACGATGATTATTGACTACAACGCGATGGAATGGCAGGAGAACCCGGGATTCAAGGGCGGGGAAGGCATATTTCTTAATAAGATGTATGACGACGGAACCAATAAGATGATGACAGGCAGGCTTAAGCCCGGATGTTCAATCGGATATCACCGGCATGAGGCTAATTGCGAGATTATTTTTGTAATCGAAGGTACGGGGGAAGTTGTTTACGACGGAGAGAAGTTTGAAGTTGGAGCCGGGCAGTGCCACTATTGCCCTAATGGGCATGAGCACAGCCTGTCAAATCACGGAAAAACCGACCTCGTTTTCTACGCGGCGGTTCCCGGACAGTAAAAGCAAGTATTAAATTAATTTGCAATTTGTGTTAGTATCTTGATAGTTTTATTGCAGGGGGCGCAAGAATATGCCAAAGAGAGAAGACATCAACAAGATTTTGATTATTGGTTCAGGACCTATAATTATCGGACAGGCGTGTGAGTTTGATTACTCGGGAACTCAAGCATGTAAGGCTTTGAGAAATCTCGGATACGAGATAGTACTGGTTAATTCGAATCCGGCGACTATCATGACAGATCCGGGAATTGCCGACAGGACATACATTGAGCCGCTCAACGTCAAGCGAATAGAGCAGATTATTGCCAAGGAGAGGCCTGACGCGGTGCTGCCGAATCTTGGCGGTCAGTCAGGACTCAATCTCTGCTCGGAACTTGACAAGGCCGGAATTCTGAAGAAATACAATGTTCAGGTCATAGGTGTTCAGGTAGATGCTATCGAACGTGGTGAGGACAGGATTGAATTCAAGAATACGATGACTTCACTTGGAATCGCTATGCCTCGTTCCCATGAGGCATATTCTGTTGAAGAGGCGCTGAAGATTGCAGAAGACCTGCATTATCCGGTCGTTATAAGACCGGCTTATACGATGGGCGGCGCAGGCGGCGGCCTTGTTTACAATGTTGATGAACTTAAGACTGTGTGCGAGAGAGGTCTTGCTGCTTCACTTATTCATCAGGTGCTGGTTGAAGAGTCGATAAGCGGGTGGGAAGAGCTTGAGCTTGAGGTCGTAAGAGACGCGAAAGACAATGTAATCACAGTATGTTTCATTGAGAATATAGATCCTATCGGAGTTCATACAGGTGATTCGTTCTGCAGTGCACCTATGCTGACAATATCTCAGGATGTTCAGAAGAAACTTCAGGAGTATTCATACAGCATCGTAAAGGCGATACAGGTTATAGGCGGATGTAATTGCCAGTTTGCACATGATCCTGTCACAGACAGAATTGTAGTAATTGAAATAAATCCGAGGACTTCGCGTTCATCGGCACTTGCGTCAAAGGCAACAGGCTTCCCTATTGCCCTTGTATCAGCAATGCTTGCCTGCGGTCTGACTCTGGATGAGATTCCTTGCGGCAAGTACGGTTCTCTGGATAAATATTATCCTGACGGCGATTATGTCGTTATAAAGTTTGCGAGATGGGCGTTTGAGAAGTTCAAGGGTGCTTCAGACAGACTAGGTACACAGATGCGCGCGGTCGGCGAAGTTATGAGCATCGGCAAGACTTATAAAGAGGCCTTTCAGAAAGCTATAAGGTCGCTTGAGAAGGATCGTTACGGTCTTGGCTACGCTAAGAATTTCAATGACCTTACAAAAGAAGATCTTATGCTTGAACTCACGTATCCGACGAGTGAGAGACAGTTCGTCATGTATGAAGCTCTGAGAAAAGGTGCTACGGTTGATGAACTCTTTGAAGCGACAAAGATAAAGAAATGGTTTATTGAGCAGATGAAGGAGCTTGTCGATGAGGAAGAGGCGCTCAAGACTCATGAGGGACGGATTCCTGATGCGGATGTGCTCAGGCAGGCGAAGCTTGACGGATTCTCAGACAAGTATCTGTCACAGATTCTGAATGTTTCGGAAGACATGATTCGCAAGGCCCGCTATGAGTACGGTATCAAAGAAGCCTGGGAAGGCGTTCATGTATCAGGTACAAAAGATTCTGCCTACTATTATTCAACATACCATCTGAGTGAAGACAAGAGCCCGGTATCCGACAGGAAGAAAGTTATGATTCTCGGCGGAGGGCCGAACAGAATCGGTCAGGGTATTGAGTTTGATTACTGCTGCGTTCATGCTGCGCTTGCACTCAAAGAACTCGGCTTCGAGTCGATAATCGTCAACTGTAACCCTGAAACTGTGTCAACCGACTACGACACATCAGACAAGCTTTATTTCGAACCGCTGACTCTGGAGGATGTTCTCGCAATTCACGAGAAAGAGAAGCCTGTCGGAGTTATTGCGCAGTTCGGAGGTCAGACACCGCTGAATCTTGCAGCTGCTCTCAAGGAGAACGGAGTCAATATTCTCGGCACGACTCCGGAGACCATTGACCTTGCAGAAGACAGGGATCATTTCAGGGCCATGATGAGCAGACTGAATATTCCGATGCCTGAGGCCGGAATGGCTGTGGATGCCGACGAAGCCATAAAGATTGCAAACAAAATCGGATATCCGGTTATGGTACGTCCTTCGTATGTACTCGGCGGACGCGGTATGGAAGTGGTTCATGATGACGAGATGATGAGAGTTTATATGAACGCTGCGGTAGGTGTCACGCCTGACCGTCCGATTCTTATTGACCGTTTTCTTCATCACGCTACTGAATGTGAAGCTGATGCCATTTCAGACGGCAGCAACTGCTTTGTACCCGGAGTAATGGAGCATATTGAGCTTGCGGGCATTCATTCCGGTGATTCTGCATGTATACTCCCGTCGCTTAATCTGTCTGACGATCAGGTTGCAACAATCAAGGATTATACAAGAAAGATTGCCGTAGAGATGAACGTGGTCGGCCTTATGAATATGCAGTATGCCATAGAAGACGGCAAAGTGTTTGTAATTGAGGCAAATCCGAGGGCATCACGCACAGTACCGCTTGTATCGAAGGTTACAGGTGTCAACATGGTCCGTATTGCAACTGATATTATCACAATGAATATGACGGGCAGACCGTCTCCGGTTCCGGATCTGCATGACCGCGTTATACCGCATTACGGTGTAAAGGAGGCTGTATTCCCGTTCAATATGTTCCAGGAGGTAGATCCTGTTCTCGGACCTGAAATGCGTTCTACCGGTGAGGTTCTCGGAATTGCGAGTCATTTCGGCGAAGCGTATTTTAAAGCGCAGGAAGCGACAAAGACTGAGCTTCCTTTGAGCGGGACTGTTCTGCTCTCTGTGAGCGATCTTGACAAGTGTGATCTGCTTGATGTTGCGAAGTCATTCTCATCGCTTGGTTTCAAGATTCTTGCTACGGGCAAGACATATCAGATGATTACAGACGCAGGTATTGCCGCAGAGAAGGTAAAGAAGCTCTATGAGGGCAGACCGAATATCGGTGATATGATTACGAACGGTGATATAGACCTGGTTATTAATACGCCGGCAGGGAAGACATCAGCTAATGATGATTCGTATATCCGCAAGAACTCGATACGCCAGCATATTCCGTATATCACTACAATGGCTGCTGCCAAGGCATCTGCCGAAGGCATCAAAGCTGCACGTGAGAAGGAGTTCGGTGTAAAAGCCCTTCAGGATTTCCATGCGGAGATCAGGTAAGTCACCGGGACTTATTTCCGGGTATATGCACTGACTGAATAAGCCGGATTCCGTGGATTGCCACGGTCTCCGGCTTTTTTTTCGAAAATCGACATGCAGGGAATCTGTCAGTCGTCCTTTGTGTGAATGTTCTCGAATCTCAGTTCAAACTTCTCGTTATGAGTGACAGCCCAGTCTGCTGCCCAATCGGATTCAAACAGAACCACAGGCTCGTCATCTCTGTCGATTACAAGCAGGGATGTTGACGTCAGAATCATATCGCCGGCACTGAAGTCGGGCGATGAAGACTTTACCCAGCGTGCCAGTCTGTATGGCAGCGGAGTGCGAAGAATCTCAACGCCGTATTCGGAGTTCAGACGGTATTCAAGGACGTCGAACTGCAGTACGCCGACAACACCCATGACGTAGGTCTCGGTGCCGATGTTAGGCTGTTTGTAGAGCTGCACCGCACCTTCCTGTGAAAGCTGTTCGATGCCTTTAAGAAACTGTTTCCGCTTCATTGAATCTTTTGGCTCGACACGTGCGAAGTTCTCCGGCGCGAAAACAGGAATAGGATCAAAATCAAACTTGCGGGAGGTTGATATTATTGTGTCACCGATACGGAAGTTTCCCGGGTCGAATATTCCTATAATGTCCCCTGCGTAAGCATCTTCAGCAATGGTTCTGTCCTGGGCCATGAACTGCTGCGGCTGAGCGAGTGTAATTTTCTTGCCTGTACGCATGTGATTTACAGTCATATTCTTCTCATATTTACCTGAGCAGACGCGTATGAATGCCATGCGGTCTCTGTGATTCGGATCCATGTTGGCCTGTATTTTGAAGACAAAACCAGAGAACATCGAGTCCAACGGCTCAACTGTTCCGTCACTTGTGTGGTGTGGCTGGGGCATAGGGCTCATCTTGAGGAATGTCCTGAGAAACGGTTCGACGCCGAAATTCGTGATTGCCGATCCGAAGAAAACAGGTGTCAGAAGTCCTTTGCTCACTTTGTCCATATCAAGGTCGTCGCCTGCCATGTCGAGAAGTTCTATGTCGTTTCTTAAAGTCTCCAGGTGCCCGGCCGTCATCAAAGATTCAAGCGCGGGATCGTCTATTCCGGTGACTTTCTCAGTAACCATTGAGGCACCGTGGTCGTTTGTGGTCCTGTCGAAAAGAAGCACATTTGAGGTCTCGCGTTCAAATACGCCTTCAAAATCACCGTCGGTTCCGATAGGCCAGTTGATCGGGCATGAACGGATTCCCAGAACCTTCTCAAGTTCATCTATCAGGTCAAAAGGATTCTTTGCGGCTCTGTCCATCTTGTTGATGAATGTAAAAATCGGAATACCTCTCTTGCGGCAGACCTCGAACAGCTTTATGGTCTGAGCCTCAACGCCTTTTGCTCCGTCAAGAAGCATGACCGCTGCATCAGCGGCGCAGAGCGTTCTGTAGGTATCCTCAGAGAAGTCCTGGTGACCAGGAGTATCAAGTATATTGATGCAGTAGTTGTCATATTCAAACTGCATGACGGAAGATGTAACAGAGATACCACGCTTCTTCTCTATTTCCATCCAGTCTGATGTGGCGTGGTGTGAAGCCTTGCGTGCTTTGACCGAACCTGCCATATGAATGGCGCCGCCGTATAACAGCAGCTTCTCGGTCATGGTTGTCTTGCCGGCATCAGGGTGCGATATGATTGCAAAAGTGCGGCGTCTTCTGATTTCTTCTTCCGTAGAGTAATTCATTTTAGACCTCAACAGTGTATAATTGTAAAAGGCTTTTCAAAAGCCAAATAATTATAATAGAGTTTGAGAGGGAATACAAATGAAACGTGGCGGTGGAGTGCTAATGCACATCGCGTCTCTTCCGGGACCCTTCGGAATCGGCGTTTTCGGCGAAGAAGCTATAGCCTTCGCAAAGCAACTTGCAGGACAGGGTATGAAGTACTGGCAGGTACTTCCGTTTTCGTACCCGGGAATGGGAAATTCACCATACCAGAGTTTCTCCGCGTTTGCCGGAAACTGGCTATTTATTGATCCGAGACGGCTTATGAGACGAGGCTTTCTGACACCTAACGAAGTTGTTGATGCTGAATATAATCAGAATAAGTGGAGAGTTGATTACGATTATCTGAGAACAAACAGAGAGGAGATGCTTCGCAAGGCTTTCGGCAGAGTTGATGCCGAGACTTCCGCACAGATTGATCTGTTTCTCAAAGAGAATGTCTGGGCTTCGGATGTTTCAATGTATCAGTCGATAAAAGATGATAATTTCGGCAAGCCGTGGTGGGAATGGTCCGATGAGCGACTGAAGAATTATGACATGGAAGCCCTTCAGGATCTTGCAGACAGTCCCAACTATAGATATCACGCCTTTGTGCAGTATCTGTTTATGACTGAGTGGGCTGCCGTAAAAAAAGAAATCAATGAGGCCGGAATATCAATTATCGGTGATATGCCGTTCTATGTTTCCGGCGATTCGGCTGATGTCTGGGCTTCGCGCGACCTGTTCAAGATGGCGGGTCCGGAGCGTGTGAACAAGCTTCTCGCGGATTACGAGATGGCTATGGCAAAGTATAAGAAAATAACGGAGAATTTTGACGGCAACACTTCAGGTGCTGACGATTCGATGCTTCGTGAGCCTCGAAAACCAAAGACAGATGCGCTCGTTTTCGAGAAAGTTGCTGGCGTGCCACCGGACTATTTCTCGGCAGACGGACAACTCTGGGGCAATCCTATTTACAACTGGGAAAAGATGAAAGCGACCGGCTATAAGTGGTGGATGAACAGAATCGCCATGAATTACAGGCTGTATGACTATCTGAGAATCGATCATTTCCGCGCGTTTTCATCCTACTGGGAAGTTGATGCCAATGCGGAGAATGCAAGAGAAGGCGAATGGCTTGAAGGTCCGGGACTTGAGTTTTTCGAGGAAGTCGATAAGAATTTTGGCGACCGTTCGAGACTGATTGCCGAAGACCTTGGCGAGATGACTCCTGACCTCGAGGGGTTCATGAGAGAAGTCGGAATTCCGGGCATGCGAGTTATGGAGTTCGCGTTCAATCCGGGAGACGACAGCTCGTTCATGCCGCATAATTTCTCAAGAAACTGTGTAGCATACACCGGAACGCATGACAACAATACTCTTCTCGGCTGGCTTTGGGATGCACCGGAATCGACGCGCAATTTCTGCTTTGAATATTGCGGATTCAGCGGAGACAACTGGGGCGACGGAGGAACACACAGTGCTTCATGCAGAGCTATCATCAGGACATTGTGGATGAGTCATGCAGGCGTGACGATTATTCCTATGCAGGATATGCTCGGTTATGGCGGTGATACAAGGATGAACGTGCCCGGAACCGCATCCGGCAACTGGGTAGTAAGATTTACCCGGGAGGACATGGAGTCGATTGACGACGAATGGTACAGATCGCTTAACAGAATTTATTACAGGTAAAAAATGAGTCAGATATACATAGTATTCTTCAAAATTTTCGTCTGCATAGCTTTGGGATTTGTTCTCAATAAGACGCGGGTTATTGACAGAAGGACAGAGAAGACACTCTCTGACATCCTTCTCAAAGCAGTTTTTCCGTTCACAATCATCTCTTCATCACAGTATGTATATTCAGTTGCGGCGGTAAAGGGAATTATTGCGGTCGCTGTTTTTGCGGCGGTTTACTATGCGCTGTCTTTATTTCTTATGTGCAAGGGCCTGAGGTTGACAAAGATTGGTGATGATGAACAGCGAATTATGTCTACAAGCGCGGTGTTCGCGAATACCGGTTTTATAGGTTTTCCTCTGATGCAGGCACTGTTTGGAGAATACGGACTGCTTCTTGCGGCCGTGTTTAATCTTCTTTACAATGTTTTTTTCTATACAGCAGGCGTGATTATATTGTCGAAAAAGCCTTTCAGGCCGATAGATCTGTGCAGGAGCGCGGTATCACTGTCTTCGATAATTGCTTTGATACTGTTCGTTATTCCATGGAGAATGCCTGTTTTTATACAGGACACAATCAGTCTGGTTGGCAACATGACTGTTCCGCTGTCGCTTATTGTAATAGGTTCCATGCTCTCGTCAATCAATCCGAAGAAGCTGTTCACAGACAGCAAATCTTATGTGACGGTAGTGATAAGAATGGTAATTATTCCTGCCGTCGTCTTTATCTTTCTGATTCTTGTGAGCCGTCATTTCGAGATTCTTCCGGTAACAAAATACACGATGCTTCTTATGAGCGCGTTGCCCTGCGGTTCAATGAACGTTATCTATGCGGAGCAGTATGATACAGCTCCGCAGTTTGCCACGAGGACAGTTGCACTGTCTATGATTTTCATGCTTTTTACAATGCTCTTCTGGTCCTGGCTCGCAAGCCTTCTATTCTGATTTAGTATCCGAGGTGATAAAAAGTGGCAGATAATCCGTTTATCAACGAAAAAATACAAAATGATGAGCTTGTCAGGCTTCTCGGAGTTGTGAGGGATGACAACAATGAGCAGAACATGATTGAGCTGCTCCGTGTTGCGGCGACTTCAAAATTCATCGTTCCCGTTGACGGTTCTGAGGGTTCTTACAGTTTTCACGCTGTATCGGACAAAAGCGGCAAGCGGTATATGGTTGCATATTCAGATTCGGACAGCTTCGAGGTCGCGTTCGGGGACAAGAAGCAGAACGGAGTTGTCGCAGGTTTCGGAGATCTTGTCGATTCGTGCGTAGAGCCGTCTTTAGGACTTTCAGGTTTTGTAATCAACCCGGGTGTAGAAGAGGTGCTTTTCGGACATGATATGCTCAGGATGATATGGACGCAGATGCACGGAGGCGACGACACAGCCAAAGTCGGAGAACCTGACCACTATCCGCCAAAACTTAAGGAGATGCTCGAAGAATACATAAAGACGGACGATTCGTGCGGTGCGATATGGGTGAGACTTCTGCGTGAAAATTCTACCGACCGTCTTCGCTGGATGATTATTGCGAATTCATCTCTTGAAGGCGACGGACTGACCTATGAACTTGAGAACCTCAAGAATTACATTAAGCCGTATCTCGACGGAATGGATGCCATCGTTGTTTCGGAGAAGGAAGATTTTGCGGCGAAGGTGATTGCAGGAGTCAAACCGTTCGCCGGAAAGGGCAAGCACTGATGAGTAAGGGCAAACTTGGTTTTGTCATTGTTGTTGCCGTAGCTTCGTTTTTCCTTTTGGGATGCGGAATCTGGATGAACGGCAAATTGAAGGAGATGGCTTCCAGAGCCGAACAGAAGGAGGTGGACAGCCAGATAAGCCTGCTCACAAATCTGGATCTGACTATATACTGGATAGGTGACGTCCCTTCAGAACTGTCGGCATTATCTCCGGTAATGTCGGTTATCAGCCCGGGCAGCGTTAATTCTGACAATATGCCGATCAAGAGCTCGAGCTTTCATGTTGTGGACTATAACCAGAACGGCGATGTCACGGGTGAAGCCGTGCCCCGAGACTACTCTTACAGCATGATTATTGTGCTCTATCATGTTTCAGGCCTCAGTGCGGATGAGCAATCTGTCCTGTCAGACTGCATTTCCCGCAACGGCGTTCCTGTGCTTGCCATAGGTTCTGATTCAATCGCTCTGGTGAGATCGGTTCTGATGTATTCACAGGGAAGTTTTGCACCTGACGATTCCTTCTATTACCATCTCGGTGAAGGCTACAAAGATTATTGTATCGACAACTCGTCTATCAAGGCAGGCGGAGTCACTGCGGCAAAAGCCATAGTTGATTATATCTCAGGCTGCATTACGGTCGGGTAGAAAATGGAATTTACCGGGATCTTGTGTTAACTTAATTAATTATGTCTATAGATAAAAGCAAAACAGACCAGATACTGGCCAAATATGAGGAGCTGACAGGAACCATGAGTGATCCTGCCGTTGCTTCCAACCCCGATGTCTATCTCAGGTATTCCAAGGAGATGGGCGCGATTGCCCCGCAGGTTGAAGCCATACGCAAATATGAGTCCTGTGAGACCGAGATTGACGGGCTTCTTGAGATGCTGTCGGATATGGGGTCTGAGGACAGTGAGATGCGTGAGCTCGCGAATGCCGAACTGTCTGATGCCAAGGCAAGAAGAGATTTGCTTGAGCATGAGATTATGCTGTATGTTATGACCCAGGATCCGCGTGATATGCGCTCTGTAATAATGGAGATAAGAGCCGGTGCCGGTGGGGAAGAGTCGGCATTGTTTGCTGCGGATCTTCTTAAGATGTACAGAGGCTATGCCGCAATCAGAGGTTTTACGGTCAATGTAATCGATTCGACTGATACGGAGCTTGGCGGATTTAAGGAAATTGTTTTCGAGGTTGAAGGACCGCGCGCGTACAGCAGACTAAAGTTCGAGAGCGGAGTACACAGAGTGCAGCGTGTTCCGGTAACAGAGTCGGGCGGAAGGGTGCACACATCGACTGCAACGGTCGCGGTGCTACCGAAAGCGGATCCTACAGATGTTGATATTAACGACAGAGACCTTAAAATAGATCGTTTTCGCGCATCGGGCGCAGGCGGACAGCATATAAACAAGACTTCTTCGGCGATAAGGATAACGCATCTGCCGACAGGTCTGGTGGTGCAGTGTCAGGACGAGAGATCCCAGATAAAGAATAAAGACAAGGCAATGGCTGTTCTTGAGAGCAGACTCTGGGCGCTCGCAAGAAATTCCGACAGCAGCAGGGAGAACGACGAGCGTAAGTCTCAGGTCGGTACAGGCGACAGGTCGGAGAGAATCAGGACTTACAATTATCATCAGGGAAGAGTAACAGACCACAGAATCGGACTGACATTATACAGACTTGATGACGTTCTGGCAGGAGATCTTGATGAGATAATAGATGCGTTGACACTGGCTCAGGCGGCAGGGGAGGCATAATATGGAACGGGAGAAAATGTACGACAGAACATTGCTTATCGGCAACGGTGATACCGATGCAATAAGGCTTGCAGGAGAGCATCTCAAAGCAGGCGGTACGGTCGCTTTTCCTACCGAGACGGTATACGGTCTCGGAGCGAATGCTTTTGACGCCGAAGCTGTCAGGAAGATATTCAAGGCAAAGGGCAGACCGGGCGACAACCCGCTCATCTGCCACATTGCGGATAAATCGCAGATTGACGATTGTGTTAGTGAGATAACGCCTCTGGCGGCAAAGCTGATTGACGCTTTTATGCCGGGACCGATTACGATAATTATGCACAAGTCGGAGAACATTCCTTATGAAGTAACTGCGGGACTTGATACCGTCGGTGTGCGGATGCCTTCTGACAGGACGGCAAACGAGTTCCTGAGATACTGTGCGGTTCCGGTGGCGGCTCCTTCGGCAAATCTGTCCGGAAGTCCTTCTCCGACAAATGCGCAATCGGTTCTTGAGGATATGGACGGATACACTTATGCGGTTATCGACGGCGGCGACAGCGTGTTCGGACTGGAGTCTACGGTTGTCGACTGCACCGGTGAGTCACCGGTGATTCTGAGACCCGGGGCCGTTACTGAAGCTGCCATTGAACTTGCGGCAAATGTCAGGCCTGCGATTGCCGGAACCTGTGAAGCCGGAAGTGTTCCCAAAGCGCCGGGAATGAAGTACCGTCACTACGCTCCGGTTTCACAGGTCGAGATTGTAGATATGCCGGAGAACTTCACCCTGACTAACGACGAATTTACCGGAGACCTTACTTCCGTGACATGCGTGACGTCTGAAGATGTTGATTTTTCTTCGCTTGATGAAGCTCAGAAGCAGGCGCTGGTTGATATTGCGACTCCTTATGTTACCAGAGTACAGGAGCTGCTGAAGCAAAAGCCTCTGATCAGAATAGGTATTTACTGCGGAACTGAAGTAAGACAGTTGATAGGCAGATTGAACGACCGGATATTCAACGCACACATAAATATCTATGAGTATGGACGGGCGGGCGATGTCAGAGCCGCGTCTCACGGACTTTTCGAAGGTCTGAGACACCTTGACATGCAGGAGGTCGACATAATTCTTGCACAGGGGCTCGATGGCCGGGGATTAAGCCGCGCCTATATGAACAGACTTACCAAAGCCAGCGGCAAGACAGGAGAGCTTGCACCCGGCATGCCAAGACCTGCAAGACCGGCGAGACATGTGCTTCCGCTTGAGGCATTTCGCGATACTGTAACGCAATCAATTCTCTTTGTCTGTGACGACAATACCTGTCTGTCGCCGGCAATGGAGGCAATTATGAGAGGAATCCTTGACTCTCAGGCACCATACAGGCTTGAGGGACATAAAGACATAGGATGCGAGATATACTGCGAATCTGCCGGACTGACGGCGCAGGACGGTTTGTCGCCCGATCCGGTAATGACCCGGTGCGTCAGGTCAATCTGCAGAACGAACATGTCATCACACACAAGTCTTCGTGCGGTCCCGTCGGTATACGATGCAAACGATCTGATAATTACCATGAAGGATGAGCAGGCGTTCAGCATCGTAAGTGCTTTTCCGCAGATTAATGACAAGGTGTATTCACTGTCAACTTTTGCGGCTGCGAACGGCATTGTGTTCAGAAGTGAGAAGGGTGAAGTCGCATCAATATCTGTACCTGATCCGCGCGGCGAGAATGAGTCGACATATGCCCATACCGCCGCTGCACTCAAGGCATGGCTGGAGCTGATTTTCCCTTATATTCTCAAAGCTGTCGGAGCCGAGAGGTGCTGATCTGCGGCAGTCTCAATCTGACGAAATTCAAGAACATATGTTCTTATGTTATAGACATTTGTAATATCAGATTGTAAAATACATCTTGTAAGAAACGGAAACGGACATGAACAGACTTGACTTTGAAGCGCCTGCTGTGTTATTCTTCACTCTGCTGTATTTTATTTAACAGGTACAGCATCCTTGTCCGGACAACATCCGGACCTTAAGTCCAAAAGGAGGTGAATGACATGGCAAACAATTATCGTTTGATCGTAGTACTCAGCGCTGCTTTAGGTGATGAGGGTGCAGCTACTCTTACTGACACAATCAAAGCAAAGATTGAATCCGGTGCGACTCTTAATTCATTAGATTCGCTCGGCAAGAAGGAACTTGCTTATGAGATTGACAGACAGAAGAACGGCTATTATGTTCAGGCTAACTTTACTGCCGAGAGTGATTTCCCGAAGGAGCTTGAGCGTGTTCTCAAGATTACCGACGGTATACTTCGCTTTATCGTTGTTCGTGTCGGTGAGTAATCACCTGAGACATGTTCAAGGAAGGTAAAAGATGAACAAAGTAGAATTAGTAGGAAGATTAGCAAAGGATCCGGAAGTCAAGATGACGTCTACGCAGACGCCGTATTGCAACTTCACAGTTGCGGTAGACCGCAAGTTTAAGGATGCCAATGGTGAGAGACAGGCTGATTTCATCAGCTGTGTCGCATGGAGACAGACCGCTACCTTTATCGGAAAGTATTTCCACAAGGGTAACAGAATAGGACTCACCGGTTCAATTCAGACAAGAAACTATGAAGACTCAAACGGTCAGAAGAGATATGTTACTGAAGTTGTAATCGATGATGCCGAATTTGTGGAGTCATCTTCCAGGAGCGGCGACAATTCCGGTTCCGGTAATTACCAGAGGAATCAGGATCGCAGCTCTTCTTCATCCTCGTTTACACCGCCGGCACAGGGCGCGGCAACAGCCGAAGGCCCAGCGGCACCTCGTTCACCCATTGATATGGATGAGTCCGATGACGGGTTTGGTGCAGACGGAAATTCCAATCTTCCGTTTGAGATATAATTATTGAAGGAGATCACAGCATGGCTGAGAACAGAGGACCCAAGGCCGGTGGAAAAGATTTTTCCGGCATGAGACAGAGACACAACCGCAGGAAGGTTTGCTACTTCTGCGCCAACAAGGTTGAGTCAATTGATTT
Source organism: Mageeibacillus sp. (assembly GCA_022484595.1). Taxonomy (GTDB): domain Bacteria; phylum Bacillota; class Clostridia; order Saccharofermentanales; family Saccharofermentanaceae; genus Saccharofermentans. The sequence goes on along the minus strand of JAKVLB010000003.1, from coordinate 201,926 downwards.
TATGGATGAGGCTACTCTCAAGAAGAATATTTCCGAGTCAGGAAAGATTCTCCCCAAGAGAATGACAGGCACTTGTGCCATCCACCAGAGAGAGCTTACGACAGCAATCAAGCGCGCTCGTCAGATTGCCCTTCTGCCTTACACAGTTCAGTAATAACGATTATGTAAGACCAGAGAGTCAAATCGGTAAAAGTTTTTAACAAGCCGGGCATCTTCGGGCATATAATATGTTCGTAGGGGTGCCCGGTTTTTATTTTATCAGCGGAGGATAAAGAAATGAAGGTTATTTTGCTTGAAGATGTTAAGAAAGTCGGAAAGGCGAATGCTGTTGTTGAAGTAAGCGATGGCTACGCTCAGAATTTTCTTATTAAGAAGGGTCTTGCCAAAGAGGTAACCTCCGCGAATCTCAACGACGTCAAGCTTCAGGCAGGCGCGAAGGCAGAACACGAACGTCGCGCGTTAATTGAAGCAAATGAGTTAAAGAATACTCTTGAGGGTAAGTCTTATACTGTTATGGCAAAGGGCGGAAGAGACGGAAGGCTGTATGGTGCCGTTACCGCCGGAGATATATCTGAAAGCCTGAAGGCTTCAGGTTTTGAGATTGACAAGAAGCAGATAGTTATTGCAAATACTATAAAGAATGTCGGAATTTTCAAGGTGAGGATTAAGCTTCACCCTAAAGTTTCATGCAACATAAATGTTGAAGTCTGTTCTGAGCAGGTCTGATTATGCAGATGGATATGAGTCCCAATTTGCTTGGCCGCGATGGTGATTCCAGGAATGATGTCGTAACAGAGATGGCACTTCTGTCTCTTTGCTTCAGTAAAACCGCGGTAATTGTCGACACTATAACAAAGAAGATTGAAGAGAGTGATTTTGCCGATACCAGAAACGGAACGATATACGGTGCCATTAAAGAGCTTTACTATTCAGGCTCAGGAATAGACAGATTTACAGTCATCGGATATCTTACCAATCATAATATTTTGAGCAAGGCGGGCGATTCCGAATACATATTCAGGATAGCAGAACAGGTTGCCGTAACCTCAAACACGGACACCTATATAGCGCAGATTATTGAAGAAAGCAGCAGGCGTAAGCTTGTCGGGGCACTTGATCAGGCCAGGAAGATGTGCCTTGACGGGGAGTATAAGTCAAGTGAGTGCCTTGACAGTGCCTTGTCAAATCTGACAAAACTAAATACTGAAGATAACACCGCGGGCTTTGAGAAGATTGACAGACTTCTTCAAAATGCCCTTGTCGATATAAGCAATGAGATTAAATCGGGTGACGAGAAGAGAGTTAATCTTGGATTTCCTCATCTGGACCGGATGCTTGGCGGACTGAGGCCGGGTTCACTCAACATTCTCGCAGCAAGACCTGGTATGGGTAAATCCGCGCTTGCTGTAAACATGGCGGTAAATGTTGCAAGCCTTGATATACCTGTTGCCATTTTTTCGCTTGAGATGTCAAAGACGGAGATAACGAACCGTATAATGTCATCAGGAATGAACCGTTCCGTGAGCAGTATTATCAGCAGTAAGGCGTATGATGATTCTACAAGGGCGATGTTAAACGAAGCTGCCAACAAATTTACCAGACTGCCGATTTATATTGACGATAACGCCGGAACAAATCCGATTACAATGATAGCCAAGATAAACAGACTCAAGAATAATCCTGAAAGCTGCCCGGGGCTTGTGATTGTAGATTATCTTCAGCTTATGACAATGCCGGGTTTCGGCAACAAATCAAAGAATGAGGAAGTTTCCGCAATATCAAGAAGTCTCAAGGTGCTTGCAAAGGATCTTGATATTCCTATTATTGCACTGTCTCAGATGAGCAGACGCGCGGCGAAGGATGATAACGATCACACTCCGCAGCTGACGGATCTCAGAGATTCAGGTGCAATCGAACAGGATGCCGATACCGTTTTGTTTATCGACAGACCTGACTATTACAAGAAGGCCGGATCAGAGTCTTCGGGCGAAGATTCATCCGGAGAAGAAAAGAAATTAAACAGAGATAACAGTCTGGTTTTTCCTGCATACATATATCTGTCGAAGAACCGCCATGGCGGCACGGGCAGGACAGAGGTTTGCTGGCTTCCGACAAGGACTCTTTTTCGCGAAGAATCCTCATCAGAGCCTGATGAACCGGTGCAGTACAGCAAGAGAGTGCAGACCAAGGATGCGGCTTCATCGGATTACCGGTTCGACGACGTCTCCGGACAGGAGGCTTCTTTTGACAGACCCGGGGAAGAACCGGCTGAACAGCCCGGTGATCCTGAGGATGATTCATGGTTTGACAATGCGAACCAGAATTTCCCGGAAGGCTTTGATAACTGATGACTGAAGAATTTAGCAAGGTTATGAAGTTCACGCAAGATTGCGGAATGCTGTCCTGCGACGCAGTTATCGTCGGCTGCTCCGGCGGCCCGGATTCAATGGCTTTGCTGGATATTCTCGACACATACAGGAATGACATCAACAGCAGAATGATGCTTTATTGCATTCATGTCAATCACAACTTAAGGCAGGGTGACTGCCTTGACGACGAACATCTTGTTACAGACTTCTGCAAAGAGAGAAATATTCCGCTTGTTGTGAGGAGCTTTGACGTAGAGTCAAGGAGTTTACAGGACAGACTGTCAGAAGAGACGGAAGGCAGGAAATTAAGGTATGAAGCCTTTGATGACCTGGCTTTGTCACTTCGTGAATCACCGGGGATAAAAAGTATACGAATTGCTGTGGCACATCACAGAGACGATATGGCGGAGACCATGATGATGAATCTTTTCAGGGGCTGCGGTCTGGAAGGCCTTACATGTCTGAAGCCTGTTAACGGCAATATCATTAGACCGCTTCTTTGCCTTTCCAAAGATGATATATTTCGGCATCTTCGTGCGCGCGGAATCAATTATGCGACAGATAAAACAAATTTTGACCTGAACTGTACCCGGAACAAGTGGCGCAACTCGGTTCTTCCTGCCATATCGGATATTACAGGAAGATCGGCAGCTGAGGCGCTGGAACAGACTCACAGGCTTCTGGGACAGGATATTGAGTTGATTGAGACTATTGCCGGTGAGGCTTATGAGAAGGTCTGCGTCATTGTCGGAAAGAACAGGATGCTTCTGGTATCTGAGGTGTCGAAGCTTGCGCCGGCAGTCAGGTCGCGGGTTATAAGACGTCTTTGGGAAGAACGTTTTGGCAGCCTGACAGACTTTGAGACTGTCAATCTTGCCATGTGCGATGAACTGATAAGCGGGGCGCATTCGCAGGGAAGCGTGGTTATGCCTATGCCGTTCGGCAGAACCGCCTATCGCTGTCTTGATTATTTTGTCTTCTGTGACGGCAGCGGGAATGTTGAAGACTGCGCATGTTCAATCGCTGAAAGTCTTGGCTTTATCACATGCAGGGAAACTGTGTCATACAGGATTACAGCTGAATTTGCCCAAGAATTGCCTAATACTGACCTTACGCTTGACGCTCAAATAATTGAGAATATTGATGGTTTAGAGTATAATAACAGCTCATGGCTGTGCCCCGCGGATGTCATCGGCGGAGGCAGGGTCATGGCAGCGAATCTTGCGGCCACTGCCGGCGGACTTGTTTTCAGAAGAGCAGGCTCTTCGTCCGGCAAACAGCTTCGGAGATTATTTACTGATCTCAAGGTTCCCAGGCAGGCCAGAAGATACATTATTTTCGCGCACTGCGGAGACGAAGTCCTTTGGATTCCCGGCTTGGGACATGCCGTCGGGTTTACGAATGATAAGAGCAGAAGACGATATGAGGAAAGCCATGGGCAGTCCGAACTCGTCCGTATCGCGATAGAGAGGAAGCAGCATTAATGATTGATACTTCGGAAATCCTGGTTTCACACGAGCAGATCGTGGAGATGACAGACAGAGTAAGTGCCGAGATTAATCGCGACTATAAAGGAAAGAAGCTTGTAGTAATCGGAATATTGACCGGAGCTTTTGTTTTTACTGCAGATCTGGTCAGGAAGCTTGATATGCCGGTCCTTGTTGATTTTATGCAGGCGTCAAGCTATGTGGGCGAGAATTCGACCGGCAGGCTTGTTATCAAGAAGGATATAAGTACTGATATTAAAGGGCTTGATGTTCTGATTGTGGAGGACATTGTTGATACGGGACGCACGCTTGCGGCACTGAAGGAAATGCTCCTGCAGCGTTCGCCGGCTTCGGTCAGAATATGCACGGCATTCGACAAGCCGGACAGAAGAACTAACGACTTAAAGCCTGATTATAACGGAATCGTCGTACCGGACAAGTTTATCGTAGGTTACGGCCTTGACCTTGACGGAGAGTACAGAAACTTTGATGAAGTTCGTATAGTCAAAAGGGATATAAACACGGAGGACAGGTAATGGCAGACAACAGTAATGACAATAAGAACAGGAAGATGAGAAATTACGGAGGACTGATGTTCTATCTGGTTCTCATTGTTGCTCTTGTTATCTTCTCCACCATGGTTTTCGGAAACAACTACGGGAAGAAAGAGACCACCACACTTTCTGACGTCATCAACTATATAAACGATGATTCAAAAGATGTAAAGATGGTGGATGTCTACGGAACGACGGTTACGGTTACCTATCGTGAAAACGGTGAACAGTATGACACCGAGATATCACAGGATATTCCGTACGAATATGTCGATGACCTCATAGGCAAGCTTGAAGAAGCAAAGCAGGAAGGAACCATAGACGACTATACATACACTAAGCCGTTTGACTGGTCGATGCTGCTGCAGATTCTGATTATTGGCGGAAGCGCCGTTCTGGTTGTTATGATTTTCCTGAATCTGAACAGACAGAGCAAGGACGGAAACAGTGTATTCAGTTTCGGCAACAGCCGTGCGAGAGTTATGGATCCCAACAAGAAGGACAAGGTTACATTCAAGGATGTAGCAGGTTCGATTGAAGAGAAGGAAGAACTCTCGGAGATAGTGGATTTTCTTAAGAATCCTAAGAAGTATCAGCTTCTTGGAGCAAAGATTCCGAAGGGCGTTCTGCTTTACGGCGCGCCGGGAACAGGAAAGACTTTGCTCGCAAGGGCGGTAGCAGGAGAGGCCGGAGTAAAGTTCTTTTATATTTCAGGCTCAGACTTCGTTGAAATGCTTGTAGGTGTGGGTGCTTCGCGAGTTAGATCGCTTTTCGCCGATGCCAAGAAGGAGGCACCTTCGGTTGTCTTTATCGATGAGATTGATGCTGTTGGACGCAAGAGAGGTGCAGGCCTTGGCGGCGGACAGGATGAGCGCGAGCAGACATTGAATCAGATATTGGTCGAGATGGATGGTTTCGATGTAAATTCAAATGTAATCGTAATGGCGGCGACCAACCGTGTTGACGTTTTGGATCCTGCACTTCTCCGTCCGGGAAGATTTGACCGCCGTATAATGGTTAACGAGCCTGATGCGGACGAGCGTGAGGCTATACTTAAGATACACGCCAAGGGCAAGCCGCTTGCAGATGATGTGGATCTTCATGAGGTAGCTCTTTCTACAGTCGGTTTTACGGGAGCGGATCTTGCGAATCTTCTCAATGAAGCTGCACTTATGACGGCTCGCCACAGCAAGACGAAGATAACGATGCAGGAGATATCAGACGCAACTTTCCGCGTACAGATGGGACCGCAGAAGAATTCAAAGAAACTCACGGACAAAGTTAAGAGACTTACAGCTTACCACGAGGCAGGACATGCCGTAGTGCTCAGGGCAACGTCTGATTTCCAGAAGGTAGACAGAGTTACAATTATTCCTGCCGGTTCAGCAGGAGGATATACAGCATATAAGCCTGTTGAGGATACAAGCTTCTATACGGAGAAGATGCTTCTTGACGTAATAAAGATGGGCCTCGGAGGCAGAGCTGCAGAGGAACTTTTCTTGGGAGAGATATCTACCGGAGCTTCTTCTGATCTGCAGCAGTGCAACAGTATTGCCAAGAATATGATCAAGCGTTACGGACTGTCGAAGAAATTCAAGAATCTCGTGTTCGGAGATGAGAATGAAGAGGTGTTCCTCGGTTATTCGATGGGTCAGGTTCAGAGCTATTCCGAGAAGACGGCAGCCGAGATTGATGAGGAAATTAAATCAATCATTGACTCCAGCTATGAAGAGACAAAGAAGATTCTGCTTGAGAAGCGTTCAATAGTTGAAGGTCTTGCAAAGCGTCTTATTGACAAGCTCACTGTTGACGGTCCTGATTTTGAGAAGCTCTATAACGCTGACGGTAATCTTGCCGAGGTTTTCAGTGACTGCGCAGTCAGTGACACTGTAATACCGGAAGAAGGCAGCAACGCCGCAGATGATGCGACAGGTGCAGGTAATAATACTGACGATAGCAGCAATCAGGAGGACAACAGTTCATCTGCAGACAATAACGCAGATGCCTGACGGCGTCTATGTCGGACTTGTACATGGTCTTGCGTTTATTTTGTGCATTTAGCGGTTTTCCGGGACAGAAAGATTATTTGATTGACACCTTTTTGCGATAATTATAATATTAGGTCAGTCTTTTTGTTGGGGGGGTGGTTGTCATTCAGGCTTTAGAGGAGAGAATTCTTAAGGAAGGCACAATTCTTCCCGGAGAGATTCTTAAGGTTGGAAGCTTTCTGAACCAGCAGATTGACACCGGTCTTCTTATGGAAATGGGAAAAGAGATTTCCGTTCTTTTTGAAAAATCAGGAATAACAAAGGTTCTGACGATTGAGTCGTCAGGAATCGCGGTCGCCTTTGCGGCAGGATTCTGTATCGGTGTTCCGGTTGTTTTCGCGAAGAAGCACGAGAGTCTGAATCTGTCGGATAATCTTCTTACATCAAGGGTTTATTCTTACACGCATCAGAAGACATATGATATTGTCGTGAGTGGTGAATATATAGCTGCGGGCGACAAGGTTCTTATTGTCGATGATTTTCTTGCAAAGGGAAATGCAATCAACGGTTTGATTGAGATAGTCGGCAAAGCCGGAGCAGAGTTAGCCGGGGCAGCCATTGCCATAGAGAAAGGCTTTCAGGGCGGAGGGGATTTTTTGCGCGCTGAAGGTATCAGAGTTGAGTCGCTTGCGATAATTGATTCGATGAGTGATGATTCGCTGACGTTCAGAAGGTAAGGCAGGAGCGGCATATTTAAATTTGTGTGCTATTGAATGCATATATAATTTTTTACGGAGGGCGTTATGAAAAAACTGGTTTCACTTGTGCTTGTTTCAGCACTTGCGGCAGTATCCGCACTGACATTTTCGGGATGTTCTGCCAGCAAATCCGGAAGTGGAGATGATTTCAAAGTAGGGGCGATTTATATCAACAGTCAGAATGATACATCCGGCTATACCTACGCACACAACAAGGGTATCACAGAGGCTATGACACAGGTCGGGCTCGATCCTGCAACTGATCTTTACATTGTGGATAATGTAAAGGAAGACGATGAGCAGGTTAAAGCTGCGATTGATCAGCTCGCAGGTGACGGATGCAACATCATTTTCGGCATCAGCTACGGCTATCTCAATGCCATGGAGGCCGGTGCGGAAGAATATCCTGATATCATTTTTTCGCATGCTACAGGAAACCTTTCCAATTCAACAAACTTTAACAACTATTTTGGCAGAATCTATCAGGCGAGATATCTGGCGGGTATCGCAGCCGGATATAAGTCACTCGCTACAAAGAATGACCAGATAGGTTATGTTTCGGCATGGGGAACAGAGTATGCCGAGACATGCTCAGGAATCAATGCGTTTGCAATGGGTTGCCGCAGCGTTAATCCGAATGCTCAGATTAATGTATATGAGATTTCGACGTGGGGAGATCAGGACCTTGAAAGACAGGCTGCTGAGGTTCTCGTAGACACATACGGCTGCGGTGTTATTGCACAGCACTGTGACAGCGCACAGCCACAGATTGTGGCTGAGGAGAAAGGCGTTTACGGCTGCGGATATAATTCCGATATGACATCTGAAGCGCCCGAGGCGCACCTTTGTGCACCGGTATGGAACTGGAGTGCTTACTACGCAACGGCAATTAAGGCTGCGATGGATAATCCTTCAACTTTCATGTCAACAGTAGGCAATTACTATGAAGGTCTTAATTCAGGTCTTGTAGCTGTTTCTCCGTTGTCTTCCAACAATGAGCCTGAGGCTCAGGAGGCCATCAATCTCGCCACAGATCTTATGACTTCGGGTTCATGGGATGTATTCTCAGGAGTATCACTCTCATTCTCAGGTGAATCCGGTGCTGTTACAGTAACACAGACAGACACGCCGCTCACCGATAATGCGGGAAACACAATTGTTGAAGCGGGCGGACCGTCTGTATCAGACAGCGTGATTCAGGCAGAGATGAATTACTACGTTGCCGGCGTAACACAGGTCAACTGATAAGTTATCCGGAAGAAGGTATTTTGTATGAGCGCTGCTATTGAACTTAAAGATATAACCAAAAGCTTCGGTTCCGTTACAGCTAACAAAAATATAAACCTATCGGTCGAGAAGGGTGAGATTCTTGCACTGCTCGGCGAGAACGGATCAGGTAAAACAACACTTATGAACATGCTGTCGGGTATATATGTACCCGACAGCGGTTCTGTTTTTGTGGACGGCAATAAAGCTGAAATCAATTCGCCGGAGGATTCCGCAGAATACGGAATAGGGATGGTACATCAGCATTTCAAGCTTGTTGAACGCTTCACGGCAATGGATAATATCAGGATAGGATTGCGCGACCGCGGCGGATTTTTTACTAATGACAAAGCCCGGATTGTAATTGAGAACACAGCCGAAAAGTTCGGATTCAATATAGATGTCAATAAACTTGTCGCCAATATGTCTGTGTCAGAGAAGCAGACGCTGGAGATACTTAAGGTTCTTTGTTACGGAGCAAAGATAATAATACTTGATGAGCCCACGGCGGTGCTTACCGTACAGGAGATAGAGAAACTTTTCGATGTGCTTCGAGCAATGAGAAAAGAAGGACACTCGATCATCATCATAACACACAAGCTTAACGAGGTTATCGAGATATCAGACCGGGTCGCAGTGCTTCGTCACGGTGAGTACGTTGGAACGGTGAAGACTTCCGAGACAGACACCAGAAAGCTTACCGAGCTTATGGTCGGACGCAAGATTGATCTTAATATCGAGCGTCCGGTTATTGAGAAGACACACCCGTTGCTTGAGATTCGCGACCTTACCGTTAATTCTGATGAGGGCTCTCTTGCTGTCGATCATATGAATTTCTATATCCGCGGAGGCGAGATACTTGGAGTCGCCGGAATAGCCGGATCCGGACAGAAGGAACTCTGTGAGGCAATCGCCGGACTTCGACCTGTTGTCGAAGGAAAAATGATTCACGAAGGCAAAAGCATAGTCGGTATGTCTCCGAAGGAGATTATCGCGCAGGGTATTTCTATGAGCTTTATTCCTGAAGACAGGCTCGGCATGGGACTGTCTCCGTCTCTTTCTATTACTGACAACATGATGCTCAAGAATTATAGTGAAGGCAGGGGAATTCTTGTCGACAGGAAGACAGCCAGACAAGAAGCACTGAAGATAATTAAGAAGCTTGATATTGTGACAGATTCGCCGGATACTGCAGTTCGAAAACTGTCAGGCGGAAATGTACAGAAGGTCCTTCTCGGAAGAGAAATCAAGGCAGGCCCCAATGTGCTTGTTACCGCGTATCCTGTCAGAGGACTTGATATCAATTCATCGTATATGATTTATGACATACTTAACGAGCAGAAGAAGAGGGGCGTCGGCATACTTTTCGTTGGCGAAGACCTCGATGTAATGCTCGCGCTTTGCGACAAGATAATGGTTATGTGTCACGGAAAGCTTATGGGTGTTGTCAACAGTAATAATACCACCAAAGAGGAGCTTGGTCTTATGATGACCGGAGCACTTAATATAGTTGCGAAAGCCGGCAAAACGGACGGCATAGCCAAAGATTCCGCTTTTGAAGAGGAGGAGAGCCGCAAATGAACAGATTTCATCTCGTGAGACGGGCTGACACCTCCATCAGAAGACTAGTCGTATACTATCTTGCCGGAATTCTGATTTCGCTTGGAATAGGGGCGATACTCCTTGTTTCACTCGGAATCAATCCGATTGAATACTACGGACGAATGCTTACAATCGGGCTTGTCGGGAACCGTTATGCATATAAATGCATAGAAGGAATGCTTAAAATTTTTGTTCCGCTTCTGATTACTTCTCTGGCACTTGGTCTTGCGTTCAAGATGAGGTTCTGGAATATCGGCGGCGAAGGTGAGTTCCTTATCGGAGCAATATGCGCTGCTACGGTTGCGTTTAACTGTCCGGGGCTGCCAAAACCGGTTGTAATATTGCTGATGTGTGCCGCGGCAATGCTGTCAAGCGGAATTATCGGACTTGCTGTCGCAACGCTTAAAGTCAGATTCAACACCAACGAGACGCTCATGACTTTGATGATAAACTACATCGTGCTGTATTTAATCAGATATATAGGTGACACCAAGGCAGACTGGAATTTTTTCTTAAGGAAGGATTCTCAGAGACCTATTTTCGGTGAGTTTGCGGATAACGCCAAAATGGGCGGCATTATGCTTGGAAACTTTACGCTTCTGTATTCCGTTGTGGTTGCCGTCATACTTACTGTAATAGTTTATGCGTATCTGAAATTTACCAAGCGCGGCTACGAGATATCGGTCGTCGGTGACAGCAGCGCGACGGCAAAATATGCCGGAATGAATGTCGGAAGGATAGTGAAGCGCACTATGTTCTGGTCCGCGGCACTGATCGGGCTGGCGGCAGGACTTGCCACATCTACGTCCGGAACGATCTCAGATTCGATTACGAACAATGTCGGCTGGACGGGAATAATCGTGGCGTGGCTCGGGAAACTGTCGGTACCGGCTATATTTATAACATCGCTTCTGATCGCTGTACTTCAGTACGGCTGTCAGGCCGCTGCTACGCAGTATCCTGCGATAGACAGTAATTTTGCGGATCTGCTGCAGGGAATTATTCTGTTCTCTGTTCTGGTATCTGATTTTGCCGCGACATTCAGAATTGCAAAGAAGGAGGCTGCGTAAATGCTTGATGCAATAACACTTTTCCTGTTCAATATTGTCGTCTACAACATTCCGCTGTTATACGGAACCGCCGGAGAGATAATGATTGAGAAATCCGGAAGCCTCAATCTGGGTGTTGAAGGAACAATGGCAATAGGTGCGGTTGCGGGATATGTAGCCGCGTGCAGGACTGACAGTCTTGCAATAGGTGTACTCGCGGGTTTTGTCGCAGCCGGTCTGTGCGGGCTGATTTTTGCCTTCCTGACGGTAACCCTGCAGGCTAATCAGAACGTCACCGGTCTTACGATTACGACATTCGGTGTCGCTTTTTACTATTTCGTCGGCAACGGCCTGTCCAACAGCGGAGCCGGATGGCCTGCGCTTAACCGTACGACGCTTGGAGAGCAGTTCAAAGACCTGGCAATACCGCTTCTGTCAAAGATTCCGGTTATCGGCAAAGGCTTGTTCTCGCACAATATTTTAGTTTACGGCGGCGTTGTCATCGCGGTTCTTATGTGGTTCTATTTCGAAAAAACCATACCGGGATTAAGGCTGCGTTCAATAGGAGAGAATCCTGCAGCGGCAGATTCACTCGGAGTGAACGTATCTTTATATAAGTACATACACATAATCATAGGTTCCGGTATTATGGGAATAGGCGGTCTTTATATGGGACTCAACATGGGCGGAACCTTCGAAGGGTCGAACTGCTGGATAAACGGATACGGCTGGATATCGATTGCACTCGTGATTTTCGCAAACTGGAGTCCTGCGCGTGCACTTATCGGCACGCTTGTATTCGGCTTCTTTAATACTTTGAGAGTCTATAATGCGACACTGGCATATGTGTTTCCGCATTCACTCGGATGGCTTACCGGAATACCGTCTCATTTTTTCTCGGCACTGCCGTTCATTATTACTTTGCTGGTTCTGATTTTCTCTTCAATGAGCAGAAACGGCAAATCCGGCGAACCGGCGGCGATCGGGCGCAACTATTACAGGGAGGACAGATAAAACTATGCATAACACAAGGAAACTTACAGAAGAGCTGACATGGATCGGCGCAAATGACAGAAGGATAACTTCGTTTGAGGGTGTATATAAGATAAACGCAGGTATGAGCTATAATTCCTACTTTCTTGACTGCGGGGCAACCGTTGTTTTTGACACTGTTGACAAGGCTGTAGCCGGTGTGTTTTTCGAGAACATTGAATATTGTCTCAATTCACGCAGTCTTGACTATATTGTAGTTCATCATATGGAGCCTGATCATTCGGCGACTTTAGCTACACTTCTTGATATGCACAGCGAAGCCAAGGTTATCTGTAATGCAAAAATAGCCCAGCTGATATCTCAGTTTTATGCACATGACGTTTCAGACAGGCTAATTGCGGTCAGGGACGGCGACTGCGTCAAGCTCGGTACACATGAATTCAGATTTATATTTGCACCGATGGTTCACTGGCCGGAGGTTATGTTCAGCTATGATATGACGTCCGGGACTCTTTTCTCGGCGGATGCATTCGGAAGCTACGGTGCTATTGACGGCGGAGTGTTTGCTGATGAGCACGATTTCGAAAATGATTTAAAGGGTGAAGCTCGCAGATACTATACCAACATCGTCGGTAAATACGGTATGCAGACGCAATCCGCTCTCGAAAAAGCTTCTTCACTTGATATAGAGATGATATGTCCGCTTCATTCTTATGTATGGCGCAAGAATTTTGCCGACATAATCGGATGCTATGATAAGTGGAGTACATATACGCCGGAAAAGTCGGCCGTGCTTATTGTGGAAGGTTCTATATACGGAAACACAGCAAATGCCTGTGAAGTTCTGGCCTCGGAACTGTCTGCGCTCGGAGTTGATTCTGTCATCTATGATGCGTCTGTCAGGACTGAGTCTGAATTTATTGCCGCGGCGTTCAGATACAGTCATATTGTTGTCGCATCGCCGACTTACAATATGGAAATATACTCACCGGTTGAGCATGTCGTTGACGAACTTATCAGGCACGGTTTGAGAAACCGCACTGTCGCTGTGATCGAGAACGGTTCATGGGCACCGCAATCAGGCAAACTGCTTCGCGAGAAACTGGCATCATTCAATGTTCTTGAAGATAAAGTCTGCATAAAATCGTCACTCAATCAGGCTTCCTACACAGATCTCTGCAATCTGGCAAAAGCAATTAAAGCGTCAATGTGACAGCAGTTATGACTGCGGATCGCATGTTATGCTGCTGTCCTTGCTGTCGTCGCTGTCATTGGTTGATTTTCGCATAAGTCTCTCAAGTATTGAGGACAGATAGCTCATTACTTTCTTGTTGAGCTCGAAAACTTTAAATACCTGAATTATGATGATTGCGAGCATAGGTCCCAGAAGAAAACCTGCCGCTCCCCAGATATATACGCCTGCACCCATAGATATGAGGGTTATCAGCGGATGAACATGCATTGATTTGCCAATTATCGGAGGCTCTATCACTCTTCTGATGACAGTCATTATCGCAAGACCGCCCACTATCACAAGTGCTCCCGCGAGCTGGTTGTGGAAGACAAGAAATATAGCTGCCGGAATCATGACGATGCTTGCGCCGACCACAGGAAGAAAATCAATAACTCCGGTAACTATTCCCAGAACTACAGCGTAATCAGACATTCCGCTGAGAGCAAAAACCAGAGCTGCCTCAACGGAAGTTATCACCATAAGTATTAGGTAACCTCCGAGAACCTGGAAAAGCGTCACAGAAAGATCGTTAACAAGCGAGAAAACGCGGTTGCGGAATAATCTGTTCGGAGTGTTCCTGACATAGAAACGGAGGACACCGGGACCGTCATTGATGAAATAATGGCCGCTGAGAATGATGCTTATCACGAAGAATACCCCGTAAGGAATATTGCCTATAAGGTTCCATACTGATGACAGGAATCTCGTCAGGACAGAAGGAATAGCTGAGACTATGTTGTTGCCCATGTCATTGAGACTGTCTTTAAACGTCTCTGTCATTTCAGGTTTTATGATTCCGTTGCTTCTCTGTGCCAGTGAGTCAAGCCAGATGCTTATTGACGAGAAATCAAAGCCGCCGGCAAGACCTGCAATCTTTTCGATGAGGTTATTCGCCTGAGCGATAAGAGCTATACAGATAAAAACAACGATTATCAGCAGCAGGATTATCAGAATGGCATATACACAGCTCGCAACTTTGGTACGTGTTGACTTCTTCTGTCCGGGTCTGATTTTTGAAGGGTCGCTCTTTGTAAAGAGTCCTGCAATCGGAGATGCTATTATGTTAGATGTCTTAGCAAGCAGGAAACCTATGAGGAACGGTACAAGAATCACGAAAATCTTGGTACCGAGCCAGCATAATGCCCCGATGATGCCAATCATCAGGATGAACTTAATCATAGACATTACTGACGCGCGATCGTGGTTAAATCTTTCGGTATCGTTCATGGTCTGACTCCTTTATAAAGCATGATCCAGATGACTGCGCAGATGATTACTCCGATAAGCGCGGCCACATTGAAGCCTTTCAGTGCCGAAGGCGCGAAGTGTTCGCGTGAAGACAGATAGTCCGCATCAAGATTGTCTCCGTAGATGCTGTTGTTGTATGTGTAGTTAAATTCGCCGAGTGTCTTAAGAAAAAAGGCGAAAAGAATAACTGCGACAACAATTGCCGGTGCCGCCGCATAAAAACAGGATATTGAAATGTCCTGATAAGTTCTTAATGAAGTTATGTCAACAGGAGAAATTATACTGCCTATGATGATGCCGGTAGCGCGTGATCCAATCAGACATAGGATTGGTCCCCAGATATTGTCTATGTTGCGGCGGAGAGTAAGAAGCCACCATCCGGTGACAATAACGCCGACCAAACCAAGAAAATCAAAACTGAAAGCAGCATAAAGAAGCGGAATTATGAGCGCGGCGGCTTTGCGCTGAGAAGGCTTGAAGCAGGACCAAAGCAGTCCGTAGAAAAACAATGACATACCGATTGCTGGAATCAAAGTGTCTGTCAGAAACTCAAGTCCGAGAACTGATAATCCTGACTCCGCGTTGTAATAGAAAGTAAGCGGAAAGACGACGGAATTGCCGCTCCGCATCCAAAGATAGGTAATTATATTGCGACAGGCTGTGTCTATAAGGTAGACCGGCGCGCCGGACAGAAAAGACATAAGCAGTACGCCGATTCCGGTGTAACGTCCGGCGATGTCATCCGAGGTCATTCCTGACAGAAAGACAGCCGGCATAATAAACGCCGCGAGTACAAACAAAATGGTGATCAACGTGCATCCAACAATTGAAGTCGATGAGAACGGAAGAAAATTGAAGGCAGCTTTTGAGACAAGAAAAGATATTATCGAGCCGATTCCGGCGAAAAGAACCGGATATCCCCAGTTCATAGGATTCGGAATCACGAAGTTTCTTCTAAGAAAACCGATTATCTGTTCCATCAGAACCATGCCCCCAGAACGCGTATTGTGTTATACATCATATTGAAAAAGTACGGTTCCATCACTGCGAATATTCCGCAACCCAGAGCAAGGAAAGGTCCGAACGCCAGATAGTCCGGGTCATCCGCGAAATGCATGCGCGCTTTCTTAATCGCCAGCGCGCGGCGCGTCTTCTGAGGGTTTGGCGATCTGCGAATTTCTTCTTCTTCTCGCCTCAGCCTGCGCTGTTTGCTTATCAGCTTCGGCACAGCGAAAATAACCGCCGTGAATATAGCAACATATGTAAGAACGACAAGTCCGTAGCATCCGGTAATGAGCCCGGTTGCCGCGAGAAGACGCATATCACCCTGTCCCATTCCTTCATGACCGCTGAATGTCAACGTAAGAAATCCTATAAGCCAAAGTGCTCCACCGCCTATCAGCGCTCCCGCAATCTTGTTGACAACAGGCATATACCAGCCTGCTTCGGAAGAGAACCAGACCGATGACTCCGATAAGTCCGCAGCGATTGATAGCATTCCGCAAAGTGCTATCCAGATTGAGAACTGGTCAGGAATGATACGGTTCAGATGATCCGACATCATGACAAGTACGAGAGCCGGAATCAGCAGAATCAGAACAAGAATGTGAAGCGGCTTGAAAGAGTCAAAATAGAGCTGCTTGCAAAAAATGAGAGCGACAATATAGAATGCCGAACACATCAGTGCCGCAACGACACCTTCCGGATATCTGTGCATTCTCTTTGATACTCTGTAGTTGCAGTCCGACTCTTTGACCCCGTAGTCCTGGAGCCATTTCTCAGGGAGAATGTTGAAAAGTGAGGTGATAACCACACCCATGAGAGTGCCGAGAATAATTGCCGCCGGTATAGAAATCAGATAAAATACATAAGACATAAGCAGTTCGCCTTCCGGATTCGTTATTATGGAGTTTAATATATAAAAGAGCTAATTACAACCTTGATAAAGGTGTAAACGAATGAAGTTTTTGCTGTGCCAATAGTTACCAAAAAGTAGTATAAGTACGTTAAATGACTCTAAAAAGTGACCATATCGTCTATTTTAATTGATATTTTGAAGAAAATTGCCTAAAAAATTGCACACTTAGTTTATTACTGCTAAAATAACTGTTGATTCTAAATGAGAGGGCAGTAGGCGTTTTTGTAAACGCTGAAGAATTGTTAAATGGCAACAATTACCGCAAAACAACTGGAATCGATGATGCAATCACATGTAAAGGCCGAGACAGGAATGAGTCTCGAGCAGGCTACGCCCAGGGATTACTGGACGGCGCTTGCTAAAAGCATTGTCGAGATTATCTCTGATAACTGGATTGAAACCAGACAGAGATACAACGAGGGCCGACAGGCTCATTATTTTTCCGCAGAGTTTCTTGAAGGCCGTTCAATGCTGAACAACCTTGTTAATCTGGGAATATACGATCAGGCAAAGGAAGCACTGAATTCTTTCGGACTCAATCTTACCGATATTCTTGAGGAAGAGACAGATCCGGCATTGGGCAACGGCGGCTTGGGAAGACTTGCGGCATGTTTCCTTGATTCATGCGCGACAATGAATCTTCCGGTAACCGGATACGGAATTCTTTACCGCTACGGGCTCTTCAGACAAGCCATCGAGAACGGTTTCCAGAATGAGTATCCTGATTCCTGGATGGAGCACGGTTATCCGTTTATCGTTGCAAGATATGACCGCAAGGTCAAGGTTCATTACCAGGATATTGATGTCTGGGCAATCCCCTGCGATCTGCCCATCACCGGTTATGATACGAAGAATGTCAATCTTCTGAGACTCTGGAAGGCCGAGCCTGCGCAGGAGTTTGACTTCAGTCTTTTTAATTCACAGAGATTTGACAATGCAGTCATTGAGCGCAACCGTGTTCAGGATATCTGGAGAGTTCTCTATCCTAACGATACTTCATACGACGGAAAGGTTCTTCGAGTAAGACAGCAGTATTTCTTCGTATCCGCTTCACTCCAGGATATTATCTACAGATATAAAAAGAACCATGGTGAAGATATGCATGATTTCGCCAGGTACAACACTATCCAGCTCAACGATACCCATCCGGTTATCGCTATCCCGGAGCTAATGAGGCTTCTGGTGGATGAGAACGGCATGAAGTGGGAAGAAGCATGGAATATTGTAAAGGATACCTTTGCGTATACAAACCATACTATCATGGCTGAGGCTCTTGAGAAGTGGGATGTATCTATTTTCCGCTTCCTGTTCCCGAGAATTTTTGAGATTATCGAGGGTATCAATAACCAGTTCCGTGCCGAGATGTACGATGCAGGACTTTATTCGGAACTTATTGACAAGCTTTCTCCGCTTGGCGACGGTAAAATTCATATGGCGTGGATTGCGATTTACGCAGCTCATTCAGTAAACGGTGTCGCTGAACTTCATACCGAGATTCTCAAGACTGACACGCTCAAGGACTGGTACGGAATCTATCCGGAGAAGTTCTCAAACAAGACGAACGGAGTTACTCCGAGAAGATGGCTCAGAGCCTGCGATCCGGAGTTGTCGGCGCTCATCACCGATCTTTTGGGAGACGACAAGTGGGTTACCGATCTGGATCGTCTGAAGCAGCTTGAGAAGTTTGCGGATGACGAAGCTGTAATGAAGAAATTCATTACAATCAAGAAGCACAACAAGAAGAATTTTGCTGACTATCTTGCTAAGACAAAGGGGATCGAGCTCAACCCGGATTCGTGCTATGACGTACAGATCAAGCGTCTTCATGAATACAAGAGACAGCTCCTGAATGCGCTCTATGCGTTGAATCTCTACGACAGAATTAAAGAGAACCCGAAGCTTGATATACCGCCTGTTACCATTCTTTTCGCTGCCAAGGCTGCACCCGGATATTTCAGGGCAAAGGCAATAATAAAGCTTATCAATGAGATTGCAGATCTCATTGATTCCGACCCCAAGATGAAGGGCAGACTCAAGGTTGTGTTCGTTGAGAATTATAATGTCTCAATCGGCGAGAAGATGTTCCCGGCAGCAGATGTCTCTGAACAGATTTCAACCGCAGGCCTTGAGGCATCAGGCACCGGCAACATGAAGTTTATGATGAACGGTGCGGTGACATTGGGAACTCTGGACGGCGCGAATGTAGAGATTGCTGAGAGTGTTGGCAACGATAACATCTATATATTCGGATGCAGAGCTCAGGATATGACTGCGACCAAGGCATATTACAATCCTAAGTGGCAGTACGAGAATATACCCGGTCTCAAGAAGTGCCTTGACAGACTCATTGACGGAACATTTAATGATGAAGGATCCGGAATGTTCAATGACCTGTTCAACGGTCTCCTCTACGGCTCCAACTGGCAGCCGGGTGATCCTTATTATGTACTCGGCGATTTCGATGACTATCGCAAGACCTGCGACAGAATGTACAGGGATTTTAAGGACGAGATCAAGTGGGCCAGAATGTGCTGGATTAACATCTGCAATTCAGGCAAGTTCTCTTCTGACCGTACCATCAAGGAATATGCAGACGAGATCTGGAAGATTGAACCCCAGAAGATCTGATTATTCAGTAAATTGAATCAGGCCCCGCTTCTATAATTTGTTTCGGCAGATTGTCTAAAGCGGGGTTTTTATCTGCTTTTTTGGCAGGCAATTTGTCACAATGGATTGATAAATTGTATATTTTAGTTTTTCTGCCGACTCTATTTTTGGTATTAATAACAAGGCTTTTCCGGTTGTTTAAAATGAGCGGTGCGGTAAGATAAACCATGTTAGCAGAAGTTTTTGCCGCTTTTGTTACTCTTAATTAAAGCTTTGTCCAAAGTTTAATTTTGTTGTTGAAGGAACCGCTTCCGTGGGGGGGCGGTTATTTTTATTTCACGTCAGTTCTGAATCAGTATATCCGTATCCGTAGTTTTTTTCTTTGACTTCCTTTACAAATGATTAACATTTAAATAACATCAATGAACTTTAATCTAAATGCGGTTAAATCTACAATTATTATATTGAATTGACAGTTTGGAGGAGATTGCTATGAGAAGAGGTATTTATTGTTTATTGTCGGTTGTATTGGGGATTGTTCTTCTTGCAGGATTGTTTCCGCCCGGCGTTGTTAATGCGACCCCCTGGTATAATGAAGTCATTCTGGAAGATGCCGAGTTCGATCAAAGTGGATCTTCTGTTATCTTTGATAATTGTTCTGCCACGGTTAAGATTAACGGGATTCTCTTGGATAAGAGTGACTGTGATGTGGATAATGCGAATGGCACAGTCTCGTTTAAAGTTGGAAACAATGTCAAGATAGAACTCGATTTTACTGTTGATTCCGGATACAATATGACACTTAAGGTTGATGGCAGTGACGTATTGCTTAATAGCGGAAGTTATGTATTTACAGCCCAAAAGAACAACTTTGATAAATATGTGATTTTACCTGTTTGTACGGCTTTACATAATACAGTAAATATAAGCGGACCTTCAGGAGCTAATATTAATTACATACAGAACAGGCTTGATTGCACTGAGAATGGAATAATAAATTCTATATCAGTAGCTGTTGACGGTACTAAATTTACAATGGAAGGTACCGGCGGATCTATTACAACGCCTATGAATTCCGAATTGCGGTTGGATTTCGATCTGGAAAATGATTATTGTGCGGTGGTAACCTGCAACGGCAACGTCAAGAAATGTACATCAGGCGAACACTTCAATATAACTACAAGTGCCACAGATGAGACGACGTATAATATCTCAGTGGCTTTTGCAGCGGAAGAACCGGTGTCATTCGTGCTGAATGACATCAGTGGAAGCAACACTGAATATAACGATGATTTTATAGACGACTGCGCAACTATAGAGTATTCACTTGACGGAACGAATTTTACAGAGCTGTCCGACAATGAGGCGGGCATAAAGAATAACCTGACGGTTTATACCATCAGTAATACTGATCAGGTCTATATGCGCCTCACCTGGAATTCCTCAAATTACATGCCTCAGGTTGTATCGACAGCGACAGGGAAAAATATTACCGGAATCAGGAGCGGAGAAACATTCACTCTTGTCCGCGGACGATATGAGATCAGTTCGTTGCCTTATAATATTACATGGAGTTACGATAGTACCGGCGCGGCTGAAGGTACGCCTGTCACTCATGGCAGAGTCAGCATTCAGAGCGGTACAGGATTAACGGTTGTGCAGGATGATGAACATGGCGGAAATGTTTTCGCCGTCCCAGGAACGCTTGTTACAGTCAAACTGATTCCTGATTACGGATATCAGGTGCTTTCAGGCAGCATTGACGGTCAACAGCTGACCCCTGATGCAAATGTGCGCAACACCTTTACATTTGTAATGCCGCAGTCGGATGTTCGCATTCAAGGTGTGTTTACCGCGAACGAGGACATAATAAATATTACAAATCCTGCAATCAAGAGTGCCGATGTTCAGGTCGGAAACGCAGTTTCAAGCGGCAATATAAGAGTCAACATCGGCAATACTGAACTTGTAGACAGCGAGAAGCAGGCGCTGATATCGAGCGTACCCAACAGCGAGAAGCTCTTGTTTATAAATCTGAGTATTGATAATTTCTGGACGCAGGGCAATAAAGGCACCGAGAGGACAACCGGTATTACTGAATCCTCGTCGAAGTTCACTGTTAACATCTGGTTAGACCCGTCTATGTTTACATCAAGCACACAATTCTGCGTGGCTCGAAGCCACAACGGCTCAATAGAAGTCCTCGGTGCGACATATGATTCGACAACGGGAAAGCTTTCATTTATGACAGACAGATTTTCCAGCTATATGGTTGCCCAACTTCCGGAGATTGCAGGCACCAATTCAACTGCCGGGTCCACCGCTACGCAGACGACTGCTGTTTCACAAACGACGGCGTCATCAGCATCGTCAGCTGCATCGTCAGACGACAGTGCGGCGGCTTCACTTGTAAGTACAGGCGAGAGCCCGACGACAGTGCTCAGTGTATGCGCAGCTGTACTTATTATGAGCGGGTTTATCGTTGCTTCGGTATTGATAATCCGCAGAAAACATGAAGGGAAATAGATTGAGGCCGTATGCTGCTGTCTGCCGCACAGTTGGCAGACAGCAGGCAACGGTAATTGCAAACGAACAGCTATAACAAAACGTACAATTTTTATAGCCGAATTTAGCGCATGTTCATTTGACACAAGCAGAGTCATAAACTATCATTTATACAAAAACATACAAAAGTAAGGACACAAGCAAAATGAATCAAATTTTTATTTATTATGTTATGCCGGAGATTTATTGTTTTGTGTTTGCACTCATAGTGCTTCTGAGAGTCGACCGCAATGTCGGTTCCGAGCATGAGGTCCGCGAATTGAGAAACCTTATTTTTACTTACTTCGCGTATATTCTTACGGATGCGCTGTGGGCATCATTTGAACTTGGCATATTTCGCCCCGGACACTATATCAACGCCGCCATTAACTGCATATCAGTTATGTCGATATCGCTCGGATGTTTCTACTGGTACAGTTTTGTATGTGACAGACTTCACCGCAAGTATTCCAACCGTAAACTCCATAAGCTTCTGTCCAGGCTGCCTGTCGCGATTATTTTCGCGCTTGACATAATATCAATCTACACAGGATGGATGTTCAGAATCAACGCGGACGGTCACTATTGCGACACAAAGCTGTTCATCATTCAGGGTATCGTTAATTTCGGATATATTCTTGTTCCTGCGTTTCTGTCGATAAAGGCCTTTATCAGAAGCAATTCAGTTACCGAGAGACTGGAGTACGCGAGTTACTGTGTTTATGTTGTGATATCTGTTTTCAGCCTTGTTTTTGATGAAGATATGAAATACGGGCCGATACTCGCTGAGAATATGTTCCTCGCTATACTGATTCTGTTCCTTATGATCGAAAATATGCATATCTGCATAGATGCTTTAACGAGCTTAAACAACCGCAGACGTCTTAACTGCTATCTGGAGGAGAAGCTTCAGCATGCGAGTGATCAGCACGCGGTGATAGTTTTTATGATGGACATAAACAGCTTCAAGTCAATTAACGATCATTACGGACATATTGCCGGAGATGAAGCCCTCAAGATTTTTTCCGGCGTTCTTAAATCAATTGCAGGGCAGAGCGGTGCTTTCATAGCAAGATACGGCGGGGACGAGTTCTGCCTTGTTGCGGAACTTGAAGACCATTCCGCGGAGAATTACGATGCGGAGTTGCGCGAAAAGCTTGCCAACAGACTGAAGGCTGTCAAAGACTCAACGCACGGTCAGTGTCTTTCTGTCAGTGTAGGATACACTGTGTGCTATTCCCATCAGGATTGCCAGGCGGTATTTGCCAGCGCCGACAGGATGCTATATACCCGTAAGAAAGAATGGAAGAAGAATAACAGCAAGTGATGGCGTTTTTGTCACAAAAGCAGACAATTAATCAGTGATAATTTTGTGTGCATAGTAATGCCTGTTTATGCTAATATTTATTAATTACTTTCCAAGGGGGCTATTTATGGCACAGATTTTCGAGCAGGAATCAAGAACTTTCTCAGAGTATCTTCTGATACCGAACCTCACAACCGAGAAGAATACACCGGACCAGATTGATTTGTCCGCACCGGTTTGCAAATACAGAAAAGGACAGGAGAATTCCAGACTTAATATCAACATTCCGATGGTCTCGGCAGTCATGCAGGCAGTGTCGGATGACGGCCTTGCAATAGCGCTCGCACGCTGCGGCGGTATGTCTTTCATATACCAGTCCCAGTCAATAGAATCACAGTGCGAGATGATTCGCAAAGTTAAGAAATATAAGGCAGGAATCGTTGAATCCGATTCAAACCTCGCTCCGGACGATACACTTGAGAAGGTTTTGGAACTTCATGAGGCAACAGGCCACGGCACGGCAGCGGTAACGGAAGACGGTACAGCTGCAGGCAAACTGATGGGACTTGTGACGACCAGAGATTATCGTGTCAGCAGACTGTCCTCAGATACAAAGGTCAAGGAATTTATGACTCCGATCGACAAGCTGATTACGGCACCTGAAGGCACATCGCTCAAGGAAGCAAACGACATTATCTGGGACAACAAGATCAACCAGCTCCCGATTGTAGATGCAAACGGCAGACTTGTCGGTCTCGTTTTCCGCAAGGACTATGAGTTCCACAAGGCAAACCCGAACGAACTTCTCGATTCAGAGAAGAAACTGATTGTAGGTGCAGGTATCAATACAAGAGATTACGCGGAGCGCGTGCCTGCGCTTCTTGAGGCAGGTGCTGACTGCCTCTGCCTTGATTCCTCCGACGGTTTCTCCGTATGGCAGCAGAATGCGCTGCAGTGGTGCAAAAAGAATTACCCTGACGCTATTATCGGTGCCGGCAACGTTGTTGACGCGGAAGGCTTCAATTATCTTGCAAAGAGTGGCGCAGACTTTATAAAGATAGGTATCGGCGGCGGCTCAATCTGTATCACACGTGAGCAGAAGGGCATAGGCTGCGGACAGGCTTCCGCGGTTCTTGCCGTAGCCAAAGCGAGAGATGAATATTATGAACAGACCGGAATCTATATTCCGCTTTGCTCCGACGGCGGAATAGTACACGACTACCACATGGCTCTCGCACTTGCGATGGGCGCAGACTTCATGATGCTCGGAAGATATTTCGCACGATTTGACGAATCCCCTACGAGAAAGCTTCTTGTCGGAGGTTCTTATGTAAAGGAATACTGGGGCGAAGGCTCAAACCGTGCCCGCAACTGGCAGCGTTATGACGACGGCGGCAAGGGAGGAAAGATGGTTTTCGAGGAAGGCGTAGATTCATACGTGCCTTACGCGGGAACGCTTAAGGACGGCGTTGAGACATCGCTTGCAAAGGTTAAGGCAACCATGTGTTCCTGCGGTTCTTCCAGCATCCCTGAGTTCCAGGAGAAAGCGAGACTTGTTGTTGTATCGTCAACTTCAATCGTCGAGGGCGGCGCTCACGACGTTATCCAGAAGGAGAATGACAGGACTGCACGATAATTTGCAAATATCAGCAGTTTTTATTAGAATAACCAAAGCGAATGAAAAGGAGAACTGACATGGCAGAAGTAAAAAAGATACAGATGACAAAGGAAGGCTTCGACGAACTTCAGGAAGAATTATCCAGAAGACAGACCGAGGACACTTCAAAGATTATCGATAAGATTAATGAAGCTAAGGCTCAGGGCGACCTTTCGGAGAACTCGGAGTACGACGAGGCAAGAGCCGAGCAGGCTGCCAATGCGCAGAGAATCGAAGAGATCAAGACAATTCTCAAGAATATCGAGATTGTAGACGATTCAGACCTTACGACTGACAAGGTGGCGCTCGGTTCGATTGTTACGCTGCAGAACACGGCAACCAAGGAAGAATATAAATATAAACTTGTAGGTGCGGCAGAGGTTGATTTCCGCAAGAAGAAGATTTCGGAGAGTTCACCTGTCGGAAAGGCAATTGCCAACCAGAAGAAAGGCAAGACCGTATCTGTTTCGACACCTAACGGTGTAATAAAGTATAAAATTGTTAAGATTGAGAAGTAATTATGGGTAAGAAATTTGTACCTCAGACAGAACCCCTGAGCAACGAAGAGATTCAGGAGCAGACCAGATTCCGCATAGAGAAGCTTAATGCGCTTAAGACAGCAGGGAAAGATCCTTACGAAGAACTCACTTACGATGTTACCGGACATTCTGTCGACATCATCGCTGACTATGATAAGCTTGCAGGGTCAATCGTCCGCGTTGCAGGAAGGCTTATGTCAAAACGCGGAATGGGAAAGGTCTCTTTCTGCGACCTGTATGACCGCAGGGGCAAGATACAGATTTTTACCAAGGTTGATGTGCTCGGCGAAGAGGCTTACGCCAACTGGCAGAACCTCGATATCGGCGATGTGGTCGGCGTTGAGGGTGAGGTATATCTGACCGAGAAGGGCGAGGTATCAATCGTAACACATTCATATACGCTTCTTGCCAAGTGCCTTCACCCGCTGCCTAACAAGTATCAGGGCCTCAAGGACACAGAGATACGTTATCGTCAGAGATATCTTGATCTGATCGTAAACCCTCAGGTTAAGGACACTTTTGAGAAGAGGTCGCGGATCATCAAGGAGATACGTAACTTCCTTGACGGACGCGGCTTTATGGAAGTTGAGACGCCGCTGCTTGTCAGCAATGCAGGCGGTGCTTCGGCAAGACCTTTCGAGACTCATTTCAATGCTCTGGACATCGATCTTAAGCTTCGCATATCACTTGAGCTCTACCTGAAGAGGCTTATTGTCGGCGGTTTTGAACGTGTATATGAGATAGGCAGAGTATTCCGCAACGAAGGAATGGACACCCGTCACAACCCGGAGTTTACACTGATGGAGCTTTATCAGGCATATACTGATTACCAGGGAATGATGGAGCTTACCGAGTCTATGTTCCGCTATGTTGCAGAGAAGGTCTGCGGCACGACTCTGATTAAATACGGTGATCTGGAGCTTGACTTCGGAAAGCCCTTTGCGAGACTTACCATGAACGATGCGATCAGGCAGTATGCGGGCATCGATTTTGACAGTGTAACAACTGACGAAGAGGCGAGAGCACTTGCTGACGAACATCATATTGAATACGAGAAGTGGCATAAGAAGGGCGATATCATAAATCTGTTTTTCGAGGAATACTGCGAAAAGAATCTGCTGCAGCCTACGTTTATTATGGATCATCCTCTTGCGATATCTCCGCTCACCAAGAAGAAGAAGGATGAACCCGAGAAGGTTGAGAGATTCGAACTGTTCATCAACACATGGGAGATGTGCAACGCTTATTCGGAGCTTAACGACCCTATCGACCAGCGTGAACGCTTTAAGGCGCAGGATGCGGCCGCCGACGCGGGCGACGAAGAGGCAAATCACACCGACGAGGATTTCCTCAATGCTCTGGAGCTCGGGATGCCGCCTACGGGTGGAATCGGTTACGGCATAGACAGACTGACGATGCTGCTTACTGACGCAGCGTCAATCAGGGATGTGCTTTTGTTCCCAACTTTAAAACAACAGAATCAGTAAACGCCCTATTTACAGGCGTTTTGGGACTTGGGTAAGTCGATTGACTACAAAATGACTACAAAAAGTCCTTGCCAGACAGACGATAACAGATGATTATTCATCTTTTGTAGGCGATTCAATCGCATAAGTCTTAAGTAAATGAGACACTTTCTACGATAGAAATATCAAGGAAAGTGTCTTTTTTGTCTCCGCAATAGTTAACCCTACATTGGATCGAAATTCGTATAAATTCGTATATTTACGATTCGAGAATCGTATACGAGGAAAAATATACGATGATCAAAGGAGACAAAGAGTGATGAAAAGTTTCGCTGAAGTGTACCCGTCATTGGTCAAGGAGTGGTCATCGGGAAATGCTCTGGGACCTGACAAGGTATCTTACGGATCAAATAAGTCGATCATTTGGAACGGAACCTGCGGTCATATCTGGACTGCTACACCTAAGAACCGAGGTCATGGTCACGGATGCCCCGTTTGCTCCGGTAATATTATTAAGGCAGGTCTCAATGACCTTGCCTCTAGATATCCGGATGTTGCTAAGGAATGGTCTGACAGGAATCTTCCTGACCTTCCTCAAGCTTTTGGACCCAAGTCAAACAGAGAGTCTTGGTGGACATGTAGCACCTGCGGCCGAGAATGGCGTGCAAGGATCGCCGACAGGACAGATGGACATGGTTGTCCTTATTGCTTGAAGGATCGAATTCGCGCCAGACAGAATGCCAGAACTGAGGCTCACAGGCGTGAGGTTTTTTGCAGATGGAAAGATCGTAAGATCCGTATCAGCTTGAGAGAAGATGAATTCCGTAAGGATGTTCTTGCGTTTTACGCAAATCGCTCCGGTACAAAGGTCATATTCAACCATGATCCCGATATCGGGGTTCCGGTTCAACTTTACTTTCCTGAGAAGTGTGCAGCAATTGAGCTCACTTCTATGATGCATGAGGGCTGGGCAGACTGGAGACGTGAGAATGCAAAGAATTGGCTTTGTGCTAATACAAACATCAAGATGGTGCGGATCATCCCACGAAAGATGAAGACTTTTTCAAGCTGTAAGTGCGTAAGAGTCAAGAATGGGACAGCTGATGCAGTAAACTACGCAATAAGACAAGCATTTAAGAAGATTAAGATCCTGATAGATGTTGATATCGTCAGGGATTATGACGAGATTAGGAGGCAGAAATGACCAGATTCAGAAGATTTTCGGTGAGTGTAGTGCTCCCGTTGATAATTGCAGCGGCCTGTGCCCTGTTGTTCAAGACGGTATATGCATCCCCGGAAGGTATCAATTACCTTCTAATGTGGATCTGTATCGGAATTCCGTTTGGGATCCACAGGATGTTTCTATGGCTTGTACCAACCAAGTTTGATCTTGCCGGGACGATCGGAGTCGTGGCAGTCAATATAATAGTCGGCGGTATTATCGGCGGATTTGCCCTTGTCTTTCAGGTTCTGAAAGGCTCTGTGCAGACAATAATGGGCAGATAAGCTTACCAATACCAACGGTTTACCAATGCGAGCGTCGTTTCTAAATAAGAAGCGGCGCTTTTTTATTTCTGACGGAGAGGAGGTGATGAAAAGATGTCAGTATTCAGAGTTGAGAAGAACAAAAACTATACGGTAATGGCCAATTATCATCTAAGGGATGAGAACCTGTCCTTAAAGGCACGAGGACTTTTATCAATGATTCTCTCCTTGCCTGATGACTGGGACTATTCCCTGGCAGGACTTGTGAAGATCTCAAAGGATGGTCTGACTGCTGTACGAGCTGCTCTGCATGAGCTTGAGGACAACGGTTATATCCATCGAGAACGACAACGAGGTCCTCACGGGCGGTTGGCGGGATCGATATACACTGTCTATGAGTATCCTCAACCTACGTTACAAGCACCTATGTATGAAAACCTTACACAAGAGAATCATACGTATGATAACGTTCCACAATTAAGTAAAGATATTACTAATATAAAGAAAGAACCAAAAACTGATGAAACAAATCATGCGAACGAACGAACGTCGTGTGCGCGCGAGGAAGCAGTCGATGAACTGCTTTCTTTTGTTGTTGATCAGATAGGAAGGTCTCTTTCTTCTATAGAACGTCGTGTCTTGGTTCGATGGGTTGAACAAGGGA
Source organism: Mageeibacillus sp. (assembly GCA_022484595.1). Classification (GTDB taxonomy): domain Bacteria; phylum Bacillota; class Clostridia; order Saccharofermentanales; family Saccharofermentanaceae; genus Saccharofermentans. The sequence continues at coordinate 173,192 of JAKVLB010000003.1, read as the reverse complement.
CGGATCTTGAGATGATCCGTATTGCTCTTCAGGATAACCTGTATCGGAAAGAATGGTTTGATCTGCGGCATGTTCAAGAAACGTTGGACGAATGGAAAAACAAAGGGATTGATAATCCCAGAGATGCCAAGAACTTTATCTTGGACCGAAGAGTCAGCAAGCTCTCGTATGTTGCTGCGGAAATCGCCGATGAAAACTACGATGAAAAACGAGCCGAAAAGATCATGACTCGAAGCGAGGCAGCAGATCTTCAAGGGACGCGAGATTACATCATCGATTTGTTCCGTCAAAGAAGATACGACTCAGCTGTCGGCATGATCAGGAACACCTATCACAAAGACATAATCGACTATCTCCCGCAAGAGATTGTCGATTATTACGAAGAACACAAATTTGATTAGCTCAACTTTTCCCTAATACAAATCCGCAATCTTGACATATGTCAGATAAGATAATAGTATAAAGTTGACATATGTCAGAAAAGAGGTGTTGCTATGACGCGTAGACCAAGATGCCGTTGTATCAGTCAATATCCTGATCATTGGGGCTTCTCCCCTGATGATCCGTCTTCGGATGAAACCATCATAATGAGTCTTGATGAGTTTGAGACAATCAGGCTTATCGATAAAGAAGGCATGACACAGGAAGAAGCATCAGTAAAGATGGGTGTCGCAAGAACGACGGTCACATCAATCTATGAATCGGCAAGAAAGAAGATCGCCGACTCGTTGGTTGACGGAAAGAGACTACAGATCAGCGGCGGAGCATACCGGCTAAAAGAAATCTTCAATCTAGGAGTAATCAAGAAAGGACTGAACATTATGAGAATCGCGGTAACCTATGAAGAAGGAAACATTTTCCAGCATTTTGGACATACAGAGCAGTTTAAGCTCTACGATGTCGAGGATGGCAAGATCGTAAGCAGTCAGGTAGTCGATACAAATGGTAGTGGACACGGAGCTTTGGCAGGTTTTCTTAAGGCAGCAGGAGCTGATGCTCTTATCTGCGGAGGAATCGGAATGGGAGCGCAGATGGCACTTGCAGAAGCAGGAATCAAGCTCTATGGTGGAGTTCAGGGATCTGCTGACGAGGCCGCAAAAGCACTTGCTGAAGGCAATCTGAACTACGATCCAGATGCAAAGTGCGACCACCATGGACATGGTGAGGATCATAATTGCGGTCATGCTGATCATGAATGCGGACACGGTAGTTGTCATAACTGAAACAAGTAATCGAATAGTTTTAGTAAGGTCTTGGAGTAATCTGAGACCTTTTTTATTGCCCGGAAAGGATGGTGATGACATGGGCATTTTTCTTATTCAGCGGGTAAAACCGCCCTAGCGTGAGATCAGGTGATCTCATAAATCTGAAGGAAAGGAGTAATCACAATGCAAGATGAGATCAATTCAAGAGTTGTAGCGATCTCGGTGAATACCGGTAAGGAAGGCGCTAGAATGACGGCTCATCTTCTGAAGGAAGCTCTTCGGAAGTTCCTGGCGGAGCAAGAGAAGGCCAAGACAAAGAGAGAGCAGACCAAGAAGCCTGAGAAGCCTACTACCTATCGAGGTAAGCAGTCGGTCAGAAAGCTCATGGAGCAGAATACCAAGCTTACCAATATCGAGGTTACGGATCAGAACATCAAGTCTTTCGAGAGAGTGGCCAAGAAGTACAATATCGATTTTGCACTGAAGAAAGACAGGTCCATAGATCCGCCAAGGTATATGGTCTTCTTCAAGGCTCGTGATGTCGATGTCATGAATGCGGCTTTTAAAGAGTATTCCAAGAAGGAACTCGACAAGAGCAAAAAGCCTTCGTTGAAGCATAAGCTCGAGAAAGCGCAGGAGAAATCCAAGCAGATGGAGCGAACCAAGGTCAGGCAGAAAGATCGAGGGCGTGATCGATGAAGAAGGATATCAAGAAAATCATTCTCGTGAATCTCCCCTTTGTCGTGGTCGGGTATATTGGAGATAAACTTTCATGGCTTGTTCGAACCGCACCCGCCGAACAGGCCGGCGAGAAGATTGCCTATGCTGCAATGAACATGGGTGAGGCTTTCGAAAATGTCTTGCCCAGTATCAATCCGACGGATCTTCTGATCGGTGTCGGTGCAGCCCTTGCTTTGAAGGCAGCGCTCTATATGAAGAAAAAGAACGCGAAGAAGTTCAGACAAGGTGTTGAGTACGGATCAGCACGATGGGGCACGCCTGAAGATATCAAGCCTTATATGGATGAGAAACCCGATAACAATATCATTCTCACCCAGACCGAGAGGCTTACGATGGAAAGCAGGCCTAAGAATCCGAAATACGCCAGGAACAAGAACATTCTTGTAATCGGCGGATCGGGCTCCGGGAAAACGAGATTTTTCGTAAAACCCAATATTATGCAGCTCCATAGTTCCTACTGCGTGACTGATCCGAAAGGTACTATCCTAGTTGAGTGCGGCTCCATGTTGAAGCGGCATAAATATAAGATCAAAGTCTTGAATACCATTAATTTCAAGAAGTCGATGCACTATAACCCTTTCGTGTACTTAAGGAGTGAGAAAGACATCCTGAAGCTGGTCAATACGATCATCGCGAACACAAAGGGTGAGGGCGACAAGTCAGGAGAAGATTTTTGGGTTAAGGCCGAGAAGCTATACTATCAGGCTCTTATCGGATATATCTGGTATGAAGCTCCTGAAGAAGAGCAGAACTTCACAACACTTCTTGAGATGATCAACGCATCAGAGGCTAGAGAAGACGATGAGAACTTCAAAAACGCCGTCGATATGCTGTTTGACGAATTGGAAGAAAAAGACCCTACACACTTTGCAGTAAGGCAGTACAGAAAATATAAGCTTGCTGCCGGAAAGACAGCGAAGTCTATTCTTATCTCGTGCGGTGCAAGACTTGCTCCGTTCGATATCAAGGAGCTTCGCGACCTTATGAGCTACGATGAACTGGAGCTTGATCTTATGGGAGACCGTAAGACAGCGATGTTCGTAATCATAAGTGATACGGACGATACCTTCAACTTCATTGTCAGTATTATGTACACGCAGCTTTTTAATCTGCTGTGTGACCGAGCCGACGATGTTTACGGAGGAAAGCTTCCTGTTCACGTCAGGTGCTTACTTGATGAGTTCGCGAACATCGGGCAGATCCCGAAATTCGATAAGCTCATAGCGACGATCCGATCCCGTGAGATATCGGCGTCGATCATATTACAATCCCAGTCACAACTTAAAGCCATCTATAAAGATTCGGCAGATACTATCGTGGGTAACTGTGATACGACGTTGTTTCTCGGCGGTAAAGAGTCGTCAACACTTAAAGAGATGTCCGAGATGCTCGGCAAGGAAACCATCGATCTGTTTAACACATCTGATACGAGAGGTACTAACAGAAGTTACGGAATTAACTATCAGAAGACCGGCAAAGATCTCATGACCAAGGATGAGTTGGCAGTAATGGATGGTGGCAAGTGCATCTTACAGCTTCGAGGGGTTAGACCTTTCTTCAGTGATAAGTTTGATATCACGAAGCATCAAAGGTACAAGGAGCTGTCGGACTATAACCCCAAACTGGCTTTCGATATTGAAAAATACGTAAGCCGCAAACTGGTCCTCAAAAAGGACGAAGAAGTAGAGATCCACGAGGTAGAACTCGCAGGATAACAACCAAGAAAGAAAACGATGAGGCGTTCGTTTCTGATCCCTTCGGGGAGATGAGACGGGCGCCTTTTTTGTTTTCAGCCAAAACACATTAAATTCAGGAGGTTTTAAATTATGGCATTTTTTAACAGCGCAGTAACAGTATTGCAGACACTCGTAACAGCACTCGGTGCAGGACTCGGAATCTGGGGAGTTATCAACCTTCTCGAAGGTTACGGTAACGATAACCCGGGCGCTAAGTCCCAGGGCATGAAGCAGCTCATGGCAGGAGGCGGTGTAGCTCTTATCGGTACTACACTTGTTCCTTTGCTTGCCGGACTCTTCGGCTGATACGTGTGTCAACGAAGCTACGCGGGACGGCCTGCTTTTCAAGTAGGAAAGGCAGGCTTTCCTATTACAGCAAAGGAGGTAACACCAACAGATGGACTGGATAATAGATGATTTGGAGGATTGGATCTGTGACTTACTCAGAGATTTTATCACCGGAAATCTTACCAGTATGTTTACCGACGTAAATGAGAAGACCGGGACGATCGCGAATGAAGTGGGACAGACTCCCCAGGGTTGGAACTCAGGCATCTTCAATATGGTGCGAGATCTTAGTAATAACGTCATCATCCCGATTGCAGGATTGATCATTGCATTTGTTCTTACTTACGAACTTATAAGCATGATCACGGAACGAAACAATCTGCACGACGTAGATACCTGGATGTTCTTCAAGTGGGTATTCAAGTCTTTTATCGCAGTATGGCTTGTAACAAATACGTTCAACATCACTATGGCGATATTTGATGTCGGGCAGTATGTAGTAAACGGAGCGGCGGGAGTGATCGGGTCGGATACCGCGATCAACACGGAAGAAGTGATACGGCAGATGCAGGCTGAGATGCTCAGTATGGATGTAGGCGAACTTCTCCAGTTATCTTTGGAGACCATGATCGTTTCCATGTGCATGAAAATCATCTCAATTCTCATTACCGTAGTTATGTATGGCCGTATGATCGAGATCTATCTATATACTTCGATCGCTCCTATCCCCTTCGCGACATTCACGAACAGAGAATGGGGCCAGATCGGAAACAACTATGCAAGAGGTCTTCTTGCGTTAGGTTTTCAGGGCTTCTTCATTATGGTAATCGTGGGAATCTATTGCGTACTTGTAAATTCCATGACCATTGCAAGTGATGTTCACGGTGCCCTGTTCTCGATAGCCGCTTATACGGTCGTTCTGTGCTTCGCGCTCTTTAAGACCGGTTCGATCAGTAAGTCGATATTCAATGCACATTAACAGGAGGTAAACATGGAAACATTTATTAAAGGGGGCGATGAATATGGCATATGTTCAAGTCCCTAAAGACCTTACAAGGGTCAAGACGAAGGTTATGTTTAACCTTACAAAAAGGCAACTTATATGTTTCGGTTCAGCGGGAGTCTTAGGATTACCCGCTTATTTTTTTACAAAAGGTCCGCTGGGAACGACCTTCGCGGCATGTCTGATGATCATCATCGTGTTGCCGCTTTTCCTTTTCGGAGTTTATGAGAAGGACGGAAGGCCTTTGGAAAAGATTCTGATGTCTGTTTACAGGCAGAAGATCAAGTGTCCCGGCATAAGACCTTATGAGACCAGAAACATGTATGGTGCCATTCAGAAAAATATATATGAAACGGAGGTATTAAAGCTTTATGACGAGAGCGAAGCCGGTGCAGCCCGTAAAGGCGCATCGAAAAGCAAAGCCGCACAAGGTAAGAACAAGAGTCGTAAACGGAAGTGAGACGGGTTCGATCCTTACGGCGGACGAGAAGAAGCAGATCTTAAAGGCGAAGGCAAAGGAGAGAAAGCAGTCGAAGATCCCGAAGACGGCACAGCAGTCCATTCCTTATAAGGAGATATATAAGGACGGAATCTGCCAGGTGGACGCGAAGCACTTTAATAAGTGTATCGAGTTCGGTGATATCAATTATCAGCTTGCCAGAAACGAGGACAAGACAGCCGCGTTTGGATTGTGGTGTGATTTCTATAATTACTTTGATCCGAATATCTCTTTGCAGATCTCCTGCATGAGCCAGTATGCGAATGTATCGGAGATGCAGAAGACGATCGATATCCCGAATCAGGGAGACGACTTCGATGATATCCGCGAAGAGTATGCCGGAGTTCTGAAGACGCAGCTTTCCAAAGGTAACAACGGCCTTCAGAGAAAGAAGTATATTACTTTCGGTATCGAGGCCGCGAACCTTAAGGACGCAAAGCCGAAGCTCGAAAGGATCGAGACGGACATCACGAATAACCTTAAGGCAATGGGCGTAAGTGCTCATTCTATGACTGGTTACGAGAGGTTGAAACTTCTGTACACGACCTTTAACGAGGAAACGCAGGAGCCGTTTGTGTTTAGCTACGATCTCATAGCAGAAACAGGGTTAAGTACAAAAGACTTTATCGCGCCGACGAGTTTTGATTTCCGAGACTCAAAGTATTTCCGTATGGGTAAGACGATCGGAGCGGTATCGTTCCTTCATATCCTCGCGCCGGAACTTTCGGACAAGATGCTTGCTGATTTTCTCGATATGGATAATTCCATAGTCGTTAATTTGCATGTGCAGTCGATTGATCAGGCAAAGGCGATCAAACAGATCAAGGCGAAGATCACGGATCTCGACAAGATGAAGATTGAGGAACAGAAAAAGGCGGTCCGTGCCGGATACGACATGGACGTTCTGCCATCCGACCTCATGACCTACGGTGGTGAGGCGAAGAAACTTCTCGAAGATCTTCAGAGCAGGAATGAGAGGATGTTCCTCGTAACGATCCTCATCATGAACACGGCAAATTCCAAAAAGAAGCTGGATAACATCTTGTTTCAGACTGCTGCGATTGCACAGAAATATAACTGTGCTTTGAAGCGTCTGGACTTTCGCCAGGAACAGGGACTCATGAGTTCCGTTCCGCTTGGCGTTAATGAGATCGATATCCAAAGAGGTCTTACGACATCCGCAACTGCGGTGTTTGTTCCTTTTACGACGGAAGAGCTCTTCCAGGCGGATGAAGCCTTGTACTGCGGTATCAATGCGATCAGTAACAACATGATCATGGCCGACAGGAAGCTTCTTAAGAATCCGAATGGTCTGATATTGGGTACGCCAGGCTCCGGTAAATCCTTCTCGGCCAAGCGTGAGATGGCTAACGCCTTTTTGATCACGAAGGATGACATCATCGTGTGTGATCCTGAGGGCGAGTATTCTCCCCTTGTGAACATGCTTCACGGTCAGGTCATTAAGATCTCACCTTCCAGCAGGCAGTACGTGAATCCTATGGATATCAATCTGAACTACTCGGAAGATGAGAGTCCTGTAAGCCTTAAGGCAGACTTCATTCTGTCTCTTTGCGAGCTTATTGTCGGATCCAAGACAGGTCTTGAGCCGGTCGAGAAGACGATCATCGACAGATGCGTAAGACTTACCTATATGAACTATCTCGGAAATCCTATCCCTGAGAATATGCCCGTTATGGAAGATCTTTATAACTGCATCTTGGAGCAGGACGAGCCGGAAGCAAAGAGGATCGCGACGGCGCTTGAAATCTATGTAACGGGTTCCCTCAACGTCTTTAACCACAGAACAAACGTTGATATCAACAACAGGATGGTCTGCTTTGACATCAAGGAACTCGGTAAGCAACTTAAGAAGATCGGCATGCTGGTAGTTCAGGATCAGGTCTGGAACAGAGTCACGATCAACCGCGCGGAGCATAAATCCACGAGGTACTACATCGACGAGTTCCACCTGCTTCTCAAAGATGAACAGACGGCAGCATATTCCGTTGAGATCTGGAAGCGATTCAGAAAGTGGGGCGGTATACCTACCGGTATCACTCAGAACGTTAAAGATCTTCTGGCATCCCGTGAGATCGAGAACATTTTCGAGAACTCTGACTATATCTACATGCTCAATCAAGCAGGCGGAGACAGGCAGATACTTGCAAAGCAGCTTAACATCAGCCCTCATCAGTTATCTTTCGTCACGAACAGTAACGAGGGCGAAGGCTTGCTGTTCTATGGAAGTACGATCATTCCTTTCAAGGATCACTTCCCGAAGGATACGAAGCTTTATCACATCATGACAACAAAACCACAAGAACAAATTGAAAACGGAGGTATTTAATTATGACAAAACCTAACAAAAAGAACACAGCAAAGGTAAAGACAGTCGAGATCCCTGAGGCAGAGCTTGCGAACCTCGTACAGTCTGTGGGCACTCTTTTGACGATGCACATGAACCTCATCGGTTACTACAAGGAAGAAAGCGAGCTTAAGAAGCATCACAGAGCTTATCTCCATGTAAGAGATGAGGCGGAAGACGTTATTAAGTCAGATCTTGAGCAGATCGAGACGATGCTCACATCTATCGGCGGATTCCTTATGACAGGTAACAGTCCGTTCGCTCCGAATGACGGCGTACCGTTCGATTGTGAGGTCAATCCTATTCCGCATTGCGAGTGTGAGAAGTGTGCCGAAAATAAGGAGGATGATGATCCTTGTGTCCTCATGAGACTTACTGATCTTCAGGCTATGCAGGAAGACATGATCAATCTTACGGATTCAATCGATCTTTTGACCAAGTACTACATCGCGACCAAGTATGGTGCTCCGGTCAATAAGCAGCATTACGACAATGCTGTGCATGAGACTAAGGATCTTGCAGATCAGGTCTTCAGAAGATGGGAGAATTCCACTCTCGAAGAGATCAAGTGATCGCATGCGGAGGTAAGATCTTATGCGGAATGGATTAAGTGATGACAGTGTCCGCAGTTCGGATCGAGTGTCGCAGGTAGAACCGTCTTCAAATAAACGACGGCAGAGGATGTACGGAGAACGGTATCGAGAAAATATAGAAGATGGTCAATATGACGTCTCTGATCAAAGGCAGATACCGGACCTGGAATTATCCCGAGGAAGAGAAGAAAAGCTTTCTCGGGATTTTTCATCCCCTGAATCTTCTAAGAAGCCGACTAAGCTGACCGAGAAGGATGGTCCGAGATTATCCGGGAAGGAAGTAAGTCTTAAGGACGAGAGCCTTCAAAGGGGTGTACTTCATGAGAAAGTAAAGCCTAAGAAGAAAGAAGTTGACCTTAAGAAAGCCCGTAAGAAGGCGATCAAGAAGGAACAGTATAAAAGGCTTCATTTCGATGATCGTGCCGTATCCTATGCCGGTTCCCAGCTTCATCAGAAGGTATCGGAAAACTCTGACGACAACTCATCTGTCGAGGCGGCAAATGAAGGTTTGCAGGTCGGAGAAGGTGCCGTAAGAAAGGTATCATCCCTGAAGTTCGAGTCCGGTAAAGACAGAAGAAACCGAGATAACAGTAATTATTCTTCGAAAGAATCATCGGGACGATTACATTTCGACGACGAAGAGACGGAAGTGATCAGGGATAAGCCGTCACGCAGGAAGGAGCAGCAGAAAAGAGCCATTAAGAAACAGTATGCTGCCAAGAAGCGTAACAGCGATTCAGGATCCATACTTACACCCAAAAGATCGACGGCAACAAAGGATGGAGGTCTTGGAGCAAGGCTCAAGGAGAAGATACAAAACTTTGTTGAGGACCATAAGGGCGGTGTTGCGATAGCTATACTTATCGGTCTTGGAGTCTTTATGATCGCCAGCTCATTGACCATGTGCGGACCGGTGAGTAGTGGTTCAGGCGGAGTGATAATCGGAACTTCATATCTTGCCACAGATGAGGAGATCCTAGCGGCCGAAGCCTATTACTGCGGTCTTGAATCGGCTTTGCAGACTCAGATTGATGATATGGAGACATCGCATCCTGATTATGATGAGTATCAGTATCAGATCGATGAGATATCTCATGATCCATATGCTCTTATTTCCTATCTGACTGTGCTGTATGGCGAGTTTGAAGCAGATGATGTCGAATCCGAGATGGATGATCTATTTGCAGCGCAGTATCAACTTAATGTCTGGGAGACAACGGAGACCAGAACTCGCGAGGTCGAGCGACAAGTCACAAGACAGGTCAGAGATCCAAAGACCGGAAGAGTCATTACTCAGACGGTTACGGTTATCGAGACCGAAGAATATGAGTATCACATCTTAAATGTGGAACTTACGAATCACGGGCTTAATATGGTCGTCTTTGATGAATTGGACGATGAAGAATTTCAGATGTTTCAGGCATATCAGGCGACGTGCGGCAATAGAAGATATCTTTTCGGAGATCCGATCGTGCCGCCCGGTATCTCTTATCAGATACCGCCAGATGCATTATCCGATGAACGATTTGCCAACATGATCGCGGAAGCGGAGAAGTATTTGGGTTATCCGTATGTATTCGGTGGCTCATCCCCTTCTACAAGTTTTGACTGCTCGGGATTCGTATCTTGGGTAATCAACAATTGCGGAAACGGTTGGAGCATCGGACGACAGACTGCAAGCGGACTTCTTAACTATGTAACTTATGTAAGTCCTGCCGACGCGCAGCCAGGAGACATCATCTTCTTCGAGAAGACTTACGATTGCGACGGTCCTGCAAGTCATGTCGGTATCTATGTCGGAGACGGAATGATGATCCACTGCGGTAAACCTATCCAGTACACATCAATCAACACACCCTACTGGCAAGAACATTTTTTATGCTTCGGACGACTTCCGTAAGCAGGAAAGGAGATTTAAAGAACATGAACAAGAAGAATCGAAAGATCCGCGAAGAGATCGAGAAGAACAAAAAGAAGATGCGCGAGATGGAGCTTCATCTTCAGGAACTGAACTCGATGCGCGAACAGGCGGAGAACGAAGAGATCATTGAGGTTATGCGTGGAATCGTCGGAAAAGACGGCGATGTTCTCGAAAAACTCGAACTCTTTAAGCAGATGAACAGTCAGCCCCGTCCGACTGTCCCCTATAAAAATCATGAAAGCGAGGTTGAAATCGATGATTAAGAACAGATTGAAGCATAAGGCGGCAGGAATCCTTGCCGCTTTTTTAATGGTCGGATCTATGGCAGGAGCAGTATGGGCTGATCCTATCCCCGAAGAGACTACTCCCCCGGAAGAAACTACAGCTGCTGAGGAAACACAACAGGTTGAGACGGAACCTGTGGAAACAGTGCCGGCAATTATCAATGAGATCCCGGAAGAGCCTGAGAATCCCGTATCCTTCGGTCTTACACCCGACGGAAACATGAGCTTGCAGGATGATATTGCAGATGAGGAAGCCGAGAGTATTGAGTTCCTCACTGTTACGACAAGAGACAATCACACGTTCTATATCGTGATCGAGCACATGAAGAACGGCGATAATGTCCACTTCTTAAATCAGGTAGATAACTCTGACCTGATGGCAATCATGTCCGAAGAGGAAGTTCAGGAATACTTCCCCGACGGTATTCCGGCCGAAACAGGCGAAACTACTGAACCCGTACTTGATGAGAACGGAGATCCCGTTGAGACCGAAGCTGACGGAACGGAAGCCCCTAAGAAGGAATCCAAGTTTAACTTCGGATCCTTAAAGACTCTCCTTATCGTAGTTGCAGCAGTAGCCGTGATTGGTGGCGGTTATTACATCGTGAAGATCAAGCCTAAGAAGAACGGAAAGATCAACGAGGACGCCGAGTTTGAAGACGACGAAGAGGTTGACGAAGAGACCGAGAACGAGGATGAGTCCTATGAGGATGAATCTGAAGATGAGTCTGAAGAGGAAGAAGACGAGGAGTAAGACAACATGATATTACTGCTCCTTTCGGGAGTCCCGCCTTAGCAAGCGAGGCTCCTTTTTTATCCCCTAAAACTTAAGAAAGTGAGGTGAATACCCAAAAATGAAACTTGTAATAGCAGAAAAGCCGAGTGTCGGTCAGTCTATTGCATCGGTCATCGGTGCAAATAAAAGATGCGACGGATACTTGGAAGGAAACGGATATATCGTTTCGTGGTGCTTTGGTCATCTCGTATCGCTTTGCCAGGCAGATGCATACGACGAGAAGTACAAGTCATGGAACAGAGACGATCTTCCGATACTCCCCCAGAGCTTCAAGTGGGAAGTGACATCGGATAAGAAGTCTCAGTTCAAGGTGTTAAGAACGCTTATGCTCCGCGATGATGTGGATGAGTTGATCTGTGCAACAGATGCCGGGCGTGAAGGAGAGCTTATCTTCCGTCTTGTTTATAACGAAGCGCGATGCAATAAGCCTTTCAAAAGACTTTGGATCAGTTCCATGGAAGATGAAGCAATCCGCGAAGGGTTCATGAATCTTAAGCCCGGGCACGATTACGATAATCTTTATGATGCAGCGATATCAAGGTCGGAAGCAGACTGGCTTGTCGGCATCAATGCCACAAGACTTTTCTCTACCTTGTATGGCAGAAAACTTACGGTGGGAAGAGTTCAGACTCCGACACTTGCCATGATCGTACAGCGCGATGACTCTATCAGAAACTTCGTGAAGCAGAGATACTTTAATGTGCATTTGAAGTCAGGAGACTTCGAAGCCGTGAAAGAAAAGATCTTCGATGAGGATGAAGCGGATCGTATCGTCGATAAATGTAGCGGTGCGGATGCAAATGTCACGTCCGTGATTCAGACCAGAAAGTCTGTAAATCCGCCGAAGCTCTTTGATCTCACTACCTTGCAAAGAGAGGCAAACCGCTATCTTGGCATGACCGCGCAGCAGACCTTAAATGCTACGCAGTCCCTTTACGAGAAGAAGCTTGTCACCTACCCGAGAACGGACAGCAGGTTTCTTACCGAAGATATGGAAGATACGGCCATGTCGATGGTAAGTCTTGTAAGATCGATGTTCCCGTTCGGAAAAGCATCTTCCGGAGATCCTGATGTAAGACGAGTCCTTAACAGTAAGAAGGTTTCTGATCACCATGCGATCATCCCGACAGCCGAGATCGCAAAAGCGAAGATCTCAGAGCTTCCTAAGCCTGAACAGGACATATTGATGCTTATTTCAAAGCAGCTTTTATGTGCTACCGGCATTTCTCATATCTTCTTGGATACGGAAGTGACCGTGATGTGTCAGGGCGAAGAGTTCAAGGCAAAGGGTAAGACCGTCTTGGAACTTGGATGGAAAGGTATCGAGAAAGCATATCGATCTTTTATTGGAAATACCGATAAAAACGATGACGAGAAGGAGCCGATAGAACTTCCCGAAGTAACAAACGGACAGATCTTAAAGGGCGTTGATATGAGAAAGTCAGAGCACTTTACTTCTCCGCCGAAGCAGTTTACGGAAGATTCATTGCTGTCTTCCATGGAGACGGCAGGAAATGAAGACTTCGATGAGGATACGGAGAAGAAAGGTATCGGCACTCCTGCAACACGAGCTTCCATGATCGAGAAGATCATCTCTTGTCACTATGCCGAGCGTAAGGGGAAACAGCTTATTCCGACGGAAGAAGGTATCACGCTAATAAAGATCCTTCCCGAAGTGCTGAAGTCCCCGAAGCTTACGGCTGACTGGGAAAATTCTCTTATGCAGATCGAACGCGGACAGAAAGATGCGGAAGGCTTCATGAGGAGCATCAGTACCTTTACGGGTAACATGATCAACTCAAATAAGGAAGCCTCTTCTGAAGCTGCAAGTAAGTTTGCATCATCTTCGGTCAAAGAAGTGATCGGTAAGTGCCCGAGATGCGGATCTTCCGTATATGAGGGACAGAAGAGCTTTTATTGCAGTAACAAAGACTGCAAATTCTTCATCGTTAAGGATAACAAGCTTCTTTCATCTATGAAGAAGAAAGTGACAAAAACAATGGTTGCTGCACTTCTTAAGGATGGAAGGACACATGTGAAGGGACTGTATTCGCGGAAGAAAGACAAGAACTTCGACGCGGATATCGTCATGGAAGACACAGGGACATTCGTGAACTTAAATCTCGATTTCCCGGACAACAATTCAAATAACTAATGGAGGTATTTTTTATGAACAATATGAATTACGACGAGTTTAAGAAGGAAGTAGAAGCAGTAGTCAAGGATTATCTCCCTGATGAATACAAGGATGCGAAGGTATCGATCGCTGAGGTAAGCAAGATCGGTATGACCTACGATTCTCTTACCGTAAGACCTGAAGGCCAGATGGCAGCTCCTGCTGCAAATCTCAACGCCTTCTTCGAGGATTATCAGAACGGCAAGCCTTTTGATGAGGTAATGGATCACATTGCCGACGTGCTTCAGACCAAGGCGCCCGAGCACCTTCAGAATATGTCCTGGCTTATGGATTATGATCAGGCAAAGGAGCATCTCTTCATCCGTGTAAGTAACGCCGAGAAGAACGAAGATCTTGTAAACTCCGCGCCTCATAAGGTCGTGGATGATCTTGTTATCACCTGCCATATCGCAGTTGATCAGGGGCCGAACGGCATGGCGAGCACCATCGTGAACAAGGATCTTCTTGATCACTATGGTATTTCCGAAGAGCAGCTTTTCAAGGATGCGATGGAAAGTGCACCTGAAGTAATGCCGGTAAAGATCGATTCCATGTATAACGTTATCTCCGACATGATGCCTGAGGTTATGGCGGATGAGCTCCCCGATGCTCCGGCTCCCGGTATGAACGAGATGATGATCGTCACCAATCAGTCGATGGTAAACGGTGCGGCCGCACTTTTCTATCCCGGTGTGATGGATGAGATCTCTGACAAGATGGGTGGCGACTTCGTAATGCTTCCGTCTTCTACCAATGAGGTCATCATCATCCCTGACAAGGGTGACTATAAGATGCTCGAGAACATGGTGAAGGACATCAATGAGAATACCGTTGATCCCAAGGAACAACTTTCCAATCATGTTTATCACTTCGATGCAAAGGAAAAGCTCTTCGAGAGGACTGACAAGTTCGAGAATCGTAAGGCACAGAAGGATAAGACCCAGGAGAAGGGTTCTGTCCTTGGCAAGCTTGCTGAGAAGAAGGCAAAGGTTGAGGACATGAAAAAGACTGCTCCTGCTCCGGTTAAGAAGGCCGAGCAGGCACTTTGATGAAGGGAGGTGACAAGGTATGGAGAAGCAGAATAAGAATACTGAAGCTACTGCTAAGAGACTTAACGATTATTCGAAGGCTCTTAAGAACTACGGCAAGAAGCAGTAAGCCGTAAGAGCAATTAAGACCTAAGGCAGGGGTAGAGCGATCTATCCCTGCTTTTCATTACTACAAATTTTGGAGGTTAAAAATGGAAAACACTGTAATGGAAAAGAAGACCGATGTTGAGCAGATCCGCCGCGACAAGGTCAAGGAGATCACGGATAAACTTGAGACCGGTATTAAGGAACTTTTCAGTTCCGATAAGTATGTGAATTGGCTTAATACCATGAGCAAGTTCCATGAGTATAGCTTGAATAACACGATCCTTATCGCGATGCAAAAGCCGGATGCGACGATGGTTGCAGGCTACACGCAGTGGCAGAAGGACTTTAGCAGAAACGTCAATAAGGGCGAGAAGGCGATCCGTATCCTTGCATGGAATCCTTATAAGGAGAAGGTCGAGAGAGATAAGGTCGATCCCGAGACTCATGAACCCATTAAGGATGAGAACGGACAGACCGTTAAGGAGACGGTCGAAGTACAAAGACCTTCCTTCAAGGTCGTGAATGTATTTGATGTATCCCAGACCGATGGTAAGGAGCTACCGACTCTTGCGACGGAGCTTCAGGGTAACGTGAAGAACTTCCAGGACTTCTTCGAAGCACTGAAGAGAACTTGTCCTGTGCCGATTGCTTTCGAAGATATCAAAACAGGTGCCAAGGGATACTTCCATCAGACGGAGAATCGTATAGCGATCAAGGAAGGCATGAGTGAAATGCAGACGATCAAGACTGCGATCCATGAGATGGCACATCAGAAGCTGCACTCCGTCCAGCAGGACAAGGAACAGTCCTACGTCGAGAAGAAGCAGCAGACGAGATCCGAGAAGGAAGTCGAAGCTGAGTCTGTGGCATACACGGTATGTCAGCACTTCGGTATAGATACTTCTGATTACAGCTTCGGATATGTAGCCGGATGGTCTCAGGGAAAAGAGCTTTCTGAGATCAAGGATTCGCTTCTTACTATCCGTCGTGCAGCCGCGTCCATGATCGATGACATCGAAGGTCACATGAAGGAGATCCATCTTGAGCATGTCGAGAATATGACGATCGACGAAGCTGCTGAGCTTCTTGCCGTAAGGCTGGATGCTTTTGCTTACGATGTTGATCCGTATTCTTATAACGACATGATCGATGACCGTGAGCAGGCGCTTGTTGATCTTAAGGAAGGACTTGTTACAAACGATACCAAGTCTTTGGACGGTGTAGAGGATTATCTTAAGGGTGTGGTCGAAGCCGATTGCCTGGAGTCAGCTGATGCAAGTGTGCTCCTTGCTGACCTGCAGGCATTTCGTGAGAAGTATCACGTATCCGAACAGGTACAGGAAGCAGCCAAGGCGTCTATCACCTTTTATGTTGCCGAGTGCATGGAGCACCCTACTTACGGAGAATACCATGAGACAGCTGATCTGAAGGAAGCGTTCGAGATCCTCGATACGATTCCGCCTCAGAGACTTAATGCTGTTACCGGTATCGGCTTTATTCTCCATGATGAGAACAGTGCCGTTAATGATTGTAAGTATCCCCTGATGCAGATCGGTCAGGTGCAGACCGCTGCCATCAACCACATTTCCGAGTTTAAGGAAAGTCCCCTTGTACAGGGAGCAATCAAAGAGTGCGAACAGATCCTGAAGGACCGTGAGAAGGTCATGGAGTCTGTTGTCGAGAAGCCACATGGTGACAAAACTTCAGACAGGATCAAGCCCCCGACAAAGAAGTCTATTCTCAAGAGCCTAAAAGAGAATCAGGCTGTTGTTGATAAGGTCAAGGCTGAACCAGCCACTGCCAAAGCAAAGGAGGCGGTTCGATGATGAATGCTGAACAGAGATCACTTCTGAAGATCTTTGATATTACGACCAGAGAAACAGCAATCACGGATATCCTGGCAAAGATGCCGTATATCAAGTATCCGGAGCTTTCCTATCAGACACAGAAGCTTCTCGAGAAGCTTCTTAAGATGTCGGATACGGAGTTCAATCTTCTTAAGAAGAGGATTAGTCGCGCTTAAGCGTTAAGTAAAAACAAGCACGCCGTGGGATGTCGGTTCATTCCGATATCCTGCGGCGGGTGTTTTGCATGTAAGGGCTATTTACACGAATGGTATAATGATTAAGACAGAGGAAGGTCCTTTGTCGGAGAGATTTAAAACGCAGGTTAGTGTGATGATATCGAAGCATCAGTTTGAGCAAGTATCGAAGTTAGTTGATTCTGGAGTAACTAACTATGTTCAGATAAGACAGCAGGTTGGTCTTACTTCTGACCAGCTTAATGATATCTTGGAGAATGTCGAATACTATAACGAGCACTTTGCTGAGCAGGAACGTAAAGAGCAAGAACGACTTGCGGAAGAGTCTAAGAAGAAAAAGCACTGGTGGCAAAAGAAATAAAGGTTCTTTGTCGGTAAAATAGACAGTTCATTTGACTGGGGAGATTAGAAAGTGAAAACTGAACGAGAGCCTAGAATGAGTTTCTGGATGACTTTGTATGGTAAGAATATCGACTTAGTCAAAATCGAGAAATTACTACATGTTAAACTCGATGATAATTGTATACGAGTTCCTGATAATCTGCCGGAGGATCCGGATGGACCGGTTTTTTATGAAGAAATAGCATGGCTTTTGGATCTGATAGAAAAGAATGAGAAGGAACTTCGTGATCTTGGAGTGGATTTTTCGGATTCGCAGATCTGGATGATCTACTACTATGTTAAACAATGCAATATGGAGTTTGATCCTGATCTGATGGCGCGCATGGGAAAACTGCGGTTGAAACTTTGTGTTTCCTGTCAGGAGATTTAATCTTGAATATTCCAAACGGAGAACATATTGACAAATAGAAATTATTCTATTAATCTTACAGATAGAAACTCTTCTATCTGAGGTGACACATGAAAGATAAGTATACAAACACTGCCAAAATGCTTAAAGCGTTATCGGATCCCAAGCGTCTTAAGATTATAGATATGCTTTCCAGAGGCGAATTGTGTGCATGCGTAATACTTGAAGAGTTTCATATAACCCAACCAACATTGTCACATGATATGAAGGTTCTCGTCGAATCCGGATTGGTTAACGATAGGCGCGAAGGCAAGAATATATATTATTCGATTGATAAGGATGCGTATATTGAACTGGCCGAATCTTTAAGATCAGTGTTTGAGTAAGGTAAGAAGGATTTATTTGATCCTAACTACAGCCGTCGTAAGGCGGCTAAATAAAAGGAAAACATATAGAAATATAGTTATATTTCGATTGTAGGTGATTAAATATGTGGGAGTTTATCCAAGACCAACTGTTTGGAATGAAGTGGCTAAATGATATTATTGGGTTTCTGCTGTCGTCGTTCGGGGTAAATACTGAATCAGCAGTTGTTTCCGCTATTCGGTTCTTTCTTTACGATGTAATAAAGATAGTTCTTCTTCTGTGCATTCTGGTATTTGTTATATCGTTTATTCAGAGTTACTTCCCCCCGGAGCGAAGTAAGAAGATAATGGGAAGATTTCACGGAATTGGAGCTAATATTGTCGGAGCATTATTGGGGACAGTGACCCCCTTCTGTTCATGTTCTTCAATTCCCATCTTCATGGGATTTACAAGTGCAGGACTTCCTCTTGGTGTAACGTTCTCTTTTTTGATTTCCTCCCCTATGGTTGATCTTGGAAGCCTTATACTTCTGATGAGTATTTTCGGAATAAAGACAGCAATCGTATATGTGATTTTGGGCCTGATCGTCGCAGTTGCGGGCGGAACAATAATCGAAAGGCTCAAGATGGATGATCAGGTTGCGGATTTCATCAGAGCAAGCAAGATCAAGGTTAATGTGAATTCTCCCAAGCTTAGGATTAAGGACAGATTAATCTATTCAAAAGATCAAGTTATATCAACACTTAAAAAGGTATTTCCATACATTCTGATTGGGGTTGCGATCGGTGCAGTAATACATAATTGGATACCGCAGGAATGGGTACAAACCGTTCTAGGAAGCACGAATCCGTTTGGCGTGGTGTTGGCAACAGTGCTTGGGACTCCGATGTATGCAGACATGTTCGGAGTTATTCCCGTAGCAGAAGCTTTATTGGGTAAAGGTGCATTACTGGGTACTGTATTAAGCTTTATGATGGCAGTTACGACTCTAAGCTTGCCGTCACTTGTGATGCTAAAGAAAGCTATAAAGCCGAAACTACTGGCAGTTTTTATAGGAATATGCGTAATCGGGATAATACTGGTGGGATACATTTTTAACATAGCACAACAATTATTGATATAAAACAGGAGGTATCAAGATGAACATTAAAGTATTAGGCGGAGGATGCAAAAGGTGTGAAGCCTTACTGAGTGCAGTTAAAGAGGCCGTGAGGAATAAGGGCATTACGGCCGAAATAGAATACATAACAGACATGACCAAGATCATGGAGACAGGCGTGATGAGCATGCCGGCTCTTATGATCGACGATACAGTTGTCAGCAGCGGCAAGGTGTTAAAGGCAAAAGAAATAGAAAAACTATTATAAGAAAGATGGGACTATAAAGATGAAGGAATTAGATTTTACGGGCAAGGTATTTGTTGTGACAGGAGCGGCATCCGGAATCGGCAGAAGTTGTGCCGAACAGCTTCTGGGATCAGGTGCAATGGTAATCGGCATTGATCTGGCAAAAGGCGACCTTGCTTATGATACTTACAAGCATTACATGGCAAGTATTACGGACGAAGAAGCTATCAGAAAGATCACTGATGATGTCATATATAATTATGGAAAGATAGACGGACTAGTCAATGCTGCCGGTATCTGGGGGAACAGTAAGCCGTTCTTTGATACGGAAACTTCTGAATGGGAACGGATCATATCTGTTAACCTTACCGGAACCTATATTGTCTCAAAGGTCGTGGCCCGTGCCATGATACCTGATAAGAGCGGAAAGATCGTTAATATAAGTTGCCTTAGAAGTACAATATTCAGAAATAATATGACTGATTATGCAGCATCAAAAGGTGCTGTTGTTGCATTGACATCAGCAATGGCTTTAGATCTTGCACCATATAATATCAGAGTAAATGCTGTTGCACCCGGATTCATATATACAGGCATGACGAAAGGATCTTTTGATAACGAGGAGATAAGGAAGCAGTCAGAAACCCTTATACCTGAAGGACGGCTCGGGCAACCTGAAGATATATCCAAAGTTGTCTTGTTTCTTCTCTCGGATTTTTCAGATTATATAAACGGAACCAATATATTTGCAGACGGCGGGTACCATATACAAAAGTAACTTATAATTCACATAATCAGTAAAGAGGAATATGTTTTATGGGGTTTAGAGTTGAAGAGCATTCTGATACAGAAATAATCAAGGGTTTATTTGTTGAGTATTCTCATATCAAAGGGGCAGAAAGCTGCTTTGTCTCATTTGATAAAGAATTGAATGATCTGGAAGGATATTATTCCGGCGGAGCAATTTTGATCGGATATGAAGAAGACAAACCTGTGGCATGTGTAGCTGTCAAAAAGATCAATGACGAGACATGTGAAGGAAAACGCTTATTTAATCACTTTATAGTACTTGAGAAGTTCTTTGATTGCTGGTGCGATATGACATTGATGGGATTTAATAGTCCATCGGAGTTTTTGGCATCTATCTTTTCTATAGAACACGAAAAGAATAAGGTGATGGTTGATAGTATTAATATCTTCGAGGATTGTGTCCATAATTATGCGGACCAAAATGGCCGTAACAGGCAATTCCCGTTAGGTAGAGTTATTCTACTTTACGCTTTATGCATCTATCTTCAGCATCGTGAAAGCGTAGATAACGGCCAGTTATTACGAAGAATAAGGATAGTTAATAACCTTATAAAGAATTCCAACGATGAAATAAGCGATAGATCTGATCGCAATCGTATGCAGGCTTTGTTGCAGGCTACGGAGGATATCATTATTTCCGGAACATTCAAGGATGAAACGGATAATAACTTCAATGTCCATCAGATTGCGGAAGAAAAGGAAAAGATTTCCTTTGTGGATAGCAATCCTGATATGGTTGAAACGCTGTATTCTCTTGAAGATCACGACTTGCTTCGTGGACAGATATCCATAATAGGTCTTGACCATCTTGATCTTTCAAATAGGTTTGTATCTTTATTTGCTTGTGATCAGGATAGAATTGACTGTGCTTTAATGGCTATCGGTGATATCAGCCAGCAAGAGAGACGAACCAATTGGCGATATCAATTTGCTTCATATGGTATAAAGGATGCCTGGCTCAACCTATTCCATAAGAGTGGAAACAGTCTTGGCTTCGAGAAAACTCATGAAGTACTTGTAAAACTGCTTTCTCAAAGTGAGTCATTTGATGACGATGTTCTTCGTGGAGTTGCGGATGATTATATAGCGGAGTGTGAGAATAATCATATATTCCCTTGGAGATATTACTATATTAAGTATTCAGAGTTCCGACCGGGGCGTTATGGAAAGGCTTTCTTCGATGATAAAGAAAACAAACCGTATGAAGACTTTATACTTAATTTAGTAGCAATTTGTCTATCAAATTTTAGCAGTTGCCAAGTCTTTATGATTATCCAAGATAAGCTACCCTCTGGGGCACTTGCCACAACCGGAACACATCGATTTAGTAGAATCATGGATAATCGTGTAATCTAGAAAAAGCAGATTTCTGATGCAAATTCTCTTCCACGTAGAATGACGTAGGAAACGAGGGTAATCTTGCAAAGAGTTCCCGACAATGAAGCCTTTGGTGTGAATAAGTCGTTATAAGTAGACTGCTGAATGCCTTTGCAGGGTGCTTAATCCAAAACTTACACCAATTAACACCAAAGACAAATCAAACCCTACGAATATAATCTGCGAATCTCCAAAGCTCTACAAAAGAATACGAATCTCTTCAACCCGGCGAGAAATCATCGGGTTGTCTTTTTATCAGAACATTCAGCCCGGCCATATATATTGGATGGGGCATTGTACAGATCGGTTTGTCTTTCCGGTCTCATAATCAGTCGCAAAGAAGCAATGGATTTCTGACTATTGCCGGTGGTGGCAGTCATCACCTTATTTATATCACGAATAAGATCTCAAAAGATAGACATTTAGATAAGTAAAAAGGCCGCACAAATACCGGAAAATAAATTCGAAGCTGCATGGATTATCCAACCCGGGAGAATTGAACCATCAGCTTTCTTCTCGTTAATATACCCCATTGTCCATCCAATCAGACCAGTGAAAATAACTATGGGGACTGCTTTATTGATTCCTGTATTGAATAACAGAATTCCGTGAATCAGTCCAAATACAGCTGCTTGTATGATATTCGATACTGTAAATCCAAACTTATTACTCAGTCTTTTTAAAAGAAAGCCTCTAAACAAAATCTCTTCTGGCATTGACGTATTAAATACTGCATACACTATAACAGCCGGAATCGCTTTGACACCTAATCCCGAAAACTTTGAGGTTGCCAGCTGCACATCTTTCAGCATATAAAGATCAAATGCCCCAAGAATAACAAAAGCAATCGCAGCACCGGCAATCCATGCTGCCGTCTTATTTTCATGTGCACTTTTGATTCTCTTTAATCCAATCCACCTAAAGAAACTGATATTCTTTTTATCTGTAATCAACCACCAAATTAAAGGAATTAAAGTAAAAAGAAGAATTTGCACGATGCTGCTAGAAAATTCTGTTAAAAATAAATACATAATTAAACTCCGAAAAATAGCGGTTTGTTGATTGGTTTGTAAAAACATAGCCAGTTGCAATCACCTGTCAGCAACCGTCTTTTATTATATATAATTTACGCTTTATATGTAATGAAAAACTATATGTGATAGGATTGAGTTGCCTGATCGGGTTGTGGCTGACAATCAGATGTTAGCACCGGTAAGGCGCGGAAATAGAGCTTTTGGCGAGGAAGTAGAAATTATGACATTGAATCAGCTCCGGTACGCGGTGATGGTGGCAAAAAAAGGAACCATTACAGACGCAGCCAATGAATTATATATCGCTCAGCCCAGTCTGACAAAAGCTGTCCATGAGCTGGAAAAGGAAGTGGGAATCACCATTTTCGACCGGACGAACAAGGGCATCAAGGTGTCAAAGGAAGGCGAACAGTTTCTTGCTTATGCCCGTCAGGTGCTTGAACAGGCAGATATGCTTGAAGAGAAATATCTGAATAAGGGCGGAGGAGAACAGTCTTTCTGTGTTTCCACGCAGCATTATTCTTTTGCAGTCAACGCTTTAGTTGATCTGATTGAAGAATACGGCAGAGACGAATATGACTTCTCCCTGCGCGAGACGCAGACTTATGAGATCATCGAAGATGTGGCATCGCTGAAAAGTGAGATCGGGGTCTTATACATTAATGACTTTAACGAGACGGTCATAAAAAAGATTCTTAAGGCAAAGGAACTCGAATTTACAGAGCTCTTTACAGCAAAGCCTCATATCTTCATCAGCAAGACTCATCCGCTTGCAGACAGGAAATCCGTGAAGATGGAAGAATTGTCACCTTACCCGTATCTGCTGTTCGAGCAGGGAGAGCATAATGCTTTTTATTATTCCGAGGAGATATTCAGTACTGTGAACAGACCGAAGAACATCCGGGTAAGAGACAGAGCAACGCTTTTTAATCTGCTTATCGGACTGAACGGATATACCGTCTCAAGCGGTGTGATTGATCCGGTATTGAACGGACCGGATATTATCGCGGTTCCGCTGAAGAAGGAAGGTGACATGCATATCGGATACATTACTCACAGAAAATCGCACCGAAGCAGACTGGGTACAATTTATGTCGAGGCGTTAAAAAAACACGCGGCTTCTGAATGAATTTTTTGATATAGCCTGAAGCTATCGATAACCTATAATTTGATATATTTTACGTTCATGATGCGGTGAGTACAATTTAAAAGAGAGGTAAGACACCTCTCTTTTATTTACTTGCGATAAGGAGAATGATTTATATGAAAACATCGGTTATCGGATTTCCCAGAGTCGGATCATTGCGAGAACTCAAATTTGCGACTGAAAGGTATTTCAGAAGCGAGATCACGGAAGAGGAGTTGTGTGATACTGCCAGAGCAATCCGTATTGATGCATGGAAAAAACAGAAGGCTTCCGGCATCGACCTTATTCCTTCCGGAGACTTCTCTTTTTATGATGGTGTACTTGATACTGCATTTCTATTTGACTTAATTCCGGACAGGTACAGACAGCTTGATGTCTCGGTTCTGGATAAATATTTCGCAGCCGCACACGGATATCAAGGGGAAAAGGGCGATGTTAAGGCTCTTGCCATGAAGAAATGGTTCAATACAAATTATCATTATATAGTTCCGGAAATCGAAGACGACGCTCATATGAAGCTTGTTGGAACGAAGCCTCTTGATGAGTTTTCGGAAGCAAAGAATGAGGGAATTATCACAAAGCCGGTAATCTGCGGCCCGTTTACTTTCCTTAACCTTGCGAGATTTGTCGGTTCAAAAGACAGAAATGATTATATGGATGAAGCTGCGTCTGTTTACACGGCGCTGATAAAGAAGTTTGGAGACCTTGGCGCTGAGTGGGTACAGTTTGACGAGCCGTATCTTGTGCGGGACCTTTCTACAGATGATATTTCATTTTTCGAAGGCCTTTATAAGAAAATTCTTTCCGGAAAAGGAAACGTGAAGATCCTGTTGCAGACCTATTTCGGAGACATCAGAGACATATATGATGCAGTGGCGGCGCTGCCTTTTAACGGAATCGGGCTTGATTTTGTTGAGGGAAGAAAGACGGCTGATCTTATAATGAAGAACGGTTTTCCTGAAGACCGAAAACTTTTCGCCGGAGTCGTAAATGGAAAAAACATCTGGAGAAATCATTATGATTCAACGCTGAAGATTCTCAAAAGCCTGAAAGATGCGGGCATCGATACGGTGATATCTACGTCCTGTTCACTGCTTCACGTTCCTTATACGCTTGAGAACGAGAGCAGGCTTTCGGAGGGTATCGCGCGTCATTTTGCTTACGCATACGAAAAATTGGATGAACTGCGCGAACTGAAAGGACTGTCGGAAGGCGCGGACGATGAAGCTCTTGACAGAAATCGCCGCATTTTCGACGGTAACCGCTATCAGGCTGATGAGGCAGTCATAAAACGCGTAAAAAGTATAAAAGAAGAGGACTATACGAGAAAACCATTATTTGAGGAGAGAGAAAAAATCCAGAAAGCAGAGTTCTCACTTCCTGTTTTTCCGACAACGACGATCGGTTCATTTCCTCAGACAAAGGATGTCAAGGCAAACCGTACCGGACTTAGCAAGGGTACAGTGACGGAAGAACAGTACGAGAAATTCAACAGGGAAAAGATAAAAAGATGTATCCGTTTCCAGGAGGAAATCGGACTTGACGTACTTGTTCATGGTGAATACGAACGTAACGACATGGTAGAGTATTTTGGAGCGAATCTGGAAGGATATCTTTTCACCGAAAAAGCATGGGTGCAGTCATACGGGACACGCTGTGTGAAACCGCCGTTGATCTGGGGTGATGTGTCAAGAAAAAAGCCGATTACGGTTGAATGGTCGGTGTATGCTCAGAGCCTTACAGACAAGCCTGTAAAAGGAATGCTGACAGGTCCGGTGACAATTTTGAACTGGTCTTTTCCGAGAGAGGATATCAGCCTGAAGGAACAAACACAGCAGATTGCTCTTGCTATCCGTGATGAAGTGCTGGATCTTGAGTCAAACGGCATCCGGATCATTCAGATTGACGAGGCTGCTTTACGCGAAAAGCTTCCTCTGAGAAAAAGCGACTGGTATACGGAATATCTGGATTGGGCAATCCCTGCTTTCAAACTTGTTCATAGCGGAGTAAAGCCCAGTACACAGATACATACGCACATGTGTTACAGTGAGTTTACGGATATAATCCCGGCAATAGACAATATGGATGCTGATGTAATAACATTTGAAGCTTCTCGCTCAGACCTTATGATATTGGATTCGCTGAAGGAAAACAATTTCAGGACTGAGGTTGGACCTGGTGTTTATGATATTCATTCGCCGAGAGTACCGTCCGTTGACGAAATAGTTGAGGCACTTAAAAAGATGACAGAAAAGGTGGATGTACATAAGCTCTGGGTGAATCCGGACTGTGGTCTTAAGACCAGAGGTGAAGCGGAAGCGGAGAGAAGTCTGAATAATCTTGTAAAAGCCGCATCTGTTATGAGGAGTCGGTATGAAACTGACTGAAATTTACAAGAAACCCGGAAGAGTACTGTCGTTTGAGATTTTTCCGCCAAAGCATGATGAAGAACTGATTAATATCGATGCAACACTCGAACTGCTTTGTGAGCTCAAACCCGACTTCATCAGCGTTACGTTTGGAGCAGGAGGCAGCTCAAACAATAACGGAACGATCGCTATCTGCCGTCATATAAAGGAAAAATATGGAGTTGAGCCTGTCGCGCACCTTACATGCCTTTGTTATAACAGAAATGAAATTGATGATTTCTGCCGCGAACTTGCCGACAGCGGAATTGAAAATGTTCTTGCACTGAGAGGGGACTACAATCCAAAGGCTCCGCCGAAGGGAGTATTCAGTCATGCTTCTGATCTGATTGAATATATCAGACCACGTACGAACTTTTGTATTGCCGGAGCCTGTTATCCTGAGAACCACCCGGATTCAGAGAACAGGATCAGCGAGATAAGGAATCTCAAAACTAAAGTTGATGCCGGAGCAGAAGTGCTTATGTCTCAGCTTTTCTTTGATAATGAAGATTTCTATTCATTTGTGGAAGATGCACGGATAGCAGGCATACAAGTACCTGTTACCCCCGGGATAATGCCATGCCTTTCGGCGAGAACAATAAAGCGGATGGTCACCACATGCGGAGCAAAGCTGCCTGATAAGTTCCGGAAGATCATCGAAAAGTATGAAGAGAATCCTGATGCGTTATTTGATGCAGGCTTATATTACGCAATCAGCCAGATCATAGATCTTCTTGTCTCAGGCTGCGACGGAATTCATATCTATACCATGAATAATCCTGTTGCGGTGAAGCGTATCTGTGACGGAATTAAAAATATAGTTTAATTGTGGAAGATAATGTGGAAACAGGAAACCTGTTCTGAACTTTCCTTAGAAATGAAAATTTTACAGTGTCACCTGCAGCCGGCGATAGAATCGAGAACCGGGGAAATGAATTCAAACGGCGTTTGAAATATGTTATGATTATATCGAATTAAACTTCTGCTGCCGGGCAGAGAAAGAACAGAGCTTCGGAACCATACCAGTAGGCCTTTGAAGGTATGGATGTCCTGAGTTCTTTTTTTGCGGAGGAAAAGTATGCAGTGGATTATGTTGCTTCTGGCAGGTATATCAGAGATTACATGGGCATATTTCATGAAGTTATCAAATGGATTCACAAAGGTTGTTCCAAGTATTACAACACTTATCTTTTATGTTCTCAGTGCAGTTTTTCTGTCACTTGCATTAAAAAAACTTCCGTTGGGAACAGCCTATGCGATGTGGACCGGTTTTGGGATTGTCGGAACATCGGTGCTGGGCATATTAATTTATAAGGAGACACTGAATGCAGCACAGATAATATGCATAGTGCTGATTGTATGCGGTATTGTCGGATTAAAAATATTCTAAGTAAAAAGTTTCTGCATGGAAATCTATGATTCCGGTGCGGATAACAGGGAAAATAAATAAAAGGAGAATAATATTATGACGGGAACAGAGAAAGTGGGTACGGATCAATTTCTGCTGATGTTCGCAGGGGCTGCACTTTTTATACTGGTGCCGCTGCTGATAGCGATAATCTGGAAAGTTAGGAAGAAGGAACGTTTCACCACCATATTGATTGGTGCAGCGACATTTATGGTTTTCGCGGTCATACTTGAGAAAATTATCCAGAACGTGATAGTGTTCCCGACGGCGATGGGACTTCCCGATAATCCGGTGAGCATATTTCTGAGTGCGAACCCTATATTGCTTTCTATCGTCGCAGGACTCTTTCCGGGCGTGTTTGAAGAGACCGGGCGTCTGGTTGCATTCAGGACCGTGCTGAGAAAACGCAGAAACAGGGAGACCGCTATCTCATACGGAATAGGGCACGGCGGATTCGAAGTGATGTTTATTCTGGGAACTACGTTTATAGAATATATCGCTTTCGGATTAATGATCAATAACGGAACATTCCAGACAATGATGACTGCTTCCGCATCTGAAGTTTCCGGACAGCTGCAATCTTCAATCGACAGTCTTGCTTATACAGTTACGTCATTTTCGTTTAATGTTTTTGCAATATCGATTGTCGAGAGAGTATTTGCTTTTCTTTTCCATGTCGGAGCGTCGATCATCGTGTTCTATGCGGCAAGAGATAAAAAATTCTGGCTGTATCCTCTGGCAATTCTGCTTCATACTGTCATGGACACCGTGGCGGCACTGAGTATTTTCAAGGTTATAGACATCTCTTCATGGGCG
This sequence comes from Mageeibacillus sp., assembly GCA_022484595.1. Classification (GTDB taxonomy): domain Bacteria; phylum Bacillota; class Clostridia; order Saccharofermentanales; family Saccharofermentanaceae; genus Saccharofermentans. The sequence goes on along the minus strand of JAKVLB010000003.1, from coordinate 144,948 downwards.
TTGGAAGCCTATGTCGCAGCCGTAGGGCTTCTGACTTTCTTCGGTGCGTATTGTCTGCTTTATAGGAGGGACAGGGAGAAGCCGGAAGAAGCAACGGGTGCTTTGTAATCATCGATAAAGGCATTACAGAAAGAGATTATATATGTCTGACATAAGGAAATACACATATCTTACCGACGATGCGAGATATATTCGAACGAAGGTGTTTGTTGATGAACAGTCTTTTCGCAACGAGTTTGACGATAAGGATGACAAGGCAGTTCATTTTGTGATGTATAACGAAGCGGATGAACCTGTTGCCACGTGCCGCGTTTACGAAGGGGCGGACAAAGGATGCTTTATATTCGGAAGAATAGCCGTCATAAAAGAATACCGGGGGTTGGGATTAGGCTCTGAGATGCTCTTGGAAGCCGAGGACACAGTCAGGAAGATGGGTGCGAAAGTTCTGATGCTTCATGCGCAATGCAGGGTAGTGAAGTTCTACAGCACGCTTGGGTTCATGGAGACAGGCCCGTCGGATGATGAAGAGGGACTTCCGCATATCTGGATGCAGAAAAAAATCCGGTGACATATTTGTTCTGATTTTTCGAAAATTGTATTTGACCTGGAGTTAACTCCAGGCAGTATAATAAGAAAAAAGTCAGGGGATACTGTTATGATTTACAGAGATTTCAAAGGCGAGAAGCTGTCCGGGCTCGGACTCGGAATGATGAGACTGCCTGTTATCAACGGCAACGATGCCGCAGTAGATGAGAAGGCTGCCGCAGAGATGATAGAATACGCGTACAGACACGGGATTAATTATTTCGACACAGCATGGGGATATCACAGCGGCGCTTCGGAGCTTGTCGCAGGAAAATATCTACACGGATATCCGCGCGACAGTTTCTGTCTGGCAACAAAGTTTCCGGGCTATGACAATTCAAATATGCCGAAAGCAAGAGAGATTTTCGAGAAACAGCTCGTAAAGCTTCAGACGGATTACTTCGATTTCTACCTGATTCATAACGTCTATGAAGGGAACATCGACGATTACCTTGACCCTGAGTTCGGTATACTTGAGTACTTTCTTGAACAGAAGAGACTTGGCAGAATCAGACATCTGGGTTTCTCGTGTCACGGATCATCCTCGGTTCTGAAGCGATTTCTTGATTCAGCGTACGGAGAGCATATGGAGTTCTGCCAGCTTCAGCTCAATTATATGGACTGGCATTTTCAGAAATGTGATGAGAAGGTCGCGCTTTGTGAGGAAAGGCAGCTTCCGGTCTGGGTTATGGAACCTCTGCACGGAGGAAAACTCTGCAACGAGCCGGATGAAATGACCGGTGAACTGCGGAAGATGCGTCCGGATGAAACTGTTACGGAGTGGGCGTTCAGGTTTTTGCAGGCATTGCCCCAGGTAAGAATGGTTCTTTCCGGAATGTCTGACATGGAGCAGCTTAAGGCCAACATTGATACATGGAGTGTGGATAAGCCGCTGAACCGTGAAGAGTTTGACAGGCTTGTATATCTTATGGATGAGGAAGTAAAGCGCGGCGGTCTTCCCTGCACGGCGTGTCACTATTGCACGAGTCATTGTCCGAAGAAGCTTCCGATTCCGGAGCTTATAGCTTTATATAATGAACATAAGCTGGCCGGCGGCGGTTTTCTCGCGCCTATGGCTGTCGGCAGTATGGAGCCTTCAAAGAGGCCGGCAAACTGTATAGGGTGCAGGAGCTGCGAGAAGGTGTGCCCTCAGCAGATAAAGATATCCGAGGTCATGAAGGATTTCTCGGCAATGATAGGAATGTGAGAAAAATACCGAGTGACGCTTACTATGAGAACCTGCAAAGCTTGACCCGGAGTTAACTCCAGATTGTATAATTCAGACATAAAGCAACCGGAGGAATGTTTATGACGATAAATGAAGTGAGCCTTATGACGGGGCTGTCACAGGATACCCTGCGTTACTACGAGCGCGTGGGAATGATTCCGAGAGTAACAAGAACGGCCGGTGGAACAAGAAATTACGGCGAAGAGGATATAAGATGGGTTAATCTTGCCAAATGTATGAGAAGCGCCGGATTGCCTGTGGAAGTTATGATCGAGTATCTGGAGCTTTTCAGGCAGGGAGATGACACGATTCCGGCAAGACTTGAACTGTTGAGAGAACAGATGACTGTTCTTGAGGAACAGAAGAGAGCAGTGGAAGAGACTATGGAAAGGCTGTCGTTCAAGATTGACAGATATGAGGATGCGCTTGTTACAGGCAGGCTCGACTGGGACGGTAAAGATAAAGACAGGAATACGGACACGAAGAGAGGATAAAGAATATGAAAAAATTAGTTGCGTTTTATTCAAGAGCAGATGAGAACTATTTCGACGGAAGCTACCGTTATATTGAAGTCGGCAATACAGAGAAGGTTGCGCGGATGATTGCCGGAATTAAGGGCGCAGATATGTTCAGAATTGAACAGAAGATTCCATATGCCGCGGATTACAGCACTGCAACAGCCCAGGCAAAGAAGGACCGTCAGGAGAACTTACGGCCGGAGCTCAAGGCACTGCCTGATTTAAGCGGTTATGATGAGATTTATCTTGGGTATCCTAACTATTGGGGAACTATGCCGATGGCAGTCTACACATTCCTGGATAGTTCGAACTTTGAAGGCAAAGTGATTCATCCGTTCTGTACCCATGAAGGCAGCGGACTTTCGGGTACTGAAAGTGATATTGCAAATGAAGTTCCGGCAGCCACGGTTACCAAAGGTCTTGCGATTAAAGGCAGTCTGGCGGATGAGGCGATGGATTCGGTTGAAAGATGGGTGTGACAGGTATGAATTATGATAAAGGCTATGTTTACAAACTGATGGATGAAGGCGGTCCTACAACTGCAACTGAAGAATACTTTAAGGAAGCCGCCGATGAAATGATCAGGGCAAGAACGCTTTGCTTCAAGGCAAATTCAACATCACCGGATGACCCGGCTTATGTTGGATTTTTAGAAGAGCTGTTTGGAAGAAAGCTTGATGATGTAAGAATTCTTACACCGTTTATATGTGACTTCGGCAACCGTGTGACTTTTGGCAGTAATGTTTTCATTAATCATTCGGCAATACTGTCAGCTTCGGGAGGGATTACTTTCGAGGATGGTGTTATGCTTGCGCCCGGAGTCAGGATAGCGACAATCAATCATGATTTTGCGCAGAGACATACAGTATATACATACGGGAAGGTCACTATCAGGAAGAATGCGTGGATTGGTATGGGAGCTACAATTACTCCGGGTGTTACTGTCGGCGAGAACGCTGTTGTTGCAGCAGGAAGTGTTGTAACGAAAGATGTTCCTGATAACACCGTGGTTGCAGGTGTTCCCGCCAAAGTGATAAAGAGTTTATCAGCGTAACAGCCGCTTTTCAAAAAGCGTGACCATTCTCGCTGTGAAGCTTTCTCTTTGTGACATACATAAGGTTGTCAGCTTCCTTGATATATTCCGTAAGCGGCTTCTTGTAGGTCCTGTCGCTCAGAATAAAGCCCGAGCTGACAGAAAGAGTAAAAGGATTGTTCTCTTCCCGGTTAATCCGGCTTATGTAACTTACTATTGAACTCTGGCAATCCTCAGCCTCGGTCTCGTCGGTTATCCCGCCGATAATAAGAAATTCATCTCCGCCGAAACGCACTGCAATCCAGTCAGGCTTGATATTGGCCATGATTGCGCTTGCCGTGGCTCTGATGGCACTGTCGCCGCTTATATGTCCGAAACTGTCATTGATAAGCTTCATATGGTTGATATCTATAAACATAACCATGAGCATCCGTCTCAGTCTCTCACATTCGTGGTATATGGGAATAGCTTTCTTCTCATAGCCCAGGCGGTTGTAAAGACCGGTCATGGCATCAATCTGTGACATTCTCTTGAGACTTTCGTTATATATATGAAGCTGAATGTTTGACCGCTGAATCTTGAATGCAAGCATAAGTTTCTCAAGATTAGAGTGCAGATCCATATGCCCGAGCATCAGCTTGGATTTGTCAGATATTACACAGTAGCCGTAATTATACCGGCCGTTATGAAGCGGCATAAGGTAATAGATATGATTCGTTCCGGAATCATGATCATACAGAGGAATAAGCCTGTGCCTGTCTGTATCGAGTCTGTCGCACACTTTTCCTTCGCTGATTGCAACAATCGAACTGAGCCTGCCGCGTTCTCCGTCTTCGAAAACCGCATTATCATCAGACATAACATCTTCCAGATACTTGTTATGAATGACAATGAAGAAATCGTCACCGAAAATATCGCGGTTTGCGGAATAGAAGTCGATAAGTCTTTTATTCAGTCCCTCATATTCTGTGGAATCGGTTATCAGCTGAGTAAGAGTACGTTCGCTGGATTCGAGCTTCAGGTGATCCAGATACCGTGAATAGGTGTCTCTGGCATTTTCCTTGCGCCTGGTATCGAAAAGTTTTGATTCAAAGCATCCGCAACTCTCACCGAGCACAAGCTTTGACGGAATTTTAAAATCTGTCGAAATACTGTATCCGTCGCCGGCATCGTTGAATAACTGAATACATTCTTGTCCTATCGTTGAATAATCCGAAGATACCGTAGTTAAGACAGGGCAGAAAAGCTGACCGCGGATGATTGAATCATAGCCTGTGACAATGACGTCTTCAGGAACCCTTATATTGAGTCTTGCAAGCTCTGTGGCGCAGGCCAGTGCCATAATGTCGTTAGCGCAGATAATCGCATCCGGCAGACCATCCGGATTTGCCGCAAGACTGTCGGTTATAACGGTAGTCTTGACATTTCCCCAATCGCCGTAAAAGATATCCTTGTCATTGATATCAAGCCCGTGTTCATGAAAAACCGTTCTGCATGTATCAATGCGAACGATGCTCTCGGGGTGGTCGTCCTTGCCACCTATGATCACAGCGTGCCTGACATTGTGCATCGTAATCAGATGTTCGCACAGCTCACGTATTCCGGTTGTATTGTCAATATCAACATTAATGGCACCTTCCACTCTGATTCCTATGCTGACGACAGGAGTCCCGCAGTCAACAGCGCGCTTCACAAGCTCAACGCCGCTGCCGCATGAATTAAGGCAGTTGGTAAAAACAATGACTCCGTCAAAATCTTCAATATACGGCAGCCTGTAAATAGCAAACTCGCCGTCATTCATCTCTTCAGGGTCGTCATAAGAAGTGTGACTCAGGAAAACAAGGTAATCATAGTTGTTGTAGAATCCCGACTGCTCAATGCCGTTAAGCATGGATTGCAGAAACTCCATGCTGTATCCGTTCGCGAAAATGGCAATTCTTTTGCGCATATTATCACCTCGTATAAAGGTTACAACACAACTGTTGCGTCATGATTAATTATAAAATAACAATTTATATATTAACAGATGCAACAACAGCTTAAGCCGGAATGTTTTGCCTTTCGGGCGAAGGTGCTGTCAGTCATACTAAATGTTATAATCTGAAATTAACATAGCCTGTTACTGAAGAGGGGTAATTATGAAACTTAACTACAGGAATACATTTCTGGTCGGTCTTGCATTTATGTCAATCATTGCGTTCTGGCAGCTCTACGATAATATCGTTCCGCTGCTTCTTACCAACACCTTCCACTTTAATGAGACGGTTTCCGGAGGAATAATGGCAATCGACAACATCCTCGCGATTGTTCTTCTGCCTGTGTTCGGCAGATTGTCAGACAGGACTCATACGAGAATCGGAAAGCGCATGCCGTACATTATAACAGGAACTGTTATTGCAGCAGTTCTTATCACATTTATCCCGGTGATTGACAACGGTGTCGCGGCCGGAAGGACAGGCGCGTTCTACAGTGTGTTTGCTTTTATCGCGGTTCTTGCAATGCTGCTTCTTACAATGACGGTTTACAGAACCCCCGCGGTGGCGCTTATGCCTGATATTACTCCGAAGCCTCTTCGTTCACGCGGCAATGCGATTATCAATCTGATGGGCGCAGCCGGCGGAATAATATACCTGGCCTTTGCCGCGATCATGTACCCGAAATCAAAGACACAGGGTCTTTCACATGTTGACTATTCCGCACTCTTTATTTTCATGTCTGTCTTCATCGTTATCTGCGTAGGAATAATGTTCGCCTTTGTGCGCGAGAACAAACTCTCCGCAATCAACGATTCCATAGAAGCAGAGCATCCCGAGTGGGATCTGAATGCTGAAGGCAGGTCAGACAGTAAGACAGGAGGCAAACGTGCGCTTACAGGATCAGTCCGCCGCTCCATGATTTTCCTCCTGGTATCTATAATGCTCTGGTACATGGGCTATAACGCGGTAACCACGTGGTTTACAACCTATGTAAGCCGGATAATGGGCGAAGGAATAGGCGGCGCCTCACTCTGCTTCCTTATTGCAAATGCCGGCGCGATTGTGTCATATTTGCCGCTCGGCCTTCTTGCCTCACGCATAGGCCGCAAGAAATCAATATACTTCGGTACAATCCTGCTCACTGTATCATTTGCTCTGTGCGGAGTTCTTACAGTGACAAACGATCATATCAGTGTGCTCATGTATATCGTCTTTGCTTTGGTCGGTGTGGCCTGGGCGGCGATAAGCGTAAATTCTCTGCCGATGGTCGTCGAAATGTGCAAGGGATCAGAATCGGGTGAATACACCGGACTGTATTACACTGCGGCAATGCTCGGTCAGGTTTTGACGCCTGTTCTCACCGGATTCCTTATGCGCAACGTCAGCTACAGGATTTTGTTTGTTTATGCAGCGGTTTTCGCATTTGCAAGCTTCATTACAATGATTTTTGTGCGCCACGGAGATGTCTGCGCAGATGCCCCAAAGGGCCTTGAGACATTTGAAGATTTTGAGTGACGTGTCCGGGATAAATCCCGACGGACAATTACGGAGATAAATGTATGACAGGAATTGTATTAGATATTGATGATACTCTATATGATAGACAGAAGTTGATATCAGACGCAGCCGGGGAAGTGCTGGGCATAACGTTTGATGAACAGCAGAGACGCAGATTTGTTGACGAATTCTACCGCTGCTCAGACAGCAATCTCGCCAGGCTGGAACGCGGTGAGATTACGACCGTAGAATCCAACAGTTGGCGATACGGGACGGTCATGGAGATGTTCGGACTCGGTGACATAAACGCGGGACACCGCGCGGCCGAACTGTATCTCTCCATGCAGTCTTCTATGGCGGTGTCGCCGCTTCTCAGCGCGACACTTGACAGAATTTCAGTCATCGATGACGTCATTCTCGGAATAATTACTGCCGGTCAGGCCGGACACCAGTGGAGCAAATTTGACAGACTCGGACTCGACCGCTGGGTTGACAGAGACAGGACTATCGTCGCCGGTGAAGTCGGGTATACCAAACCGGATGTCAGAATTTTCGAGATGATGGAAGACAGACTTGGACTGACACCTGAGAATCTGTGGATGGTCGGTGACTCGATGAAGCATGACATAATTGGCGCAGCGGGAGCACGCTGGCATACAATCTGGTTCGACAGACGCGGCTCGTCTTCAGACATTTCCGGTGTGTCGTACCGGCCGGATTTTACCGTACATAGTGAAGATGAGCTGTGCGACGCATTATGTTCTGTTTGCGTGACAAATATACCGTTAACATAAATTTACACACTGTTTTATTTATCTTTTTGAGAAGATGTTAGTATTTAATCAGATAATGAAACAGGAGGACATAACAATGGGTACAATGCGTCTGGTAACCAGGAGTGATTTCGATGGCCTGGTCTGTGCAATGCTTCTTCGGGAGCTTGATATGATTCAGGATATCAAGTTTGTCCATCCCAAGGATGTTCAGGACGGGAAAGTTGATATTACCGGTAATGATATTACGACAAATCTTCCGTTTGATCCGAGAGTCGGAATCGCTTTTGACCATCACGAGAGCGAGCTGGTTCGCAACAGTCCTGACAGCTTCAAGGGCAGATATGTCTGCATACCTACCGCGAAATCAGCCGCGAGCGTGGTCTATAATTACTACGGCGGAAGAGAGAAGTTCAGGACGGTTACGCCGGAGATCCTCGAAGCGGTTGACAAGGGTGACTGCGCCGATTTTACAGTAGATGAGATATTGCATCCGTCGGGCTGGGTGCTTATGGATTTCCTTATGGACGCGAGAACCGGTCTCGGAAGATTCCACGATTTCCGCATTTCCAATTATGATCTGATGATGGAGCTTATCAGCTATTGTACAGATCACAATGTGGATGAAGTTCTTGCGCTTCCGGATGTCAGGGAACGCGTTGACATGTATTTTGAACAGCAGGAGAAGTTTGTCGCTCAGCTTCGTGACACCGTAAAGATTGTCGGCAAGGTGGCTGTCATTGATTTACGTCCTTTGGACATAATCTATACCGGAAACCGGTTCATGGTATATGCCCTTTGGCCGCAGGCTGAGATCAGCGTCCATGTGGCGTGGGGCTTTCATAAACAGAATACTGCGGTGATGATAGGTAAATCCATTGTAAACCGTGCGAACAGAACTGATATAGGAGCGCTTTGCCTGAGCTACGGTGGCGGCGGTCACGCCAACGCCGGAACCTGTCAGCTTGATAACGATGTCATTGATACGGAGCTTCCGGTCATTCTGGCCAAACTCAACGCCACATATCAGGAATAGACGGCTGCCTTCACTGACATTGCCGCTTGACATATCCTGACTTTTAAACTACGATGTTCAGGCACGGGGAGCTTGCGTAAACAGGCTGAGAGTAGGTGATATATACCGCCTAGACCCACAACCTGATTTGGATAATGCCAACGTAGGAACGCTGAAGAAGATTACTTAAGCAACGGGTACACCAATTCAAGGTGTATCCGTTTTTATTTGCTTATACGCGCATAAACGTAGACAGAGACAAACGGTTCAAAAACATCTTTATTCAAGGAGGAACATTATTATGTTCAGTAAATGTCTCGAAAATGTGCGTTCAAAAGCGCCGCTCGTTCACTGCATAACAAACTATGTTACTGTGAACGATGTTGCCAATGTGATTCTTGCCTGCGGTGCAAGTCCCGTTATGGCGGACGATCCATGCGAAGCGGGTGATATCACTGCTATATGTGACGGTCTGTGCGTAAATATCGGCACGCTCAACAGCATGACAATTGAGGCAATGCGTGTAGCATGCGCCAGGGCACAGGCTCTGAAGCATCCGATGATTCTTGATCCGGTCGGAGCCGGAGCGAGCAGACTTCGAACCGATACCGCAAGGAAGCTTCTGGATGATTATGACTTTACCGCAGTTCGTGGCAACATGTCGGAGATAAAGGCGCTTGCTTCAGGTTCCAATGATACAAGGGGTGTGGATTGTTCAGGGCTTGACGCTGTATGCAAAGACAATCTTGACGATGCGGTCGGCTTTGTAAGCGGGTTTGCCGCGCGCGAGAATCTTACCGTCGCGGTTACGGGCGCAATTGATATAGTGAGCGACGGCAGGACAAGCATTGCAATTTACAACGGCAGACCGGAGATGGGAAGAATAACCGGTACGGGTTGTCAGCTGTCAGGTATGACGACTGCCTGTGTCGCGGCAGATATGATCAGTGACGCGGGCAGTGCCGGAACGGTCTTTGCCGTGGCAGCCGCAGTCAGCTCCATGGGAGTCTGCGGTGAGACTGCTTATGCCAATCTCAAAGAAGGCGAAGGCAACGCTACTTACAGAAACCGCATTATTGACGCCATATACAACCTTTCCGGAGAAGAACTCGACGGGAGGTGCAGATATGAGATTAGATAAGAAATCTCTTCTTGTTTATCTTGTGACTGACAGCAGATGGCTTGAAGGCAGATCACTTGAGAGTCAGGTGGAACAGGCAATAGAGGGCGGAGTGAGCTTTGTTCAGCTCAGGCAGAAGGATAAGTCGGGCGCGGAACTCGCTGACTTTGCAAAGAATACTCAGGAAGTCTGCAGGAGACACGGCGTGCCGTTTGTGATTAATGACGATGTCGACGCGGCATTTTTGTGCGGCAGTGACGGAGTTCATGTGGGTCAGTCAGACCGGTGCGTAGCAGACGCACGGGCGATTCTCGGAGACAGTAAAATAATCGGAGCTTCGGTACAGACAGTGGAGCAGGCGATTGAAGCTCAGAGAGACGGGGCAGATTACCTTGGTGTCGGTGCGGTTTTCGCGACAGGGTCAAAATCGGATGCCGACAGCGTTGATCGGGAAACTCTCACGGAAATATGCCGAAGCGTCACAATCCCGGTAATTGCTATCGGCGGAATTACAGCAGAGAACATAAGTGAGCTGAAAGGCAGCGGAATTTGCGGAGTTGCGGTAATCAGCGCGATTCTTGCGCAGAAAGATCCGCGTGAGGCGAGCATGAGACTTTGCCGGGCGGCAGTTTGTCTATGAGAACAGCACTTACTATAGCAGGCTCGGATTCTTCCGGCGGTGCCGGCGTTCAGGCAGACCTCAAGACGATGATTGCCAACGGTGTCTACGGTATGAGCGTGATAACTGCGATTACCGCGCAGAATACCCTAGGAATAAGGTCGGTTCTCGAAGTCCCGGCCGGGATTGTGAAGGACCAGATGGACGCGGTATTTACAGATATATTCCCTGACAGCGTCAAAATCGGAATGCTTGGCAGCAAAGCCGTTACTGTCGCCGTTGCGGAGCGAATCCGTCATTACGGTGCCGGTAAAGTCGTCATTGACCCGGTTATGATATCAACAAGCAACACGAGGCTTCTTGATGGTGACGCAGTTACAGCGCTCAGAGACGAGCTTTTCCCGCTCGCAGCGCTCATCACGCCAAATATACCCGAAGCCTGGGCACTCATGAAGGACATACCGTGTGAAGCGGCTCTGTCAGAACATATTGCCAATTGTCCTTCGCCAGAGGCAATCGAAAATGCTGCAGGACTTCTTGGCGACAGGTATGGCTGCCCTGTTCTTATCAAAGGCGGTCATTCTGCCGCAGCAGAAGGAAGCGTAAGCTGCTGTGACGATGTTCTTTACAGTGACGGACAGATAAAGTGGTACCGGTCGCCGAGAATTGCCAACAACAACACACACGGCACCGGATGCACTCTTTCGAGCGCTATATGTTCCAATCTGGCCAGGGGTCTGTCTCTGGATGAATCGGTTGCCGCCGCCAAAGACTATGTTTCGCTGGCGATTGCCTCAAATCTTGACATAGGACACGGCAAAGGTCCTCTCAATCACGCCTGTAACATAGTTACAAAGTGAGCATTATAACGAAGTTTCATCAGATTCAAGGAGTAAATTTTTAAATGAACAATAAGGAAGAAAGAAAGTACAAAACACAGATGGAGGCCGCCAGGCGTGGTATTGTAACCAAAGAAATGACCATAGCAGCTGCAAGGGAAAACATGACTGCAGAAGAGCTGATTCCGCTTGTGGCCTGCGGCAAGGTAGCGATTCCCGCCAACAGGCTTCATAAATCGCTTGATCCGAGAGGCATAGGTTCCATGCTCACAACAAAAATCAATGTGAATCTGGGTGTGTCGCGGGATTGCAAAGATTACGGCGTGGAGCTTGAGAAGGTTATGTCGGCTGTAAACATGGGAGCAGATGCGATAATGGATCTGTCGAGTCACGGCAATACAGAGCCTTTCAGATTGAAGCTTGTATCTGATTGCCCCGCGATGATAGGGACAGTTCCGGTTTACGACAGCGTGATTCACTATCAGCGCGATCTGGGAACACTTACAGCCAAAGATTTTATAGATGTAGTGAGGCTTCACGCAGAGAACGGGGTTGATTTTGTGACTTTGCATTGCGGTATCACGCGCAACACCATCTCTCAGATAAAGAAACATAAGAGAAAGATGAATATTGTGTCACGCGGCGGCTCTTTGATTTTCGCATGGATGTGCATGACAGGCAACGAAAATCCTTTCTACGAGTATTATGACGAGATTCTGGATATCTGCCGCGAATACGACGTGACCGTCTCGCTCGGCGATGCCTGCCGTCCGGGCTGCCTCGCCGACGCCACTGATGTGTGCCAGACGGAAGAACTTGTACGGCTTGGTGAACTTACAAGCCGCGCATGGGAGAAGGATGTTCAGGTTATTGTAGAAGGTCCGGGACATGTCCCGATGGACCAGATAGCCGCTAATATGAAGGTTCAGCAGTCAGTATGCAAAGGTGCGCCGTTCTATGTTCTCGGACCTCTGGTTACTGACATTGCTCCCGGCTATGACCATATTACGGCTGCCATAGGAGGCGCTATAGCGGCAATGAACGGAGCTTCTTTTCTGTGCTATGTTACTCCGGCCGAGCATCTGGCGCTGCCTGATATCGAAGACGTCAAACAGGGCATTATTGCCAGCAGAATCGCGGCCCACGCGGCCGATATCGCAAAAGGGGTCCGCGGAGCCAGAGACATTGATGACAGAATGGCTGACGCAAGACATGCACTAGACTGGGACGGGCAGTGGAAGTGTGCGATTGACCCTGAGACGGCTCGAGCAATCCGGGAGTCGCGTAAGCCCGAGAATGATGATACATGCTCGATGTGCGGCAAATTCTGTGCCGTAAGAAGTATGAACAAAGCTTTGCGAGGTGAAGCGGTTGATATATTGTAAGATCAGGTAATAATCTTAAGGATTCGGAACTGACGGATACAGCGCGCAAACAATAGTTGACGGATAATATTATATGTTGTATAGTATTATACATCAGTCAAGGTTGTGCGCTGTATTCTGCGATTGGCAAATACACGACCTTCTTTGGAAATTTGAAAGGAGGAAACAGAATGGTTTATCAATTGGGATCAGGATTGCTTGATGCGTGTGTACTCTCCGGAGTAAGCCACGGTGATGCATACGGCTATACACTTACTCAACAGGTGAGGAATGTCGTAGATATATCGGAGTCAACGCTGTATCCGGTTTTGAGACGACTTCAAAAGGACGGATATCTGACGACATATGATGAGGCGATTGCCGGCCGTAACCGCAGATATTACAGGTTGACGGACAGTGGTAAAGTCAAGCTTGACGAGGCTGTCAGAGACTGGGAGTCTTTCAGCAGTTCGGTCGATGCATTGCTAATGGGGGGTAACAATAATGAGTAAGGAACTTTACTTGAAGGAGCTTGAGAGATGTTTAAGACATCTTCCTGCAGAAGACCGACAGGCGGCCATTGATTATTACCGCGACTACATAGATGACGCGATTGCCAATGGCGACGGCGATGAATCAGAGGTTATCGCGAAGCTTGGTTCTGCTGAAGAACTTTCCGCGGGGATAATTACAGATGTGGCAATAAGCTCACTGAGCAGCGAAGAGAGCAGCTCGATACAGGACGATACCGGCAGAACCGATAAAAAGGTAAAGAGCAAACACAATGCAGCAACGACTATATGGATAGTAATTCTTGCAATCTTTGCTTCACCTGTTGCGTTGCCAGTAGCTATAACATTGCTGGTGCTGATGATGGTTCCGATAATTGTTGTGGCATCTGTACTTTTCGCGTTCTTCGTATGCATGATATCAATTATACCGAGTTCTCTGGTATTGCTGCTGTCGGGAATCAGCATTCTGTCATCACAGACCGGCAACGCAATAGTACTCATCGGAAACGGTCTGACATCACTGGGCCTGTCAGGATTCATAATGCTTTTTATTGTCTGGCTTGCAAGAGCGGTTGCCAGAGCATTCAAAGCCATAGGCAGATGGATAGTAGGCATTGTCAGCAAGAAACGGGAAAAGGTATAACAGGAGGGTAAACAAATGAATAAGTTTAATAAAGTGACTGTGATTGTATCGTCCTGTCTTGTTGTTGCAGGTGTCCTGATATCAATCGCCGGTTATATCAGAGGCGGAGCACTGTCCTATAATATCGATTTTTCGAGAGGATTCGGTCACTGGTACCAGCAGAGCCATGATAGAGCGGTAGATAAATATGAACTGCTGTCCGATGAACGTGACATTGAAGGCATTGATATCGATGTTGAAGCAGGTGATGTCAATATCACGGCAGACAGCACTGTCAGCAATGTATCAGTTTCAACCAATATCCCAAGTGAGAACATTCAGGCAGAGATTGATTCCGAAGGTATCCTTACCGTAAAAGATCTGAGAACGGAAGAGAATTACGAAGGATTGAATTTCGATTTCGGAGGCTTCGCTGATGACGAGTATGTCACTATCGTAGTTCCGGAGGAAACGCTGGATACACTGTCTGTGAATGTAAAATACGGAGACATTAATATCAGCAGCGTATCTGCCAAAGAAGAAACCGTAAGTCAGGCCTGCGGTGATTTTACCGCTGATTCCTGCACTGTCGGTTCGGGTAACATAGAAAATAACTGCGGTGATATCAGGTTCAACAATTCGTCTGTCAGCCTTGATAAGGTCACATCTGATTTGGGTGATATCAGATTTGAAAGTTGCAGCATACTGACAGACATGGCAATTGAGTCTTCCTGCGGCGATGTTGACATAGTTGATACGGTTAACAAGTGTGTGTATAAAGCAGACACAGATTGCGGCGATGTGAATCTCGGAGGGTATGATGACAGTGATTCCGATGCTTCAACACCTGTTGTTACGGCAGATCTTTCTATGGGAGATTTCAATGTAGACTGAGTCTTTGTATGAACAGAGACGGAAAAACAGAATACCCCGGAGCGTGTGCTCCGGGGTATTGCTATTTCGGATTATAATAATTAATTACTTCTTGCCCTTCTTGACAGGAGTATTAACCTTATCCTTAAGAGCCTTACCAGCCTTGAACTTAGGAGCTGTGCAAGCTGCAATCTTTACTTCAGCGCCTGTCTGAGGGTTGTGACCAACCTTAGCTGCTCTGTCAGTTGTCTCGAATGTACCGAAACCAACGAGAGCAACCTTGCCCTTGTTCTGAAGCTCATCGGAAACTACTGCGATGAAAGCACTGAGAGCTGCTTCTGTGTCCTTCTTGGAGATGCCTGCCTTAGCTGCCATAGCATCAACTAATTCTGTCTTGTTCATTTTAGGTCCTCCCATATTGGGTAATTTATGTTCCGTACGATGTTTCGCACCGATAACGCTTTGATTATAAGGGTTTACAGTGCAAAATACAATATAAATTTACAATTCACGGAGTATTTTTTTAGTTCACCTGACGGTGTTGAATTAATTATATACAAGTGATAATATCTTTGAGCTTAGAAAATTGCAAATATTATATCTATTTTATTTACAAAGCACACAGGGTCGTTACTATTAAGGGTTATTGGAGAGATTTATGCAAAGGGCAAAAGCAGGCAGAACGCATAAGTTTATGATGCTTGGTATGTCTGTAGGGATGTGCCTTGGAATCGCGGCAGGACTGGGTTGCGGTGTTGTATTGAATAATGTAAGTGCAGGGATGATTATAGGTATGACATCGGGGCTGTTACTCGGACTGGTAATCGGCAGCTCCGGTGACAGGACGGTCGACAGGCAGCTGCGACTTAAAGGATATAAAATCAAGTCAATTGAGCAGAGTGTCGGAGAAGGGAAGTATTCTGTAACCTTAATCGGAAATGACAGGATTGAGGTCAGGACTGTGGTATCTGAAGACCAGATGATGAACAATCACTTCCAGATCGGTGAAAATGTATGTCTGAACAGGTTTGGCAGAATTAACGGTGTATACGGAAGCGAGATTTCAGAAAAAGAGCAGTGACGGCTATCATTTATTGCCGGCCGGCGCTCTTATACTCGGCGTCCTCGATATAATACAGACAACCGTTGCTGCCTCTCAGCATACGTTCCATATTGTCCTCATCTATCGGAGCATCGCAAACATATTCGCCGGTGTACTCATTGTAGTTGTAATTTGAACATCTCTCACAGTCCATTTTCTGCCTCTCAATTAGTTGAAGTGTTCTATACGGAATTTCTATCAGTAATTCTAGCACAAAAGAAATGTCTTTGAACAAAAAGGTATTTACTTACCTGAAATATAAGTGTGTAATATATTACATATTATTGCATATGCCGGGAGGCCAGACCATGAAAAGCGACATTGTATTAGGAAACACCGCACAGCTTGAAAAAATGAATCCGAAGATGCTGCTTACGGGTTATATGAACGAGTTCAACAATAAATTCCAATTGGTAGGAGATTACCTGTTTGATGACATCAGCTGGAAGCAGATGTTTGTTCTGACCTGTATACCGCTGTTCAGTCAGGCACCTACAATAAAAGATATCGGAGACCTGTTGGGGTCGTCTCATCAGAATACAAAGCAGCTGCTTATCAGACTTGAGGAGAACGGTTATGTCGAGATGGACAGGGATAATACCGACAAACGCAAAATCCGTGTAAGACTGACGCGCAAAGCCAAATGCATAGGCGGCAAAATCGCAAAGAGAAGTGACGAACTTATGGACAGTCTTTTCGAGGGTGTAAGCAGGGAAGAACTGGAGGCTACGGCAAGCCTGTTTATGAAGCTTGACGAGAATCTGTCTTCTTTCGGCAAGTAGAACACCTTATTCCGGTGGCTGCAATAGAAAATAACGCCATGTGATTACAGTACCGCCGGAGCATTGAACATGTCATGTCGGTTCGTGACTTTGACCTGACCGCATCAGGTATTATTTTCAGGTTGCACCTTATATTTGACTGCGTAAATGTTATAATCTGTCCATAGAAAAAATAGTCGCGAGGTGAATTGTATGATAGATAAAGTGCTTACCATGAATGGCTGCTCCGCACGATCGAAGATTGCCGTCAAATCTCTGATAACAGTTTGCATTATTGCACTGGGCGTTGCTCTTCCTCAGGTATTCCATATCGTTCTGGGTCAGGAGGGAGGAGCTGTGTATCTTCCTATGTATCTTCCTGTTCTTTTGGGTGCATGTCTTCTCGGCGCGCGTTACGGCGCTGCCATGGGAATAATGTCACCGCTTGTAAGTTTTGTCGTCACATCTTTGGCAGGCGAAGCTATGCCGGCTCTCGGAAGACTTCCATTTATGATGTTTGAACTTCTTGTGTTCGGAGTTGTTGCCGGGCTTTTTGCAACAGGTATAGCACGCCGTTCATATCTTGCTTTTGCCGCTGTCATATCGGCTCAGATTCTGGGACGCGGCAGCTTTATCATAGCTTCATGGCTTCTGTCAGGTGTAAGCTCTGTTGCACCTTCAATGGCGGTAAATCAGGTAACTGCCGGCTGGCCGGGTCTCCTCATTCAGATTGTTGCGGTTCCGGCTATTGTTATGATTCTTGGCCGAGTCATTAAGGACAGTGCTGATGACAGATCTGAAACGCGCGTATGAGTCTCTCGAAGGTCACAGTCTTGTTCTGTGCAAGGGCGACATACTGATTACGGACGACGGCAGGGGAATATCAACACTTATCGGTCTCGTTCATGACGGGAAATCATTTGATGGGTTCAGTGCGGCTGACACAATAGTCGGTAAAGCCGCTGCGATGCTGTTTGTTAAGCTTGGTGTGACATCCGTTCATGCGGTTGTTATGTCTGCTTCCGCTATGCGTCTGTTTGAATACAATTCTGTCATTTTTGAATATGATACAATTACAGACTTAATAGTAAACCGCAAAGGAGACGGTCCTTGTCCTATGGAAGCTGCCGTCAGTGATACCTTTGACGTTGAACAGGGAATCTGCCTGCTCACAAGGCAGATAGACTCCATGAGGTAACTAATGAAGAAGATCAATATTATTGCCGGAATCATTGTTCTTTGCATGTTCATCTGGCATTCGGCCGCTGCCTGCACATATCTTCTTGGAATAACCGGGTACTCGGAAGTTTTCGATAAGTCGGGCAGGATACTATTTACTCTGGCTTTCATTCACATTGTCATTAATGTTGCAGCACGGATAAAGGTTGCGTCAAGAACGCGTAAACTTACCGGATATCCTTCGCTTTGGGTTTCCACTTATCTTCAGAATATATCCGGTTACTTTATAATCGGACTCATGCCGCTGCACCTTGTTTTCGCCGAGATAACAAAGCATGCGCCTTCAGCACAGGCCGAAGTGGCCCGTTTTGTGATAGAATCGCTGTTCTATGTGTGTCTTTCAATCCATATTTTTTATGCTGTTGAACATATGCTCATTACCTTCGGCATCATTACCGACAAGAAAAGATTCGGCAGGGCGAAGATTGCAATTGCGGCGGCAGTATCCTTTGCGCTGGTAATGCTTGTCATTGCTGACGGAACATATAATCTGAGGTGCTTATTATGAACGTTATTGTTATAGGCGCCGGTCTTGCGGGACTTACTGCGGCAATCTGTGCGGCTGAAGGCGGAGCACATGTGACGATTGTAGCGCCGCAGTATTCAGAGCGAGCGCAGTCGGTCATGGCGATGGGCGGAATTAACGCGGCGCTTGATACGAAGGGTGAGGCGGATTCCGTTGAAGAGCACTTTAAAGACACTATGAGAAGCGGCTGTTATATAAATGACGAAGCTGCTGTAAGGCGACTTGCTGATGACGCGCCCGCGCTTGTTGAATGGCTTGCGGGAAGCTGCGGAGTAAATTTCACGCGCACGGAATCAGGACAGATTGACCTGAGATATTTCGGAGGACAGAAGAAAGCGCGTACTGCTTTTGCCGGAGCCAGGACAGGAAAACAGCTTATGACCGGACTTATCGCCACCTGCAGACGCTATGAATCTGACGGAAGCATAGAGAGACTGACGGGCAACAGTCTTCTGTCACTCATAGTTACAGATGAGCGTAAATGTGCCGGTGTAGTGCTTTGTAACAATGTTACTGATGAGATCACGTCGATTCAGGCAGATGCCGTGGTTCTTTGCACAGGTGGAGCCAACGGAATCTACGGCAAGACCACAGGCTCCGTAATGAACGACGGAAGCGCGACCGGGCTGGCTCTTGAAGCAGGTGCCGGGCTCGCAAACCTTGAGATGATACAGTACCATCCGACGACTGTGGATTTCGGTGACAAACGGTTGCTGATAACTGAAGCCGCGCGCGGTGAGGGAGGGCGTCTCTATACGATGCGAAACGGCGAGCGATGGTATTTCATGGAAGAATGGTACCCCGAACGCGGCGCTCTCATGCCGCGTGATGTAGTAAGCCGCAGCATATATAAGGTCTGCAATATGATGGGACTCGGAATAGACGGGAAGAATCAGGTCTTTCTTGATATAACTATGATGTCAGATGAGATAATCAGGACCAGGCTTGACGAAGTCCTTGACACCTGTACCAGTTATATCAATATAGACCCGCATTCCGAGCCGATACCTGTCTATCCCGGAATTCACTATTTTATGGGCGGTATCAGTACAGACATGCGGCACAGAACCGGAATAGAATCACTCTATGCCGCAGGCGAGTGCTCGTGCCAGTATCATGGCGCGAACAGGCTCGGAGGCAACTCAACTCTTGGTGCTGTTCATGGCGGAATGATGGCAGCACGGACGATTCTTGAAGAGGTGAGCGAGGGAATGTCGCAAAGTGCCGCGGATAAAGCTCTTGCGGATGCAGCCGCGCGCCGGGCGCAATGGAATGCAAGGACAGATAAAGACCTCTGTTCCGTCAGCCGGGCAGAGGTTTTGAAGAAGACGGCATCAGTAATGAACAGCGCAATGGGTATATACCGCGACGGTGTGAGACTTAATGCCGCACTGGCGGAACTTGTTGAAATTGAAGATAAACTTGACGGTCTCAGCCTCAATACAAGCTATTCTGACAGGCAGCGCCTCGGCGCGATGCTCCTGCTTGCGAGAGCTTCCGTCATGTCGGCTCTTGCAAGAAAGGAAAGCCGCGGCGCACATCAGCGGGTTGATTTTCCTGAAACTGATGACAGCCGCTACAGACGCAGTACAATCGTAACTTCCGACGGCGGACGTAATTTGAGGGTAGATATATGATAATCCGAATTAAGAGACAGGCAGACAGTTCAAGCGAAAGCTACTGTCAGGAGTTCGTTTATGACGGCGAAAAGCATGTGACCGTAGTCAATGTTATAGAGTGGCTTAACATAAGGCTGTCTTCTGCCGGTCTCGCAGAGATTGCCTATGACAACAGCTGTCAGCACGGGCTTTGCGGTGCCTGTGCCATGGTGGTCTGCTCAAGGCCTGTCCTTGCCTGCCGTACTTTCATAGATGAACTCGGCACTGATACAGTTGAGATAAGACCTCTCGGAAAATTTCCGGTTATAAGTGATCTTCTTGTCGACAGAAGCGAACTGCATGAAGCCATGAAACGGGCAGAACTCTGGACTGAGAAGACAACTGGAACATCAGTGTCGGCGACGTGCAATAACTCCGCGCTCTGCCTGATGTGCGGGCTTTGTCTTGAAGCATGCCCTAATTATGCTCCCGGCGACATTTTCAAAGGGATGCCTGAGGCTATGGCTTCGCTTAACCTGATTCCGAAAACATGCAGAGGCGAACACAGAGATGCGATGGAGAAGAACTACAGAAAACAGGTTTTCGCGGGCTGCACAAAATCAATGGCGTGCGAAAAGGTGTGTCCGATGAATCTTCCCCTTGTGACGATGATGTCAGATGCTAACAGACTGTCAGTCTGGAAAATATGGAAGCTTATAGGCGGTGACAGATTATGATTATATATTTTGTAAGGCACGGAGAGACAGACTGGAATGTTCAGTCAAGAATGGCAGGCAGACATGATGTGCCGCTCAATTCAAAAGGAATCGAGCTTGCGCGGCAGACAGGAATGACAACAGGTAAAATCAGGTTTGACGCTGTATTTTCCAGTCCGCTGACACGGGCAAGAGATACGGCACGTCTGGTAACCGCGGTCCCTGATCTGAAAATGACAACAGACGGAAGACTGGCAGAGATTGACTGGGGCATATGGGACGGAATGACACGCGAACAGGTTGCCGCACTCGGTCAGGAGGCAAATCTGCTGAAATTTTACAACGATCCGCTGAATATGGAAGCGCCAGAGGGCGGAGAAGCAGTTACAGACGTAATTAAGCGCGGCCGGTCTTTCTATGATTCATTGACGGGCAATCCGGAATACATGAACAAAACAGTACTTGTATCTACTCACGGCTGTGCCATACGCGCCATAACCAACCATCTGTTTGAGAATCCGTCAGATTTCTGGCAGGGCAGAGTACCGCCGAACTGTTCGTTCACGATTGTGAGCTTTGACGGAAACAAGAGCCGTGTCGAAGCAGTTGACAGAATTTATTACGATCCGTCACAGGATATAAACTACTATAAATTGTAAGCGGGAAGACAGAGGAAAGAAAACGGAAATCCGGTTTTGTATCACCCGCTCAGTTTTCGATGCTGCCAAAAATCAGAGAATAAAAAGGAGCCCGCGTATTTTGCGGACTCCCTTGATATGTATATCGGTCTGAAAATCAGACAATAATCAGAACTTTCCGGCCTTTGCAGCTTCTTCGATGGAAACCGCAACAGATACTGTCATACCAACCATAGGGTTGTTGCCTGCGCCGATAAGTCCCATCATCTCAACGTGTGCCGGAACTGAAGAAGAACCTGCGAACTGAGCGTCTGAGTGCATACGGCCCATTGTGTCTGTCATACCATAGCTTGCAGGACCTGCAGCCATGTTGTCCGGGTGAAGTGTTCTTCCCGTACCGCCGCCTGATGCAACTGAGAAATACTTCTTGCCTGCTTCAAGTCTTTCCTTCTTGTAGGTTCCTGCAACAGGGTGCTGGAATCTTGTAGGATTTGTCGAGTTGCCCGTGATTGATACGTCAACGTTCTCATACCACATGATTGCGACGCCTTCCTGGACATCGTTGGCACCGTAGCAGTTGACCTTGGCTCTTGCGGAGTTGGCATCTTTTGAGTAGCACTTGCGTGATACTTCAATGAGCTTGCCTGTGTGGTAGTCATACTGTGTCTCAACGTGTGTGAAACCGTTAACTCTTGAGATAATCTGAGCTGCATCCTTGCCGAGACCGTTGAGGATTACACGCAAAGGTGTCTTACGAACCTTGTTTGCCTTCTCTGCGATTCCGATAGCACCCTCAGCAGCTGCGAAAGACTCGTGACCTGCGAGGAATGCGAAGCACTCTGTATCTTCTTCAAGAAGCATCTTGCCGAGGTTGCCGTGACCGAGACCAACCTTACGCTGATCTGCGACGGAACCGGGAATGCAGAAAGACTGAAGACCTTCACCGATAGCTGCGGCAGCCTCGGAAGCCTTGCGGCAGCCCTTCTTGATTGCGATAGCGGCACCTATTGTGTAAGCCCACTTTGCGTTCTCGAAACAGATAGGCTGGATCTTCTCTACCATCGTGTAGACGTCAAGACCGGCATCCTTTGTAATCTTCTCAGCTTCTGCTATGGAACCGATTCCATATTCAGAGAGCTTCTTGAGAATCTGGGGTTCTCTTCTCTCGTATGATTCAAATAGCTCTGCCATTTGTATGTTCCTCCTTAATTACTGCTTACGCGGATCAATGAACTTAACCGCATCGTCGCAACGACCGTACTGACCGGAAGCCTTCTTCAAAGCATCGGCAGCACTCTCACCGTTCTTGATGAAATCCATCATCTTTCCGAAATTAACGAACTTGTAGCCGATAATCTCGTCGTTCTCGTCGAGTGCCAGTTCTGTGATGTATCCGTCTGTAAGCTCCAGATAACGGGGACCCTTCTCGAGTGTAC
Source organism: Mageeibacillus sp. (assembly GCA_022484595.1). Taxonomy (GTDB): domain Bacteria; phylum Bacillota; class Clostridia; order Saccharofermentanales; family Saccharofermentanaceae; genus Saccharofermentans. Next base: position 122,358 of record JAKVLB010000003.1, on the reverse strand, counting down.
CGTAAGTAGTACCAACCATTGAACGGTGACCCTTGCCCAGGTCCTCAAGGCCTGCGCCGATCTGAAGTCCGTCCTCGGAGAATGCACTCTGGGATCTGCCGTATGCAATCTGAAGGAAAAGCTCTCTCATTGCTGTGTTGATGGCATCGCAAACGAGGTCTGTGTTGAGGGCTTCAAGAATTGTAAGACCCGGAAGAATCTCTGCTGCCATAGCCGCAGAATGTGTCATGCCGGAGCATCCGATAGTCTCTATAAGAGCCTCCTGAATAATACCGTTCTTAACATTGAGAGAAAGCTTGCACATACCCTGCTGAGGTGCACACCAGCCGGCGCCGTGAGTATAGCCTGAAATATCGCTAACCTCCTTGGACTTGACCCACTTTGCTTCCTCAGGGATTGGCGCTGCGCCATGCTTAGCCCCCTGATGTACAGTGCACATGTTCTTGATCTCTGTTGAATAAATCATCTATTTGTCTCCTTTCCGAATACGGAATAACCGACTTTATAGTCGTAATTCACTTAATGGCTATTGTACAAATGAGAGAGCCATTTTTCAACTGAAAATATCCGGACGAGCCGTATTTTGCCCCAAAATAACTGCAAAAAATGTTTTACTTTAATAATTTTTAGTGTTTTAATGTTTCTGCTATATAAACGGATGCCGAAAGGCTTGGGGAGATGTCCCGACATCCGGGTAACAATAAGGAGAATACACTATGAGTGAGAATATTCAGATCAGTGATGAGGAATTTGCGTTCGCGCGTGATACGGTGAAGAAAGTTTATGACTATCTTGCAGCCAGAATTGTCGGACAGCTGAACCTGAAAAGAGCACTGCTTCTCGCACTGATGGCCGACGGTCATGTACTGCTTGAATCGGTTCCGGGTCTTGCCAAGACGACGGCTGCAAAGGCGCTTGCAGATTCAATAAGCGGCTCGTTTTCGAGAATACAGTGTACGCCGGATCTGTTCCCGAGCGATATTACGGGAACGATGATATATGACCAGAGAGTGGGAGAGTTCAATACAATTAAGGGACCTGTTTTCGCGAACATAGTGCTGCTTGACGAGATCAACAGATCGAACGCAAAGACGCAGAGCGCGATGCTCGAGGTAATGGAAGAGAAGCAGGTTACTATAGGAAGCCAGACGCACAAGGTCCCGAGCGATGTTTTCATCGTTATAGCGACTCAGAACCCGATTGAGCAGGAGGGTACATATCCGCTTTCCGAGGCTCAGACGGACAGATTTATGATCAAAGAGGTAATTCAGTATCCGACTGCCGAAGAAGAGGTTATGATTATGAACCTCAAGGAACAGCAGAAGTCAGGCGAGGCAGCTCTTCCGGTTGTGTCAATCGACGAGATAGACCGCGTTCAGGATATAACTTCAAAGGTTTATGTAGACTCTTCGGTCAAGACTTACATCGCCCGGATTGTTTATGCCACAAGACATCCGGAGACAGTAATCGGAAAGGAATACGCGGAATACGTCAAGATGGGCGCGAGTCCGCGTGCTTCGATTGCGCTTATCAGAATGGCAAAGGCGAGTGCACTTAATTCAGGCAGAAGATATGTTACGCCGGATGACGTCAAGAAAGTCGCGCAGTGCGTGCTGTGCCACAGAATCAGTCTGAGCTTTTCGGCAATTGTGGGGAAGATCAGAACGGAAGACATTATTTCCAAGATCCTGCAGAGTGTTCAGACTCCGTAAGGCAATATGAATTACGATTATATCGACAGAATAAGCGAACTTGTATCACTTAATACTTTTCGAAAAGCAGTAAGCCAGCTTGAAGGTGATTATCTGTCATCATACAGAAACCGCAGCAGAGAATTTGATGATCTCGCGCAGTACGTTTATGGCGATAATGTAAGGGATATCGACTGGAAATCATCGGCGAGAACCGGTGATCTGCTGGTAAGAAGATATAAGGCACAAAGGCGGCATCTTGCGCTCTTTGTCTGTGATACGGGAACAAAGATGACAGGGCATACCGGTTCAGGCGAACTCAAGGACAGCCTTGCCGTTACCCTGCTTGGCGTCACTGCGAGACTGTTCACTGAGATAGGAGTCGATTACGCGATGGTGTGCGCGAAGGATAACCGGATTTACAGGTCACTGTTCAATGGAAGCCTTCAGTCAATGCTGAACATTACTGAGAATTACAGGAGTTGCGTCGATGAAGGTGACATGCCGATAGGCGACATTCTTGAATACAGCGCGGTTAATTTCAGAAAAGAGATGATTGTTTTCATGATTACGGATCTTGAAGGTCTGTCGAGGCTCAGTGAGAAATCCGTCAGGAACATCATGTATAACAAGGAACTTATGGTTGTCTGCATTGAAGACGCAATGCTGACTTCCGGCGGTTCATATGATATTTCCGGCGGCGATTATACAGATACTTATATGGTCACCAATGATGTGCTTAAGTGTAAGGAACAGGAAATAAAGGACAGAATTTACAGCGGCGCCGAAGCGCTCCTCAGGCATAACGGCGCCAACCTTGTAAGAATGTCGGGCGAACAGGACATAATAGAAGGGATTGTATCTCTGATGCGTCAGGTCAGTTACAGAGCATAAGTTTATGGATGGTATTACAGTAGATATTCAGGATGTTTTCTCATTTGCCGGCGGATGGCAGGTTCTTGGTATTGTTTTGGCTGCACTGGCAGCTGCCGGATATATTGCGGCTGTTGTTTTTCTGTCAGGTAACAGACATAAAGAACCGCGCGCCGTGCATAAATCGATAGAGACCATAAAGAGAAAATATCTGGCCAAAATTACCGAAGTCAGACAGGATGTCATATCCGGCAAAATTGATTCGCGCCGCGGATTTGCAAAGGTCAGCATTATCACAAGGAACTTTGTCAAGGCCGCCGTCGGAATCGATGTTCAGAATTACACTCTGGATGAGATTGCGGCACTTCGAATGAACTCTCTTACGATGCTTGTATCGCACTGCTATGAACCTGAATTCGCCCGTGAGTCGCCCAAACTGAACAGTGATGAGTTTACAGCCACCATTAATATGGCGGAAGATATTATCTCGAGATGGAGCTGACAGAAAATGAAATTGCAATATCCTTTGTTTGTTTTCATATCAATCGCGGCAATCCTGCTTGTGTGCATTGTATTGTTGCTTATAAACCGTAAAGGAAGTTATCATGGCGGTCAGAGAGTTGCCAACAGCAGTCTTGTACTTGAACAGCCCGAGTTTATAAGGGCTCGCCGCAGGCATTTTATCCTTGGACTTATCAAGAAGATTGCGGTGATTGTCGAGATTATCTCGATAGTTATAATTATCGCCAATCCGTATAAAGAGGAAGAGGTTACCGCCGGCGTTAAGAAACGTGACATTATGATATGTATGGACACATCTTTTTATCTTGATGATCTGAACGATGAATTCATTGACGCCCTCGAAGATGTAATAGACGGGCTCGATTCCGGCGACCGCGTAGGCGTGACGCTGTATTCTTCATCGTCTCTCACATATGTTCCGCTTACGGACGATTTCGAATACGTCAAGTCAAAACTTGACGTGCTGAAGGAGTATTTCAGTCTCGGAGTGAAGCTCGATCAGTATTACGGCGGATATGTGGTGTCGCAGGGCTCAATTCCGTCAGACCTTATGGATGACTACGATGCAGACTATGCAAGGATGGAGGAGCTGACCTGGATTCATGACGCGACTTCCATAAACGAGAGCGAGAAGGGACCTTTCCTTGTCGGTGACGGTGTCGCTTCGTGTCTTTACAGCTTTCCGGCACTTAAGGATGAAGAACGCACGAGGATCATAATTCTGTCTACAGAGAATACCGAAGCTGTAGGGGCAGATCCGGTGGTAAGACTTCCTGAAGCGTGTGAGCTTTGCAGCAAGTATAATGTGAAGCTGTATGCCCTCTTCAGAGGTGAAGCGGCTTTCAGTCAGGCCGGAAGAGCCAATAATTTCTTCCTTTCCGACGTTGAGACCGACATAGATTATAAGAGCGCGGGCGACGAGCTTCGGGACTGCGTCAATACGACCGATGGTAAATTCTACGAGTATGGCAAGGGAATGACCCCGAAGCAGATTGTAGAAGACATCGAGAATACCGAAGCCAAAGAATCCAAAGAAGTGCTGATCAACAAGCAGATCAATATGCCGTATGCGTTTGTGGCGATATTCCTTTTCGCTTTTGCGGCGTATGTAACAGCGACGCTTATGATGGGAGGACAGTTTCAATGGAAAAAATAATAAGTCCGATAATCCCTCTCTATGTAATGATTCCGGTGACAGCAATTCTTCTGATTGCCATAATCTACAATCTGCTGAAGAACAGGCAGGCAATTAGGCGCAAGCTGTTTATGACGATCCGCATGATAATTGTTCTCGCTTTGATTTTCTGTGTGAACCTGAGAATAATGACGCCTTACAAGGAGACCAAAGTAAACACGAAGAATCTGGACGTGCTTTTCGTGGTCGATAATACTCTGAGCATGTGGGCGGATGACGGTCTTCACGGCAACAGCCGTATGGAAGATGTTCAGGATACATGCGGGAGGATAATGGAGAGCCTCAAGGGCGCGAATTTCGGAGTGGTGCAGTTTGATAACTACGGTCAGATCCTCGCGCCGTTTACGCAGGATACTACTCTTGTAGAGGATGCCTTTGACACAATGAAAGAGCCTGATCCTGACTATGCGACGGGGACATCACTTGAGACGGCCTATGACCCTATGGAAGAACTTCTCAGGTCAAGCAGCAGCAAGGAAGACAGGAAGACTGTGGTCTTTTTCTTGAGTGACGGCGAGAGCAACCAGACAGAAAGCGGTTCTGATACCGGGGAGGATTTTTCTTCGCTCGCAGACATGATAGACGACGGAGCCGTGATAGGATTCGGTACTGAAGACGGTTCGACGATGCGTGTCAACGGCGAATACATCAAGGATGAAGATGGAGAACGCGCGGTGTCAAAGCTTGATGAAGACTCGCTTAAGAGTCTTGCGGATGAACTGGGGATTGATTATCTTTACAGCAGTGATACTGAACATATTGACAACAAGACCGGTTCTATTCTTAAGATAGTTGAAGACATCATAAGTGATTCGGATCTTGTGACATACGCAGACACATATTATGTTTTTCTGTATCCTTTGATGCTTATGCTGATAATCGAGATTTACATGGTAATGAGGAAGAGAACGGTCTGACGGTATGAACAAGCTTGAAAGTTATAAGAATAAAGACAGAAAGTTATCTCGCAGAACAAGAATCAGGTGTTTTGTTATTCTTGCAGTGGTATCGACGCTTCTGCTTCTGCTGAGCTATTATTTTCTCGCAAGGCACATGATAAATGAGAATTTCATCAGCAAATATGAAGACGGAAAGTATGACAATCTTGATGAGAATTCACTTTATACAATGAACTTCAACGAGCCGTATCTTGTCTACTATAATTCCGGAAATGTTGAATACAGAAACGGTGAATATGCACAGGCGGAGCAGGACTATACAGATGCTCTGAACCGTCAGCCGCCTCATGACGGCGCAGACAGCCCGGAATGTAATATCAGAGTCAATCTCGCGCTGTCAATGCTGCAGCAGATCGATCTGAAGAATCTTAAGACTCAGGAAGACATAAGTGACGCAATAGATTCACTTAACGCCTGCCGAAGCATTCTAACGGAAGAAGGCTGTGCCGACGAAGACAAGGACGGCCATGACGGACATGACCCTGAGGCCGAGACTCTCAAGGAAGAGATAGACAAGCTTATAGAGCAGCTCGAGCAGCAGCAACAGAGCGGTGCAGGTTCTTCCGACAGCGATTCAGACAGTGATTCAGACGGTGACAATGAGGGAAATTCGGGCAATTCAGGCGATGAAGAGTCTGACAGAGAGCAGGAAATTGAAGACGAACTCAATCAGGAACGTTCTGATGCGTATGACAGCCAGCGCAGTAATAATAACAGCGGCAGCAGTTCGGGAAATAACCCCGGCGGTTCCAATTACAATGGAGATTACGGCGATCCCAAGTGGTAACCTATCAAAACAAACAAATTCTTCAGTAATTTTGACTGAATACCACAGATAATTGACTAATTGTACAAGCTATTGTGCAGTGTTAGAATTTAAGTGTAAAAATTGACCGGTCGACCAGTTTTTTGATGTAAGGGCATCATGACCGTCGGGAAAGGTGGAATTTGTTTATGCTTAAGGAGACCATGGCTGTGATTGCAGCTGCGGAAAAGGCTGCGGATAACAAGCAGGCTGTTGCTGAGGGAAAGGCGCAGAAGATTATCAGTGATGCCAACAGCAAGGCACAGAAGATTAGACTTGATTCTCAGAGACATATTGAAGTATCGAGGCAGATCCTTGATGTGACCGGGAAGCGCGAAGCTGAGAAGGAGAACCTTGAGGCTCAGGGAATTGCGGGAGAACAGATCAAGAGACTGCGTGAGCAGGCTCAGAGCTGCGAGAAAGAAGCCGTTGAGGCTGTCATCAGTATTATATTGAAGCAAGAGTGATTTCATGTCAGTTGTAGCAATGAAGAAAATCAGAATATGTGCGATGAAGAAGGACCGCAAGGAGGTTCTTGAATATCTGCAGCGCAGGGGCGTTGTCGAGATTGATTCTGATCTGCATATAGAGGACGTCGGCGAGGATACTGATGCTTTGTCGGGATTTTGCAGGACGGATACGGCCAGACTTAAATCCCAGTACAGGAAGCGCGCAGATACCGCGGATAAAGCACTCGAAGTGCTTGAACAGTATGTTCCTGAGAAGAAGGGTTTTCTTGCAGGTCTTGAAGGTCTTGGTACGGCAAGTGATGAGGAGATGCAGAGTATTATTGATAAACGTCACTGGTTCAACAGAATGGCTGCCGGAGTGATTGCCAACAGCGCGAAGATTGATGCCTGTGAAGTGGAGATTGCCCGCTGCCGCCGCAATATTGAAGGTCTTGCACCTTGGATGGAGATGGATATTCCTATCAACACCGAGTCAACAAAGGCAACCAGGGTATTCATAGGCACATTGCCTCCTGACACCGTTGCAGACACATACTGCGGGAAAATCGATGCGCTTTGTCCCGAGATTAAAGACAGATATCAGATTACTTTTGTATCACAGGATAAGGATCAGGCCTGCATAGCAGCAATATGCCATAAGTCAGATGGCGATAAGCTCGAGAATGCGCTCAGAGAAACAGGCTTTGTCAGAATTGCTTTCTTCTCGCACAGGACGCCGGATGGCAAGGTAAAGAAATATAACCGCAAGATAAGAGATAATGAGAAAGAGCGTGAAGATATACTTGTCAAATTCAGAAAGTACGCGGCATACCGCGATACTTTCAAGATTTTGTCGGATTATTACCGTATCAGAGCTGATAAATATGAGGTTCTCGGCAGTCTCATGCAGTCTGAACGAACATTTATCATCACGGGAACATGTCCGGAGAACCAGGTGGAGAGTATTGAAAAGGATCTAAATTCCGGGTTCAATCTGTACTTCGCGACTGAAGATTATGGAAAAGATGAACCTATGCCGGTGCTTCTTGACAATCCGAGGACGTTTGCTGCCGGAGAGGGAGTTATGTCTTCTTACGGTCTGCCGTCCAGAACTGATATAGACCCTTGTGCGATTATGACAGTATGCTATGTCGTACTGTTCGGAATGATGCTGTCGGATGCGGCTTACGGGCTTATTGTTTTCGCTGTATGCTTTGCGCTGCTTTATAAATTTCCGAAGATGGGGCAGAATATCGCCAAAACATTGAGACTTTTCATGTACTGCGGAATATCAACCATGTGCTGGGGAGTTCTCTTCGGAGGCTACTTCGGCGATGCCGTAACTGTTGTGGCAAGGACGTTCATGGGACGCGATGTGACTGTTCCGGCGCTTTGGTTTACTCCGCTTGATCAGCCTATGAAGATGCTTGTTGTATCGCTTGCAATCGGACTCGTCCATCTGTTTCTCGGACTCGGAATCAAGGGCTATCAGCTCGCTCGAAGGCACGACTGGGTCGCTGTCATAAGTGATGTCTTATCCTGGTATCTGCTGATAATCGGGCTTATCCTGATGCTTATGCCGACACAGATGTTCTATTCTATTACCGGAATTTCAATGGAGTTCTCACAGACGATGATATACGCAAGCTACGTTATTGCCGGTCTTGGCGCTTTGATAATAGTTTTCATGTCCGGAAGAGAAAAGAAGAATCCGTTTCTGAGAGTTGCCCTCGGTCTGTATGATCTGTATAACGTGACAGGCTGGCTTTCCGACATTCTGTCATATTCGAGACTGCTTGCACTTGGACTTGCCACGGGCGTTATAGCTCAGGTAATAAACCAGATGGGTTCCATGGCAGGTTCCGGGGTTTTCGGAATGATTGTTTTCGTTCTCGTATTTATCGGCGGGCACGCCCTCAACATGGCGATTAATATACTGGGTGCGTATGTTCACACCTGCAGGCTTCAGTACGTCGAGTTCTTCGGAAAGTTCTATGACGGCACCGGCAAGCCTTTCAAACCGTTCAGGAATAACACGAGATATGTTGTTTTTGGTGATAAAGTAATTTCTGATAATCACAAGGAGGATTTGGTATCATGACATTTGGTACAGTTTTGGCACTTTTGGGAGCGGTACTCGCTGTAGTTCTTGCAGGAATGGGTTCGGCATACGGCGTTGGCATTGCAGGCCAGGCGGCTTCAGGCGTTGTCTCGGAGGATCCTGACAAGTTCGTCAAGGTTCTTCTCGTTCAGCTCCTTCCGGGTACACAGGGTATCTACGGACTGCTTGTAGCTTTTATCGCTCTCTCGAAAATCGGCGTCCTTTCCGGAAAGCCTATGGCTTTGGATCTGACTACCGGACTTATGATGCTTGCAGCTTGCCTTCCTATAGCTCTGGTGGGTCTTGTGTCGGCTATTCATCAGGGAAGAGCAGCAGTTGCGGCAATCGGAATTCTTGCAAAGAGACCTGACGAGCTTGCAAAAGCAATGCTGTTCCCGGCTATGGTCGAGACATACGCAATCCTGTCACTCTTAATTTCGATTCTTGCGGTAAACGGAATTCCGTTGTCCTGATAACGGAACCCATTAGAACTTTTTAGGAGTTTGCAATAAAAATGGCTGGTATAGATAACATAATCAAGCAAATAGAAGCTGACAGCGACTCTCAGTGTGAAGCAATCCTTTCACAGGCAGAAGCCTCTGCCGGGAGAATAGTGAGCCAGGCACGTGATGAAGCGCGCCTCGCTGAAGATGCCAACAGAAAAGCACTCGAGAAGACGAGGTCAAGGCTTGAGCGCTCTGCACGTTCATCTGCTGATTTGGTGAGACGCCAGGCTGTTCTTAATGCCAAGTATGACATAGTCGGTTCAGTTCTGACTAAGGCTTACGCGTCGATTCTGGACATGGACAAAGATGATTATCTTGAATTTATCCTCAAGCTTATCGACGTCAGTGTTCTGGGTCAGAACGGCATATGCCGTCTCAGCCGGCGGGATCTTGACAGATTCACGGAGCAGGACAAAGCGGATATTCTGTCAAGGGCCAAGGCCGGAGGAAGCGAACTCGTAATAGATAGCACCCCCGCTGTGATTGACGGTGGTTTTGTCCTGGTTTACGGCGGAATTGAAATCAACTGTTCGCTTAAATCACTGTTCCACGACAGGCGCAGTGAGCTGACCGATGCTGTCAACAGGATTGTATTTGGTTAGGAGGATGCTGTATATGAAGCGTGAATACATATTTCAGATAGCGCGTGTAAGAAGCCTTGAGAACAGGCTTTTTGATAATCAGATGATTGCGCAGCTGGTGTCTTCCGGCGACTATGACACATGTATTTCCGCTGTCAGAGAACATGGCTGGGGCGGAGATAATTCACAGTCGATGACAGAAGAAGAGATACTCAAATACGAAATCGGCAGAACATGGAAGGATGCGCAGGAGCTTGCGGGTGAAAGCGAAGTCATCGATGTTCTCAAGACTCCTCAGAGCTTCCATAATCTCAAAGCGGCTGTAAAGTGCGCGGCATGCGGTTATCCCGGCGGAACTGTGTTTTACGGGAACGAAGATTCTTCATCTCTGACCGGCGATGAACTTGTGCGGATAATACAGAAAGGCGAATACGGCAGGCTTCCGGAATATATGAGAGACTGTGCCGATGAGGCCTTCAAGAGCCTTGCGCATACGGGCAACGGCCAGATGAGTGACGCCGTGATAGACAGAACCTGTCTTGAGACGATGCTCAGCAAAGCGAAGTCCAGCGGCAGCGGGCTTGCGATAAAGTACAGTGAACTTTATGTGGCGTATTGTGATATAAGAATCGCTTACCGCGCCGCGGCTACTGCCAGACCTAAGGACTTTATCATGAGATCCGTTGCGGCCTGCGAGGGACTTGACAAGGATAAACTGGTCAGCGCGGCATTGGGCGGAACAGATAAGGTTTTGGAATATATATCGGCGGTCGGATATCTGAAGGCGGCCGAAGCGCTTAAAGCAGGAAGCGCGGCGTTTGAGAAACTTTTCGATGACGAGATTACGGAACTTATCAGACCTTCAAAATATGATTCGTTTACGGTCGGTGCTATTGCCGCTTACGTGCTCGCGAGACTCTGCGAGATTAAGAACGTCAGAATAATTCTGTCAGGTAAGAGAAATCTAGTATCAGACGATGTTTTAGTTGAAAGGGTGAGGATGACATATGTCTAAGGTAGCAGTAATCGGAGATTATGACAGTATCTACGGGTTCGCGGCGATAGGTCTCGCGACTTTTCCCGTCGTTTCTTCTGAAGCGGCGTCTAAATGTCTCAGGCAGATATCCGAGAACGGGTATGACATTATTTTTATAACCGAGAATTATTACGCGCTTCTCGGACGTGATGTTGAACGCTATCAGGAGACGATGACACCGGCGGTACTTCCGATTCCGGGAGTCGTCGGCAACAACGGATCCGGCGTGCTCAATGTCAAGAGCAACGTCAAGAGAGCAGTCGGGTCGGATATTCTTTTCGGCGAAGACTAAAGTATACAGTTAGGAGTAATCGTATGGCGACAGGGATTATCAAGAAAGTGGCAGGACCGCTTGTCATAGCAACCGGAATGAGAGATGCCAACATGTTCGATGTTGTGCGTGTAAGTTCACGAAAACTTATCGGCGAGATCATCGAGATGCGCGGTGACGAGGCGTCAATACAGGTTTATGAGGAGACATCCGGAATGGGTCCGGGAGAGCCGGTTGAATCGACAGGTATGCCGCTTTCCGTTGAGCTTGGTCCGGGACTTATCGGAAGCATCTATGACGGAATTCAAAGACCGCTTACGGAGATAATGAAGCAGTGCGGAAATAATCTTGAGCGAGGAGTCAGTGTTCCTTCGCTCAACCGCGAGAACAAGTGGAATTTTGTGGCGTCCCGCGCTGTCGGTGATATTGTTGAAGCAGGCGACATCATCGGAACCGTAAAGGAAACTGCTGTTGTGCTTCAGAAGATAATGGTGCCTTTAGGAATCAAGGGAACCATCAAGAGCATTAAGTCAGGCAATTATACAGTCGAAGATGTTGTCTGTGAGATTGAGACCGACAGAGGAATATCCAAAGTAACAATGATGCAGAAATGGCCGGTAAGACGCGGAAGACCTTACAAGGCAAAGCTTGCGCCTCACATGCCGCTTATTACCGGGCAGCGTGTCATCGATACTTTCTTCCCGATAGCAAAAGGCGGCGTCGCCGCTGTTCCGGGTCCGTTCGGTTCCGGCAAAACAGTTATCCAGCACCAGCTCGCGAAATGGGCGGAGGCGGACATTGTTGTCTACATCGGATGCGGTGAACGCGGAAACGAGATGACAGATGTTCTTAACGAGTTCCCGGAACTTGTAGATCCCAAGACTGGTCATTCGCTTATGGAGAGAACCGTGCTTATCGCCAATACATCCGATATGCCGGTTGCGGCCCGCGAAGCTTCAATATATACCGGAATTACGATTGCAGAATATTTCAGGGATATGGGTTATTCGGTTGCCCTTATGGCTGACTCCACTTCGCGCTGGGCGGAAGCGCTGCGTGAGATGAGCGGCAGACTTCAGGAGATGCCGGGTGAAGAAGGATACCCTGCCTATCTGGGCTCGCGACTCGGAGAATTCTACGAGCGAGCGGGTTCTGTAACGGTTCTGGGTTCCGAAGGAAGAACAGGATATCTGTCTGTAATCGGCGCTGTTTCGCCTCCGGGCGGAGATATCTCCGAGCCTGTATCTCAGGCAACCCTGAGAATAGTCAAGGTATTCTGGGGACTTGATGCGAGCCTTGCCTACAAGCGCCATTTCCCGGCAATAAACTGGCTTACGAGTTATTCGCTCTATCTTCAGAATATAGGTGACTGGTTCAATGACAATGTTGACAGACACTGGCTTGAAGACAGACAGAAGCTTATGACACTGCTTCAGGATGAGTCGGAACTTGAAGAGATAGTTCGAATGGTCGGAATGGATGCGCTTTCTAAAGGCGACAGGCTGAAGATGGAGTCTGCGCGCTCGATAAGAGAGGATTTCCTTCACCAGAATTCTTTCGATGAAGTTGATACCTACACACCGCTCAAGAAACAGTTCTATATGATGGAACTCATCATAAGGTTCTATGAGAAGAGCCGCAACGCTCTTGATTCAGGCGCGACAATCAGAAATATCCTGAACCTTCCGGTCAAGGAGAAAATCGGACGTTTCAAATATGTCACTGCTGACAAGCTCGAGGAGAGCTACGAAGCCATAAGGGACGAGATGGAAATTGAAATCGGTGCTGTTGCGCAACCAGAGGAGGATAACTGAGATGCCACGTGAATACAGAACAATCCAGGAGGTCGCAGGACCTTTGATGCTTGTAAGAAATGTCACCGATGTTGCCTATGATGAGATTGGTGAGATAGAGCTGGCGAGCGGAGAGGTCAGACGTTGCAAGGTGCTTGAGATTGACGGCGGCAATGCGCTTGTTCAGCTTTTCGAAAATTCCGCCGGAATCAATCTCTCCGACAGCAAAGTCAGGTTCCTTGGACATACAATGGAACTCGGCGTTTCCGAGGATATGCTCGGAAGAATTTTCAGCGGTATGGGACGTCCGATTGACGGCGGCGCGGAGATTCTTCCTGACGAGAGACGTGACATAAACGGACTGCCGATGAATCCGGCTGCGAGAGTATATCCTTCCGAGTTTATTCAGACAGGAATATCCGCAATAGACGGACTTAACACACTGGTAAGAGGTCAGAAACTTCCGATTTTCTCAGCTTCAGGACTTCCTCATGCCCAGCTTGCGGCACAGATAGCAAGACAGGCAAAGGTAGTCGGAACGGATGAGCCGTTTGCGGTTGTTTTCGCCGCTATGGGAATCACCTTTGAAGAATCCGATTACTTCATTCAGAGTTTCCGTAAGACTGGTGCTATTGACAGAACGGTTATGTTTGTCAATCTTGCCAACGACCCGGCCGTCGAGAGAATCGCAACGCCGCGTATGGCTCTGACATGCGCTGAGTATCTTGCTTTTGCCAAGAACATGCACGTTCTGGTTATTATGACCGATATCACGAATTATGCCGACGCTCTGCGTGAGATATCGGCGGCACGCAAGGAAGTCCCGGGCAGACGAGGTTATCCGGGATACATGTATACAGATCTTGCAACCATGTATGAGCGTGCCGGAAGACAGAAAGGCTGCACAGGATCCATCACTATGATCCCGATACTGACGATGCCCGAAGACGACAAGACGCACCCTATTCCGGACCTTACGGGGTATATAACCGAAGGACAGATCATACTCGGAAGAGATTTGTTCCGCAGAGGCGTGACGCCTCCGATAGACGTCATGCCCTCACTGTCAAGACTTAAAGACAAGGGTATAGGCAAGGGCAAGACAAGGGAGGATCACGCCGCGACCATGAACCAGCTTTTCGCCTGCTACTCACGAGGCAAGGAAGCCAAGGAACTCATGACTATTCTCGGCGAATCGGCTTTGACTGAAATGGATCTGATATACGCGAGATTTGCGGACGCTTTCGAGAAAACCTACATATCACAGGGTAATGACACTGACAGAAGTATCACTGAGACGCTTGATCTGGGGTGGAAGCTTCTGACCATGTTCCCTCGTTCGGAACTTAAGCGAATCAGCGACATGATGCTCGACGAATACTACGACAAATACAAGGAAGCAAAGTAATGGCTGCAAAAGTTGTAAATCCTACGCGGATGGAGCTTACCAGACTTAAGCGCAAGCTGGTAACCGCGCGCCGCGGACACAAGCTTCTTAAGGATAAAAGAGATGAGCTGATGCGTCAGTTCCTCGATCTCGCGCGCGAGAATATGGATCTCAGGCTTCGCGTTGAGGAAGCCATCGGCAAGTCGAACAAGGATTTTGTTATAGCGAGAGCCGGAATGGATGAGCAGATTCTCTCCACAGCGCTTATGGCGCCAAAGCAGGAAGTAACAATCACCACTTCTTCGCGCAATATTATGAGCTGCGATATCCCGAGATTTACCGCCAGGTATAAGTCCGCGGATCCGGGAGATATATATTCTTACGGTTTCGGTATGACAAGCGGTGATCTTGACGAGGCTGTCGCTTCTTTGTCGTCTGTTCTGCCTGACATGATTAAGCTTGCCGAGACCGAGAAAGCCTGCTCGCTTCTGTCTGCCGAGATTGAACGGACACGCCGCCGCGTCAATGCGCTTGAGTATGTCATCATTCCGGAGACCGAGGAAGGCATACGCTATATATCGATGAAGCTCGACGAGAATGAACGGTCGACACAGGTCCGCCTGATGAAGGTAAAGGATATGATGCTTGAAGATGCTCATCATTATAAGGAACGTGAGGAGTAAACCTGTCCGATCAATTTGATAATGATATAATAATCGGGATTTTGACAGAAGAGGTTACACCGTTGTTTTACGAAGATATTAAGCTTGGCGAATCAGCCGTCACAAGTAAAGTTACGATAGAGGAATCGGAGATGGTAAAGTTTGCCGCCGGCTACGATCCTGTACCGATTCATATGGATCCGGAATGTGCTGCAAAGACGCGCTACGGTAAGCTGATTGCTCCGGGAGTCATGGTATTCATGCTGGTCTGGGCCAGATATATCAAAGAGACAGATTATGCCGGCGAGCAGCTCATAGCCGGGCGTTCTACTTCGATGGAGTGGATCAAACCCGTGTTTGCGGGAGATACTGTCTATGGCAGGGTTCACGTTACATCGCTTGAACCCCGCAATCCATACAATGGCAATGTTGAGATAACAATTGATGTATATAACCAGAACGAAGAGCTTGTTCTGACAGACGTCACTCTGGCAGTAGTGGCGCGCAGGCTGAAGAAATAATTACATGAGTATGGCAGACGCAAACAGCGGAAGACGGTTCGTGAGTATCTGGGGCAATGCAGTCTCAGTCGGAGAAGCGCGTCCTGAGAGCTACGGTAAAGATATAACTTTAAGATATCCTGTATATTCGGCCTTTGACGGTGACGCAGTCAGACTGACATTCGACAATTACTGCGGCACGGAACAGGTGACAATAAGCCAGGTAAGCATAATGGCAAAGAACCCGTCTGATGATACGGCCGAAAAAGAATTCTTTCCTGTTACATTCAGAGGGTCACGTTCTTGTGTTATTCCCGCGGGAAGCAGGGTTTGTTCCGACGAGTTATCGCTTGATGTCAAAGCCGGAAGTACTTTCGATGTGTCCATGTATCTCGGAGACTATACTCAGCTTCGGTCATGCGTTTTTACATGCGGAGCCCTGTCTGACGGAGCACAGTTCGCAAGCGGCAACCTGACCGGGTCGGAGACGTTCCCCAAAGAGCTTTCGCGTCCCACACACTATTTCTATTTTCTCAGCAATGTATCCTTAAGAACCGACAAGAAAAATCGCGCTGTTGTCTGTTACGGGGATTCAATTACCGCACAGAACTGGCCCGATGATCTTGCTGTCATGCTTAAGAGCCGTCAAATCGGCGATACGTCGGTTATTCGCCGCGCTACCAGCGGTTCAAGGATACTTCGTGAATATACGTGCCTGACATATCAGTCCTATGGACTTAAGGGGAGCAGACGATTTGCCCATGAAGTACCGACGGACGGGGCGGACACTGTAATAATTCAGCAGGGGATCAACGATATAATCCATCCGGTCGGAACGGATATCAATCCTTTCCGTCCCATGTCGGATCTTCCGACGGCAGGCGAACTTACCGAAGGACTTGCATACTATGTTAAGCTTGCCAGATCATATGGTTATAAGGTTTATGCCGGAACGCTTCTTCCGATCGGAGGCTGGCGCACATATGCCCCGTTCCGCGAGACTTTGAGAAATGACGTAAATGAATGGATACGCAGCACGGATATGATTGACGGAGTTGTTGATTTCGATAATGCGCTCGCAGATCCTGAAGATAAGACACGTATGCTTCCGGAATATGACAGCGGCGATCATCTGCATCCGAGCAAGTCCGGCTACAGAAAAATGGCGCAGCTGGTAGCGGATAACGCGGCAATTTTCGAGAAACGGGTGGGTTATTCACACTGATTATTGAGGCATTATTATGTTTCAAAGAATAATGCCGCAGACAACAGAAAAGCGCAACCCTGAATTCAGGGCTGCGCTTTGTGGTTCAAGTCTTATTGGCTGTCGCAATAATTCCTGCTTATACTTCAGCGTTTGTCTGTACCGGAGCTTCTGCTGCAGGTGCATCTGCTTCAGGTTTCTCTTTTGCGGGTTCAGAAGCTTCTGGCTGAACAGGTGCAGATGAAGGAGCAGCGACTGCGTCAGCATCATCAAATCTTGCACCGCACTTAAAGCAGAAAGCATATGAGAGATTGTTCTCCGTACGGCAGGAAGGGCATCTCTTAAGTCCCTTCTCACGCAGAATTCTTATCTCAAGCTCTTCTATGTCATCGTTAAGACTGGAAATAGCGTCGCACTTGGCGTTGATGTCCTTTGTGCAATCGATATTTATATCCTTGTACTGACCATAATAGAGGTGACCGATCTCGTCATAATTTCTCTTGATCGTGTTCTTCTTCTCGTCAATGGACTTCTGGAAGTTGGCGATGTTCTTCTGTTTTGCATCCTGGAATATAGGCATACCATTAATCCTCCTACAAATTTTATATATCAAATTATAACGCAAAGAAAAATGGTTTAACAGTAAACAAAGGATTAACTTTGAACAGTGTGTTAAAAATGGAAATTTTAGTGACTGACGGTTTGATAATGCTTTGCATAGGTAGTAAGCTTACGCAAAAGGAGATTCAAATATGAGTGATTGTAAAAGATTTAACCCTGTACGCCGTGAGGATGAGGAGATAAGGCAGGAGAGCCTTTCAGGCGAGCGTGCGCTTTATAAAGGCCGCAGACTCAAGATATATGATACCGTTTTCCATGACGGCGAGTCGCCGCTCAAGGAGAGTGCGGATATCGAGCTTGCCAGATGTGAGTTCCAGTGGAAATATCCGGTCTGGTATTCAAACAATATCAGCATCAACAGCTGCGTCTGGAATACGACTGCGCGTTCCGGCGTCTGGTATACCAACCATATGACGGTTGATGATTCTATGGTGGGAGCGCCGAAAAATTTTCGCCGCTGCCATGATCTGACTATAAGAAATACCTCTATTCCGGATGCCCAGGAGACCTTGTGGTCATGTGACAGTGTGACGCTGGATCATGTAACTGCAAAAGGTGATTATTTTGGAATGAATTCGTCAAACATAAAGGCATCACATCTCGAACTGCTCGGCAACTATGCTTTTGACGGCGCGCATAACGTCGAGATACGCAGCAGCAGACTAATAACCAAGGACTGTTTCTGGAACTGTGAGAATGTTACCGTCTATGACTCATACATATCAGGCGAGTATCTGGCATGGAACACTCAGAACCTGACGCTGGTGAACTGTACAATTGAGTCGGATCAGGGACTGTGCTACATCAGGCATCTTAAGATGACCGGCTGCAGACTTATCAACACAAAGCTCGCGTTTGAGCTTTCGGAGGATATTGATGCCTATGTGATCAGTCAGGTCGATTCCATACTTAACCCCGGATCGGGCAAAATAACTGTCCGTGAACTTGACGAACTTATAATTGAGCCGGACAACTGTGACTGCACCAGAACTTTGATACAGGTAAGGGATAACAATGAAACAAGGACAATCAGACTCTGCTCCGCAGTATGAATTTGATATTGCGCCTGACCGCCGTGACACGTGGTCATGGAAATGGAAGGTCTCACCGGGTGAGCTCCCGATGTGGGTTGCCGATATGGACTTTGAAGTAGCTCCGGAAATAGTGGCCGACCTCAAGGCTCGCCTGAACTGCGCTGCTTATGGCTATACCTACGTTCCTGACGAGTGGTATAAAGCTTACATCTCCTGGTGGTCCAGACGTCACAGCCTGACAGTGGCAAAGGAAGAGATATTCTTTGTTACGGGAGTTGTGCCTTTGATTTCTTCAGCTGTCAGAAGACTTACACATCCAAATGAGAATGTTGTTTTACAGACCCCGGTCTATAACGTCTTTTTCAACTGCGTAGTGAACAACGGATGCAGAGTTCTGACCAACAGATTGTTTTACGACGGACATGCCTGGCAGATGGATTTCAGGGACCTGGAAGAAAAGCTTAAGGACCCGCAGACGACTCTGATGATTCTATGCAATCCGCAGAATCCCTGCGGCAGAATATGGACGAAGAACGAACTTGCAAGAGTCGGAGAGCTCTGCGCCAGATATCACGTCACGGTGATATCAGATGAAATTCATTGTGATGTGCATAGTCCGGAATCTTCCTACGTTCCATTCGCGTCGGCTTCGGATATTTGCCGTAAGATTTCGATATCGTGCTGGTCACCGTCCAAGGCATTCAACCTGGCCGGAATGCAGTCGGCAGCCGGCTTCATACCTAACCCAAGACTCAGGGCGCAAATAGTCAGAGGTCTCAATAACGACGAGGTCGCCGAGCCGAATTTCATGGCTGTGACGGCTGCAGTATCAGCGTTCGAAAAGGGGGAGAGATGGCTTGATGAGCTTAACAGGTATGTGAGCGGAAACAAGAACTACTGTATGCAGTTTATGGAATCACACATGCCGCATCTCCACGTCTTTCAATCCGATGCAACATATCTTCTGTGGATAGACGCCACATCTCTTTGCCCGGCTTCGGAACACGCGGGATTCGCTGATGTCGCTGCTTATATAAGAAACAGAACAGGACTCTTTTTGTCGTGCGGAGAACAGTATGGCGAAGGACTGTCCGGCTTTGTCAGGCTCAATGTGGCAACTCCCAGAGTATTTGTCGAAGAGGCGATGCATCGCCTTGAGACCTTGGCAAAATAGAGTTAAAATTAACTGTATAGTTTGCAACTGTTTCCGATTGGAGGTATCTGATTTGACACGCATTGCGAAGACAGGATTTTCTCATCTCAGGGGATTTACCCTTGCGGAGCTGATGATGGTGGTTGGAGTCATTGCCATCGTCGCGGTTATAGGTGTTCCTGTTTTCGTCGGTCAGCTCAAATCCAACCGTAAATCGGCCGACAGGGCATTCTACAATGCCGCTGTAGCTGCGGCGGTCTCATCTTACTATAGCAGCGGTCTTAATTGCGAAGTTGCTTATTATTATGATGCTTCGACAGGACAGATAATAAAGACATCTGATAATATGGTGCTGCCGGCGGGCTACGGACTCTCTACCAGTCTTGACTGGAAGAACGATATATTTGACATTGGCGCACTTACCAACGACAGTACATTCGGTTACCCGAATAACGGCGAGGCCGGAAGATTTGTAGTTGTCATCTTCAAAGACAACAAGGGCAATATTGATCATGATATGACCGGATGGGTTAAGAAGGCTGTAGCGTCTCCATATACAAACGCAGGCTGATACAGAAGAAACCTGTACATTCCGTCTTAACAAATGTGGCTGAAATAAGAAGTTCCCGGATAATTGCCTGGTTTTCTGTTTTTATTTTTAAGTATATTTTTATACATTTACAGAGCAAATTTTAACAGGAGATGAACTTACTTTGAAATAAAATCTTTGAATATTGACAGAAATGTGGCGTGCGACTACAATCGAATCATCAAGCAGGGGTGATACCCGAAGATAATCTAACAAGGATTCGGAAGGAGACAAATTTATGAAAAAGATTCGTTCAAGCAAGAAGGGTTTTACACTCGCAGAGCTCCTCGTTGTAGTTGCAATCATTGCAGTTTTGGTAGGTGTTTCGGTGCCGATTTTTACAGCGCAGCTTGAGAAGTCAAGAGAGTCGACAGACCTCGCTAACGCCCGTGCCGCAAAGGCAGCCGCAGTAGCAGCTTTCCTGGGCAACGGTGAGACTACGACAAAGACATATTACTACGATGCGGTCAATGGCGCAGTCAAGGACGCATCCACAGGCATCACAGGCTACGGCAAGGGCACTACAGCTGACGGCGGCAACTCCAATGCAGCACTTGGTTATGTTTCGACAACTGCTTACACAGATGAGGTTTGTAACGTAACAATTACACCTGCAACCGATGGTTCACAGACAGTTACTATTGCATGGGCAGCAGCATCCTGAGTATAACCAAGAGGTAAAGCACAGTAATTAAGGGGCTTCCGGTATTTGCCGGAAGCCTTTTTGTTACAGATAATGTCTTGCGCTGAAATTTGTGATTTTTTTGATAACATTATTCAAATAAGAGTCGATGGCACACGCTTTTGTATTATAATAATATTAATTAGCGTGAGCGACCTTTTGTCTGCAAGAGAGGCTACCGGGTGATGAAGACTACGTCGTACATAAGGAGAAAACTTTCATCGTGTGAAGGATCTTCACTGGCTCTTGCAATGTTTCTGTTTATCATAGTCGCTTTTATCGGAGTTACTATGCTGACGCTGATGCTGTCTACCGTTCAGTCGGCTCAGAATGCCTATAAATATGCAGAGACCAAGACGTCAGAACCTGCCTCGTCGGGCTCGACCGGTACTAATAAGATCACAGCTGACGTTCCGACCAGTACCGTGTACAGATATCTGTTTGATCAGTTCCTGTCGGAAGTAAAAGCTGATAAGAATAATTACGGATATTGGAGTGTATTTGATCCTAACACCAATACTTATTACAGCTGCGGATATGCCGGAACCGTAAATAGTGACGGAAGTCTTTATATCAGTAAGAGCAATTACTATCAGAAGATTGTATCAATTATGGCAACAGCCGTATTCAAAGAAAAGACTTCGGTTACAAAGACCTTTAATCTGGTAATGCCAAGCAAGGTTAACTTTTCGAAAAAAGTTAATGTATCAGACCTTATAGCTATCGGATGCTGGGATTTGCCGGATCATTTTCTGGTCACGATCACAATGGATACAGATTACAGTATGACGGTTTCAATTTCCGGGTATGACAGCGTCGGCAATGTTGTAAGCAAATATCCGCTTGTGCGCAAGATAAAGGCTCTGCTGATTGTTCACAACCAGTACTGGAAACAAGTGTTATGGATGGAGGATGAGTCGTGAAGGCATTACTTGATAAACTTAAAAGTGATACAGGAGACTCGCTTCCGGAGGCGCTTGCGGCTGCGCTTATCATCTCGCTGTCGCTGGTTGCTGTTCTGTCTGTCTCTCAGGTAGCGTATAAATCAATGGCGCAGGCCAAGTCAAGGTATACGGAGTATTATAGCCTTCTGAATGCGAGAGAAGCCGCGGAACCCAAATATAACGTGGAAGATAACGCTGCCACTGTTATCTCGGATTATCTTAACGAGAGAACGAGTGTTTATGATTATTTTACAGGCAATATTGACATATATAATGTTACAGACGGCAATAAGAAGGTTTCCACGGATACTGCCAGTTTTTACAGCGTTTATGGCAGTGACGACAAGTTGAAATTTACATATATTTATTCACGCTGGTGGGAATGATGAAGAGAAGAAGCAGACAGGGTTTTACAATGGGTGAGATGATAGTCGCGATGGCTATCACCGCTTTTGTCGCAACTGCTGCCGTCGGAGGCATTGCACTTCTGCTTACTATGCGCAAGAGTCTTGAAGTCACCAATGCCGCACAGACGCTTGAACAGGCAGCTGTCTACACGATATCCGAAGGACTTAACGGCTGCAATGGTTCATCCAAGACTGATTCAGCGAATATCATCTATTATTGTGATGATGCGACAGGTGAGTATTTCACATACAAGAACGGAACAGACGGAATAGTGCGCTCGGCTTACGGCACGACCTCAACGGAAGAACTTTTCGAGAACTACTACGCAAATCTCGGACTGAAGACGCATATTGAAGGACTTAATAACGGATTGGATTCACAGACCTTTATGTTTACATTCACGGTCTCGATTCTGGATAAAGATAATAATGAGATTGTTTCTAATGTGATTACGGTTCATCCGGATCACCTGACCAATAATCAATAAGCTATAGGGGGGCTGCAAATTGAAGAACAAGAGACTGGGTGAAATGCTTATAGATTCCGGCGCAATCACGGAATCGCAGCTTGAAGAGGCATTGGCAAAGCAGAAGGGCAGCGGTAAGAGACTCGGACAGGTTCTTATTGATGACGGGTATATCTCTGAGAATTCTTTCGTTGAGGCATTGAGACTTCAGCTCGGCGTTGAGTATATCGACCTCAACAAGGCGACGATAGATCCGTCTGTCACGACGCTAATTCCGCGGGATACTGCGAGTCTTAACAGACTTGTTCCTGTTAAGCAGGATGGCAACAACCTCTATATAGCTATGGAAGACCCGCTCAATTTCAGAGCAATAGAGACAGTCCGTGAAATGACGGGACGACGCGTCATACCGATGATTGCGTTCAGCGATGCGATTACGAGGGCACTTAGTGTTCTATATGAGAATGAAGGTGCCAATAAAGCGATTGAGCAGATGAGAGAAGAACATCAGCTCACCGTTGAGGAGCTCAGTACAGAACTTGAGAGCAACAATGATGAAGTTGCGGCGCCAACAGTAAAGCTTGTCAACTCGCTTCTTGAGCGATCAATTGCGGAGAAGGCGTCGGATGTGCATTTCGAGCCATATGAAAAGGAGATGCTTGTCAGAATCAGAGTTGACGGAAGGCTCAATACAATAATGAAGGTTCCGAAGGAACTTCAGAATTCGGTCATTTCGAGGCTTAAGGTAATGGCTGCAATGAATATTACGGAGAGAAGGGTGCCTCAGGACGGAAGAGCCGTTGTCAGAAGACCGGACGGAACGGTTGTTGATTTAAGACTTAATACATTGCCGACTATTTTCGGTGAGAAGGTTGTAATCAGAATTCTCTGGCGCGATCAGAATACACTTAACAGGCGCGGCATAGGAATTACCGAGAAGGACAACGAGAGATTTGACAGAATTCTTCGCAACTCTTCTGGAATGATTCTTGTCGTCGGACCAACGGGCTCAGGCAAGACTTCCACGCTTTACACCATGATTCACGAACTCAAGGGAGAGACTGTAAACGTCATTTCTCTTGAAGATCCGGTTGAGTTCCAGATAGCAGGAGTTACACAGGTCGCGATAAATGAGAAGACCGGACTGACTTTCGCCAGTGCGCTTCGCTCATGTCTGCGTCAGGATCCGGATGTAATCTGTGTCGGAGAAATCAGAGACGGCGAGACAGCAGAGATTGCGATGCGTGCCGCCATGACGGGTCACCTCGTGTTATCAACTATCCATACGGAAGACGCGGTGTCAGCAGTAGACCGCCTGAGAGATCTCGGAGTGGAACCGTATCTGATAGCCGGTTCATTGCGAGGCGTAATATCACAGAGACTCCTGAGAAGAGTCTGCCCGAACTGCCGCGAGGAGTTCAGACCTGACCCGTATGTTTTGTCATTGCTCGGGTTGCCGGATGACGGAACTCCATATTACCACGGACACGGATGCGAGAGATGTTTCGGCTCCGGATACAGGGGAAGAATCGGTGTCTTTGAGATACTCACGATGAATTCCGATTTAAGGGATGCCATAAGCTCCGGAAAGAACGGCTCAGAACTTCGAAAAGCTCTTGCCGGTACAGGCTTCACTTCAATGATTGAGAACGGAAGAGATCTTGTTAAAGCAGGTATAACGACGGCAGACGAGCTGCTTCGCGTCGTTCCTGCAATTGACTGAGAAATTGGGAGGAGAAGCTTTTGGAAACATTTAAATACTATGCTCAGTCTGTTGAAGGAGAACGAAGGAGAGGCGTTATCGAAGCGTATGACCGTTTTGATGCCGTAAGCAAAATCAAAGTCAATTTCCCTATTGTACTTTCAATTGAACAGGTTAAGAAGACGACGCTTGATAATCTGCTTGGACACAGTGTCGGCAAAGTTGTTACGTCCAAGTATCTGTCGGTCGCCTGCCAGCAGTTTGCAATTATTCTTAAGGCCGGAATTCCTATCGGTCAATGTGTAAGAATGATTGCGGACCAGACAAAGAACAAGCAGGTGAGAAACGAACTTCTGAAGGCTGCCGATGATATTACACAGGGCAACGGAGTCGCCAAATCATTTGAGAAGAACTGTCCTGATTTTCCGATAACATTCTTTGAGACAGTGAGATCCGGTGAGATGAGCGGAAGACTTGACAGATCTTTTGCGTCACTTTCAACCTTCTACGCCAAGTCATACAAGGTTAATTCCAAACTCAAATCAGCACTTGCATATCCGACATTTATGCTGGCCTTGTCGGTAGTAGTTCTTATTGTAATAATGGCATTTGTTATTCCGAAGCTTACAAAGACCTTTACGGATCTTGGCGGTCAGATGCCTGTACCAACCAGGATTCTGATTGCGATGTCGAACTTTTTCGCGCACAATTTTATAGCTATTTGTGTCGTGATAGCGATCGTGGTTGTCGGAGGGATTATTTATTCGCACTCGGAGTCCGGGAAAGTAACTGTGTCCAAGATACAGCTTAAGCTTCCAATCATAGGCAGGATTATCACCTATCATGCCTGCGAGCAGTTTTCAGATACAATGTCTTCGATGCTTTCGTCCGGTCTGATGATTGATAAGGCTCTTGAGACCACTTCCAAGGTAATGAGCAATTATATTATAAGGCGCGAGATTGCTTCAATGGTCGAGAGAATTCAGACAGGACATACAATCGCCGAATCAATGAATCAGAGCAGGCTTTTTCCGGATATCATGAAGCAGATGGTGTCAGTCGGAGAGGCTACGGGAGAACTTGAAGAGACATTAAAGACTATAGGCGAGTATTATACAAACGAATACGACCAGGCGACGGCAAAGGCTCTTGCGAAGCTTGAGCCGGCAATTCTTGTTTTCTTATCTGTTTTTGCGGGTTTTATAGTAATATCAATATATCTGCCGATGTTTACGGTTTACGATTTAATGTAAGGGGGACTACAGTTGATGCCGATTTTTGAGAATACCTTTATTGCTGTATATGTTCTGGTGCTGCTGTTCATTTTTGGAACCATATTTGCCAGCTTCATAGCATGTACTGCCGGAAGAGTACTTGCAGGTGTCGACTGGGTACACGGTCACAGCCACTGTGACACATGCGGTCACGAACTTGCCATTGGCGATCTGTTTCCGATAGTGTCTTACATAGCTCTTAAGGGCAAATGCCGCTATTGCGGCGCTCGAGTGCCGATAAGCTGTCTGTTTACCGAAGTTCTTCTGGGTGTTGCGTTTGTTTTGACAGCAGTTGCAAACCCTTATATCGACGCTGTTTTGCTGCGCAATCTGGCACTAGAGGTTATTCTGCTCGGTATATCACTGACCGATATATGGCAGCACAAGATTACCAACGGTTTTCTTTTCGCGGCCATTGCGGTGTACATACTGACTGAACCGTTTATGCCGAATCTTACGAGCTATGCGCTTGATGGGGTTGTCGCGTCTGTGGGAATCTCGGCGGTACTTCTGATTGCATCCACGATCATGGAAAAAGCTGTAAAGAAGACAATTATCGGCGGGGCGGATCTTAAGCTTTTCGCAGTTATGTTTCTATTCACAGGCCTTTGGAACGGACTTTTTATGCTGATACTGACATGCCTTTCAGGTCTTATTGGAATGCTTGTCAGTCGTAAAAAGAAGATTGCCCTGGCGCCGTTCATTTCAGGTGCGACGGTATTTGTACTTCTGGTCGGAGATTACTTTGTAAACAGCTATTTAACTTTGATAGGAGGATAGAGAATTGGCTAAATCAGTATTAGGCATTGACATAGGCAACTTCAGCCTCAAAGCTGCGGAGTGGCGCGGCGATGTTTTGAAGGAGTTCGCGTCGTTCGAACTGCCGGAGAATCTGGTCAAGAGTGATGAGGTAGTGGCGTTCGAAGCTCTGGGTGAGTTTATCAGAAAGGAAGTACGCAAGCATTTCTCAACGCGTGATGTTGCGCTTGTACTTCCGGCACCGGTATCATACGTCAGGCGACTCAAGCTTCCTCTTATGACGATAAGCCAGCTTAACAGCAATCTGCCGTATGAGTTTCACGACATCGTTAAAGACGATGCGGACAAGTATCTATACGACTATTCGGTTATTGACCGTATTCAGGTAGACGGCAAGGAGTATCTTGATATGACGGCCGCGGCTGTCAGTAAAGAACTTATTGCAAAGTATTCTGATATGTTTCGAAGGGCAGGCTTTAAGCTTGTCAAGATATCACCGAGAGAAATATCACTCGGACACCTTATACAGGTTGTGTCTCCATTCGAGAAGGGAAAGGACTTCGCAACACTGGATCTGGGATATGAGACGACGAAGGTTGATATCTTCAAAGGCGGTGTCTATGACCTGACGAGAACGCTCGATCTCGGAGTCTCACATATTGAAGCTGCCGCCGCGAATGTACTCCATTGTGACAGACACCTGGCGAGGATACATGTGAGGGATAATACCGACAACGTACTGGATTCGGAACAGGTTCGCAACATTATGGATGAAGTTGCGGTTGAGGTCATGAGAGCCGTCAATTATTACACCTACGAGAATCCCGACAACACGCTTGAGAATTTCTACGTTTATGGCGGAGGTGCTCGCCTGCCTCAATACACTGCAGCTATTCAGAGTGCTGTACCTCTCAATCTTATGAGTTCTCTTCAGACGAAAAACAAATACAACATCAATGATTCACTCAACGACGGTCTTGCCGCTGTTGCAATCGGAATGAAGCTCGGAGGTACCTATGGCAATTAACAAAAGCAGCGGTTCCATAACTAAGAGCCGCATGATTCGCAGTAAGGACTACCCTACTAAGCAGGTAATAAACTTTGTAATGGATGACCGCAGGGCCGATAACAGGAAGGCATTCCTTTGCTTTATGGTATTTATGGTTGTTCTTGCGGTTTTCATTTTCGTCGGTGTAATATCACCGCTAAATAATGTTATTAAGACACAGAACAACTACAATTTCCTTAAGTCGCAATATGATGAATATGCTGCAATTGCAGATAAATATTCTTCCATTCAGTCGGACTATAATCAGAATATGAACCTATACATGACGGATGAGGAACTCGAGTGCATAAACAGACCCGACATTCTGGCAACACTGTCAGACGATATAGTTCCATATGTCGATATATCCAAAATAGAGATTGAATCAAATACCATTATTCTTGACGCCAAGGCCTCAGATGTCGCTACACTGAACAAGGTGCTCGGTATTCTCCGTGAAGATTCACGCATAAGTTACGCTACGATAACTGCCATTTCTGAAAGTACAGAAGACGAGACTGAGGATTCAACGAAGGTTTTCAGCGCAAATTACATGATTAACTGGGGTGTTGAAACCGCAGAGGAGGTGAATGAAGATGCTGAGTCATAAGTTCTCAATTAAGGAGATAATAGTACTCGTTGTACTTGGCGTGTTTATTTTCGCCTATCTGTATTATTCATTCGTTTATAAGTACTTCCAGAATCAGCTAAGCGGAGTTGATGTTGAAGATATGTCAATGCAGGTAGAATATGAGTCAGAGCTTGCCGACAGGGTTATAGCAATGAGTTCGGAAATCGATAACAATGATGTCGTTCTCCCCGGCGAGATTAAGACATATAACAACATAAATACGGCTATAGACGATATCAATACTATTCTTGACGGCAACGTCACAGGATTGTCGTTTATATTCTCAGAACCGACCAGCAGCGACGGAACCAATGTGAGACGTGATGCAACAATCGGATTTACAACCGATACCTGTGAAGAGGCATTCAAGCTGATCAACGATATTGCCGGATGCGACGACCGGCTTGTCGTAAACACTATAAGCATTAATCAGCAGAAGGTTGAACTCAGCGATGTCATCAGTGAGACGGAGGTTACAACTGCCGCCGAACAGACCCAATCCTCGGAAACTGTTTCAACTGACATTGCCGCAACCGACACTGCTACAAGCGATACTTCTGCATCAGTATCCGCTTCTGAGGGTGTGAAAAAGTCATATGTTGTTTCAATCAGTATCACAATGTACGAGACACTTGAAGGTTCCGATAATACAAACGGAATTGTGGCGCCTGATCCGACGAGTGCGTCAACAGTAAGCACTGAAGAATCCGGAACTGCGTCGGCTTCTGATACGACAGAGACCACAAGCACGGCGGATGCAGGCTGACGGGTGACAGGTGACTGCCGAATTGTGCTTCAGTCCGGCTGAAGAGATGTTACATATATATGTTTCAGGTGATGTCGTCGATAATGTCAAGTACGGTCTTTACAATGCCAAGAGTGGCAGACGGATTCTGAGTCAGTGCGTCAATGATTTTTTCTTTCTCATCAATTTCGGATAGATTCCGTGCTCGTTCAGTCTCAATCTCGGCATCCCGTTGCTTGGCCTGAGACCGGGCAATCAGTTCTCTGTCCGCTTCAGCGGCCTTATCGTCAATCATAATCGTAGAACCGCAGTAATTGCATGTTAATATGCTTACGCTGTCTTCGAAGGTCAATGTCGCGTCACAGTTCGGGCATTTCATATTACGAATTTCCATAATCCGCTCCTCTGAATAATAGTAGAATACCGGATAATTATACGGTTTATGGGAACTGATTGGCAACAGATTTGTTCAGACAGATTTACTCATGTTGCATTAACTACTTTGAGAAGGTGATCTTTAAAATCACCTGTATTGCTGTCAAACAACAGGTTATATTGAATATAGTGGTACAGCAGCAGAGCCTGACGGTCAGAATCTGTCATCGGCTGTGTATCGCCATACAGATCAATCGGGTTTTCTCCGCCCCGGACATAGCACATGCTGTTATTTAGTGCGGGAATTTCATCTCTGATACTGCTTATCACCTGATAGTAGGCAGGGAGCTTAATTCCCGCGGCTCTCATCAGATCAACAGGCAAATAACAGATACTTGTCAACGGAGGTTCACCGGTGCTGTATTGTTCAGTGAGACTATCGTCCATGTCATAGTTTGTCCAGATTATGTAGGGAATCTGGAACCTGTTATCCACGTAGTCATTAATCTCCGGCAAACCCGGCTGATGATCGCCATATATCAGAAGGGTATATTTCTCATCCTGATTTTGCAGGTATTGGATTAATTCCTGAAGAGCGGCATCACTTCTGTGTATGAGCGAAAAATACGTATTCAGCATATTCGCGTCCTCGGAGGACTGGCTGCTTAAATCACCGGCATCAACATAATCAGTTATCGGAAAGTTAGTGTAATTTTCCGCATAACCTCCGTGATTTTGCATAGTTATCAACATCGTGAAAGTTTTCTGACCTTCTGGAGCGCTCTCAATCTCGCTGATAAGATTTCTGTAAGCACACTCATCGGAAACAAAATCCCGTGTCAAATCAGAGTCTGAATACTCAAAATCGTCTATGAACATCATCTTATCGAATCCAAGGCAAGGGTACACCTGAGGTCTGTTCCAGCCTGAAGCTATGTAAGGATGCATGATTTCAGTATAATAACCGAGATTTTTAAGCGCTCTTGGAAGAGAATACATATCGTGACAGATATATTGTCTGTAGGGGATTACTCCTGCCGGCATGTAGGCCATTGTAATTCCTGTAAGCAGCTCGAATTCGGAGTTGGCCGTTCCTCCTCCGACAACAGAAGACAGAGCGTATCCATGAAGGGCATTCTCATTCAGCGAATTCCAGAATGGTGTGATGTCTTCATCTACTCCGAGCTGAGGTGCTAAGTCTTTTGTCTGCATATAGGATTCGCTCATTATAACTATTATATTTGAAGCTTCATCCGCACTTCCGTTATCATTCATATCAACACCGGCATTTTGAATCATTGAATCAAGCTTGCAAACCGAATAATCTTCCGGAACAGCGACGTGCATTGTTGCTGCGGATAACGAGAAATTCATCAGTGTTCCATATAAGTTAGTTCCCGAATCTCCCCACTCCTGTGGACGAAGGCGTTCTTTGACCAGTTGACTGATTGACATGATAAAGATAAATATGAATAGAATTGATATTGAACCGTAGACAATTGAGGCTATCCATTTCTTATTTGCTTCAGATGCTCTGTCCTGCTTAAAATTAGTGCAGGCAAAAATGAACAGCAGGTATGGAGCTCCAAGACACAGCAGAGGCCGCACAACAGGAAAACAGTATGACGAAGCAACACTTAAAGCTGTTCTGACATTGTAGATATCTGCTTCAAGCATTTCGTGTCCTCTGAATGCGAAAACGAAATAGTTAATGAGACTCAGCAGAAAAAAAGGCGCCGGTGTGATACATGCGCTGATATGCTGCGGAATGCGGCAAGCCCTGAGAAAACAATAGACAGCGGCTAATGAAGTTAATTCAACAAGATACCTTTGCCTGTATAGCAATGAGGCAGGATTGATTAGCATCGGATACAGAATGCCGATTCCGGACACGGAATCATGCCCGGCGAGTCCTATGAAACTCATGAAGTATTGTGTAAACAACAGAGTAAACAGGGCGAAAAGAATATCGCTGATAATCAGAAACATTAATTTATGCTTAATTACCTTAGGACGTTCTCGTACGTCGCTCTTGATAAGCGACAGCACCAATAAGCCTTCGAACCAAAAAATGGCATCGCCGAAGTATTGACATGAATAGACAGTTCCAACAACTGAAATCACAATTGATAAAAAAATACGAATGTAATCCCACTTGTTATAACGACTCAATAATCCCATTTTACTATCCCCCGATAAAAACAGAACACGTATATAACAATTAGTCGAGTATAAACTACTATTTTCAATTTTGCAATTTGATAATTGTTAAAACTGCACGTTTAATAGGACTTATCGACAATTGTGCTCTGTTTTGGGTTTAAGGCGAGCTTCTTGTAGAGTAGAATGAAACTATCAAGAATCTATGGGGAATAGTTATGAAGCAAGAAGTTAAAGTAAATGAGATCAGTTGTCCCAATTGCGGCGGCAGGATTAAGGTAGCCAGGAACTTTACCGGCAGCGCAGTATGTGAGTTTTGCGGCTCAACACTGTATCTCGACGGACTTAACGTCAACGGGGAACTTTTAAGGAAGAACGATATAAACAGCGGCGTACCTCTAAGTGGATCATCGTCACAGTTTACCCGTATAATTGCCGGCAGGCTGACAGATGCTGAATTTGTAAGGCCGGACATTCTTGGACTTGTCACGGTTCTTGAGGAACATCACATATCTGTTCCGGCGTTTCTGATACTTTGCAGCAGCAGCGCGACTTATACATATGATGCAGGCAATGAGAGACTGAGACAGAAAGTAGAAGGATACGGAACGAATGCCCATGTTGTAAGCAGCGAGTATACCGAGTGGACGCACATGAACGGAACAGTCACTGCGACAGGATCATATATCGCATGCGGGAATGCTGAATACTCTGATATAGTGAACAGTCTTTACATGGGCTTTGATACCAATAATCTGATTGATGTTGAGGAGCTTGATTATCCGGAAGATGTTCTGGCGCCGGGTTTCAATCTTCCTCTGGTTAAAGCTTTTGATCAGGTTGTCAAGCCATGCGTTCGTGATGAGCTCCAAATGGAAGCAGAGAATGCCTTAAGCGGCAGCGAGTACGATAATCTTTATGTCGGGAATGCAAGTATTCAAAGAGACAGTGAGACAAGAGTAAGTCTTGGTATATATGAGATTGTATGCGATATAGACGGAGTTCAGGCAACATTTTACTTTGACGGGACCGGGAACAGATGCTACACGGATTATGTTCCGCAGCCGGATCGACTGAGAATGGATTTTGACGCAGGTAAGACAGAAGAGAAGAAGCACCTAAAGAATGAAGGAAAGATTTTTATGGTTCTGACAATAGTGTCAGGCATACTGTTCCTCTGCTCTGTATCGGCTGTTCTGCCGGGAGCTCTTTGCATTCTGACTCTTTCTGTCAGCTTATATTTATGTATCAAGAAGGATAAGGAATATCATGCGGCAAAGGCAGAAATCGGAAAGCAGATCGACGCTAATCGTGCAATAACCAAAGCTGTCAGGAACGGATTCATCGAAGGCAACTATACTTTTAGCGGCATTTATTCAGACGGAAGAGATTTTGATTACAGAGAATTTGCCGGAACTGACTATGCTTTGGGCGGGGAAGCCGTCAGTCAATCCGGGAAGGAGACAAGAACCGTCCCGGAAGTGCCAGCTGAAGGTGCCGTCATAGCAACCGGAGCGTCTGTATCAGAGAATAACAGTGAGGAGTCGATAGACGGGAAAGATGCAAAGCTTACCGGAATGAGGGCTTTTGCAGGTGTTATTTGTATGGCTTTACGATGGATAGTCTCTCTTTTTCTTGTGTTGGTAATGCTTGTCATGCTGATTGAAGGCATCGGCAAAAACTCCGCGTCTTATATAATTCATTCTGCAATTCATATACCGATGATTGCTGTCGCATGCCCGCTGACTGAGAAGAAACTGCAGAAATACGCCTGGTTTACGGGAAACCGCAGAAATATTATACTGGTGGCTACGGTTACTTTTATTATTTTATGTCTGTGCCTTATTGTAATAGAGGGAGGAAATAATGGCTGATACTGAAATTAAGGCTGTGAGGGGCGATATTACCGACGATTGGGGTGTTGATGCGATAGTAAATGCCGCAAACTGTTCACTGCTTGGCGGCGGGGGTGTTGACGGCGCAATACACAGAGCTGCGGGAATTAAGCTTCTTGCTAAGTGCGCCACTCTTGGAGGCTGCGATACAGGTGATGCCAAGATTACTCCGGCTTATAACCTTCCGTGCAGGTATGTTATCCATACCGTAGGTCCCGTGTGGCATGGCGGTGAACGCGGCGAGGATGAACTTCTCAAGTCGTGCTACATACGCTCGCTCGATGTAGCTTTGCAGAACAACATAAGAAAGATTGCGTTCTCATCAATTTCAACAGGTGTCTACGCTTTTCCCAAAAAGCGCGCGGCGTCTTGCGCCACGGCTGCGGTCAGACAGTATGTGAATGAACATCAGGGTGCTTTTGATCTCATTATGTGGGTATTGTTCGATGATGTTACGTTTGGGATATACAGGGACGAGTTATTATGAAATTTACCAGAGTAAAGGTTGATTGTGAGACTGAAGCCAGCCTTAAGGCAGGTTTTATGGCATTTGATACGGAGACTACAGGGCTAAGGGCCGGTGATGACAGAATAGTCGAACTGGGTGCGGTCATTTTTCGCGACGGAAGAATAACAGACACATATGGCACGCTTGTAAATCCTGCAATCAGAATCTCGCCTTCGGCTACGGCAGTAAACGGAATTACAAACGGAATGCTTGATTGTGCTCCGTGTGAGCGCGCGGTGTATCCGGAGTTTATGTGTTTTCTTGATAAACACGGAGTGCTTGACGGAGAAACGATCCTGGCAGCACATAACGCGCCGTTTGATATCGGTTTTCTGCGCGAGGTTTCAGAGAGATTCGGACTTGAAGGTAATATCAGATATTGTGATACACTGGCACTGTCGCGGGCAAGACTTCCGCAGCTTGAGCATCACAGACAGTCTGATGTTGCGGAATTTTTCAGAATAGAGAACAGGTGCGCGCACAGGGCAGTTGAAGATGCCGAGGTATGCGGAAGAATTCTCTGGGAGATGATCAGCTGAGACCAGGCAGTTGCTGCCGGTACGGCACCGTAATTATGTTCAGCCCGAGTGGGAGCTGCTCTGCATGCCGAACTTTTCTGCAATCGCGCTTCTGTCGGTCCAGCCTATGTAGTAGGCTGTGATTTCCGTAAGGTCATTAGTGATTGAGCTGTAGTGACACTCGCCGGTGACGCGGTCATAGGTAGTGTACATTATCTCGTTATCAAGGTTATTCTTTATGTAATCCACCAGTTCATCGGTTGTTCCGTAATTGTTTCCGTATTCATCGGCAGTGTAAAGATCCGGAGCTCCGAAGGCGTGAAGAATCTCATGTGCATATACCGCGGGCGGCTCCTCGCAGTAATTGTTGTTGCAATACAAACTTACATATTCATAGGGATAATTACAGCCGTCATAGTAAACTGAAGTATTCGAGACATCAGTGAATTTGTCGTCGGTGTTGTAATAGATAATGTAAACGACTTCGTCACAGTCCAGCTTATTCTTAATCTGAGATATTGAAGGAATGTTGCTGTCGATATATCTGCCGACTTCATCTCCTCCGTAATTATGCCTTGAAATCAAGACATTCTCAGAAAGATCGGCTTCGTAATAAAGGTATTCACATTTCTTCCAGTCGTAGATGAAATTAACATCCTGATTCCATTCTACGGCGTTTTTCTCTATCCATTCGGAGGCAATATCCATATATTTGAGAGTGTCCTCACGTGTCCTGCAATCTTCGCTGTCGCTGAAATCCCAACTGTAATCAGGTGTCGAAGCGAAAACCGATACCACGGCAACATCACCGCTCAGTTCTTCTGCCGAACCCATAGGATAAGACAGATTGGAGTTATTAAAATACGAAGTGTTGATTGATACATTTACAGAATCAGCCGCAGATGATTCTGTTTCAGTGTCGTTGTTATCAGCGGTTTTGTTATCACCAATATAAAGGCAGATTCTGGAAACAGCGATTATTGCAATGACGATAAAGAGCAACAAACGCCTGTTACCGTTATCATTGTTGTTGCTGTAGAAAAACATTCTCTATTCTCCCTGTATTTGCTCTTACAAGTCCTGCTGCCGCTACCCATATTATTATACCTGAGATTACTTCAACAGCAAAATATATCAGAAGTTCAGACGGTATCATAATCGCAAGACATGCAATTGCACCGACAGGCGGCAGCCATACTCCGGAAACGCGCCAGATGATTATTACAAGAATATAAAGTGACACGCCTGCAATCAGCAGAGCCGCAACATAAGGACAATTGAATGCCGTGTGGTAGATTATGAAGAATCTTACCAGAATACCTGAGCATGCTGCCAAAGCTGCAGAAAGTACTGTTTTCACCGGATGGGCGGCTGCCTTACAGCCTTCAGAGCAAAGCTCGTAGAATATTACTATAAGCGGCGGTGCCGACAGGTATATGTAACCTGAGAAGCAGGCAAGACAGCACAGTATGGCGAAGATCAGAATTATCAGAAGAGTGTGGACTGGTCTGAAATCTTTTCTGACTGAGGGTACGGCGGTTGAACGTGAACGCTTTTCAAGTAAAAAATTAATAAGACACAGCACGGTGATAATCACGGCGACGCAGACAGGATATAAGATGGTTCTTGTCCCGAGCATAACAGGCAGAATTACGGCGGAGATCATTGGCGCCAGAAAATATCTTGTTATCTCAAAGGTTGCCATAACAATTACAAAACCGGCGATAATCCTCAGATAGACAGGTCCGGGAACGAATATATTCAGACCTATTCCGACAAAGGCTCCGAAGACCATTAACGGAATCATTGCGCGCCTCGGACAGTTCCATGGTATTATCGGGCTTATTACAAGGCCGCATGCCAGTGAGAAGGCTTCGGGGAAAATGATGTCGGCGATGCCTGTCAATCCGTGCAGAACTATCATGGCAGTCATCAATATGCCGGCAACTATTATCTCTGGCAGCCTGTCTGTTATTTTAATTGTCATTTCTTACCTGCTTTCCAAATGTTTGTATATTATGCCAACCCACAAATCACGTCAAATTTGTTAATGTATCGCTATGGCAAAGACAATTGAAATGACATCCGGAAGTTCGCTTAAACTTATCGTGAAATTTGCGATACCGCTTTTTCTTGGCAATATTTTCCAGCAGCTTTACAATATGGCGGACAGCTGCATAGTCGGGCAGAAGCTCGGCGTTGACGCACTGACAGCGGTAGGTGCGAGTTCGTCAGTGACGTTCCTGATTTTCGGGTTCTGCATAGGCATATGCGCAGGATTTGGCATTCCGGTTGCGCAGCGTTTCGGCGCAAGAGATTTCGATGGAGTACGAAGACTTACTCTTTCAAGCTTCTATCTTTCGGGCGTTATGGCGGCGGTTATGACGGTGCTTACATGCGTGTTTACAAGACAGATTCTTGAACTGCTCAACACCCCTGAAAAACTGATGGACGACGCGTCTTCATACCTGTTTATCATTTTTCTGGGTCTTCCGTTTACGGTAATTTATAACGAATGTGCCGCAATTGCCAGAGCTCTCGGCGATTCAAAGACACCTTTCTTCTATCTTGTTTTGTCGGCATTGCTCAACGTCGGACTTGATATTCTGTTTATCTTCGGCTTCGGAAGCGGCGTCTGCGGCGCAGCCATAGCAACCATTATCTCTCAGGGAATATCCGGTGTGCTCTGCATGGTGAGTCTCCTTACCAAGTATCCTGTTCTTCACGGCGAAAAGTCTGTCGGCAGGATATCGTTGCGTCCGGATATGAAATCCTGTCTGACACTGATAAGAATCGGTCTTCCTATGGGACTTCAGAGCTCCATTACTGCCATAGGATCCATACTGCTGCAGACGGCGGTCAACGGACTTGATATCGTTTATGTATCGGCCTATACGATTGCAATAAAACTCAAGCAGTTGTTTATACCTGAATTTGATTCTGTTGGTACCGCAATGGCAACGTATGTCGGTCAGAATTACGGCGCGGGGCGAAACGACAGAATAAGGGAGGGAATCAGAAGTTCGATGCTTGTCTCTGCGGTTTTCTATGTTGTTACCGTCGCGGTGAATGTTCTGTTTGGTAAATATCTGATAGGTATTTTCATCCGTTCTTCAGATCCCGGCAATGCCGGCGTAATTGAGGCGGCTTATCGGTACATACTGATTGATGTTTCGCTTGTTTTTGTTCTTGCACTGCTTTTTATTTTCAGATACTCCATTCAGGGCATGGGAAGAAGCGCAATAGCTGTTGTCGCGGGTGTTTGCGAGATGATTGCAAGACTTGTCATGTCGATACTGGTCATCCCGTCACTCGGATGGAGCGCTGCATGCTGC
Source organism: Mageeibacillus sp. (assembly GCA_022484595.1). Lineage (GTDB taxonomy): Bacteria > Bacillota > Clostridia > Saccharofermentanales > Saccharofermentanaceae > Saccharofermentans. The sequence goes on along the minus strand of JAKVLB010000003.1, from coordinate 84,976 downwards.
ACAGACCCTTTGGCATGGGGGCTCGCGCTGATGTACTGTCTTCCGTTATTTATTTATATATTGTGCAAATCATCTGCGCAAAAACTGTGACAGATGGTATAATAAACATATAAAAATGATAGTTTTTACAATCAGGAGGATGACATTATGGTTAACACACGTAAGGTTGCGATTGTCGGCTGTGGGTTTGTGGGAGCTTCAATTGCGTTTACGCTTATGCAGCGAGGGTATTATTCGGAGATGGTTCTTATAGATGCCGTTCGTCCGAAGGCAGAGGGCGAGGCTATGGATCTGTCTGACGGTCTTCCGTACGCAAATGCCATGACAATTACGGCAGGAGACTATAAGGATGCTGAAGATGCATCACTGATAATAATCACCGCAGGTGCGGCTCAAAAGCCGGGAGAGACAAGGCTTGATCTGGTGGCCAAGAACACGAGAATTATGGCTTCAATTATAAATGACATTAAGAGCACTGCTTTTGAGGGGATACTTCTTATAGTAAGCAATCCGGTAGATGTACTCACGCATGAAGCGCTCAGGCTTTCCGGATACCCAGAGAACAAAGTTATAGGCAGCGGTACGGTTCTGGATACAGCCAGACTTAAAGATGACATTTCCGAGCACCTCAAGGTAGATGCAACAAACGTTCACACAATGATAATCGGAGAACACGGAGACAGCGAGGTTCCGGTCTGGAGTGTCACGAATATCGCAGGAGTTCCATTAAACGATTTCTGCGAACTTCGCGGGCACAAGAATCATAAGGAAGCAATGCAGAAAATTTACGAGGATGTCAGAGACAGTGCCTACAAAATAATCGAGCGCAAGGGCGCTACATATTACGGAGTAGCCATGGCGGTTACAAGAATAGTCAGATGTCTGGCGAGAGACGAGCACGCGGTGCTTCCGATTTCAGTCCCTCTTCACGGTCAGTATGGTATTGATGGTGTTCACCTCTCAATCCCGACGGTTCTCGGAAAGAACGGAATTGAGACTGTGCTTGAGATGCCTCTCAACGGTTCTGAACAGGTGGCGCTTATCAAGAGCGCAGACGCTCTCAAGGCAATAATAGCTGAAGTTGAGAAGACCTGATATGCCGGGCGGAACAGAGAATTGTTTCTTCGGACGGGAGAAGTGCGGCGACATTATTCCGACAGGTGTCAGGCTCAATGGAATTAACAGTCCCGCGGATCTTTATGATGCGCTTGCGTCAGGTCTCTGGTGCGCGGATACCTGTGCGCCCAGAATGAGAAATGAATGGAGCAGTGAGAACATGACGTTGGGTCAGTGTTCAGTTACTGCTTTCATAGTGCAGGACATTTTTGGCGGTCAGGTTTACGGAATTCCTATGTCAGGCGGAAATTTTCATTGCTATAACTGTGTCGGCAATGTCTGTTTTGATCTTACGTCCGGGCAGTTCGGCGACAGGGCCGGGCTTCTCGTTTACGATAAGTCAAACTTGCAGTCGCGCGTGCAGCATTTTGCGCGTCAGGAGAAGCTTGAGAGATATAATGCGCTTAAATCGGCCCTTGAACGTTATGCTGACGGATATGGCGGCTGTATCGAAAATTAACACTCTCGACACACTTCACAACAGGCTTTTGCAATAAAATATAAGTCAGTTTTTATTTTACGGAGGTCTTTAATGAAGTTTGAATTTATTGACGGTCATGGCACTTTCAGGGTGCATAACCCACAGAAGACAAGCTTTCTGTATATGCCTGTAGCCAGCAGATCCGGCGTTATGGGTGATATTTCACCTGACGGTCACGGCGATTTGAAGCTGTCACAGAACAGATATCTGCTGCCTCCTGTTGTCATCGAAGATTTGCAGGAATCTATGTATTCCCGTAACTTCTGGGTTGATATTGAAGGCAGCGACAGGCCTCTGTCTGCATTAGGATTTTCCGCATCGCAGATGGCTGAAGGTTATGAATCAGAGCTTGAGGCCGGTATGCTATGGCAGAAGCTGACAGTCAGAGTCAATGAGGCTGTTGAGGCTCAGACACTGGTTTTTGCACCTGACGGCGAACAGAAGGCCGAGATTATGCAGGTGACGCTTGTCAATCGCTCGGACAAAGATATAAGTCTGACCCCGGTTGCCGCGATACCGGTTTTCGCGCGCGGAGCAGATCACATACGAGACCACAGGCACGTAACGTCGCTTCTTAATGTTATCAAGGTAGAAGATGACGGCGTGACAGTTAAGCCGACGATGGCTTTTGATGAACGTGGACATCATCGCAACAGCGATACCTACGGTGTTCACGGAATAGATCCGATGGGAAAGGTGGCTGCCGTATATCCTACAGTTATGAGTTTTACCGGCGAAGGCGCGAGCCTGATTGCTCCGAAAAGCGTGTTTGAAGAAGGCACGGGAGTATCGACAGGCAGTGAAATAACGGGAGAAGAGGCTTTTGCCGGACTCAAATTTGAGAAGACGGTACTTAAGGCCGGACAGAGTCTGACATATACAGTAGTTATGAGCTTTGACGGCGAAGGACTTGAATATCTTGATTCCGCTAAGGTAAAGAGTGCTTTTGAAGCAACTGTTGATTACTGGAATTCAGAGAAGGTAATAACAACCTCGACAGGCGATCCTGTTTTCGACGGATGGATGGAATGGGTATCTGTTCAGCCGGCACTCAGAAAAATATACGGGTGTTCTTTCCTTCCATACCACGATTACGGACGCGGCGGAAGGGGCTGGAGAGACCTTTGGCAGGATTCTCTGGCACTTCTTATGAGAAGCCCTGCTCAGGCTCGCGATGATCTGGCAGGTTATTTTGCCGGTATCAGAACTGACGGATCCAACGCGACTATTATCGGGTCTTCAAAGGGCGAGTTCATAGCGGATCGCAACGGAATTGTACGAGTATGGATGGATCACGGATTCTGGCCGATGTTTACTGTTCAGATGTATATCAACCAGACAGGCGACTATGACTTCCTTTTTGAGAAGAATACATATTTCAAGGACAGACAGATACTGAGAGGTCAGGATGTCGACGAGGACTTCCCGGTTGATGCCAGACCTGTAGAACTTGATGCGAACGGAAACGTTTATGAGGGTACGTTGCTTGAGCATCTTCTGATTCAGCAGCTGACGCAGTTCTTTGATTGCGGGGAACATGGGAATATGAGGCTTCGCGGCGCTGATTGGAATGACGCTTTTGATATGGCGGCATCCAAAGGCGAGAGCGTTGCATTTACGGCGGCGTATGCCGGCTCCATCGAGATTCTCGCGCAGATGATCAGACTTTGTGACAGAAAAGAAATTGAGGTCTTAAGTGAACTCAAGACCCTGATTTATGCTCCCGACTGCGAGCAGCCGGAACGTCGCGCACATATACTTGAAGAATATGAGATGTCGTGCGCGAAGAATGTTTCAGGGACAAGAATCAGCATTGATGCCGGAGAGTTGGCACAGATTCTTGAGCGCAGAGCGATGATGATAAAAGATCATCTTCGCAGAAACGAATTTGTTTCGGATGATCTGGGTAATTCCTGGTATAACGGATACTATGACAATGACTCTGCGAAAGTCGAAGGTGTACATGACGGCAGCGTCAGAATGATGCTGACATCGCAGGTTTTTACTGTTATGTTCGGCATTGCCACTGAAGATCAGGTCGGCAAGATAATCAAATCGGCGGACAGGTATCTTTTCGACCCTGAATGCGGCGGCTACAGGCTTAATACTAATTTCAACGAAGTTAAGATGAACATGGGACGTGCCTTTGGTTTTGGCTATGGCCAAAAGGAAAACGGAGCTGTTTTCTGCCATATGGCGGTTATGTATTCGTATGCACTTTACAAGAGGGGCTTTGCGGCTGAGGGATACAAGGTTTTCGACGCGCTTTACAGGCAGAGCGTAGGAGACAAAGGACGTATGTATCCGGGAATACCTGAATATTTCGGACCTGACGGAAGGGGAATGTACCCTTATCTTACGGGAGCTGCCAGTTGGGCGGTAATGCTGGTTCTGAACGAGATGTTCGGTGTGACCGGTCGGGGCGGAAGACTTACATTGATGCCAAAACTTCTCGCCGGACAGTTCGGCGCGGACGGAAGGGCTTCAGTAATGCTTTATCGCGACGGATTGCCGCTGAAGGTGGTGTACATTAACGAATCACACGCCGATTACGGCAGTTACAGAATCGGAAATGTAAGAATAAATGGCAGAGTATTTGACTGTGACGCCGATGAGTTTGAGATTCCGCAGGAGGCCATGGAATGCAATCCCGGATGCGTTGAGGTGACACTTGTCCCTCGTTGATCAGTGTTGGGTTTTTATCAGTTTGTTGAGTTGTTATTCCGGAGATAAGTATGAACAGCAATATGGAAGCGAAAATAAAGAAGAGCGAGCAGCTTGCAAGAATTATCGGACATCCCGTTCACATTCTTATGCTTGAGAACAAAGCAATAGCGGGGGCTGTTTCCGATGCCCGCCGAGATATCGAGGGGGGCCGCAATATTAAGGAATCCGTCGGTTCATTATCGGTTATAAAGCCCCATATAGCCAAAATCGGCGATAACATTTATCCGCTTCTGGATTTCAAATACAAGGTAACCGGGCCATCGGAGGTCCTTTGGTCTGAGGATATAGCAATACGTGACACAATCGGTTTCATAGAGACCAGAACCGAGGCGAACGGTTTTCTTGCAAGAATCGACGAGATGCTTAAGAAGGAGAAGCTTTCGCTTTTTCCCATGTGCGCGCAGCTCTTTTCGGAAGAGGAATGGATTGGCATTTACAGAGAATTCAAGCACTACAGGCCCTGCCTTATCGGTGAGTATCCTGTCTGGGATGAAGGCGAGAAACATGTGCAGGCTGATACATATGATGACGCGGAGGTAGTACTTCCGACCGGAAAGTTTACCCTGCGTGAGCTCCAGGCTGTGCTTGCTGCACTTCCGGTTGAGCTGACATTTATAGATGCAGATAATATCAATTCTTATTTTAATGAAGGAGACAAGCTCTTCAACAGACCGATGATGGCGCTTGAAAGAGACGTGTTCAGTTGCCATCCGCCTAAGTCTCGCGAAGTTGTCCGTTCTATACTGGACGATTTCAGAACCGGACGGCAGGATTCTGTCGAGATGTGGAGTGAGAAAAGCGGAGTTCCGATATTGCTCAGATATATTGCGGTCCGTGATAAACTCGGCAAATATCTCGGTATGATTGAATGTGTTCAGGATATGAGCGTCGCGCGTGATTATTTTATCTGATTTTTGTCAGATGTTCTATTGAGCGGCAACTGCTTATTGTGGTATATTCTCTCACATGTGTGTAACAAAGAGACAATCGGGTTTTGAGCTTCTCAGAATAATTTCTATTCTGATGATTATTTCGTACCACCTGTATGTTCACGGCGTGACGCATATATTGGAAAACGGGAACTGGACAACGGGTTCCGGGATAAATTATGTCGCGGCATTCATGTGTTCTCCGGGCGGTAAATTCGGCGTAGCGTCTTTCTTTATGATTACCGGTTATTTTTTATCCGGCAGAACTGAGATTAAACTCCGGTCGCTTGTCAGAATTGTTCTTGAGGTGTTGTTTTATTCGCTTCTGACAGTTGTTGTTTTCTTTATAGCGAGGCGTTTCGGCGCATATTTTCCAAAAGGACAGGATTTCTCAGTGTTATCAAGGGCGGCAGGAGATATTTTCTCGCCTCTGTCGAGCAACTCTTTCTGGTTTGTTTCATCATATGTACTTCTCGTACTTCTTGCACCGCAGCTCAACAGCATTTTTTCGAAGCTAAGCCGGAGCGGAATGCTTATTTCAATATGCACTTTGGGTTTTGTAGACTATGTGATTAACAATGCGTTTGATTACAAATACAGTAATCTCGTAACAAGTGTATTCTTCTATGCAATCGGCTACTATCTTGCGGTTCATGAGGATATCAGAAAAATTTCCGGAAGCAGACTCAGAAGATTTCTGCTGCTTGCGCTTTTTGTCGAGTCCTGGGTGCTGTTCGTAATAACGAAATTCGTTGAAGACGGCATGTTTTTTGCGACGAATATATCTTACGGCTGCAGCATCATATATTCCGCTGCTGTTCCGATCGGTGTCGTCAGTCTGTTTGTGCTGACGGGAACTCTGAATTTTTACAGTGAGTTCGTGAATAATGTTGCAAAGACAACATTCGGAATATATCTTATTCATGAATCGAACCTGTTGAGATATGTAATATGGTATAACGTGTTCCACATATATGGTATTTATTACACACCGGTATTTATTCCGGCCGCGGTAATAATTGTAATTCTGATTTTCCTGTCCGGTATGCTGATAGACACTGTGCGTCTGAAATTCGTTGAACCTTTTGCATTATGCTGTTTAAGGAGTATCAGGAAAAGCTCTGCAGGCAAATTTTTCCGTAGCGACAAACATCTTTAAGGGTTAATATATATCTATCGTTGGCGGAGGCTGATATGAACAGGAAGGGTTTCACATGGGAAGATATGCTTATTGTCCTGATTATCCTGGGATTAGCTTGCGCTGTCTTCATTCCGGTAACAGTCAGAAAACATGAACAAAGTTCGGAATCACTCGATCTTGACAATCTGCGAGACTGCGAAGACCTTGCCACCATTGAGCTTGAGAGCTACAGCAAAATCGGGTGGAAGACAGTTGGAATCGATTCCGTAACATTTTACTATGACGCAAAGTACTATTCGCTTGACGAAGACCTTAACGGTATTGAAGGCTATGGCAGAGGCACCGGCATGGTCGGCTCTTCTGATCATGTCAGAACAAGACTTGATTACTCTCCGGAACTGGACTGCAAAGGCAAGGTTATAAGGGTTATCATAAATTCTGATAACACTATGAGTTTCTCGTGGGTTGAACCGGCCTCGTGACTGTTTCCGATATTTCTGCGGTGGCAGTTCACCGCCGGGCCGCCGATTATCGCTATTCTGAGGTTAATCTACTATGGAATCTGAAATTACTGCTGCTATAAGAAGTGACAGGCCGTTGAGTCTCAAAGGCAAGCTTGGTCTTGTCCGGCGCCTCAGTGTTCCGGCGATACTTTCCAGGCTTACCATGATACTGATGCAGTATATTGATGCCGCAATGGTTGGCAAACTTGGAGCTGACGCCTCGGCTTCAATAGGAATAGTCGCATCGACCACGTGGCTTCTGGACGGGCTGCTTTATGCAGTTATCACTGGAATTGCGATACAGCTCGCACAGAAGACGGGCGCGGGAAAATCCGATGAGACGAGAAATCTTTTTGCACAGGGTTCTGTTATTTCTGTCGCCGCAGGATTTGTTATTGCCTTTGCGGCACTTCTTATAGGACCGTATCTGCCCATATGGTTGGGAGCGGACGATTCAATCAGGGAATCAGCCGCTACTTATTTCATAATATATGAGGTGTTCGCTCCTATAGACGCTCTGAATTATCATGCAGGACAGTCTCTTCAGGCTACCGGTTCAATGAAGCTGCCCGCTGTTTTATTCTCGACAATGTCACTGCTGGATATTATATTCAATTTTTTTCTTATATATCCCGGCGGCGAGCATACCGTATTCGGTGTAACCTTTAGTTGTCCCGGTGCAGGACTCGGTGTTGCCGGTGCCGCACTCGGAACATGTCTTGCCTGGTCTGTGTCTGCCGTGATACTGTATTGCTACGCTGCTTTTCGATACGAAACGCTGAAAATCAAGAGGGATACAGTAATCAGAATATCCCGCAATACAATGCTTTTGACTGCGAGACTGTCCGTTCCACTTGCATTCACTCAGATGGTCACTTCCGGCGCTATGATTATGACCACCCATATTGCGGCACCTCTTGGCAACGTTGCAATTGCCGCCAATTCTCTGGCAGTTACCGCGGAGAGCTTCTGCTATATGCCTGCCTATGGTATGGCAAGCGCAGCTACAACAGCCGTCGGACAGAGTGTCGGAGCAAGCAAGTCCAAGCTCGCGAAAAATTTCGCATGGACGATAATTTTCTTTGGAATGGCGCTGATGCTGATTCTTGGAACCATAATGTTTTTTATCTGTCCGAAGGTCTTTTCTTTTCTGACAAGCGACGCAGCGGTAGCATCGCTCGGCGTTACTGTATTAAGATATGAACTTTTTGCCGAACCGTTCTACGGAGCATCCATAATAGCCGAAGGTGCGCTTCGCGGTGCAGGAGATACGGTGGCAGCAAGTCTCATGTCACTGCTGTCTCTTTGGGCAGTGAGGATACCTTTGTCTTATCTTCTGATTGCCGGGTACGGCCTCGTCGGAATATGGGTAGCAATGGGAATAGAACTTACTTTTCGAGGTATTGTTTTCATGTTAAGAATTGCTTTTGTCAAGTGGAAAAGTATTGATGAACAAAATAGCAATAATTGATGAATTATTGTGTACAAAACGACATCTTGTGCTAATTGTCAAATACCGGAAAATTCAGTAAAGACAAGCCTGACGGCATGTTATTAAGTTCCTTGATTACATAGGGTTTTGCATTTTAGCAATAAGTGTTTAATTTGTTTATTCCGACGAAAATCTGACGATATTTATCATCATTTTAGAATATACATATTTGCGATTTTTCTTATAGTATTAATTCTGTAAACTCTTGCGAACGGAGGCTGCCAACATGCTTTACATTGGTGTCGATTTAGGAACATCAGCGGTAAAACTGCTGCTGATGGACGGCAAAGGACATATTCTTAACACTGTGTCCGAGACATATCCGGTTTCATTCCCACAATCGGGATGGTCAGAACAGAATCCTGAGAATTGGTATATCAAATCAATAGTAGGTATAGCAAAGCTTATCAAGGATTTTGACGGTCAGCAGATTGCAGGTATCAGTTTCGGCGGCCAGATGCACGGACTTACTGCGCTGGACAGTGATGGAGTCGTAATCAGACCTGCAATTCTATGGAATGACGGACGTTCATCGCATGAGTCTGATTATCTTAACAATGTTATAGGGAAGAAGAAGCTTTCCGAATATACAGGAAATATCTCATTTGCCGGCTTTACTGCTCCGAAGGTTCTTTGGATGAAGAGGAACGAACCGGATAATTATGAAAAGATCAGCAAGATTCTTCTTCCGAAGGACTATCTGGCATACAGAATGAGCGGTGTATTTGCGACAGATGTATCTGACGCGTCGGGTACGCTGTATTTTGATTGCAGGAGACGCAGATGGTCTGATGAGATGTGCGAGATTGTCGGAATAAAGAAGGAATGGCTTCCCAAGGTATATGAGAGCTGTGAGACAATAGGTAATATTCTTCCTGAGCTTGCTGAACAGCTGAACATCAACAAAAGCTGCAGGATAGTTGCGGGAGCCGGAGATAATGCGGCCGCTGCCATCGGAACCGGCACAATCGGTAACGGGGAGTGCAATATATCGCTCGGGACCAGCGGTACGATATTTATATCATCCGATGAATTCAGAACTGATGAGAACAATTCTCTTCACAGTTTTGACCATGCGGATGGAGGATATCATCTGATGGGATGTATGCTCAGTGCCGCCAGCTGCAATAAGTGGTGGGTTGAGGATATACTCAAAGCCACGAATTTTAAAGCAGAACAGAGCGAGATAAAGCAGTTAGGCAATAATAAAGTGTTTTTCCTGCCATATCTTATGGGCGAGAGGTCGCCGAAGAACAATCCGGATTGCAGAGCAATGTTTATCGGCATGTCTATGGATACTGTCAGGGAGGATATGACTCAGGCGGTTCTTGAGGGAGTAGCTTTCGGACTCAGGGATTCTTTTGAGGCTGCCGCAAAAATGGGAGTGAAGATAACCCGTTCCAGCATCTGTGGCGGAGGCGCCAAGAGCAGACTTTGGTGCGAGATAGTTTCCAATGTCCTTAATATAGAACTACTTCAGACCGAGAACGATGAAGGTCCGGCTCTCGGAGGAGCGATACTTGCTGCAGTTTCATGCGGTGAATACAAGAGTGTTAAGGCGGCATGTGATGCAATCGTTAAGAAACAGGTCACAGTCAGACCGGATCCGTTGCTTGTATCCCGCTATAATGACAGATATATGGAATTCAGTAAACTTTATCCTATGTGTATGGAGGCAGGGTTATGGTAATTTTTGAACAGCATTCAGATAGGTTCCGCAGATATGGACGGATTATAGGAAATATGGACTTCGGTCCTGTTATCGATGCGCTCGGTAACATAGAGATCCCCGATGGCGTGGAATATAAGCCGTCGGTGGATTCTCTTGAAAAAGCTTCGGAAGCCGTTGCTCTTGACAGAATTTTCGGCGGAGAGCTTGCTCTCGAGACCGGATATTGTGCCGGACATAATTCGGTTCTTAACGCAGTTGAGTATCACAGATCTTCAGAGGTAAATATATGTGCTACTGATTGCATTCTCCTTCTCGGATTAAGGCAGGATGTTACAAATGATTTCCATTACGACACATCCAAGATGGAGGCATTCAGAATTCACAAAGGGACAGCAGTTGAGATATATGCTACAACGCTTCATTACGCGCCATGTGGAGTTGACGGCGAAGGCTTTATGGTTGGCGTTGTTCTTCCTGCCGGTACAAATTATGACCTTGAGCAACCACACAGGGCTGTGTCTTTCGAAGGAAATGATGAGGACAAATTATTGACTGCAAAGAACAAGTGGCTTATTTGCCATCCGGATGCCGAGAGTGAGAAGGGACATTTCCCGGGGCTCATCGGTGTAAACACAGATATAGATAAATAAAAAAATAAAACGGAGGAATGACCTATGGCATCAAAATTATTCAACGCACCAAATGTAAAAATCGGTATTGTTGCGGTCAGCCGCGACTGCTTTCCGGAGAGTCTTTCAGTAGACAGAAGAAAGGCTCTGGTAAAGGCTTATACTGAGAAGTATGGATCTGACGAGATTTACGAGTGTCCGATTTGTATTGTTGAGAGCGAGATTCACATGAGAAAGGCTCTCGCCGATATACGTGAGAACGGCTGTAATGCTCTTTGCGTTTATCTCGGCAATTTCGGCCCTGAGATTGCGGAGACAATGTTGGCAAAGGAGTTCGGCGGTCCTGTGATGTTCTGCGCAGCAGCGGAAGAATCACAGAATAACCTGGTAGGCGGACGAGGCGATGCATACTGCGGTATGCTTAATTGCAGCTACAATCTCAAGCTAAGAGGAATAAAGGCATATATTCCGGAATATCCTGTGGGCACTGCAGACGCATGTGCAGACATGATCAAGGATTTTGTTCCGGTTGCACGTGCTCTTGACGCATTGTCAAAGTTGAAGATAATCAGTTTTGGCCCGAGGCCGCTCAATTTTATGGCGTGCAATGCACCTATCGGTCCTCTTTTCAACCTTGGTGTTGAAATAGAAGAGAATTCAGAGCTTGACCTTTTCGAAGCTTATAACAAGCATGCGGGAGATTCCCGCATACCTGCAAAGGTAAAGGAGATGGAGGCAGAACTTGGAGGCGGCAACAACAAACCGACAATTCTTCCCAAGCTTGCTCAGTATGAGCTTACACTTCTTGACTGGATAGAAGCCCATAAGGGTTCACGTGAATATGTTGCTGTTGCAGGCAAATGCTGGCCTGCATTCCAGACTCAGTTCGGATTTGTTCCTTGCTATGTCAACAGCCGTCTTACCGGAATGGGTATACCGGTTTCCTGCGAAGTCGACATTTACGGTGCGTTAAGTGAGTACATCGGATATTGTATTTCAGAGGACACAGTTACTCTTCTTGACATCAACAATTCTGTACCTGCGGATATGTACGAAGAATCAATCAAGGGTGTCTTTAACTACAAGCATACGGATACGTTTATGGGATTCCACTGCGGCAATACATGCTCAAGCAAGTTATCCGCATGTTCTATGAAGAACCAGATGATTATGGCGAGAAGTCTGCCGGAAGAAGTAACAAACGGCACACTTGAGGGCGATATCGTACCGGGAGACATAACATTCTTCAGACTTCAGTCTACTTCAGACGCTAAGCTTCGTGCTTACGTGGCGCAGGGAGAGGTATTGCCTGTTGCAACTCGTTCGTTCGGGTCTATCGGCGTATTCGCTATTTCTGAGATGGGCAGATTCTACAGATACTATCTCATCCAGAAGAACTTCCCTCACCATGGTGCAGTTGCCTTTGGACACTATGGAAAAGCTATGTATAACCTCTTTACTTATCTTGGAATTCCTTCTGAAGATATCGGATACAATCATCCGGCAGGAGAGAGATATCCGGAAGAGAATCCTTTTAACTGAGATTACTCAGTGTATAAAGACTTTCATTAAACAGCCATCTCCCGCATCTGACAGCCATCAGGATGCGGGTGTGGTTTGAAAGTAAAAAATTTGAAAACAACATGAGGATAATATAATGAATAACAAGCAACTTAAGATTATGGCTGAGAATGTACGTAAGGGCATAGTCACAGCCGTTTACAGTGCAAAGTCAGGACATCCGGGCGGATCATTATCAGCAGCGGATATGTTTACATATCTGTATTTTGAAGAAATGAATATTGATTCAGCGAATCCGCGCAATTCTGATCGCGACAGATTTGTCCTGTCAAAGGGACATACGTCACCGGGGCTATATTCTGTACTGGCCAATCGCGGATTTTTTCCGGTGGAAGATTTGAAGACTTTCAGAAAACTTGGTTCCTATCTGCAGGGACATCCTTGTATGACAGAGACTCCGGGTGTTGACATGAGTACGGGTTCTCTTGGTCAGGGACTTTCTGCCGCGTGCGGAATGGCATTGAATGCAAAGCTTGACGGAAAGTCATATCATGTGTATGCCCTTTTGGGCGACGGTGAGATTGAGGAAGGTCAGATCTGGGAGGCATCAATGTTTGCAGGTGCTCACAAGCTGGATAATCTGACTGTTATTGTTGATAACAACGGTCTTCAGATTGACGGAAGAGTTGAGGATGTTTGTAATGTCTATCCGATTGACAAGAAATTCGAAGCGTTTAATTTTAACGTTATTTGCATCGACGGACATGATTTTGACGCGATAAGAGGTGCATTCAAGGCTGCGCATTCGTGTACTGACAAGCCTACAGCGATAATTATGCACACGATAAAAGGTAAAGGTGTCTCGTTTATGGAAAACCAGGCCGGATGGCATGGCAAAGCTCCAAACGATGAAGAGTATAAACTTGCTGTTCAGGAGATTGACGCAAGAATATCAGCGCTTGAGAAATCAGAGGTGGGGTCGGTATGAATTGCGATATAAAGATAGCAACCAGAGACAGTTACGGAAATGCATTAGCCGAATTGGGTGATGAACTGCCACAGCTTGTAGTGCTTGACTGCGATCTTGCCGGTGCTACGAAGACATCGGTATTTAAAAGGAAATTTCCTTCACGTCATATAGACTGCGGAATTGCAGAAGCTGACATGACAGGAATCGGCGCAGGTCTGGCAACATGTGGAAAGATTCCGTTCATATCATCATTTGCGATGTTTGTTGCAGGCAGAAACTATGAACAGGTGCGTAATTCCATTGCTTATCCTCATCTAAACGTCAAGATAGGTGCAACTCACGCGGGTATTACTGTGGGAGAGGATGGAGCAACACACCAGTGTATCGAGGATCTTGCATTAATGCGCGTAATTCCCGGTATGACAGTTGTAGTACCGTGTGACGACATAGAAGCCAGGGCTGCAGTCCGGGCAGCTGCTTTGACTGACGGGCCGTTTTATCTGCGGTTTGGTCGTTCTCCGGTTCCGATTGTAAATGATGACCCAGGCTACAAATTTGAACTTGGAAAGGCTGTCGTTCTGAGACAGGGCGCAGATACAACAATTTTTGTTAACGGAGTATGTGTTTCTGAAGCCTTGCTGGCAGCAGATATGCTTTCAAAAGAGGGCATTGAAGTCTGCGTGGTAAATGTTCATACACTTAAGCCGATTGACAGTGACACTGTTCTTGATTGTTCCAAAGGTAAGAAACGTGTCTTTACATGTGAGGAGCATTCCGTTATTGGCGGATTGGGAAGTGCTGTCTGCGATGTTCTCAGCGAGCATATGCCTACGCCTGTAAGCAAGATCGGAATTAACGATGTGTTCGGTCAGAGCGGCACGGCATCAGGCCTTATGGCTGAATATGGACTTGATTATAAAGGAATAGCCAGAGCCATAAGGGAGAAACTTGGTTAATTTCATTCTTCTGATTTATGAGGTACTGACTTGCAACTTAGAGATTACGGTGATGACAATTATGAGAGAAGAATTCCTGAAGAGGAATTCTTTTCTCGTTTATCGGGAAAACAGAAATTCCGGGTTTTCTTCGATCTTTACAAAGGCTGGCTTATAGCCGTTGTGCTGATTGCGGCAGCAATCATATATTCTGTGTTTTGGTATAACTCAAATAAGGATAACAGTTCGCTTTATATTGCGCTTACAAACGCAAACACAGCTGTTGATTCAGGTTTTCTGACGGATGGGTATGTTCCTCAGAACGTAAAATCAGATTTCATTGTTTCCGTTAATGATGATCTGATTGTGCCGCGTTCTATGGATACTGAGACAAGTCAGTATCAGGATGCCAATGTTCAAAAATATGATTCCATGCTCCTGGATGGAACAATTGATATATCGGTAATAAATGAGAGGCTTATGAGAGATTATGCCGATGCGGACGTTTTCGAAAATCTTAAGGAAATTATTGATGATGATACACTTAATGATTCTTCTGTCGAGCTGTATTATCAAACAGACGACGACGGCAATAAAGTACCGGTTGGTATATATATCAATGCGATTCCAAAGCTTGCGGCCATGTATGACGGAGATACTGACAGGTATGTAATCACCGTCTCAAAGCTATCCGGAAACAGTCAGGAAGCAGGCAGATATATAGAATACCTTATTAATCAGTCCTTATCAGGACGATAACTGATGACAGCACCGTTTTTCTCGAAGATTCTTTTAAGGAAGATTGAGTATAGCAGTGCAATCAGTGCAAATCCCATAAATAGAAGCAGACTTGCTGTAATAACGGTGTATTGATACATTGCAAGGCCTACTGCGGCGGAGGTGACAATGAAGAATACAGTTGAAGGGAAATTAAGTATTGCAAGCAATGCTGAGTTCTTGATTATCTCTTTAAGGTTCTCGTCAAACCAGCCAATCAGAGGAAACGCGTAGCATAATAACGAACATATGACAATCAGAAAGAAATAAATTGGATATTGTGTCCAGGAGAATTGCTGAGGCAGAACATATATTGCTATATATATCTCATATACAAATAGTGAAATCAGCAATGCGGAACCAATAAAAACAAGTGTTGATTTCTTGAAATTCTCTTTGAAGGCACGTATGTAATCTTTGAAAACCGAGGGCGAATCACCGGCCAGAATGGCAATTGTAATTTTGAACATTGCAGTGATTGATGCACCTATGGTGAACAGCGGAATACAGCTAATAATAAAGCATAAATTGACAAACAGAAGGTTACAGACATTAGTAAGAAACTTCATCGCTGGATTATTACTATTAAAGAAAGAACTCATATGTATTGATCTCCGGATATTATTGATAATTCATTATAGCAAGAAAGACGAACAAATAAATGGTATAGGGCAAAGTGAGCAAAAAGAGTCCAGCAAATAGCAAAATTAGCAATAAATGTACAAAGTGTAGCAAGATAAGTAAGGAAAGATTGGCTAATTTTGGATAACATAACAATACATATTGAATCGGCCGATTCATAATTTACACACTCGTAAGGAGGAAATTTTATGAAAAAAGTTATTGCCAGCGTTCTTTCACTAGCTATGATTGCTGCACTTGCAACTGGTTGTACATCAACATCAACCAATGAGTCAGGTTCAACAACAGCCACAGCAGGAAATAGCGCAGAGAGCGGTGCTTCTGCTGCGACAGAAGGTGCCGACACAGGTAGTGGCGACAAGGAAGTTATCAACCTCTGGGCTTTTACAGATGAGGTTCCTAACATGGTTGCGAAGTACATCGAACTCCACCCTGAATTTGGAGAGAAGTATGACGTTAAGACCACAGTTATTGCTACAACTGACGGCGCATATCAGCCTGCTCTTGACCAGGCATTAGCTGCCGGCGGAGAAGATGCGCCTGACATCTATTGCGCAGAGTCTGCATTTGTACTCAAGTATACTCAGGGTGATGCATCCGGATATGCTGCTACATACAAAGACCTTGGAATTGATGTCGATGCAGAGATTGATGCTGCTAAGATAGCTCAGTATTCCGTAGATATCGGAACAAGAGACGGCGATGTTGTTGCTCTTGGCTATCAGGCTACAGGCGGAGCTATGATTTACAGACGCTCTATTGCAAAGGATGCTTTCGGTACTGACGATCCTGATGAGATTGCGAATCTCGTTTCTGGACCTGGCTGGGATAACTTCTTTACAGCTGCAGAGACTCTTAAGGGAAAGGGCTATGCAATTGTTTCAGGAGACGGAGACATTTGGCATTCAGTTGAGAACAGTTCTTCTTCCGGCTGGATTGTTGATGGCGCCCTCAATATCCCTACTGAGCGTGAGGATTTCCTCGATTTGTCTATGAAGCTTACCGAGAATGGTTATTCCAATCAGACTCAGGACTGGTCAGAAGGCTGGTTTGCTGATATGAGAGATGAAGGCGAGAAGCCTGTATTCTGCTTCTTCGGACCTGCATGGCTCATTAACTATACAATCGGTTCTAACTGTGGCGACACAGCTGGTGACTGGGCAGTTTGTAAGCCACCGGTCGGCTTCTTCTGGGGCGGCACATGGCTCCTTGCTAACAAGGACACAGAGCAGAAGGAAGGCGTTGCTGAGCTTATCAACTGGATTACACTTGATTGCACTAAGGACGGACTTCAGTATATGTGGGCTAACGGCCTGATGAGTGAAGACGGTACAAAGGATGCTGTTGCTTCCGGTACGGTCATGGAGATGTCAGACGGTACTCTCGACTTCCTCGGCGGTCAGAACATGTTTGACGTATTTATTCCTGCTAACGATTATGCAAACGGCTCCAACCTCACGCAGTATGATGAGACAATCAACACAGCATGGCGTGATGCAGTCAGACAGTATACATCCGGAGAACTTTCAAGGGATGATGCTATCCAGGCGTTCAAGGATACTGTTGCAGGTACACTTGATGTAACTGTTGACTGATTTTCCTTAGTTTTTAGCCTTGATTCGGCAGGGTAAATTCAGATTTACCCTGCCGTTTTTAAAATAATCATAGGAGGTGGAGTTATGAAAAGCAGAAAACTTGTTAATTATGCCAAATACGGATACATTTTCTCGATACCATTCGCTTTGACATTCTTGATTTTTTCTCTTTATCCGATTCTTTACACGATAATTATCGGTTTTACTGATCTGAAGGGCCTAGGCCGTACAGATATTCATTTTGAAACTGACGACATTTTTGTCAATTTTAAAAGTGTATTATCCAATAAAATATTTAGAACTGCATTGGGCAACACATTTTTAATTTGGATAGTCAATTTCATTCCGCAAATCGGACTGGCATTGCTGCTTACAGCATGGTTTACAGACAGAAGAACAAAAATTAAAGGTCAGGGACTGTTCAAAGTTTTATTCTATATGCCGAACATTATCACGGCTGCCACAGTTGCTATTCTATTTAATTCATTGTTCGGCTATCCAAAAGGTCCTGTTAATGATTTGTTGAGCAGACTTGGTATGACAAAGACTGCTATTAACTTTCTGGTCAGCAAAAGTAATGCCAGAGCTATCGTGGCTTTCATCCAGTTCTGGATGTGGTACGGCTACACGATGGTAATGCTGATTTCCGGTGTAATCGGAATTAACCCTGAGATATTTGAAGCTGCCGAGCTTGATGGCGCGAGCAAGACTCAGACATTCTTCAGAGTTACGTTGCCGTGTATCAGAACAATTCTCTTGTTTGTTCTTGTAACGAGCCTTATCGGCGGTCTGAATATGTTCGATGTTCCGCAGCTCTTCCTGCTTGGTGGTCCTAACAACGGAACGATAACAACAAGTATATTCATTTACAAACAGGCATTTAGCGGAAGCTATCAGTATAACAATGCTGCAGCTGCAAGTTTGATTATGTTTGTAATTATTATGTTCTTCTCAGCTATTCTGTTTGTGATTCTTAGAGATAAGGATGAAGATAAGATGCGCAAACTTAAGAGACAGCAAATGAGAAGTGAAATGCGCAATAAAATAGCGGGGGGTAACTGATCATGAGTGATTTATCAAGAAAAACAGGCACCTCTAAAACTATGAAGGTTATTATCTATGTGGTATGTGTCATTCTATCGGTTTTGAGTATAATGCCGTTTCTGATAATGTTTATTAATGCTACAAGAAGTACTTCAGAGATTGAGCAGCACGCCATATCATTGTTTTCAAAGAATCCTATCGGAAATATAGTTAAGAACTGGGGAGTGCTTACAGGTAAGGATTTCCATCCGGCTACGGGCTTTTTGAACTCCGCCTTGGTTTCAATCGGAACTACCGGTCTTGCTGTATACTTTTCTTCACTTACGGCATATGCACTTACTGCATATGAATGGAAGCTTCGCAATGCATTCTTCAGTTTTATCATGGGTGTCATGATGATTCCTGCACAGGTAACAATGATCGGCTTCTATCAGATGATATATAAGGTTCATATGACGAACCACCTTCTGGTTCTCATTCTTCCTGCTATTGCATCACCTATGATGGTATTCTTTATGAGACAGTATCTCCAGGCTGCGTTATCTATGGAAATCGTTCAGTCCGCGAGAATTGATGGTGCCGGAGAGTTCAGAATATTCAATCAGATTGTGTTGCCGCTTATGAAGCCGGCAATTGCAACTCAGGCTATCTTTACATTCGTGTCAAGCTGGAATAACCTCTTTACTCCTCTTGTACTCCTTACGGATAAGGAGAAGTATACGCTTCCAATTATGATCAGCCTTCTCAGAGGTGATATCTACAAGACAGAGTATGGTTCAGTTTATCTTGGACTGTCACTCACTGTATTGCCTTTGATTGTAGTCTATGTAATTCTTTCCAAATACATTGTTGAAGGTGTTTCACTCGGTGGTGTCAAATCCTGATATTAGTTATTTTTACTTTAAAGCAGTTAAGATTAATACAGTTTTTTACACTCTCACCAGGTAAATTAAATACAGGTGCAAACCGATATCGGTTTGCACCTGTACTATTTTATGCATACAAGTTGATAACTGATTTCTATCAGCTGCGCTGTGAAGCTTTCTTGCGTCTGATGCGATTCCTGTATACAGACGGAGAGCAGTTATATAACTTCTGGAAATTTCTGCTGAGGGAAGTTATATTGTTAAATCCTGATTTGAATGCAACATCAGCTATAGATATATCGGTGTCAGCGAGCAGCCCGGCGGCACATTTCATTTTCAGGGATACCTGATAATCGCAATATGTCATACCGGAATACTCTTTAAACAGCCTTGCAAAATGATACTTCGAATATCCTATAAAATTTGCGGCCTCATCCATTGTTATGTCGTCCTGATAATGAAGATTAAGCCACTCTGTCAGGTTCTTGAACTTGATGTATACTTCGCGTTGCTTTGCGTTCGGCGGAACTATCATGTCCTCTGTATATTCAGGTTTTACAAGCAGTCCAATTACGGACATAAGTGCAGAGAATATAGGAATCTCCTTTATGGTTGTTGTATAGAAGAAATAAAGATTATTGATTTCCATGAATTTCTCATATATTTTGTTGTAGGTGTCAGGATAGGTCTCGCTGTTGATAATTACCGGCTCTTTTAGAAGATTCTCAAAATCGGAATAGTCGAAAAAAGATTTCATAAAATCAATCTTAAACAGATATATGAAGCGAATACCTGTATGAGTTCCGGTAATCTTGTGTAAAGAATTTGGCGGTACTATCAGTATTTCCTTTTCATTCAGAATAACTGTTCTGTCATCAAATACATATTTGTATTTTCCTTCCATAGGAATTGCTATCTCAAGAGATGAGTGCCTGTGTGCCGGATAATCCTCAGCTTTATTGTTGTACCAAATTCTTAAATTGGAATTCGGTACAAAATCAACTTCTTCAACGAAGTCACTGACAATTCTTCCAACAAAATTTCTGATTGGCTGCTGATAATTGCCAGGTACAGTATTGTCTTTGAACTGCATTATGAGATCCTCCATAGATGTTTGATATGTCTATAATCAATTGTAAATTCATAATTAGTCAAAAGCAATCCTAGGTTTGTCTCTAATTGCTATAAAAACGTGTAACTTAGCAAAATATGGCAAAACATTAGCAAGATATGACAAGAAAAACAGCGCGAATTATTGTAACTTAAGTATAGAAGATACATAAGTTAGGAGCACCTGATATGAACAGATCTGATGCAAAGGATAAAGCAAAGAAACTTGTTTCACAAATGACAGTGGAAGAAGTGTCCTCACAATTAAGATTTGATTCACCTGCCATCCGAAGGCTTGGAGTACCGGAGTATAACTGGTGGAATGAGTGCCTTCATGGTGTTGCCAGAGCCGGGACCGCAACGGTATTTCCGCAGGCTATCGGTCTGGGTGCGTCTTTTGACGCAGAGTTAATGTCCGAGGTTGGAGATTGTATCTCTACAGAGGCTCGTGCAAAGTATAACGAGTATATCAGGAATAATGATAACGATATATACAAGGGCCTGACATTTTGGGCACCTAACGTCAATCTGTTCAGAGATCCTCGCTGGGGCAGAGGACAGGAGACTTATGGTGAAGATCCATATCTAATCTCAAGATTAGCAGTGAGTTTTATAAAGGGACTTCAGGGTGATGGCGAACACATGAAGATTGCGGCGTGTGCTAAGCATTTCGCTGTACATTCCGGACCGGAGTCGTTGAGACACGGGTTCAATGCCATCTGCAGCCTGAAGGACTTGCGGCAGACTTATATCCCGGCCTTTGAGGCGTGTGTCAAGGAGGCAGATGTTGAAGCTGTAATGGGTGCATACAACAGAACCAATGATGAACCATGCTGCGCACATTCTTATATCAAGGATATAATTCGTGACGAATGGGGCTTCGAAGGACATTTCGTTTCTGATTGCTGGGCAATACGTGATTTTCACGAGCATCACAAGATAACGAACAAGCCTGAAGAGAGTGCTGCACTGGCACTTAATAAAGGCTGTGATCTTAATTGCGGCTGTACGTATGCTTATATAATGAAGGCTTTCAACAAGGGTTTGGTGTCTGAGGATGTTATCCGTGAGTCTGCAGTTCGGCTGTTTACAACCAGATATATGCTGGGGATGTTTGAAGACACTGAATATGATAATCTCAATTACCTTGATGTCGAGACTAAGGAACACGTAGCTCTTTCCAAGAAAGCTGCTGACGAGAGTATAGTTTTGCTTAAGAATGACGGAATCCTTCCGATTAGCCGTGAGAAGACAAAGGTTATTTCTGTGATCGGTCCAAATGCTGACAGCAGACGCGCTTTGATGGGTAATTACTACGGAACGGCATCAGAATATATTACTGCTATTGAAGGTATTAGAGCAGCTGCCGGTGATGATATCAGAATTCTATACTCGGAAGGCTGTGATCTTGGAAGAGAGAAGCCGGATTTTCTGTCCCGTGAGTATAACAGACTTGCGGAAGCAAGAGCTGTAATGGAGAGATCTGATGTGGTAATTCTCTGCATCGGTCTTGATGAGACTCTTGAAGGTGAAGAAGGAGATGAAGGCAACCAGTTTGCATCCGGAGACAAGCCTGACATGTCTTTCCCGAAGCCGCAGCAGAAGCTCATAGATTGTGCGATACAAAGCGGGAAACCGTTAGTAGTTGTAGTTATGGCCGGCAGTGCGATGGATCTTAACCTGTTGTCTGAACATTCTTCAGCAATTATGCAGGCGTGGTATCCGGGTGAATGCGGTGGAAGCTCAATCGGAGATGTTATTTTCGGTAATGTCAATCCTTCAGGCAAGCTCCCTGTTACAATCTATAAGAGTATTGAAAGTCTTCCTGATTTTACGGATTACTCGATGAAGGGCAGAACCTATAGGTTCCTTGAGCAGGATCCTTTGTATCCGTTTGGTTTTGGTCTGACATATGGCGATATCAGGATTGAATCTGTCAAGGCAGTGTCTTCTTCCGGGCGATCCGATGTGATAGAGAACGGAATCAAGCTCAGTGTAACTGTAACAAACAAGAGTGATTGTGATATATCAGAAGTTTTGCAGGTATATGCAAAAGCTATAGATGATAAAGATGAAGTCTTGAATTCAAGACTTGTTGCATTCAGAAGAATCAAGCTTGAGGCTGGTTCTGAGTGTGAGTTTACAATAGATGTTCCTTCAGGTGCTTTTATTCTGGTTGATGATGCCGGCAAAATGAAGCCTGCCGACGGTACCGTTGAGCTTTACGTCGGATTTGGTCAGCCTGATAAGAGAACTTATGAGCTCACGAATAAACATAGTATAACCATTCCTGTCTGATTTTTGCCTGATCGACGGAGGTGGCGCAGCTGGCCATTCAGATGCTGCGCCCTCCGTACGATCTAATTTACCATGACTTGTTAATTATCAGCAAACACAGAATCGCAGTACCTGACTGTTGCCATTGCGTCGCTTGCGTATGCGTCGGCACCTATCTGATCTGAATATTCCTGTGTCATAACGGCTCCACCGACTACGACTTTTGTTCCGGGCTTCTTTTCGCGAAGTAGCTTTATTGTCTTCTCCATTGAGACGACGGTAGTTGTCATAAGGGCAGACAGTCCTACCACTTCTATATTTTGTTCTATTGCTGTACTGACAATTACTTCAGGCGATACATCCTTGCCGAGATCGATTACTTCATATCCGTAGTTCTCAAGCATTACTTTTACTATGTTTTTGCCGATATCATGTATGTCGCCCTTTACGGTTGCAAGGATGACACGTCCGCGTACCCGGCGAGGTCTGCCTGCCATTGAAAGCTTCACTACATCGAATGCCGCTTTTGCCGCGTCTGCACTCATCAGCAGCTGTGGAAGAAAGATGGTTCCGGCTTCGAAGCCTTTGCCTACCTTGTCGAGTGCCGGAATTAGTTCGGAATTAATAGTGTCAAGCGGCTCATCTCCGGCGTCTATTCTTTCCTGCATCGCTTCTTTGGCGCGGCCTGTGATGCCGCGCTCGATTGCCAGGCCCAGAGGCAGGTCGGTGGTGTCTGACTTGCCGGATATGCCGGTCTGTACCCTTCCGCTGATAGCACCGCCGAATGTTCCGTCTGATTTATATTCACTGTATTGTGATATGAATTCAAGACATTGGGAGTCGAGGCATGTAAGGGCTTTGAAGGCTCTGACTGAAGCCATCATGTGGTCGTTAACGGGGTTTATTATTGCGCAGGACAGACCGTTCTGCATTGCCATAGTAAGGAAATGAGAGTTAATCAGTTCGCGCGCCGGTAGTCCGAATGAAATATTGGATACACCTAGAATTGAGTGTCCGTGGAGAATATCACGTATCTGTCTGATTGTATCGAGAGTTACGAGGGCCGATCCTGCGTCGGATGAGATTGTCATGGCGAGACCGTCAATAACGATGTCGTCGCGTGAGATTCCGTATTTTTCAGCGGCTTCGTATATTTTTCGCGCAATCTCTATGCGGCCGTCTGATGTCGGCGGTATTCCTGTCTCATCAAGCGGAAGACCGACAAGAACGCCTCCGTATTTGGCTACGAGGGGCATGACGGCTTCTATTGACTCAAGTTTTCCGTTTACCGAATTAATCATCGGTTTGCCGTTGTAAATACGCATTCCAAGTTCAAGAGCCTCAATATTGGTGCTGTCAAGCTGGAGAGGGAGAGTTGTTACGCCCTGAAGCTGAAGTACGACGTTTTGCATCATTGAAGGCTCATCAATTTCCGGCAGTCCCACATTAACATCAAGAATATCGGCCCCGGAGTTCTCCTGATTGAGTCCTTCGGTGAGAATATAGTCAATATCGTTGTCCCTTAAGGCCTGTTTAAAGCGTTTCTTTCCGGTTGGATTGATTCGCTCACCGATAACTACGGGCGATCTGCCGATATCAACCGCTTTCGAAAAGCTGGTTACTACAGTAGTGTGTTTTATTACAGGCGGGATAAAAGGCAGCCTGTTAACACGTTTGATCATTTGTGAAATATGTTCAGGTGTTGTTCCGCAGCAGCCTCCCATGACATGTACGCCCATAGAGGCAATCTCTTCCATAACATCACTGAATTCTTCAGGTCCGATGTCATAGTAAGTTACGCCGTCGGTGCATCTGGGAAGCCCGGCGTTTGGATTTACAACAATCGGCAGTGAACTGGCTTCAGTCAACTGTTTCACAATAGGAATCATCTGGCGTGGTCCGAAACCGCAGTTAATGCCTATTGCGTCTATGTGGAGACCTTCAAGCATTGCCACACTTGACCTGACGGTGCCGCCGGTCAGAAGTCTTCCGGTCTCATCGAAAACCAGAGTCACGATAACCGGAAGTGAGCAGCATTCCTTTGCCGCAAGGACTGCTGCTTTTGCTTCGTATGAGTCACTCATTGTCTCAATAAGAACCAGATCGCATCCTTCGTTAACGCCTGCAGAAATCATTTCTTTGAAGATATTGACGGCTTCATTGAAAGGAAGGTCGCCCATCGGTTCAAGAAGTTTTCCGGTTGGACCGATGTCAACCGCCACATACGCATCATCGTCGCGTCCGGCTTCGTGCCTGGCTTCACGGCAGAGCCTGACGCCTGTCCGGATAATATCTTCCGGATTATCAAATTTGAGCCTGTTTGCGCCGAAAGTATTAGCGTTAACAATGTTACACCCTGCGTCAAAGTATCCTCTGGCGAGCATTCTGATGTCGTCCGGATGGGTGATGTTCCAGCTTTCAGGCAGTTCTCCGCCCTTGAGCCCCATCTGCTGCATCAGCGTTCCGGTTCCACCGTCGCAGAAAATCCATTCCTTGCCGAGTCTTTCACTGAGTGTCATATGTTCTGTTCCTTTCTGGTAAAAGCGCATGTTGAAGAGTTATCGCAAAGGTCGCAGGCGGTCATGTCGCTTTGACTGAGACTGCAGCTTTCTCTGTCATCCGGAGACAGTCCGATTATTGCCGTAACTGATTTTGTCGGAATCATAAGAAGTGAATCAGTGAGCTCGATTCCGCAGTTCCTGGTTATGTCCAGTTCTCTGAACCAGTCCTTCTGGTGTTCAAGAGATACGTCGCCGTAGCCCGGAGAAAAGCGCGGCCTTGTGAAGAATCCGTCTGCCTTGTAATCACGGGTAATATTGCTGTTAATGTAATCGCACAGGGCTTCAATTGCCGCTGCCCCTGCAGCCTGATAGCAGGCTGCCTGTGCCATTGATGTCAGCTGCGCGCGCTTGCAGAGCCTGTCTGCCTGCGGACCAATTGTCGCGGCGAAAAGCACCGCTCTTGTGCAGCCTTTGAGATTGCGTGCAAGCGACACGCTTCTGACAGAGAAACTTCCGAGTGATATTACGGAATCCATATCATTTCCGGCCCCGGTATTCAAAGTGAATTCACGGGAGACATATTTCGGACTTGAATACAACTCAAGTGACCGGATTGCTTCCGTCATAAGCTTCACGGTTGTATCAGATTTTGATACCCCGTTGTGGCTGCCCATGTAACGCATAGCCTCGCTGAACGGAATTGTAACTCCAAGCGGCATATGTACTTACCCCAGAATCTCTTTAAGGTTTGTGAGTATCTCGCCTGCCACATCCGGTTTGTTCATTGAGTAGACATGTATGTGGTTGACTCCGTTGGCAATGAGATCAATTATCTGCTCTGAGGCATAGATTATTCCTGCTCTTCTCATGGCATCCGGGTCTGACCCGAATTTGTCGACGATGGCGCGAAAACGCTCAGGCACATTTGTTCCGGAAAGCGCAACTGATCTTGACAGCTGTCTGGCGGTTGTCACCGGCATTACTCCGGGAAGGACAGGAACCGTTATTCCCTTGTCCTTTATGCGGTACAGAAAATTGTAGAAAATATTGTTGTCGAAAAACATCTGCGTTGTCAGAAAGTCGCAGCCGGCGTCAACCTTGAGCTTGAGATAGTCAATGTCAAGATTTTTGTTGGGGCTTTCAATATGACCTTCGGGGTAGCACGCTCCTCCGATACAAATATCCGGTGCCTGTGATCTGATGTCAGCCACAAGGTCTGAAGCATGTGTGTAATCATGACACACAATGCCATCCTGAGGAATATCGCCTCTCAATGCCATGACATTGTCAATGCCGTTCTCCCTGATCTGAGTCAGGATATCAGACACGTGTTCTCTGGTGGAAGCGACGCAAGTGAGATGGGGCATGACGGAGACACCGTGAAGATTCTTGATGTCTGAGGCTACCTCAACGGTAAGCTTTGAAGTAGAACCTGCCGCGCCGTAGGTGACGCTCATAAATGACGGAGTCAGTGCTGCAATCGCTCCGGCCGCAGCTTTTACGGTTTCAAGACCGGATGCCTGTTTTGGCGGAAACACCTCGAAAGAAATGGTTGGTTTGTCCTGCGCAAGAATTTCGCTGATTTTCATTGGCTGTTCCTCTTGATTGCATAAATTTGTATAATTATACATCATTACGGATTTATGTATTATAATCGGATTGCAAATTTACAGTCATTATCTGATTTGGAGGATTGAAATGTATAATAAATTCAGGACAAGTGCAGTGATTCTGGTGTGCATCGCAATGATTGCGGTATTTTTTTCCGGGTGCGGTAACTCAGTGAAGTCAGAGACAGAGCCAAGTCTATCGACAGATATTAGTGATGCTTCGGCTTGTTCTGAGCAAAGCCTTGAATCGGCTGTTTCCGGACAGTCAGTTCTTCCGACGGAAGACCGGGCAGGCAATCCGATAACAGTTCCCGGTGAAATAAGCAGAATAGTATCTATGTCACCGTCAACCACTCAGGTTCTGATTGAACTCGGAATGTCGGATAAGATAGTGGGGATTGACACAAATTCAGCTGATTTCCTGGAGGACCTTAATCCTGATGTTACCCAGTTCGATATGATGAATCCGGATAATGAGGCCATAGCGGCACTTGAACCGGATATTGTTTTTGCTTCAGGCATGAGCTCTTACGGCGGCACAAATTCTTTCCAGCCGCTTATTGACAGCGGAGTATGCGTTGTTGACATTCCGACGAGCGCGTCCATTGATGATATTTACAGCGATCTGACGTTCATCGGAGACTGTATCGGAAAAGACAGCGAGGCGAAGCAGCTTGTAATCAACATGCAGGAGGCGATAGATGAGGTTGCGGAGGAAACTGCTTCTTTTGATGAGACAAAGACTGTTCTGTTTATGATGAGTATCCCGACAGCGGAAGCTCCGACTATATATACATTCGGAAACGGAACATATATGAGCGATATGCTGGATGTGATTGGAGCTGACAATGTCTGCGCAGATCAGGAGGGGTGGCTTGCTATTTCTGTTGAGGATGCAATAGCCATGAATCCTGATGTTATTATTACCAATGTGAACTGGGTTGATGACCCGGTTTCTGAGATAGAGAACCTTGAAGGCTGGGAGAACGTCACGGCTGTTGCAAACGGCGCCGTCTATTATGTCGATGCCAATCTGTGTTCGAGACCAAACAATCATATTGCGGATGCTGTGGCTGAGTGGGAAAACGTCGTTTATCCGTCAGATGATTCTGCAACAACCGAACAGGCATCATGAGAAGCAAAGCAACCGGAAAAGTCTGCATAATCGCGTCTGTCGTTGGCTGCATTGCTGTGCTGGCACTCTGTATCAGGGCCGGAAGCGTTTATATTAGTCTCAGCGACCTTATAAAGATTATCTGGAGCCATGTTACCGGAAATAATCCCGGAAATGTGGCGCCTATGACTGACTCAATTTTCTGGACTATCAGAGTTCCGCGAGCTCTTACGGCTTTTCTTGTCGGAGGTGCGCTTTCCGTGAGCGGAGCCGTAATGCAGTCGCTTCTTCAGAATCCGCTTGCATCTTCTTATACTCTTGGTATATCTTCCGGAGCATCGCTCGGTGCGGCACTTGTGATCATATTCTCGGCATCGCTGCCTTTTTATTCTCAGGCATGCCTTCCAGTTGCCGGCTTTGTTATGGGATTGCTGACTGTCGGCATTGTACTGGTTCTTTCCATGCGCATTGACAGGGCAGTAAGCAATACGACGGTTATCCTTATAGGTATGATTGTTTCGCTGTTCGTGACCGGAGTAATGAATCTTCTGGCGACAATATATCCGGATCACTACAAACAGCTGTGGATGTGGATGACGGGGTCATTTTCGTCCCGCACATGGACTCATGTGGCGATTCTTTTTCCGGTATGCCTTGCCGGCACGCTGATTCTGATCTGTTTTGCGAGAGAACTCAATATCATGAGCTTCGGTGATGAACAGGCGAGCTCAATCGGTGTTGATTCACGAAAGATGAAGATAATCATGATAGTTGTAAGTTCTGTATTGACAGGTGTGTCGGTGGCTTTCACGGGTGTCATAGGTTTTGTCGACCTTGCTGCTCCGCATGCCGTGAGACGGATTTTCGGTCCTGACAGCCGTATTGTCATACCGATGTCTTTTGTATACGGGGGCGCTTTTATGGCGCTTTGTGATCTTCTGGCAAGAACCGTGATAAGTCCGCGTGAAATACCTGTCGGCGCGGTTACGGCACTTGTGGGGGCGCCTTTTTTCGCATATGTGTTTCTTAGGGAAAGAAGGCATTCATGATGGACATAGTGCTCGAAAATGTAACGGCGGGTTATGGCTTTACGCCGGTGCTTGACAGCATCAGCCTGAAAATAAGTGAGGGTGAGCGCGTACTTGTTGCGGGAACAAACGGATCCGGTAAGACAACTCTGCTTCGTGTTATCGCAAGACTTCTTCCTTTTGACGGAAGGGTTACTTACGGTACATCTGATTCCGGAAGCATAAGGCGTAAAGAACTGGCATCTGTTGTGTCTTACATGCCTCAGAACGGCGAGACATATTTTGACTATACAGTTGAGCAGACGGTTATGCTGGGAAGGTATTCTCATATGACGGGTCTGCTTGCTTCTCCGGGAAGTGAGGACAGAAAGATAGCGGCTGAGGCCATGAACCGGTGCGGTGTGTATGAGCTCAGATACCGTGCACTCAATGAATTGTCAGGCGGCCAGCTTCAGAGAACTTTTCTTGCGAGAGCTTTTGCCCAGCAGACACCGTTTATGCTGCTTGATGAGCCTGAAAACAACCTTGATGTGAGGCATAATTCAGAACTTACCGATTACCTCAATGAGTGGGCTTCCGGAACGACTGAATTAGCCGGCGCTTCCGTGCATAATACAGTCATTGCCGTAATGCACGATTTGGGGCAGGCCTCGCTTTGTCTTGAACGTGTCATAGCACTTGATAAAGGAATTGTCGCTTATGACGGTTCGATAAATGACATGGTGGCAACCGGCAGAATATCTGATATCTTCGGATTTGATGTGACCGGGTACAAAAGGAGAGAGAGTAAACTTTGGAATTTGTGCAAATGAATAAATTGCAGTGATATATTCAATATGATAACATTCATTCAATTATAATTGACGAGGGGTACAAATATGTCAACTGATAAGAAAAACGCACTTAAGAGCTTTCTTGACAAGAAGAATATCAATATTTCCGCAAAGGTGTATTTTGTAGACGCGATGGGCGGCATGGCACAGGGTCTGTTTGCTTCGCTCCTTATCGGAACCATACTTTCTACAATTGCGAAGTATCTTGGAATGACCAATATCGGTGTTCTTGTCACTATGGCACATTTCCTTGGCAGTGCCGGCAAAATGGCTTCGCTCATTACAGGTGCGGCTATAGGTGTCGGAATCGCGTCGGCTCTCAAGGCTCCGATGCTTGTAATGGCATGTTCTGCGGCAGTGGGTTATTTCGCTAACGCATATCCGGGACAGCCTTATGCAGCAGGGCCTCTCGGAGTTTTTGTCGCTGTGATTTTCGCGGTGGAATTCGGGAAATTTGTTTCTAAAGAGACCAAAGTAGATATTCTCGTTACACCTGTAGTCACACTCGGCGTCGGATATCTTGTCGCTTATCTTACATGTCCGGCTATTGCCGTGGCCATGAACTGGCTCGGCGAATTCATCAACCTCGCTACGACGCTTCATCCGTTCGAGATGGGCATCATCGTGTCGGTTGTGGTCGGAATCATCCTTACACTTCCGATATCAAGCGCGGCCATATGTGCTTCAATCGGTATTGCCGGAATTGCGGGCGGCGCGGCTCTCGCCGGCTGCTGCGCCCAGATGGTCGGCTTTGCAATCGCATCGTTCCGTGATAACAAGTGGGGCGGCGTGGTATCTCAGGGCATAGGAACATCAATGCTCCAGATGCCCAATATATGCAGACACCCTCAGATCTGGATACCCGCGACTCTTGCTTCGGCAGTAACGGGACCTATGGCTACCATGTTATTTAAGCTTGAGTGTAACGGAGTTTCTGCGGGAATGGGAACATGCGGTCTTGTTGGACCTATAGGCTGTTTCTCCGCCATGACGGAGTCAGGAACGCTCGGAACTGCCGCCTGGATCGGAATGGTTGTCGTGTGTCTTATAGCTCCGGCTTTGCTGTCACTTCTGTTCAGTGAGATCATGAGAAAGCTCGGATGGATAAAAGACGGATATATGAAGCTTTGAGCTGTAATTGTTTCTTGATTTAATTTTGTATTATGCATTAGAATAATATACATTGCTGTTTGTTGCTGGTGGATATTATGAGAATGGAAAATAGATTGAAGTCAAAGTCAGACAAGAATACTTCACGTTGGCTGATGTACGCTGTTTTATTTGTCTATATAGCGATTAATGCTGTTCTGGTGTACTGTCATGAGCCATGGAGAGATGAGGCCCAGTCATACCTTCTGTGCAGGGATTTGAGCCTCGGTCAGCTGCTGGCGCAGATGCATGTCGAAGGCCATTCGTGCCTTTGGCTGCTGCTTTGTTTCCCGTGGATAAAGCTCGGCGCGCCGATATTTGTTCAGAATGTTATTTCGCTTGCCATATGTTCTTTCGCTGCATGGATAGTTCTGTTCAAATCGCCGCTTCCCGTATATACCAATGTCGCGATAGTGTTCAGTCAGGCACTGTTCTACTTTTTCGCGGTGATAGCGAGGTGCTACGCGCTGATTCCGCTGGCACTGTTCCTTAACGTGTGGGCTTTCCCGAACCGCAAGAAGAGGCCGTACCTGTATGCGCTCACAATCGCGCTTCTTATCCAGACACATCTGTTTATGATTGTCATGGCTTTTCTGCTCAGTGTGTGGTTTGCGGCAGAACAGCTTTGCGACGGCATCCGTGAGGGAAGACTGATAAGAAAACTCTGTCCGCTGCTGTGTCCGCTGACGAGCGCACTTCTTCTCCTCGCGCAGCTTCTGCCTACTACGGGAAAGATCAGCAAAACAAACGAGGATTATTCCGTATTCACTTCACTTATTGTGTTTGGAGGGAAGCTTTTCGGGACTTTCAGCAATACAGGACTTGTTGTTATTCTTATTCTTTCATTTGCCATGCTGGGTGTAATCGTTCTTGCAATGCTTAAAGCAAAGGCAGAGACGAGAATCGCGTGCGCGATAATGGTCGTCAGCTCTCTGACTCTGAATGTTATCAGTGTTTATGTCTATCCGATGCTGACTAACCAGAAAATCGCAATCTGTCCTGTCGTGATCTCATGGGGAATGATGATAATCGCCTATGACAGACAGCTCGCGAAAAGCAGGCGGTCTTTTGTTCTGACAACGGGATTCACGGTGCTGCTCGTTGCTATCGGTTTCCATGGCATGGTTCTGGCATCTTCGGATGTCAGCTGCACATATTCATATGCCGAGGATGCAGCCCGCTGGATCAATATGAATGTCCCGGCCGGAACAGAGATATGGACAAACGACGAACCTGAGGCAAGCTCGATCCTTCCTTACTGCGATAACTTTAAGCGGTTCAAGTGCAGGGGTGAGAGCTTCTCATATGTCGACTGGAACAAATTAGTCCATTTGAAGTCTTTTGAAAAGGATGATGTATCGCTTCCGCAGAACGGTTACTTCATTACATCCAGTCAGGATACAGAGGAATATCTCAAAGGCAAAGGATATGAAGAAGTCTACAGGAGCCCGGATGACTATCTGATTTCTGAGGGGTTTGCTATTTTTAGAATTGAGGATTTGAAGTGATGATTTGCGGAAAACTATATGACGATTGCCGCTGTGAGGCCCGAAGAATCACAGAGAGTCATACTTACGAAGAAGTGAGCAAGGCTGCTGTGCTTATTCTGCTGCCGCTGATGGCTTTTGCAATATCAATGATGTCGCCGCTCAATCCTTTCGTCTCGAACGCCGTGCCCGGACAGGATTCTTCAGTCTTTATCTACGTAGGTAATATTTTGAAGCGGGGACTGATGCCGTATAAGGATACTTTTGACCATAAAGGGCCGCTGCTCTATCTTCTGGAGTATGCAGGTCTCTTTATAAGCGAAAAACATGGAATATGGGCAGTTGAACTTGCCTCGTGGATTGTATCATCGGCAGGTTTATACAGACTGTCCCGCCTGTCGTGCGGCAGAATCGGAAGTCTTGTCACGACTTCGATAGCATTGTCACTTGCGGCTCTTTATTTTAACGGCGGAAATATGACGGAGGAATACTGCCTGCCTTTTCAGATATGGGCGGTTTATATCTATGCCGATTATTTTATCAACGGTAAAATAAACACACGACGGCTGATTCTGTGCGGCGCCATGTTGGCGGCAACGGCGCTTGTCAAGCTTAATTTGATCGCACTTTGGGCAGTTTTCTCGGTTTTTGTCCTCATAAAGCTTATATGCGCCCGCGAGAGCCGCAAGATTCCTGAATTTGCCGGAAAATTCACAGCCGGATTTGCGATTGTCGCGGTTCCTGTAATCTTATGGCTTGGACTGAACGGTGCGTTAAGAGAATTTTACAATCAATATATTGTCTTTAACTCAATGTATTCTTCAAATCACAGTGCAGCGGTCGCGTACTCGCAGGAGAGTCTTCTGTCCGAGACATTGCGGATGCCGCTTGTGATTGTGTCGGCAGTTCTTATAATAGCCGGCACAGTCATGGCCTGCAGAAGTTCCGTGAGATTATGGAATATCGCTTATTTCCTTTATATGATTTCTTCTGTGGCAGTTGTCTGTCTTCCGGGATACCGGTATCTGCGTTACGCTATTATCCTTATACCTATTTCCGTATATCCGTTAAGTATGCTGCTGGGATATGAATCAAAGAAGTTCCCGGTCGCCTGTCTTAAAATCACTGTTGTTCTGTTTCTTATCCTTCAGCTCGGAGTTATCAACTGGATATACATTGCCGATACTGCTGTCAATGGCGAGGAGGCCGATCAATACGGTGATTACTGTGCTGTAGTGCAGTATATCAGGGACAATTCCGGACAGGATGACAGGATAACCGTATGGGGCAATGAAGATGCAATATATAATGCAACCGGCCGGCTGTCGGCTTCAAGATATTCCTACCAGATTCCGCCGGAATGGGTAAAGCCGGAGATTATGAATGAATATATAGCAGATCTCGAAGCGGATAATCCTGTGATGATTGTCATTCACGGTTTTCCGGCAGAGCGGCAGCTTAAAGAATTTATTGCTGACAATAACTATGAAACGGTATTTACAAGCGGAAAATACATAATTTATGCTCAGGCGGTATAATTGAGCTACATTACAGAATCAAGGGGCACGGTTTATGAACGTCAGACTTGAACATTTGACCAAGGTCTTTCCCGGCAGGGATAAGAAAAACACTCAGGTGGTCGCGGTATCGGATTTTGATTTCTCGATTCCGGACGGCCTGCTCATCGGACTTCTGGGACCTTCAGGCTGCGGCAAGAGCACGCTTCTTTATATGATCTGCGGTCTTGAGAATCCATCTTCGGGAAAGGTTTATTTCGGAGAAGACGATGTCACCGGCATTCCCGCCGAGGAAAGAGGTGTAGGGCTTGTTTTCCAGAATTACGCTCTCTATCCGCACCTTACGGTAAGACAGAACATTACGTTTCCTCTCGAGAATCTTACTGGTGAGGCGAAATTAACCAAAGCCGAACGGATGGACAAGGCACTTCAGGTCGCAAAGCTTGTCCAGATTGAATACCTTCTTGACAGGAAGCCGGGAGAAATGAGCGGCGGTCAGCAGCAAAGAGTCGCAATTGCGAGGGCACTGGTAAAGATGCCAAAGGTGCTTCTTATGGATGAACCGCTGTCAAATCTCGATGCAAGACTGAGGCTTCAGACCAGGGAAGAGATAAGAAGAATACAGAAGGCCACCGGAATAACTACTATATTTGTCACACACGATCAGGAAGAGGCGATGAGCATCTCGGATCTTATTGTGGTCATGAGAGACGGCGTTTTTCAGCAGATGGATAAACCCCAGACGGTCTATGACGACCCGGTAAATCTGTTTGTAGCCAGATTTCTCGGGACGCCTGCAATCAATGTCTTCGAAGGTCATATAGAACATTCAAAGCTGTATATCGGCGATGAGGCTGTTATGGACAGAGTCAGCGCCCGAGACGGGAAGGTCTATGTGGGGGTGAGGCCTGAAGGCTTTGTTCCTGACAGCTCGGGTGACTTGTCGATGAAGCTCGTCGGGATCGAAGTCATGGGAAGAGACACCAGCGTTGTTTCAACACATCCGGATATGACCGGAGTGAATGTCCGCGCGATTATTTCAGCGGAGAACGTGATAGACAGGGATTCCGGAACGGTCAGATTCAATCTGAAACGCGGAAAAACACTTATTTTCGACAAAGATACCGAAGCGAGAATATATTATGACTAAGAGCGGTGTTACCGGCAAAGGAATCAAAGGTACGCTCCACGGCTGGCTTTATCTGCTGCCTGCCATGATCTTTCTGGGCGCGTTTATGGTTTACCCCTTGATTGATGTATTTGTCTATTCATTTGAGGAAGGCTACAATTCGGCATCACAGAGCTATTTCGGTGTGGGGAGCTATAACTACGGGTACGTACTAAGGGACAGGTATTTTCTTCAGGCGATAGCCAATACCTTGATTCTTGTGATAATTACGGTTCCGGTTTCTACAGGACTGTCACTTCTCATATCGCTCGCGCTGAGTTCAGTAAAGTTTTTGCAGAAGCTGTTCAGAACTGTGTTTTTCCTTCCGTATGTGACCAATACGCTTGCGGTCGGTCTTGTGTTTATGATTCTGTTTCAGAAAACAGAATATACCGATGGTCTGGTGAACCTTATTATCGAGTCTTTCGGCTGGAACGCCGTTGACTTCATAAGCGGTCCTTACTGGGCGAAGATGCTTGTTCTGTGCGTTTATGTCATCTGGATTGTAATGCCGTTCAAGATACTTATTCTGACAAGTGCCCTGGCCTCGGTAAATCCTGTGTATTACAAGGCAGCGAAAATTGACGGGACGTCTCCGTTTCGAACCTTTACAAAGATTACACTGCCCATGATATCTCCAATGATTTTCTATCTGGTCATCACCGGATTTATCGGTGCCTTCAAGGCCTACAGCGATGTTGTCGCCATCTTCGGAACAAATCTCAATGCGGCGGGAATGAATACAATCGTCGGTTATGTCTATGACATGCTTTACGGCGATGGCGGCGGCTACCCGTCATATGCATCGTCCGCGGCAA
The DNA here is from genome assembly GCA_022484595.1 of Mageeibacillus sp. GTDB lineage: Bacteria > Bacillota > Clostridia > Saccharofermentanales > Saccharofermentanaceae > Saccharofermentans. The sequence continues at coordinate 49,324 of JAKVLB010000003.1, read as the reverse complement.
TAATTCTTTTCGCGATTGTATTGACCATTACGGTCGTCAATCTGATTGTAAGCCGCAGGAAAGCATATAACTGAGGAGGCGTGTATGTATAGACATATGAGCAGAACAGCAATCGGAACAGGAACTTCGGTGAGAAAACACGCAGTCAGGACGATTATGTATATTTTTCTCGGTATCTGGGCAGTAATAGTATTGTTTCCGTTCTACTGGATGATACTTACATCATTCAAAAGCTATGCCAGCTATATGGGGGAGCACCTTCCTAAATTTTACTGCAGTGATCCGACCTTCCGGAATTATGTTGACGCGTTTACGCAGGTGCCGCTTGCGAAATATTTCATTAACACTGTCGTTTTTACGACTTTGACGACTGCGCTTATGCTTATGGTAATTGTTTTTGCCGCATACGCATTCGCGAGACTTGATTTTAAAGGAAAGAACATAATGTTTGTCGCCTTTCTCGCGCTTATGATGATACCTAACGAGCTGGTGATAATAACGAATTTTGTTACGATTACTGATATGAATCTGCGCAACACCTTTACCGGACTGATTCTTCCGTCGGTCACGTCGGTGTTTTATATATATCTTCTCAAAGAAAACTTTGAACAGGTTCCCGACGAGCTTTACTATGCGGCAAAAATAGACGGAACATCGGATCTCAGATATCTTTTTAAAGTTCTTGTACCGATATGCAGACCTACTGTAATTACCGTCATAATTCTTAAAGTTATAGAGTGCTGGAATTCATATGTCTGGCCAAGGCTAATAACCGACGATCCAAACTACTTTCTGGTGTCGAACGGCATACAGGAGATACGGGAGAACGGCTTCGGAAGGGAGAATATTCCTGCGATGATGGCAGCCGTTGTGGTGGTGTCAATTCCGCTTGTTATCCTGTTTCTGGTTTTTCGCAACAGAATTATGGAAGGAATATCAAGGGAGGGGACAAAAGGATGATAAAGTTAAGAAATCCGGGTTCTCTTCTTCCTGCAGTCATGATGACCGTTACCGCAGTATTGCTTTCAGGCTGCCACGGCTCGCGCCAGACGAATGAATTTGTTATACCTGATGAATTTGATACAGGACGCCATTACGATATAGTTTTCTGGGCCAAGAATGATACCAATAAGACACAGACGCAGATTTACAATCAGGCTATTGCCGATTTTGAAGCCTTATATCCGAATATTACCGTAAATATGAGGCTGTATACGGACTATAACAAGATATATAACGATGTCATAACAAACATCTCGACCGGAACAACGCCCAATGTCTGCATCACTTATCCGGATCATATTGCAACCTATATGACCGGAGACAATGTCGTCGTTCCGCTCGACGGACTTATGGAAGATCCGCGCTACGGCCTTGGCGGAAGCGAGGTAGCGTTTGATTCTCCAGGGTCTGACGAGATTGTTCCGGAATTTCTCGATGAATGCAGACTTGGAGGCAGCTGCTACGCGCTGCCGTTTATGCGATCGACGGAAGCTCTTTACATAAACAAGGATTATGTAAATGCGTTAGGCTATGACATTCCTGATGTTGTAACATGGGATTACGTCTGGGAGGTGTCCGAAGCCGCTCTTGCCAAAAATAATGACGGAACCTATGCGCTTAACGGCAAAGACATAATGATACCGTTCATATACAAGTCCACAGACAATATGCTGATATCGATGTTAAAGCAGCAGGGCGCGGGTTATTCCGATGACAGCGGTAACATATCATTATTCAACGATACTACAGAATCAGATCTTTATACAATATCCGGTCATGTCGCGACAGGTGCGTTCTCAACTTTCAAGATATCCGGGTATCCGGGTAATTTCTTCAATGCCGGCGAATGCGTTTTTGCAGTTGACTCTACTGCCGGAGCTACATGGATGGGCTCCTCGGCGCCTCTGTCTGATATTCATGAGAATGATATTGTTAATTTTGAAACGGTAGTGAGACCGATTCCGCAATATGATACGTCTGACCCCAAGATGATATCGCAGGGCCCGTCCATCTGCATATTCAACAAGGACGACCCGCAGGAGGTTATGGCCTCATGGCTTTTCGCGCAGTATATGCTTACGAACGATGTGCAGATAGCGTATTCTTCGACAGAAGGGTATGTTCCGGTGACAACCAAAGCGCAGGAGAGCAGTCAGTATAAGGATTATCTTGCGCGTGCGGGTGAGGACGCCGACGAGCATTATGATGTCAAGATTGCCGCGGCCGAACTACTGCTCGGCAACATGCAGAATACATTTACAACTCCGGTGTTCAACGGTTCTACGGCACTTCGCAATGCTGCCGGACAGCTGATTGAGAATGTCGCCAAGTCTACCAGGCGGCATGAGACTATTGATGATGACTATATGAATAAGCTTTACAGTGATGTCGAGTCGCTGTACAAGTTAGACCAGTACGGCGGAGCAAGCAAGGATTCTCAGTCTCAGCTTGGTGAGCTTCCTGTCGCGTCCAAATTGCTGATTTTGTGCATAGGTGCAAGCTGGATGGGAATAATCGTGTATTTTATCGTGCAGTTTGCGAAAAAGAAAAGGCCGGATTGATTCTATTGTAAAAAAGCACAAAGTATTATAATTACTTTAGTGCAATAAGCACACACAATAACGCTTTCAATTCTGAAAGCAGTTCTTTTAAGGAGAATTTATTATGAAGAAGTCAATCAATACTTTAGTGGCGGCAGCTCTTGCGGCATCTATGGTTATGTCAATGACAGGCTGTTCAGGTAAGACAGCGGAGTCATCCGCATCAGAGTCAAGCGAGGTTTCCTGCGCGGCGTCAACAGCTGAGTCTGTTGCAGCTTCGGAAGGATCAACGGCAGCACCTACTATTTCCGGAGCTGACGAAGAGAAGGGCGAAGGCGTAATGACATATGCCGAGTACAGCGCAGCTGAACTTGACTCACAGGTTACTGTTGAGACATACATCCAGGCAAAGCAGGGATGGTGGGAGAATGAAGGCGTAGGCGTTGCAACTTTCTACACTCAGGATGCAGACGGAGCTTATTTCCTTTACAACATGCCATGCTCAGAAGATGAGTATGCTCTTCTTACAGAGGGTACAAAGATCAAGGTTACCGGCTATAAGTCCGAGTGGTCCGGTGAGATTGAGATTACTGATGCTACATATGAGATTGAAGACGGCAACTATATCGCTGAGCCTGTTGACGTAACAGATCTTCTTGCATCCGATGACCTTATCAACTCACAGAACATGCTGGTATCTTTCACAGGTATGACAGTTGAAGCAGCCGATGATTCCGGTGCAGCATTCCTTTACAATTATGATGGTTCCGGAAGCGAGGGCGACGATCTTTACTTCAAGGTATCATATAACGGACAGACATATACATTTACTGTAGAGTCATATCTCACCGGATCTGATTCTGATGTTTACAAGGCAGTCAAGGCACTCAAGGTCGGTCAGAAGGTTGACATGGAAGGCTTCCTTTACTGGTATGAGGGCGTTAATCCGCATATTATTTCTGTAACAGCAGAGTAAATTTAACCGCAATTTGAACAAAAGACGCTTCCTGCATTATGCAGGAAGCGTTTTTTTTGCTCTTAACGTTATCTTGGGGAGAACGACAAGCTTATCAGGCATGTCCGAGTCTTATGTTCTCCGGGAATTGCTGATTAATGACCTATAACGGACCGACTGCTTCATACATCCAAAACCATGCTGTTGTCGCTGTAAAAATAAGAGAAACTAACCAGTACCATACCTTGTACATTGTGTGCTTTTCGCTAAACGGATGTGTCTTATATATGGAATAAGCCGGTATCTGAAGCAGCAAAACAATACACAATTCTATTAGAAAAGCTGATTTGTGAGAAATAACATTAACCGACTGTGATAAGGCAACAAGTATACAGTTACCGGTAATGTGAAACAAAAGGTCAATAAGCAGTTTGCCGGTCAGTTTCTTCATAGCTTTATTAAATTATATCTTGTAGACATTCACAATTGCTCTGATGCTGTCAAACAGATATGGTTTGTACTCGTTGAGGTCACATGGAAGTTTATCCACTATTATTGAGTGTACTGTAGAGCTTATGAACTCAATTATCGTGTACAGCATGAGTTTGTCGTCACGCCATTTGTCGCCGCAGGAGTTGATGATTTTCGCGTATTCTTCCTGGACATTTACAGTGGTTATGAGCGATTCATCCATATATGCCTTGACATAGAAACCAAGATTCAGGTTGCGGTTAAGAAATTTGACGAGCTTCGGGTCTTTAGACAGATCCGTTATGATGCTGTCGGCGAGGATTATTATTTTCTCTTCAACAGGAAGCTCGGGATTGGTCTGAACGGCAACCTTAAGATTATCTATCGCTTTGACAAGAAGACCTTCCGATTTACGGGCGATAAGGTAATTGATTATGTCCTGTTTGTCTTTGAAGTAAAAGTAAAAGGTTCCCTTGGCGACACCGGCTTTGCTGGCAATATCAGATATTGAGGTATCAGAGATGCCTTTTGTAGTGAACAGGTTATAAGACTGCGTCAGAAGCGAATTGCGCTTATGCTGTTTGTTTTCTTCAGCTTTGCCCAATTTTATGTCACCTCGATAACTTCATTTCCATCAATATATACATTTTTTGACTTTAGGTCAAGAATTTACCGAAAAAATATTGACTTGTAGTCAAAAAGTGATATATTCACAAGCATAAAAATGACTATCGGTCAAAAAGAACACCATGCAAAGAGAGGTGGATCAAATGCTAAAGTTTGGAAAGGGCATAGTAAAGTTTCGCTATGTAATACTGGTGCTGAGTGTATTACTTCTGATTCCTTCGGTAATCGGATATCTCAACACGCGTATTAACTACGATATTCTCTACTATCTGCCGGACAACATCGAGACGATGAAGGGTCAGGACATTCTTCTCAAGGATTTCGGAAAAGGCGCATACGGAATATTTGTATGCGATGGGCTCAATTCCGCAGAGCAGATTGAGATGAAGGAGAAGGTCGAAGCAGTAGACCATGTGGCGGATGTAATCTGCTACAATGCGATTACTGAAGGTACCGTACCTGAAGAGATGCTTCCGGATGAAGTCAGGGATGTCTTCTATTCAAAGGATGGAAAAGGCTGTCTGATGTTTATTTTCTTTGACAGCACGAGCTCGTCCGATGAGACGATGGATGCAATTACAAAAATCAGGGAGGTGGCAGGTGAGCAATGTATGCTGTCGAGCATGGCTGCAGTGGTTACCGACACAAAGAACCTCGTTCAGGAACAGACGCCGATATACACGGTAATTGCCGTAGTCCTGGCATTGATAGTTCTCATGCTGACGATGGATTCGTTTATCGTACCGATTCTGTTTCTTGTAGATATCGGGATGACAATCATATATAACCTCGGAAGTAATTTTGTTACCGGAGAGATATCATTCATAACGATGTCACTTGTCGCGATATTGCAGCTGGGCGTTACTATGGATTATTCGATATTCCTCTATCACAGCTACGTTGAACACAAGGTTCTCTATCCTGATAAAAAGGAGGCAATGGCCCACGCAATTGCCGCGACTATCACTTCTGTCGCAGGTTCTTCTCTGACAACCATAGCCGGCTTCCTCGCAATGTGCTTCATGACATTCACACTTGGACTTGACATGGGTATTGTAATGGCAAAGGGTGTTCTGTTCGGCGTAGTAGGATGTATTACAATTCTTCCTTCGCTGATACTTATTTTCGATCGTGCCATTGAGAAATCACATCACAGAACCGTTAAGCTTCCAAGCAGAGGCCTCGGGGTTTTCCTTGACAAGGCATATATTCCGGTCGCCATTTTTCTTCTGCTGCTGTGGATACCGGCAATATACGGCAACAACAGAGTAAAAGTCTATTACAAGCTCGACAACAGTCTTCCTGACAACTTACAGTCGGTTCAGGCGAATAAAGAGCTTGAGGACAATTACGACATAAGTTCGGTATCAATGATTCTTGTTGACAGCAAACTCTCGGCAAAGGATACGAAGTCAATGCTGTCTGACATCGAAAATGTTGATGGCGTTAATTTCGCTATCGGACTCGATTCGGTCGAAGGGTCGCTTGTTCCCAGTGCGGTTGTACCATCTGAACTGACAGATGACCTTATATCTGACAATTACAAACTTCTTATCGTGTCGTCGTCATATCAGGTGGCAACCGATGAGATAAACGAACAGTGTACCGAGATCAACAATATCATCAAGTCATACGACAAGGGTTCAATGTTTATCGGTGAAGCACCTGCAACAAAGGACCTGATAGATATTACAGATCATGACTTCAAGGTCGTATCTGCTGTATCAATCGGCGCTATTTTCCTCCTGATATTCTTCGTGCTCAAGTCAATCACTCTGCCGATAATACTTGTTGCAGTAGTTGAACTTGCAATTTATGTGAATATGAGTCTGGCGTACTATACCGGCGCTACGCTTCCGTTTATCGCATCAATATGCGTCGGAACGATTCAGCTCGGCGCAACAATCGACTATGCCATTCTTCTGACAAACAGATACAAGGTCGAGAGAATCGCAGGCAAGTCGAGGAAGGAAGCGGTCAAGGTGGCGGTTGAGACGTCGGTCAACTCGATATTCTCATCTGCACTCGGTTTCTTCGCAGCGACAATCGGATGTGCAGTTTACTCAAATATCGACCTGATTGGTTCAATCTGTCTGCTTCTCGCAAGAGGTGCGCTGCTCTCGATGGTAATTGTCATTACGCTGCTGCCCGCGCTGCTGCTTATTTTCGACGGAGTAATAATCAGAACCACGCTGGGAATGCGCGGCCTTACAAAAAAGAACAGAGTTCAGGGCTAAAAGAAAGGATGGTAAGTTAATATGAAAGAGAGAATGAAGAAAATTACGGCCATTACGGCAAGCGCGTCAATGCTGGCGGTGCTTTTCGCAGGATGCAATCAGGCAACTGAAGCGAAGACCGAAGATGCCGAGCTTAAGACAAACATTACGCAGGCACAGACTCTGGCGGCTCCGGAACACAGTGACTCTGCCGGCAAGAACGAGACAGTCTATATCATCAAGAAGGATAATGAGACAACCGAGACGATTGTTTCGGATTGGCTTAAGAACAGTGACGGTGCCGCAAGCCTTGATGATATTGCAAATCTCAGCGATATTGAAGTGGTCAGGGGAAATTCCACTCTGACTGACAATGGCGACGGTCAGCTGACATGGAGTACTGACGGAGGCGACGTATATTACAGCGGTACTACAACTGAGCAGGCTCCGGTTGATGTTGATGTCTCATATACGCTTGACGGTGAAGCTATTACAGGCGCCGATCTTGAAGGCAAGTCGGGTCACCTCGTGATAACGATTGACTACACCAACAATATGTCCGAAGAATATACCGATGACAACGGTGAGAAATATACAGTTTATATGCCTTTTGTCATGTCGACAGGTATGCTGCTCGACAGCACTAAAGTTACAAATGTGACTGTAGACAACGGTGAAGCCGTCAACGACGGAGAACATACAGTTGTTATGGGTGTCGGTTTCCCCGGACTTGAAGAGAGTCTTGACCTTGACTCCCTTAAGACAACCGCACAGGACGAGAGCGATGACGACAGTCTTGACGATACCATCGCATCAATTGATATTCCTGAAAGTTTGGTAGTTGAATGCGATGTAACGGATTGCGACGAGATTACTTCTATGACAGTTGCCAAGAAGCTTGACCTCAGTGATTCCGATTTTGATTTAGACACAGATTCGCTCAGTGACAAGGCAGATGATATGACTGACGGTATGTCGCAGTTGACTGACGGTGCGTCTGACTTGTGTGACGGTGCCGAGACATTGAACGACGGCGCGTCAGAACTCAGTGACGGCGCGGGCAGACTGTCAGACGGAGCCAGTACTCTTGCAAGCGGTGCCGCAAGTCTCTCTGAAGGATCTTCGAGTGTCGCTTCCGGCGCAAGCACTCTTCTGAGCGGTTCACAGACACTGAATAACGGAATATCACAGGTCAACAGCGGTGCAGCGGCTCTGAAAGACGGACTCACGCAGCTTGCAGGCAAGCTTCCTGAACTGCAGACCGGTGTAGAAGCTTTACAGACAGGCGTAAGCCAGATATCAGACGGAATGTCGACTCTCACATCGAAAAACGATACTCTTAATAACGGCGCTTCAACTATAGCAAACGGTCTCTCACAGCTCAATCAGGCGATGAACTCGATGCAGACGACAGCACTTGCCCAGGGCTCTGCAAATGTTCTTGGCGCAATTAATAACATGTACACGAATGCTGTCGCGCCTATAGGTATGACATCACAGCAGGAAGCGGCTCTTGAGGCACTTATTTCAGGTACGACCTTCAACGCTGACCCCGCGGTTAATGCTCAGTATCAGGCTCAGCTTATCGGAGTAATCAGAGCATACAGCGGTCTTGCAACGGGAGTTACAGGCCTTTATAACAGCTATTCGGGCATCAATACGGCAATCCAGGCTCTTCCTACCGTAGCTGCAAATGTTAGCGCCCTTTCAGACGGTGCCGCAACACTTAAGAACGGCATTTCTGATTACACGGCAGGTGTAAATCAGGTAGCAAGCGGTGTAGCTCAGCTTAAGTCGAGCCTTCCTCAGCTGGCGACCGGAGCAGGCAATCTTGCCACAGCAGTAAGCCAGCTCAATACCGGTGCTGCGACACTTTCCGAAGGAACAGCTTCACTTGCTTCAGGTTCGTCAAGTCTGGTAAGCGGTGCCAACAGACTAAGTGCCGGTGCGCAGACTCTTGCCAGCGGTGCCAAATCGCTTGCCGGCGGTGCCGGAACGGTGGCTTCCGGAGCATCTTCTGTTTCAGACGGATCAAAAACTCTCGCTGACGGAACCGCAAAACTTCTGGACGGTGCGCAGGCTTTGAGTGACGGGCTTAATGAGTTCAATGACGAGGCGGTTACAAAAATTACATCCCTGATAAATGATAACATTGAACCTCTGTCAGGAAGAATCAATGCGCTCAAATCATACTCAGCCGACTATGACTCTTTCGCAGGCACGCCTTCAGACGTTGAATGTTCGACAGTGTTCGTATTTAAGAATACATAATCCAAAAAGCGCCCGTTGCGCTACTCTCTTTGCATTGCCGCCCCCAGGCTTGGGATTTCCCGAGCTTAGGGGCGGCATTGTGTTATACTGTGCCTAATACATTAAAAATAAGGTGGATATCGGGTATGATGGGGAGCTTTTCGATAGAGGGAAAGTCGGCCGTAAAGAGGGTTGTCGCTTTAGCGGTGATATCTTTACTGGCTGTTGCTGCGATATACAGCGTCATTTTCAAGATTTCCGGAATAGCGCCTTTTGGCGACAGGTCTCTGACATACAGGGATGGTGATTCGCAGTATATTGATCTTCTGATGTATTACAAGGATGTCCTGGCAGGCAGAAATTCAATAGATTACACCTTTGGCAAGTCTTTGGGCGGATCCTGCTACGCTGTATTCGCTTATTATCTGGCCTCGCCTCTGATGCTTCTTGTGGCGTTGTTTGACAAGGGCGATATGATGACATGTTTCGATGTGATGTTTCTGATCAAGTCCGGACTCGCAGCTTTCTTCATGGCACTGTTCGCAGGTCTTAGGTTCCCTGCAGAATCTTCCGGCAGGAAGCACTGCGTGGTTGTTGTGATGCTTGCGGTATCATATGCCATGAGCCAGTATTTCGTTTCTCAGTCGAGCAATATAATGTGGCTTGACGGCGCGTGCCTTCTTCCGCTTATTGCGCTTGGAGTAAGCCGCGCGATAAAGGGCAGACCCTGTGTTCTTATAGTGTCGGTATCAATGAGTCTTATATTCGGCTGGTATACAGGTGTCATAAACTGCATTTTTACCGTATTCTGGTTTATTGCGGAATGGTTTCAGGCCGGCGGCAGGAAATTATTCAAATCACTGCTTTGTTATGCCGCAGGCATGCTGAGTGCGGTGATGATTTCCGGGGTTATCCTTATTCCTTCGCTTTATATGCTGTCCGGAAGAACTCACGGAACAACCGACCTTTTCTCCTCTATATCTTCAGGCTTTATCGGCAATCCGTTGAGTGTGATTTCCAATTACGGTCCGGGGCTCATCAGCCTTAAGGGTTCTGTTTCGCTTTACTGCGGCAGCTTCGTCCTTATGGGAGTAATGCTGTTTTTTGTGTGCGGCAAGGCTTCCGTGCGCACGAAAATCATATCCGGCATTCTTCTTGCATTTACGGTTCTGATGTTTTTCTGGGAGCCGCTCGTGTTATTGTTCTCAATATTCAGAAATGTGGAGTCATTCTGGTATCGCTACAGTTACCTTGGCGTTTTTGTTCTCGTTTTTATCGCAGCTCAGTATTACCTCGGAGAATCGGAAACTTCCTTTATGAAAGTGATGCTTTGCGCTCTGTCATTTATAATCGCCGGTGCGCTGCTTAACATATCCGGCGTATCGGCCGCGCAGCTTCAGATCTGGAATTATGAGACCTCGTCAGAAGGAACAGCCGGCTGCATTATTTGCGGTTCGGCGCTGATTCTTTGCTTTGCAGTCACGGTATACTGCTGCTTCGGAAAAGAGAACAAAAGGAGATTTGAGGGCGTTGCGCTCACTTTGTGCGCTTTGTTGACGGCGTTTGAATTCTGTCTCAGTTCGGTTATACTGCTGGAACTGTACTCTGTTTCGAATGCCACAGAGCTTGCCGGCTATGTGAGCCGGGAGACTTCTCTTGCGGATTACTGCGACGGTCTTGAAGGTGACGGTGATTTTTACCGTATCTCCCAGACTTCAAACCGGACAGCCATAGGTCTTAATCTGACTGCAGAATACAATGAAGCGCTCGCCTTCGGGTTCAGTTCAATATCTTCGTTTGTTTCCGCGCCGCAGGAGGAACAGGGACAATATCTGTCGAAACTGGGTTATCCTTTCGCGAGCGATACCCTGACAATCACAAGAGCTTCCGTAGCTGCGGCCGATTCGCTGCTTGGAGTCAGGTATGTTCTTTCCGATTATGATATTCCGCAATACGAGAAGCTTACGGATTATGCAACCGGAAAGAATGTATATCTCAATCCTTACTGTCTGCCGTGCGGTTTTATTGCTGATTACGATATTGACGAGCCTGAAGACAGTTCAGACCCGTTTGAGTATACCAACAGCATGTACAGTGCCATGACCGGAGACAAATGCCGTGTTTATAAGGCCTGCGACTATGAAACAAGCGTAAGCGGCGGTGTGACGACTTATACGGTTCAAGTGCCGGACGGAGGCGACGCCTTATACGGTAACATCGTTTTCGACGATCAGGAGACGAGAAAACTGAGTGTTAACGGGGTATATGAGACAGATTATAACTGTTTTCTCGCGCCGACGGTGTTTATGATACCGACTGACAGTGCGAGCGCATCGGTCAGCGTTGATTCTGAGACCGGTATGCATCCGAAGTTTTATGTACTTGATGAATCGGCGCTTATGAGCGCCGCAGCGAAATTACAGGGCCGCGCGGTACAGTTCTCAATTGAAGACAGTTCGAACTTTCATATTGAGGCGCACGACTGCAAGTCAGGGGAAAAGCTTGTGATTATGCTTCCGAAGGACCGCGGATTTACGGTCACTCTCAACGGGAAAATGATTGAGACACAGGATCTTTGCGGAGCGTATCAGGTGATAAATCTTGACAGCGGTGACAATGATATAGTATTCAGTTATGAGATACCGGGGATAAAGGCTGCTGTTGCGGTGAGCATTGCGGGAGTTTTACTGGGAACAGCCGCAGTAACCGGCTATTATCTGTGGCGGCGCAGAGATGAAGAGAGTTTTTGACTGAGGACGATTTATGAAGAGCAGGGCGAGAGAGCGAGCGAGAAAAAAGAGAATCCTGACCGTTGCTGCAGCTTATTTGGGTATAGCGGTACTGGCAGGCGGTATCTTTGCTCTGGCTTTGCGCGAATACGGCAGAAATCATGCAGACGAAGATGATTCCAATGGAAATGAAGTCATCGGAATATCATCAGTAACCGCATCTGATCAGTCTCTTAAACAGTCCCTCGAGACATCACCGGAACCTGTTTTGGCACCGACGGCAACGCCGCTGCCGACTGCAACCCTTACACCTACGCCGGTACCTGAGCCTTCATCGCAGTATCTTGAGAATCTTTCCGGTTACGATGCCGGAGAAGTAATAGATTCCGGAAGAATAGATGAAAGCAATCTCAACCTGTACTTCACTTCTGTTTCTATTGAGAAGAATGATGACGTCTACAACAGAATAATCGGAAAATCATTTGTGGACAATGACGATATTGCCCTGTCGGAGCTGCGGTATATCAAGATGCTTCACGTTAATTTCAACGGGGAATGCCAGGTGGGGGAGCTGATTGTAAACAAGAGTGTCAGTGATGATGTAATCAGTATTTTCGAGACGCTGTTTGAAGACCGTTATGAGATTGAGAAGATGCACCTTATAGATGATTACTGGACCGGCGATGCATCAGGCAGTGACTACAATTCAATAGATCATAACAACACTTCAGCGTTCTGCTACAGGGCGGCAACGGGATCTTCACATCTGTCGAAGCACGCTTTGGGGCTTGCAATAGACATAAACCCGCAGCAGAATCCTTATGTTACAATAGCAGATGACGGCACTGTCAGGTATTCGCACGACAATGCGGCAGAATATTCAGAAGACAGATCGTTGCCTCATGCTATTACGGACAGCGACGGGGCATATCGGTTATTTACGGAGCATGGCTGGACCTGGGGCGGTTCATGGTCATCTCCAAAAGATTATCAACATTTTCAAATAAGCGGATAAGCGGCGGGTAAGAATGGACAACAGATTAGCAGGTGAAATTAACGATACTTTTTTTGCGCGGTTTGTAAGGAAAGTAAACAGGTATGATCGAAGATGTGTGAATGTTACTGTGACAGTGACCGCGATGGTTTTCTATCTCATATTGCTGTGTTTCCACGAGCTGTGCTGTGACGAGGCACAGGCATGGCTTATAGCAAGATACGCGAGCTACAGCGACATGCTTTTCTATCTTCCTCACTATGAAGGGCATATTCCTTTTCTGTATCTGATCTACAGTATTCCGGCAAAGCTCGGTCTTCCAGCGAAGCCCGTGATGACAGTGCTCCATCTGCTGTCTGTCTTTGCAGCGGTGTATCTGATTGAATTCCGGTCACCTTTCCCGAACATCGTGAGGATTGTTCTTCCGTTTATGTACTTTTTTCTGCATCCGGCGCTTCTTGCAAGGCCGTACATCCTTCTTATAGCTACTGTTTTTATGGCTGCGGTTCTATATAACAGACGTGATGAAATGCCTGTCAGGTATACTCTTACTCTGATGCTGATGTGTATGACGCATCTGTACGGAATAGTGATTGCCGGCGGAATCGCGCTTGAGTGGGTCATCGCGTCGGGATCAAGACTATTTACCTCCAATCGTCGCAGACTGCTGTGTCTTGCGGTTCTGGCTGTCTTTGCCGCCGCTGTGGTGTCTCTTATAATCCCGGCGAAGGATATATACCTGTCGAGCAGGGATGGCAGTCAGAGTTATCCGGTAACACTCATAAAGTTCCTGATATACATACCTTCAGAAGTACTGTTCACAAATTTCATTTCACCGGGGGTATCTTTTCAGACGTCACAGATATCTTTGTTCCGGACATCAGTCTCATTCATTCTTTCCGGTCTGATCTGGGTGAGCCTTATAAGATACTGTGCCGTGCGAAAGCGTCTGGCCGCCTGCCTTATACCGATTGCGACATTTTCGCTTGTCGGAGCTTACTACATTTTCAGCTACCACTTTGCTTTTCTGTTCATGCTTTTTGTGTACTCGGTCTGGATTTGCAGCGGCGCCGAAAAAAACGGCTCTGCACATCGCACATCCCTGTCCTGCAGACTTATCAACGGTGCCGTTTTTGCCCTTATTGTTCTGATATCCTCCGGATGGTCAATGTTCGCGGTATTTACCGAAATCACATCTGATTATGACGCGGGCAAAAGTGTCGCGGAGTGGATTGTAGAGAACAATCTTCAGAACCTTAGGTGCCTCGGTGCATGGGATGTCACAGACGGCAACTTTACTTCTGACGAGTATGTGACAAATTCGATCAACGCCTACATGGGAAGACCGCTTTGCTATAATCTTGTCAATGACAGGCCGTATATAATATGGCGCTGCAATACGCCGGAGCAGTCTTCGGAACAGATTCAGAAGTGGGCCGGTATGGGTACTCCGGACATGATAATTACCGGCAACGGAGAAGACAATCTCATGGCGGTGACAGATGAACTCGGAATCGACAATGATTATGTGCTTGTCTACTGCCGGGCCGGCAGAGCCTTCTACAAGACAACCTATGAAAAGTTCGGAGATTTTGTATGGCTCAGAAAAGATCTGGCTGACACGCTTGGCATTACTCCGGAGCTGTCGGATTATAACGAGATATACGGGGTGACATAAATGAACCGTATGGATAGTGAGCTCAGCAGAATGGCAATAACGCATATAAAGAGGTACAATGCCCTGCCGCGGAAGAATGTCTCTGCCGCGGTTACTGCCGTCGCGATGCTTTTCTGCATCGCGCTGCTTATTTTCCACGAGCCCGGTAATGATGAAGCTGAGGCATGGCTGATTGCCCGAAATGCCTCATACCGCGATATGATTTTCCTTATCCCACACTATGAAGGACACATTCCGTTAATCTGTCTTACATACAGCATTCCCGCAAAACTCAATCTTCCGTTCAAGCCTTCAGTTGAGTTTCTCCATCTTGTAACTGATTTTGCGGCGATTTTTGTACTTGAATTCAAAGCTCCGTTCAGGAATACAACTCTTACGCTGCTTCCGTTCACGTATTTCTTCATGCAGACGGAGGTTCTTTGCAGACCTTATATGCTTCTGGCACTGGCTCTGTTTCTCGCTGCGTCTCTGCACGAGAAAAGAAATGCTCATCCTGTCAGATACTGCGCTGTTCTGGCACTAATGTGCGTTACGCACCTTTTCGGCATCGCGATTGCCGGTTCAATTGCCATAGCCTGGATTATTGAACTTATTACAAAAGAGAGGAAGACCTCACCGTTTACTGCAATCAGGAATAACATAAAGATACTTCTGTCAATGACAGCTCTTCTGGTATTCGCGCTCTCAATGATCTCTCTTATAATTCCTGCCAGAGATATACTCCTGGGCGCAAGTACGGATATTTTTCAGTATATGAAGACGCTATTAAAAATAATACTGTTTCTGCCTTCGGAAATAACTTTCACCAGCTTCATAGACCCTGCGGTTCTGATCAGGAATGTTGTGCTTACACCTCTTGAAGCGGCAGTATCTTCGGTTATTTCGGTTGCTGTCTGGAGTTCTTTCATTGTATATGCGGTGCGAAGAAAGAAGCTTATCCAAGCTGTTCTGCCGGTGGTGTTTTTCGCGCTCGCAGGAGCATACTACATGCTGTTCCATCATTATGCCGTCTTGTATTTCCTGGGAGTATACATTATGTGGATTCTTGAAGAAGGGGACGAAGCTCAGCACGGTTACCTCAATTATCTGCTGCTCTCATTCTCGCTTGTGATGGCACTTATGTGGTCTTCTGTGTCGTGTTATACCGAGATAAGTTCAGATTATTCAGACGGTGCAGGGCTTGACCGGTGGATAGAAGTCAACAGTCTTGAAGACTGCAGCTTTCTTTCCGGGTGGGATGTCCAGTCGCCGTATATAATCAGTTCGGCTTATTTTGTAAATTCGCTGAATGCCTGTGCCGGGCGGGAGGTCTGTTATAACCTGATAGACGGCAGGACATATCCGTTTCTTCAGAATGAGGACCGGCACAGCTGCGATGACAATATAAGGCGCTGGAGTTCTTACGGGGCACCTGACTTTATTGTAACGGTAAACGGAGAGGAGAATCTTAAGCTGATGCTCGACAGACTCGGTATTTCCGACAATGACTATGTGCTTGTTTACTGCAATGTGTCTAAGGTCTTTTACAAGATGACCTATGTCAAGTCGGGAATCATGGTATGGATGAGATCAGACCTGGCGGGGAAGATTGATCTGAACGAGAGTCTCGATGATTATAATGAAATTTATGGAATATGACAGAGAACCGGTTGATGACGGATTAATAATCAAATGAAAATCACATTGACACCCTGATTTTCACTTGATAATATTCTTCTATGAACAATCCTGATAGAAGAAAACAGATTCTCGACATTCTCGAGAGCCAGAAGGAAATCAATACCGTTGATCTGTCTGACAGACTCGGTGTTACGGGCGCGACTATTCGTGCAGATATAAGAGAACTTGAACATGAGGGCGTCATAATCCGATATCACGGCGGTATAAAGCTTCCCGCCAAGACAAAGCAGCCGACTGCCGGAGAGAATTACATGGTACGCGCCATAACACATGTCAACCTCAAATCTGCAATCGGGCAAATGGCTGCCGGGCTTGTCGGAAGCGGCGACTCGATTCTTATGGATGCAAGCTCAACAACGTACCACATGATACCTTATCTCAAGAATGCCAAGGACGTTACAGTCGTTACAAACGGTATACATACCGCGATGGAACTTCAGAGATATAACAACTTCAAGACCATAATAATACTCGGAGGCATGCTGAGACCGCATTCCGGCGCGATTGAAGGTGTATCCAGCAAGGAGATGCTGGGGAGGCTTTCGGCCGATTTTTACTTCGTCTCGGGTAACGGCTTTTCAATCAGTTCCGGGCTTACCGGCAACAATTTCTATGAGCTTGAGCTCAAGAGAATGTGTGCGGAACGCGCGAAAAACATCGTTGCACTGGTTGATTCCACCAAGGTCGGAGTCGATTCCACTTCGAATTTTATAGAGACGGATAAGATAGATTATCTTATCACTGATTCGGGAGCTGATTGTAATATACTTCAAAGTTGTCGTGACAGGGGAATTAGAGTAATTGTAGCCGAGGTCTGATGTATAATATAAGCTGTTTTATTATCAAGAGAGGTCATTTTGATGCAGATTAATCATATTGTTTTACCCAGCTGGCTTGGAAGCAAGGGAGTTTTCCAACAGGGAGTGGCACTCACCATCAGAGGAAGTGCGTCTCCGAGTGCGACGATTACTTTCGAGGTTACCAAGGATCCGACTGACGGGAGAAAGGTATCAAAACTCGATACCGACTATGGCGTGATTTTAAGTCTTGAAGCCACTACTTCCGCAAAAGGTGATTTTGTTTTCAATATGCCCGCATACAAGGCTTCCGGCGACGCCTATACTTTCACCTTTAAATGTCTTAATGATACCACTGTGCTTACTGACATAAGGTGCGGTGATGTCTGGGTTTTTCTGGGCTCTGACTTTCTTTCGGTTCCTATGAAGGAGGCAAATGCCACAAAGGCTCCGCTCAAGCGCCGCGTTATGAACTATCTGAGGTTCTATTCACCTGTAAGAAACGGGCTTGAAGATGATGAGAAGATATATGCCGCTGAATGCAAGAAAAATTATACCGGCGCGTCCTGGGTTAAAGTAACGGACACGAAGGAGCTGGCCGAAGTGTCTTCCTCGGCGTTCTCTTTTGCCTATTCTCTGAGTGATCAGATCTCATACCCGATAGGTGTTGTTGATTTGTCCTATGAGGAATCCACTATAATCA
The DNA here is from genome assembly GCA_022484595.1 of Mageeibacillus sp. Taxonomy (GTDB): domain Bacteria; phylum Bacillota; class Clostridia; order Saccharofermentanales; family Saccharofermentanaceae; genus Saccharofermentans. The sequence goes on along the minus strand of JAKVLB010000003.1, from coordinate 31,681 downwards.
ACTGGATATCAACCGATGCGGTAGACCGCCTTGAAGCACTGAAGGACAATCTTATTAGCATGGGTCTGTACCTTGATGCAAAGGGATATGACAATCTGCTTGCAATCGACAGACGCCGCAGCGAAGCCGTAAATCTGGAGAAAGAAATAAAGGATATCAATGCTTCCGGAGACATAGATATAGGCAAGGCCGATGAACTGAGAAAGCTCAGGGGCGATGCTGACGATGCCGATAAGCCGCTTGATATTGATTTTCCTATATCCGGGAGCTCATCCCTTTCAAATGCAAGGAAAGAGAAGAACATCAGCAATGTGATCTCCAGCGCGCAGCAGCTTGATTTCGGCATGCTTGAAGATAAGTCTGCCGTCAGGAAAGAGAAGAACAGCAGGGACGATGACGACAGAAATTACATAGTACCGAAGTACCGTATGTCGACTCTTTACAGGAACAAATTATATCCGCTTAAAGGCATGCCGGTGAGAGGCTTCTGTTTCTCGCCTAACGGGGGCGAGCTTGAATTTGACAGGTATGATCTTCTGCTTATGGGGCTTATGACAACTCTTGCGGAGAATTTTGAGCCAAAGGCGGTATTTGAGGATGAACTTATGCCGTCGGTGCTTTTCGCCGCCATGCATCCGGGAGATGTAGATTTTGACTCGCCATACGGTGTGCTCGAATTCAATGAGAATATTGTCGCGTTTACAAGGCTCCTTACGATGCCTTCCGGAATTGTCAGCCTGCATGACCTGCTTCTTCCTGACAAGACAATCAGCTATACACTGGGAACTCGACTTGCAACCATTGCGCTCGGTATCCATTTCTCGCCCAAGATGTCGAAATCTTCTCCTGAGCCTAACGATGTTGAGATTGCCGGAAACAAGCGGATAATACGTTTCAGCAACCTGAGCAGCGGACTCAAGGCGACGGATGCTACCAGTGAGATCACCGGATTTGCAATCGCAGGAGAGAACAGAATATTCTATCCGGCTCATGCCAAGAGTCTTTACGGAATGTGTGTTATGGTCTGGAGAGACGATATTGAAGAACCGGTGAGTATTACTTACGGGTTCACTCCGTTTCCTCACGATGCTAATCTCAAGAACGGTGAAGACCTTCCCATACTGCCGTTCAGATTTGACAGGGATCCGGCGTATTTCTGCCCGGATTTGAGCTTCACACACTGTGACAGTCTTGAGTTTGTCGGAAAAAGAACGCCTGAGTCGGAATTCGAGGTTCTTCAGATTTACAGAACTTTCAAAGGCAACGGCGTGATATCAACGGACAATATGCATAAGCTGACGGGAAGCGCGTCGCTTCGCATCAGATACGAGACGGATAAGTCTCTGTACGGATTTGAACCGTGTCTCGAGTATGCATCGCTTTTCGCGCCCATAGAAATCTACGGCCGTTCAAGGATCGCGCTTACAGTGTTCAATCCGGAACAGAAGCACAAGAGGCTTATTGTTGAAGGTTTTGGAAGCTGCGATATAAAGCAGCAGCTTACCTGGCAGACTTTGACACTTGATATGGAAGGCGATCTGCCAATCAGGCTTGACAGTCTTAAGATATACGTTGAGGATACCGACCGTAACGGTGAGATATACATAGACAGCATTAACTTTGTATAAGGCTGACGGAGGAGATATGTTTAACAAACTTTTGCCTGCAATTGAAGATGACGTTATATCGGCTTCCGGATCAATTCCGGTTGTGATAGAGGGTATCGAGCATATCTATGATACCGGCGCTTCTCTGCCCGATATGAGCTATCATAATTCACATGAACTTCTGTATCTGCGTGAAGGCAAAATCGAAGCTTCAATAAACGGCGAGACAATAACACTCGACAAGGGTAAAATTCTTATTATCCGGCCGCTCACAAGACATAAGCTAATAATCAAGTCCCGTAAGGCAGACATGTTCAACCTTTATTTCGGTTTTGTTCACGATACTGAAGATCTTTGCAGTGCGAGAGAAGGTGCGAACTCACAGAAGGGTTCGGTCCGTAACAATGCTGCGGGACCGAGCGTGATGATTCCGGGATCAATGGCTCAGATTCCTCTGGAGAACTTCCTCCAGTTCGCAGATCTCGGCGTTACTGAGGACAACGAGATTACGCGTCAGCCTTATTTCGTTGTCACCGGAAGCGAGAAGAAGGAGATATCCATTCTTGCCGAGCGAATCGTGGATGAGATGGCAAACAGTAAATATTCCAAGGACTTTATGATTCACACTCTGACGGTTGAACTGATGATTCATCTTGCAAGAGCGATGCGCAATGAGTGGGAGGAGAGTCTCAGGGTCAAGAACGGCAAAGCCAAGGAACTTGTGCTTATTGCCAAGCAGTATATGGATGATAACTTCGAGCGCGGCATAACTGTTGCCGAAGCGGCGCAGTACGTATTCTTGAGTCAGGGCTATTTTACGCGAGCTTTTCGTGATGAGCTGTCTATAAGTCCTATGAATTATCTGATGCAGAAGCGTATTGACAAGGCTTGTGAGCTGCTTGAGAACAATGAAATTAAAGTCTCAAGTATAGCTGTTCAGTCCGGCTTTTCTTCTCCTCAGAGATTTAATGTCGCGTTCAGAAAACTCATGGGAATGACGCCGATGGAATACAGAAAAATGCATTCAAAATAAAAGAGGTAAATAAATGTACGATTATCAAAATGACAATTCCATACCGCAGGAGAGCAGAGAGCATATGGATTTGCCAAAGATTGAACATGCTGTAAGAGATATCCTTGAGGCAATCGGTGAGGATCCTGACAGGGAAGGTCTTGTTGAGACACCTCAGCGTGTTGCAAGAATGTACGCAGAGGTTTTTTCCGGGCTTCATCATGACGTGTCCAAAGACATCAAGGTTTTCCATGAGGAGGGCAATGATGAGATGATTCTGATAGGGGATATTCCTTTCTATTCTATGTGCGAACATCATCTTCTGCCTTTTCACGGAAAAGCGCATGTCGTATATGTTCCGAGAGACGGCAGAATTCTCGGACTGTCAAAGGTCGCGAGAATTGTAGATACACTGTCGCGCAAACCTCAGCTTCAGGAACGCCTGACATCAGAGATTGCAGATAAGATTATCGAGTCCGTAGATGCGAGATCAGTATGCGTCATTATTGAAGCCGAACATCTTTGCATGACGATGCGCGGAATAAGAAAGCCCGGTTCGAAGACTGTGACTTCAGCCATGCGCGGCGGATGCCGGACAGACGCGAGAACAAGAAACGAAGCGCTTGCGCTAATTAACAGACAGAGGATTGGAACCTGATTTATGACAGACACTAACGGTAGATTCACAGGAATGTATAAATGCCGCGACAGGAGCCTTAATATCCGTGACAGAATACTGATAATGGGAATACTGAATGTTACTCCTGATTCATTCTCGGACGGCGGTTTATATACTTCTCCGGACGAAGCACTGTATCACGCAACTCAAATGGAATCGGAAGGCGCCGACATTATTGATGTCGGAGGTGAGTCGACGCGCCCGGGCGCGGAGCCGGTCAGCACTTCAGAAGAGCTGGCGCGTGTAGTTCCGGTTATAAAAGCCATAAGAAGCAGAAGTGATATTGTGATATCGGTTGATACATACAAGAGTGAGGTCGCAGAAGCTGCTCTCGCCGCAGGAGCCGATATAATAAACGATATTACGGGTCTCCAGAAAGATTCTGCAATGGCAGATGTTATCGCTAAATACGGCGCTGGCGTAATTGTCATGTATAACAGCAGGCTTGAAGGCGGCATTGAGAATAAACCCGATTGCGATGTACGGAAGAGTGCTCTGGATTTCCTGACACGCAGTATTGAGCTGGCACATCGTGCCGGAATAAGTGACGACAGGATAATGACTGATCCGGGAATCGGTTTCGGTACGTCGAGGCAGCAGGACCTTGTACTTACATCAATACTTGACGATATCGGGTTTGGCGGCAGATATCCTGTATGTTACGGTGCTTCGCGCAAGAGAATTGCAAAAGTTCTGATGCAGCAGAGTGAGACGCAGCAGAACATTGACAGTGTTTCGATAGGACTTGCCCTGGCCGGAGCGATGGCGGGAGCGTCTGTCGTACGTGTTCATGAAGTCAGGGCAACAGATGCCGCACTCAACGGAAACTAACCGAAGGGAATCATATGGATAAGATAGTACTTAAGAATATGTGCTTCTATGCGCATACAGGCTGCCTGCCGGAGGAGAAGCTTCACGGACAGAATTTTATGGTTACTGTTGAAATTATCTTCAACAGAATATCCGGCAGCGAGACAGACAGACTTGAAGATACAGTCAATTATGCGATGGCCTACGATATCATTAAGAACACGGTGTGTGATGACCGCAGTAATCTTATAGAACATCTGGCGCAGAGGGTTGCTGACGCCGTGCTTAGCATCAGTCCGGAATGTGTAAGGACCGTCGTTACCGTGAGTAAGCCGCAGGCACCGATTGACGGTGTTTTCGATGCTATGGAGGTAACTGTTGAACGTGAGAGATAAAGAGTTTTGCATACTGTCACTCGGAAGCAATATCGGAGAGAGGGAAAAAACCATATCCGAAGCAGTGAGTATTATTGAAGATAACGGGCATATATCAGGACTTAAGCGCGCGGGACTGTATGAGACCGAACCTGTCGGTTATGAGAACCAGCCGATGTTTATAAACACATGTGTCAGTTTCTATACAGATTATGATCCGCACGAGCTTCTGGATTTTACGCAGAGCGTCGAGAATTCGCTTCACAGGGAAAGACTTGTTCATTGGGGACCTAGAACCATTGACATAGATATAATTAAGTTCGGAGAAAAGGTTATAAGTGACGAACGGCTTACCGTTCCTCATCCAAGATGGAAGGAGCGCGCTTTCGTGCTGCTTCCGATGTCCGAGCTCTGCGATTATGAAGGTGAGATCCCGACGGATAAGATGGTAAGGCGTATAGGACCTTTTATTTGAGTTATCCGGGTTCGAAGTTTATAATAAGACGTTAAAGTATTTTCATACCGATATACATGGAGGATTTCATGGCAGAGAATAACAGTGCATCGCGGCAGCCAACGGCGCCAAAGACGGAGAACAATGCTTCATCCGGCAATCGCAACAATTATAACCGTAACGGCAATAACCGCAGAAGACGTAATTACGGCAACGGTAACGGCGGCGGTGACGGCAGGAGAAGAAATGACGAAGGCGGAGAAAAGCGTACAGTCCGTGAGAACCGCGAAGGCCAGCAGCCGCGCGAGAACCGTGAGAACCGCGAAGGCCAGCAGCCGCGCGAGAACCGCGATAACCGTGAAGGGCAGCAGCCGCGCGAAAACCGCGAGAGCCGCGAAGGGCAGCAGTCGCGCGAGAATCGCGATGGCCGTGCAAAGCAGCCTTACAGAAATGATAACGGAGGTAATTCCAACCGCAGACGCAGAGACAACAGAGCTCCACGCGAGGACAAGCCTATACGCGTCATTAAGAAGCGTGAAGAGACTGTCGATGATATAAGAAGTGATAATGCGAGAATTACCAAAGAGATTTATCTGGAAATAGCTTCAATGAAGAACGTCAATCTCAGCTGATATGGACAGAGGCTTGTTCATAACATTTGAAGGAATCGACGGGTGCGGCAAGAGTACACAGATAGGTCTTCTGACTGACTGGCTTGAGAAGCGCAAAGCGGATTTTGTTCTTGTGCGGGAACCGGGCGGAACTCCGGTAGGCGAGAAGATTCGCACGATTCTGCTTGACAAGGAGAACGACGGAATGTCTACGGTTGCAGAGCTGCTGCTTTTCGAGGCCGCAAGGGCGCAGATTGTAAGCGAGAGAATCAGGCCGGCTCTTTGTGAGGGCAGATATGTTATTTGCGACAGGTTCTTTGATTCAACTTATGCGTATCAGGGCGTTGCCAGGAATCTCGGTACGGATCTCGTAAACGGTCTTAACAGGATGGCAGCCGGCGGACTTGAACCGGATTTGACGTTTTTCCTTGATATCAGTGTTGACGAATCATTCAAAAGACGCAGGTCAAGGGCAATTGAAGATGACAGGATTGAGCTTCTCGGAAGAGATTTTCAGAATAAGGTCAGAGGCGGTTATCTTGAAGCGGCAAAAGCATCTCAGCGAATAAAGACAGTTGATGCTTCGGGTACGCCGGAAGAGATTTTCAATATTATAAAAGGTTATATTACGGAGAGAGAATAAGTGGCGCTTACGAGTCTTGCTGGACAAAAGAATCTCAAATCACTGATTGCGTCAGAGGCTGTATCAAGGCACTCCGGAGCATATCTTCTGGCGGGCGAAGACGGAAAAGGCAAGCACTCCTTCGCTTCTGAATTCGCAAAGGCTCTGATGTGCGAGAACCCGGGCACTGACGGTGCCTGCGGGAAATGCAGGCCGTGTCACTATTACGATGCGCTTACGACTCCGGATATTGTCAGAATAGATAAGCCTGATGACACGAAGAATGTCAAGGTGTCAGACATAAGGGAGAGAATTGTTGCCGAGTCTTCGGTTAAAAGACAGTTCTCGAGAAACAAAGTTTTTATCATAAACCTGGATTATGTGTCTGTTGAAGGGCAGAATGCGCTTCTGAAATCAATAGAGGAACCTTTGTCGGACGTTGTCTATATCATGATTGCATCAGGAACAGACAGAATTCTTGCGACAGTCAGGTCACGCGTTATGGAACTGAAGTTTGACCGGTACACAGAAGATGAAGTAATGAATATTCTTAAGTCAAAGAATATCGAAGGCGATGACGAGACTCTGAGGATGATATGTGCCATGTCTTCATATAATCCCGGACGTGCTGTCATGATGTCTGCGGACGACTTCTTTATCGGGCTTAACCGTGATGTGACCGATTTCACTCTGAGGCTGGCAGATGACAGCCTGACCGATATCCTATGTACCGAGAATACCTTCCTGGCTGATAACAAGCAGAATGTTGACCTCATTCTGGAGATTATGATAAAGATCTTCGGCGATATGACGAAGTACATAGTGTACCCTGACCTGCCGTCAAAGACCGAGTACGCGAAAAAAATACATAAGTTTACCGTCAGACACAGGCAGCTCAGCAGAAGCGGCATAGACAGGTGCGTCACTGCTCTGATTGATTTCAAGAAATCACTGGAAGTAAACAGTAATTTTGACGGGGCCTGCTGCGCAATGATGCTTAAGATAAGTAAGGAGTTAAAGAAATGACAAAAGTTGTAAATGTTCGTTTTCGCGATGCGGGAAAAGCATACAGATTTACCTGCGACGGTATGTCCCTTAACATAGGGGACAGCGTTATGGTTGAGACAAACATGGGTCTGGATCTGGCTCATGTCTGCGAGGAACCTTATGAATACGAACCGTCAAAAGACGAAGAACTGATTCCGATAAAATCGATTGCAAGCGAAGATGATCTGAGAATATATGACGAGAAATGCGCCAAAGAGAAGGAAGCAATGGTAAAGTGCAGAGAACTTATTGCCAGAAGGGATCTTGAGATGAATCTTGTCGACTGCACTTATTCTTTCGACGGACATAAGGTGATTTTCTTCTTTACAGCCGAAGGAAGAGTGGATTTCAGAGAGCTGGTCAAGGACCTGGCGTATGCATTCCACACGAGAATCGAACTGCGTCAGATTGGTTCACGCGACCAGGCAAAGCTCGTCGGAGGTATCGGAATCTGCGGGCGTGAACTCTGCTGCTGCACTTTTCTGGATCATTTTGCCCCTGTAAACCTTAAACTCGCACGTTCACAGGGTCTGTCTCTCAATCCCGGAAAACTTAACGGTGCCTGCGGCAGACTTATGTGCTGTCTGCAATTTGAGAAAGAGGCCTATGACGACGCTCACAGCCGTCTGCCGGAACCCGGAAAGAGAATCCGTACTCCAAACGGAGTCGGGACTGTAAATGACGTCAACTATATAGAAGAGACAGTCAGTGTAAGATTTGTCACCGAGACATCAACCGAGCTTGAGAGATTCCCGTGGGCGGAACTTGAACCGCTCAACGCAGAACTTAAGGGCGGATGCGCCAATTGTCCCGGAAAGGGCGGATACCGTGAGTCCGCGGGTGACGATGATGTTGACGATAACGTTAACGACTGAACATCCCTGAGGAGATAAACAGAAATTTGACGGAACGTTTTTTACTTGTCTTATATGATTTATTGAGAGATAATTAGTTATCAAAATAGGAGGTAATTATATATGGCTTATGTAATTTCAGATGCTTGCCTTTCTTGTGGTTCTTGTGCTGACGGATGCCCCGTAGGTGCTATTTCCCAGGGAGACACTCAGTACAACATTGATGCAGATGTTTGCGTATCATGCGGCGCTTGTGAAGCAACATGCCCTGCAGGTGCTATCTCCGAGGGCTGATCGTAAGATTAATCAAGAGATTGAAGAAGGCCGTTCCCGTTTCGGAACGGCCTTTGTTATTCAGGTATTGTGCTATAATCACGTAATGAATGATTTTGATGACAAACTTAAGCTTGATGATTTGGGCCGATCGGGATTCAAATTGTATCAGGAAGACAAAGGGTTCAAGCTTGGCACAGCGAGCGTCCTGCTCGCATGGTTTGCTGCTTCTTTTGTGAGGCGGTCCCGACAGTCAGATACAAGAATGCTTGAACTTGGAAGCGGAATAGGGTCATGTGCGATGCTTACGGCGGCAAGGCTTCAGGGTGTCGCAATTGATTGCGTTGAGCTGATGCCGAAGCCGTTCGGAATTTTGAAGAAGAATATTGAAGTCAATAACGCCGGCATTCGTGTGCGCGCGTTCAATGCTGACATCAGACAGCTTCCTGATGAAGTTAAAGGTATAAGTTATGATGTAGTGTTCATGAATCCGCCGTTCTTCAGCTCTTCAAGGGGCACGAAGACAGACACGGACGTTAAATCCAAAGAAAAGCTGATGGCGAGATTCAATGAAGAGGGCACTCTCGAAGACTTTATCGGCCAGGCAGCGAAAAGGGTGAGACCGTCTGGCGGCTATGTCGTGATGTGCATGAGTTCTGACAGACTTCCGGAATGCATTGAACTGTTCAGACAATCCGGTATAACACCGTCAAGGCTTATGAATGTACATTCGCTTGAAGACAAAGACAGTTTCCTTTTTCTTCTCGCGGGCAAGAAGGGAGCTCCAAATGCTGATTTCAGAGTTCTTCCGCCGCTTGTACTCAACTGCAGAACGTCAGAAGGCGGGATTATAAGAACCGAAGCTTTGCGAAAAATATACGAGGAGGAACACACAGATTGCTTTATCTCGTAGGAACACCAATCGGAAATTGCGGGGATATGTCCCCGAGGGCAGTTGAGACGCTTCGGAACGCCGACGTCATTGCATGTGAAGATACAAGAGTAACAGGAATTCTGCTTAAGCAGATTGGCGTTACTGAGTCCAAACTATTCTGCTACCAGGAACACAATAAAGCCGCCAAAGGCCCGGTGCTTATCGAGATGATGAGGAACGGCCTTAACGTCGCCCAGGTCTCTGACGCCGGAATGCCTGCCATAAGCGACCCGGGTGAAGATCTTGTGAAGCTTGCGATAGAAGAGGGAATAGAAGTCTCTGTAATCCCGGGACCTGTCGCGGCATTCTCGGCGCTTGTTCTTTCAGGACTTGATACCCGATACAGTCATTGTGAATTTTTCCTCCCGCAGGATGCTTCCAGAAGGCGGAAACGTATTGAGAAGCTTAAGGAATACGATGAGACGATAATTTTATATGAAGCACCGCATCGCCTGAACAAACTCATTGATGAGCTTATAGAAGCGGGTTTTGGCGGGAGCAGGGCAGCATTCTGTCGTGAGATAACCAAGAAATACGAGGAAGTTGTAAGGCTGAAGGTGTCCGAGGCTAAAGAATATTTTCTGGAGAATCCGGCGCGCGGAGAATTTGTAATATGTCTTGAACCTTTGCCGTCCAAGGAAGCCGGACTCAAGGCAGCGCCGTTCGATGTCGATATGCTTTTAAGACTTCTTTCAGAAAAGAATATGCCCACAAAGGATATTGCTGCCGTAGCATCAAAACTTACCGGACTTTCCAAAAAGGAACTGTATAACCGGGTAATTGAGTTAACTTGAAATAAGAAGGCTTAAAAACTATAATTATCAGACTATGTATTTACTGTTGGAGGCTGTCATGGCAGATATTAACGATAAGAAAACATTTTATATAACAACACCTATTTACTATCCGTCAGGCAATCCGCATATCGGACACTGCTATTCGACACTTGCCTGCGACGTTATAGCAAGAACCAAGAGAATGCAGGGCTATGATGTAATGTTCCTCACAGGAACCGACGAACACGGTCAGAAGATTGAGAAGAAGGCACAGGAGCTGGGTGTAACTCCAAAAGCCTATGTTGATGGTATCGTAGCTAATTTCAAGAAGCTCTGGGATACGCTCGGAATAACATATGACAGATTTGTGAGAACGACTGACGATTATCACGTTAAGACGGTTCAGAATATTTTCGAGAAGCTTTATAAAGACGGATATATCTACAAGAGCGAGTATAAGGGAAAATACTGCACACCGTGCGAATCCTTCTGGACAGAAAGTCAGCTGGTCGACGGCAAGTGCCCGGACTGCGGTCGTGAAGTTCAGGATGCTTCTGAAGAGGCGTATTTCTTCAGACTCTCGCAGTTCGCGCCGCAGCTTCGCGAGCTTCTTCTTGATGAGAATCGCAATTTTCTTAACCCGAAGTCCAGGGTAAACGAGATGGTCAACAATTTTATCGATCCGGGACTTCAGGATCTCTGCGTCTCCAGAACGAGCTTCAAGTGGGGAATCCCCGTAACTTTTGATGACAAGCATATTGTATATGTCTGGCTTGATGCGCTGACGAATTATATCTCGGCACTGGGCTACATGAACGATACATACGACGATTATGACAAGTTCTGGCCTGCCGATATGCATGTAATGGCAAAGGAGATTGTAAGATTCCATTCGCTTATCTGGCCTGCAATCCTTATGGCTCTGGGTGAACCGCTTCCAAAGAAGATTTACGGACACGGCTGGATTACTTTCGGCGCATCAGGCGGAAAGATGAGCAAGTCCAAAGGAAACGTTATTGACCCGTTTATGCTCTGCCAGCGTTACGGTGCTGATGCTCTCCGCTATCATCTCCTCCGCGAGATGCCGTTCGGTGCCGATGCTCCGTATTCAAATGAGCAGATGTTTAACAGGATTAATTCTGATCTGGCAAATGATCTCGGCAATCTTGTGTCCAGAACCGTAGCGATGGCAATAAAGTATTTTGATGGTACTCTTCCGGAAGAGCGTGAACACGGCACGTCGGATGACGAGCTTCTCTCGATGCTGTCAGGTCTGACACAGTTTGTTTCGGACAGCTATGAGACTATGCATTTCTCGGATGCGCTTGAGAGAATCTTCCGTGCAATTGCCCGCGCCAACAAGTACATTGATGAGAACGAGCCATGGGCGCTTGCCAAGGACGAGGCTCACAAGACCCGCCTGGCAACGGTTCTATATAATCTTCTTGACGTCATCAGGCGTGTCACAATTCTTCTGTCACCCGTTATGCCTGCTACCGCGAAGCTTATTTATGAGCAGATCGGTGCCTGTGATGAGAATACAACATGGTTTATGGCTGACAAGGTAGGAATGCTTGCCGCAAATGTGACCGTAGTCAAGGGTCCTGTTCTTTTCCCGCGTATAGACGTTGCCAAGGAACTGGAGGAGCTTGATGCCATGATTCCTTGCACACCTGAGGAGGATGCACCGGCCGAGCCTCTTAAGCCTATTACAAAGTTCGATAATTTCGCGGCGCTGGATGTCCGTGCGGTGAAGGTAATTTCTTGCGAGAAAGTCAAGAAATCCGACAAACTGCTTCTGTTCAAAGTCAACGATGGCTTCGGCGAACGACAGGTTTTGTCGGGAATCGCCCGGTATTACAAGCCGGAAGAGCTTGTAGGAAAGACTCTTGCAATGATTGTAAATCTTGAACCGCGGAAGATGATGGGCTACGACAGCAACGGAATGATTCTGTCAGTGAGAGACGGTGACAGATACCGTGTTATAGAATTTGACGATTCAATCAGGGCCGGAGCCGACGTCTCGTGAGAATCCCTGAATATTACGAAGGAAATGAGATTTTTTTCGACACACATGCACATCTTTATGATGACAGGTATGCCGAAGAGAACGAGTCAACGGAAGATATTCTGGCGAGGGCGGCAAAGGCCGGGGTCAGGCGCGTTCTTGTTCCTGCCGATTGCGAATGTACCAGTGCAAGGGCAATCGACATCTGCCGCGAATATAACGCTTTTTCGGGTGTTGAGCTCTTCTGCTCGGTAGGCGTTCATCCTCATGAATCGGAAAGCTACGGCGACAATACAGAGAAATACCTGAGCAGATGTCTGTCTGACCGCAATAATCTGCGTATAAAGGCTCTCGGTGAGATTGGTCTGGATTACTTTTACAATCTGTCACCGAAGGATTGTCAGAAAGAGGTTTTTGTAAAGCAGCTAGAACTGGCTTTTGATGCCGATATACCCGTTATCATTCACGCGAGGGAAGCTACAAAGGACTGTCTTGACATTCTGAAGCGGTTCTATAAGGAAGGCAGACTGAGAAAAACACCGGGCGTGTGCCATTGCTGTACAATGTCTGCTGAATCCGCGAGTGAGATGGTTAAGATGGGCTTTTATATAGGTATTGACGGTCCTGTTACTTTCAAGAACAACAGAAAGACTCCCGAACTGGTGCGAAGCGTTCCGGTAGAAAGAATTGTTATTGAGACAGACAGTCCGTATCTTACGCCGGAGCCAAACAGAGGGATTGCCAATGAGCCGTGCTTTGTGCCGTTTGTGGCACGTACAATCGCGCAGATACTTGATGTTGCGACGGAAGAGATAGCGAGAATAACTTACGAGAATGCGAACCGCTTATATGAGATTGAGGAGGCAAAATGACCCTTAAAGAGAAGATACTTGTTATTGTGACAGTGGTGCTTGTTCTGGCAATGATCGGCGGTTTTATCTATGACCGCAATGATTTTATTCTGAACAGGACAAATCTGATTGACATAGCCGGAGATGATAATCTCACCGTTGTTTCGATGGAGAAACACGGCAGCTTGTTTTATCGCGTCTCATATGAGGCAAAGCTGAGAGTCAATGATAACTACTGGGAACAGTATATGTACAAAATCACTGTTGCGTACGGAGTAGAGGGCGGTTTTCTCACTTCCGATGAATACAGCACATACGAGCAATCGGTACTGTCAGATGTGACTGTCAAACCTGATCCTGCTGACGGAGCCATTATCTGGCTCGCCGGTTCTACGCTGAACAGCAAGGATAAGCAGAATGTGGTCTATATCATCGACCAGGAAAGCGATGGAAACGCATATATTTACCTGTATTACAGCAGAAACTGATATGTGGTGAAATTATTTCGAAATAGGGTTGACATATCCTAATTGTTTGTTTTATAATTGCTACGCACTTGATGAGAGTGACGTGACGGAAGCTTAGCTCAGCTGGGAGAGCATCTGCCTTACAAGCAGAGGGTCACAGGTTCGAGCCCTGTAGTTTCCACCATAGACGGCGCAGTAGTTCAGCCTGGTTAGAATGCCAGCCTGTCACGCTGGAGGTCGAGGGTTCGAGCCCCTTCTGCGTCGCCAATTTATTGACCGGGTCTTCCGGGATCCGGTCAATTTTTTGCCCAGATAGCTCAGTCGGTAGAGCAGGGGACTGAAAATCCCCGTGTCACTGGTTCGATTCCGGTTCTGGGCACCAAAAACCCCGAGCATCTGCCCGGGGTTTTTCTTTTGTTTATATCAGCCTTTATGTCAACGATGTCTAATTCAGAGCCTCATTCAGCACAGCAAGGTTAGATTCCATTATCGACAGATATGTCGTTCCCGAGCTTATATCTTCTGATGTTGTCGACTGCATCGAATCAAGAGTCAGTATTTTAAGGTTCTTTGTCCCGGCGTTCTCGGAAACTGTCTGTGCGATTTTCCCGTCTGAATTGTCGATTGTCATTATACAGCCCAGTCCGAGCTCGTCTATTTTGCCGGCGAGAAAAATAACCGTAGCAAAATCCGCTTCAGTCTCCGCTGAACACCCTACAAAAGCTGCATAGTATTTGATATTGTAGTCGTCAGTCAGGTATCTGAACGGGAATCTGTCTGCGAAAACAAGGGTATCAAATTTGTCGGCTGAAATTGATTCAGCATATCTTGAATCGAGATCTTCGAGTTTGCCCCTGTAGCTGTCGCAGTTGCTGCCGTAGACATCTGCGTTTGCCGGATCAACGGCACAAAGCGCGTCTTTGATTGCCCCACAGATTACTGATGCGTTGCGAAGCGAAAGCCAGACATGTTCATCATATTCAATGTCGTTAGTCTCTTGTGATTCTTCGGAATCTTCGGTTTCCTCCTGCATACCGGGCACAATTTTTTCTTCCTGAACCGATGAGCCGAGCACGTCCATAAGGTTTATGACTTTCATGTCCTTGTTAACAGCTTCTGTCAGCGCGTCGCTGACCCAGGCGTCAGACTCGCCTCCGACATAGATAAACAGGTCACATGTTGAGATTTTCATGATGTCTTCGGTTGTAGGCTGATAGCTGTGCAGATCAACGCCGTTGTCCAGAAGAAGTGTCAGATCGTAGTTGTTCTTCAAATCGCCGATAATGTTTGATGCCCAGTCGTATTCCGGGAAAATAGTAGCGACAACGCTGATTTTCCCGTCATCGCTGACTGTGTTTTCTGCGCTGCAGGCGGCGAAAAGCCCCGCACTCATGGCAAACGCCAGCATTAATGCAATCATTCTCTTCATAGTTCTCTTCATAGTTTCACCTCGTATTTGAAATTGATAATCGTTTTCAATTTATCACATGATACTGTTTTGTCAATATTGTTTTGCGCTGCAATTGAATATATCTATCCATCAAGATATAATTATCGGGTATTTTATAAAGGAGAGATCAGTTATGGATAAAGCTTATGCAAAAGAAGCAGACAGGGTTGCTGCCGAACTTGAAAGCAACGCAGTTATCGGGCTTTCCGAAGAGGAGGCAGCGATAAGGCTTGTCAAGAACGGACCAAATTCTCTGGGCGAAGAGAAGAAAATACCGCTGTGGAAGAGATTTCTTGAGCAGTTCAAGGATGCTATGGTAATAATCCTTATAGCTGCGGCGGGACTTTCAGCCGTGATGGCTGTCAGAGAGGGCGGCGGATTTACAAGCTGGATAGATGTTTTCGTAATTCTTGCAATAGTCATACTGAACGCTGTTCTCGGTGTATACCAGGAAGGCAAGGCGGATCAGGCTCTGGCAGCACTTAAGAAAATGAGTTCACCGCAGACAAAGGTCATCAGAGACGGCAAGATTGTAATGGTTGATTCAGAGAATCTTGTAGTCGGAGATCTTGTGGCAATAGACGCAGGCGATGCGATTTCTGCCGATATGAGGCTTGTGGAATCAAGCTCGCTTAAGGCTGAAGAAGCTTCGCTTACCGGAGAATCGGTGCCGGTTGAGAAGGATGCGTCTCTTGTGTGTGATGAGGATTCAGGTGTTGGCGACCGCAAGAACATGCTTTTTATGGGAACTGCCGTGACATACGGCAGAGCAAGAGGCATTGTTACAGCTACCGGAAGGCAGACAGAGCTCGGTCAGATTGCCAACAAACTTACAAGCATCAAGAATGAGCAGACACCGCTTCAGAAGAATCTTAATGCGCTTGGCAAGATACTTGCCATTGTTTGTATTGCTGTATGCATAATCGTACTCATCGTTGATATATTTGTTCAGAAAGAAGAATGGACCGACGCGCTGATGACTGCGGTATCTCTTGCCGTTGCCGCGATTCCGGAAGGCCTTGCGGCTGTTGTCACCATAGTTCTTTCTGTAGGTATGACACAGATGGCCGAGAACAACGCTATCGTAAAGCGTCTTCTCGCGGTCGAGACACTGGGATGTGTCGACGTTATATGTTCAGACAAGACAGGTACGCTGACACAGAATCAGATGACGGTTAAGGTTCTTTTCGACGGCAGACAGACGATTGAAGTTGAAGGCAACGGGTATTCACCTGAAGGAAGACTTCTTGATACTGAAGGCAGACAGATACTTACTGACAGTATAGTCAAGTCGCTTGTAAGATCGGCGGTGCTCTGTAACGATGCAAGCATTGTCTTAAACGAGGACAAGAGTTACTCCTGCATAGGAGATCCTACGGAAGGCGCGCTGACGACGCTCGGCACAAAATGCAAAATGCCCCGGGAAGAGACAATGCATGAATATCCGAGAATTACGGAGCTTCCTTTCGACTCTGACCGCAAGATGATGACAACCTATAATGCCGGAGTCGTTGAAGGCAGACTGGTAAGCTACACAAAAGGTGCGCCCGATATTATTTTTTCACGTTGCTCGCGTTATCTTGATGAGAGCGGCGAGAAGCCTATGACTGTTGATTATCTCAAGACGATAGAGAAGGCCAACCACGAGTTTGCATGCAAGGCCATCCGTGTTCTGGCATTTGCATACAACGTGCATCCTGAGGGGAAGAAGGCTGATTTCGCGGATGAGAACGACATGACGTTTATTGGTCTTGTAGGAATGATTGATCCGGCGCGCAAGGAAGCCAAGGATGCGATTGCAGTATGTAAACAGGCAGGCATCCGTGCGGTTATGATAACCGGAGACTACAAGGATTCAGCGGTTGCGATATCCGATAACCTCGAGATGAGAGACGAGAAGCACATGAATGCTTATTCCGGCAGCGAACTTGATAAGCTAAGCGATGAAGAACTTCGAAAAGTTGTTGAGACCACCAGCGTTTACGCTCGTGTATCTCCGGAACATAAGGTTAGAATTGTGACTGCTCTTCGCGCCAACGGACATATTGCTTCAATGACAGGCGACGGAGTTAACGACGCCATGGCACTTAAGTCCGCAGATATCGGCGTTGCAATGGGAATTACCGGTACTGATGTATCCAAGAATTCTGCTGATATGATTCTGATGGACGACAACTTCGCCACAATTGTGAAGGCTGTTGAACAGGGAAGAGTAATTTACGCGAATATAAGGAAATTCGTTTCTTTCCTTCTGTCCTGCAATATCGGCGAGATACTTGTTATTTTTCTCCTGTCTTTGATTCCGAATACCGTTATTCCAGGAATAGCAGCTCCGCTTACCGCCATTCAGCTTCTTTGGCTTAACCTTGTAACTGATTCCTTCCCGGCGCTTGCTTTAGGAAGGGAACGAGGAGAACCGGGAATAATGTTGCTGCCGCCGAGACCAAAGAATGAGCCGATCATCAACAAATCAATGATGTCGCATATCTCAATTCAGGCTGTCGGTATATTTATAGCTGTAGCGGTGTCCTTCCTTGCATCGTTCATGAGCATAAGGAACGGAAGTACTTTCTTTTTTGATGCTGCAGCAGCTGATGCACAGCCGATAGACGTTGCGAGAACAGTGGCGTTCTCGACTCTGATATGCGCGGAACTTTTCAGAGCGTATGCTTCAAGGTCTGAGCTTGTATCGGTATTCAGACTCGGTCTGTTCTCTAATCCCATGATGAACAAGGCGGTAGGTCTGTCGCTTTTTATGCTCCTTGCGGTTATATATATCCCGGGAGTTAACAGCGTGTTTGACAACGTTGCGCTTGCCCCGCTTGCGTGGGTTGTGATCATTCCGCTGGCACTGATTCCTTTCGCCGCGAGTGAGTGTTATAAGCTTATAAAAAACAGTTTGCATAAGTAACAGCCGTGTGTTATTATCTAATGGCTAATTTGAGATTGGAGGCAGTACCATGAGCGCTCTGCAGATAGTTCTTTCTATAATTGATATCTTATTCGCTATTGCGATTATTGTATTATTCCTTGTTCAGGAAGGTAATGATCAGGGACTTGGTGCCGTTACGGGTGCTACGACAGATTCATACTACAGTAAGGCGAAGGGCAGGACTCTTGAAGAACAGCTCAAGCGCTGGACCGTCATATGCTGTGTTGCTTTCGCGGTAGTTTCCATTGTTCTCTATTTGGCAGTTGCAAGATATTGGTAAGACGTAAATAAAAAGTTGACTTCAAAGCCTCCGGGAGAAGTTCCGGGAGGCTTTTTTTTCGCTTCAGGATGCTATAATATGCCAAAATGAAAGGGGCAGTGGGTTATGACACAATTTTACAGAAATAACGGAGAATACAGAGGCGCACCTCACAGAAAGTTCAGCAAAGCTATAAAGGCTACAGGAGAAGAAGCTCCGGAGCGTCCCCAGTGTCTCGCTGATGTACTGCCACGTGGACCTCTTCAGGTAACAAATCAGGTTGTTGGAATGCTTCGCCAGACGGAAGACGGCGGTGTTGTCATTCCTGAGGCCACTTTCAAAACAACTAATTTTGGGGCTGTTGCTATTGACAATAATCATCTTAACGGCGCGCCGTTTGACATGCTGGTTGTCTGTGAGGTATTGAATCCTGAAGCAGAGAAGGGCAAGTGCCGCGGCAATATCAAGGAAGTCCTCGGCAGCATCGGAAGTAACGATGTCAGAATGCTCTCCGTGCTTCGTCAGTACGGTCTTGAACAGTCTTTCCCTGAATCGGTCATGAATGAGGTAGAGCCTCTGCCTGTAAATCCCGATCCGGAGACTGTTGAGGAAGAAATCAAGTCGGGAAGGCATGACCTTCGAGATCTCCTTACCATCACAATCGACGGCGAAGAAGCAAAGGATCTGGACGATGCAATTTCACTTGAAATTCTTCCAAACGGCAATTACAAGCTATGGGTTCATATTGCCGACGTGTCAAATTATGTCAGAGAAGGAAACCCACTTGACGATGAAGCCTTCAAGCGCGCCACATCGGTTTATCTTGTAGACAGAGTTATTCCGATGCTTCCGCCCAAGCTTTCAAACGGGCTTTGCAGTCTTAATCCGGCTGTTGACCGGCTTACACTGACATGCGAAATGCTTGTTGACCGTGAGGGCAGTACCTATGACGGTGAGATTTATGAGAGTGTCATAAGGTCTGACAGGCGCATGAGCTATAACGAGTGCTACAGGATTCTTACCGAACCGGCAGAAGGAGATACTGCCGAGTACGGCCCTATTGTTGATATGCTGAAGCAGATGCATGAGCTGTCGGATATCCTTAAGGCAATGCGCGAGAAGCGCGGCGCTCTGAGGTTTGAATTCCCGGAGACCAAGGTTATTCTTAATGAAGACGGCACTGTTGCCGATGTAATGCCATATCCGACCAATTTTACCCACGGAATCATCGAATCGTTCATGATCTGCGCAAATGAATTCGTTGCGAGGACATATGCATCAATGAATTATCCGTTTGTTTACCGCGTTCACGAGGATCCGGATCCGATTAAGCTCGCGCGGTTTGCTTCAGTAGCGAAAAGATTCGGTGCCATGGGCCGCCTTTACGGCAAGATTGAGCCGACTGACATTATGAGATTTATGGAGTCGATTGAGATTGAAGATGCCAAGCCGGTTCTTGATGAGCTTTTGCTCAGATCCATGGCCAAGGCCCGTTACAGTTCTGAATGTCTTGGACATTTCGGACTTGCTTCAAAATTCTACTGCCATTTCACAAGTCCTATCCGCCGTTATCCTGACCTTTATATTCACAGGATTATCAAGAGTTATCTTCATAATGAGGATAAACGCGCTCATTTCGGAGGACTTGTTGACCGTGCGGCTGACCAGTCTTCCGATATGGAACGCAACTCTGTTGACGCGGAGCGCGCTTCTGTAGACATCAAGGTATGCGAATTTATGTCAGGAAAGGTTGGAGAGCATTTTGAAGGCAGAGTATCGTCTATCATCGATTCCGGTTTCTTTGTAATACTTCCGAGTTCAGCAGAGGGTTTTGTTCCTTTCCGCACACTGAAGGATCATTACTATTTCGATGAGAGACATTATTGTGCCACCGGTGCTCATTCCGGCACTGAAATAAACATCGGACAGAAGGTCAGTGTTATCGTCGATAATGTAGATCTGGAGCTCAACAGGATTGATTTTGCGCTTGAAGACGATGTTGATCCCGACAAGGCAGGCGGCGGACGCAGAAGATATGAGCGCGGTAATTCCTACGGCAGCGGTTCGAGAAACGTTTCAGGAGGCAGGTACGGCAGCGGCAGAAGCTATGGCAACGGTGACCGTTATAATCATGACAGGTCAGCTGATGCTGAAGGCGCTGCAAATACTGAAGACGACGGAAATGAGAACATTGACCGCGGTTCAGAGAATGACAGCTACGGAAGAGACAGTTACGGTTCAAGAGACAGAGGTCCGAGAGGCGGCTCAAGGGGCGGCTACAGCGGCGGACGCGGAGGCTACGGTTCAAGGGACGGCGGTTCGAGAGGCGGTTATGGTTCCCGCGGAGGCTCAAGAGGCGGATACGGTGCAAGAGACGGCGGATACAGAAGATTCAGCGATGACGGGAGCAGAGCTTCCGGCGGAGAAGATTCTGCGGCGGACGTTATGAAGTCCGAAGGTGCCGGCGATACAGCAGAGACAGGCAGCAGAGGCGGTTACGGTGCCTCGCGCGGCGGCTACGGTTCAAGAAACGGCGGTTCACGAGACGGCGGATACGGATCAAGAGGCGGCTATAGCAGAGGCCACGGCGGCTACGGTTCAAGAGAAGGCGGTTCCAGAGGCGGTTACAGAGGTGGACGCGGTGACCGTGGAGGCTACGGCTCAAGGGACGGCGGTTCAAGGGGCGGATTCGGGAGATATAGCCATGACGGAAATGGTTCAGATTCCGAAAGTAACGGTTCGTCATCAGGTTATGGCAGAGACAGTTATGCCTCAAGAGGCGGATACGGTTCAAGAGACGGTTCCTCACATGGCAGCTTTGTCAGAGGCGGTTCAAGAAGCGGATACGGTTCAAGTCACGGAGGTTTCGGCTCAAGGGACAGCAGTTCAGGTGACGAAGGTTCTCGCGGCGGCAATCGCGGCGGTTACGGATCAAGAGGCGGTTACGGATCAAGAGAGGGCTCTTCACGCGGCGGCTTTGGCAGAGGCGGTTCAAGAGACGGATACGGTTCAAGAGACGGTTCTTCTCGTGGCGGCAATCGCGGAGGTTACGGCTCAAGAGGCGGGTCCTCACACGGCGGCTTTGGCAGAGGCGGTTACAAATCTGGAGGCGGCAGGGACGGCGGTCCGAGAGGATAATGCTGTGTATTTGCGGTTAGTTTTCAATTGACAAGAATGCCGCGAATGTTGTACTATTTTGAATGGCGTTGACGAAGATTCAGTAGTCCGGAATATCACCCACAGAGAGCTTGCCCGAGGCTGGAAAGCAAGCGGAATATGAGTCCGGATGAATAACAGCTTCAGCAGCTACTTACAGTACACAAAGAGACTCACCGCAAGGCAGAGTAAATCAGGTGGCACCGCGGACAGTTATTGACTTGTTCGTCCTGAACTTTATCAGAAGTTCAGGACGTTTTTTGTTTTCAAACGGCCAAAAAGAAAGGAAAAAGCTATGGGTAACATTTTTCGGGACAGAAATGTAGGAGAGCTTGGTGAGAAAGATGTCGGATCAGAGGTAAGAGTTGCCGGATGGATTGAGAACATCAGAGATCACGGCGGTGTGTCATTTATTGATTTGAGAGATATGTACGGCACTTTGCAGGTTGTTATGAGAGATACAAGCCTTCTTGACGGTCTTGTCAAGGAAGACTGCATTTCGATTTCCGGCATGATTGAGCGAAGGGATGAAGAGACTTACAATGACAAGATTGCAACAGGAACAATAGAGCTTGAGGCTCACAGTGTGGATGTTCTGGGCAAAGTATATGGTCAGCTTCCCTTTGAAATCATGACTTCCAAAGAAATCAGAGAAGATGTAAGGCTTAAGTACAGATTCCTCGATTTGAGAAACAAGAAGGTTAAGGACAACATCATTTTCCGCTCGAAGGTAATATCTTTTCTGAGACAGAAGATGACTGATATGGGATATCTTGAGATTCAGACGCCTATTCTTACCAGTTCTTCACCTGAAGGCGCGAGAGATTATATTGTTCCTTCGCGCAAGTTCAAGGGGAAGTTCTACGCGCTTCCGCAGGCGCCGCAGCAGTTCAAGCAGCTGCTTATGGTGTCGGGATTCGACAAGTATTTCCAGATCGCGCCATGCTTCAGGGATGAGGACGCGAGAGCCGACAGATCTCCTGGAGAGTTCTATCAGCTTGATTTCGAAATGGCATTTGCAACACAGGAAGATGTTTTCCGCGCAGGTGAAGAGGTGCTGACGGCTGCTTTTGAGAAATTTGCTCCGGAGGGCGCGGAAATTACTTCAGCTCCATATCCGGTAATATCTTACAAACAGTCTATGCTTGAGTTCGGGTGCGACAAGCCGGATCTTAGAAATCCTCTCAGAATAATAGACTGCAGTGAATTCTTTTCGAAGTGTACCTTCAAAGCATTTATCGGAAAGACTGTAAGAGCTATCAATGTTCACACTAAGCTTTCCAAAGGCCAGCATGAGAAGATGCTGAAGTTCGCGCAGGATGACCTTGGAATGTTTGGCCTCGGATATCTTGAGGTGTTGGATGACAATACGTTCAAGGGACCTATAGACAAGTTTATTCCCGATGAATTTAAGGACGAGCTGAGGACAATAGCCGGTCTTGAAGCGGGAGACACCATTTTCTTTATTGCCGACAGCGAGGCAAGAGCATGCGAGTGTGCGGGCGCCATCCGCAACGAGCTCGGCAGACGTCTTGACCTTATCGAGAAGAACGCTTTCAGATTCTGTTATGTGAATGATTTCCCGATGTATGAGTACGACAAGGAAGAGCGCAAGTATATTTTCACGCACAATCCGTTTTCAATGCCTCAGGGCGGTCTCGAAGCACTTAACACAAAGAAACCTGAAGACATTCTCGCATACCAGTATGATATTGTCTGCAACGGTATTGAACTGTCGTCAGGCGCGGTACGCAACCACGATCTTGAGATAATGAAGAAGGCCTTTGATATAGCGGGATACCCGGAAGAAGAGCTTGAGAGAAGATTCGGAGCCTTGTACAATGCGTTTAAGTTTGGTGCTCCGCCGCATGCCGGTATGGCTCCGGGCGTGGACCGTATGATAATGATAATGAGGGGCGAGGAGAATATCCGTGAGGTTATTGCGTTCCCTATGAACGGAAACGCGCAGGATCTTCTTTGCGGTGCTCCGGGCGATGTTACCGAGCAGCAGCTTCGTGAGGTACATATCAAGGTAAGGCAGTAATGAGGGTATTTTTTCTCACATTAGGATGCAGAGTCAATCAATATGAAACAGACGCCGTGAGGCGCCTGTTTCTTGATAGAGGCCATATTATTGCGGAGCGCGCAGAAGACAGCGACTGTATTATTGTGAATACCTGCTCTGTTACCGGGGAAGCTGACCGCAAATCACGACAGCTCTTGAGACGGATGGCGCGCGTCAGCCCTTCTGCCGTTATAGTCTCAATGGGATGCTCGTCAGAACTCGCCCAGGGTACGGTAGACGCCGACATCGTTGTAAGCAGGCAGGACAAGAACAGGGTTCCGGAGCTCGTTGAGAGATTTATTTCAGAGCACGGCGAGCATAACCGCAAGACTTCGCACAACAGACCAGCGCTTGCCAAGGCAGATACCTACCATGACTACGGCTGTGTTGTGTCGCCTGAAGGAACAAGGGCGTTCATGAAGATAGAAGACGGGTGCAGCAACTTCTGCTCATACTGTGTAATTCCTTTCGCAAGAGGTTCCGTCGTAAGCCGCAGCAGGGAGTCCTGCCTTGAAGAAGCGAATTTTCTTGCTGAATCAGGGTTCAAAGAGATTATTATTTCAGGTATTCATTTATGCTCTTACGGCAGGGATCGCGGAGAGGACATTTCTTCACTTCTCGGGCTTATCGGCGACATTGACAGAATCCCGGGTATCGAACGTATAAGGCTCGGTTCACTGGAACCGATGTCTATGACAGATTCCTTTATATCAGGGCTTTCCGGAGTAAGTCACCTTTGCCCGCACTTCCATCTGTCGCTTCAGAGCGGAAGTGATACTGTGCTCGAAAGGATGAACCGCAGGTACAATACAGCGCAGTATGAAGAGCGTGTATCACTTTTGCGCCGTGAGTTTCCCGGAATGTCACTTACTACCGATATTATCACAGGATTTCCACAGGAAAGTGAGAAAGAGTTCGCTGAATCATATGCTTTTGCCGGGCGGATGGCTTTCTCAAAGATTCATGTTTTCCCGTATTCAGAGCGCGAGGGTACGAGGGCAGCATCAATGCCGCAGCTTGACATGAGTGTCAGACGCGCCCGCGCGCAGAAGATGATTGCACTGTCAGAGAGACTCTCTTCTGATTTTGCTTCGGCAATGGTCGGCAGAACCGTCAGGGTGCTGGTTGAGAAGAGACCTGCTAATAATGCTGACGGAAGAGCTGAAGGATATTCAGAGAATTATGTCAGGACTTATATCGGGAATAAACGTGAAGCAATGCCGGGAGATATCATTACCGGTACGATTGTCGGGACTGAAGGCGCTTCATGCATAATTGAATCTTAATTTTGATAAATATTTAATATTATTCATAGATATGTGTGATAAAATTAAACCCAAAGAAAGATAGTTTCGACGGAGGGAAGTTTTGGATAACAGCAATACAGCAAAATTTAATCTATCGGGCGACAGGACGGCTGATGTTCAGGCACTTATGACTTATGTGCTCAATGCGCTCAAGGAGAAGGGATATAATCCCATAAATCAACTTGTAGGTTATTTTATCTCCGGTGATCCGACGTATATTACAAATTACAAGGGTGCTCGCGGTCTTATCAGAAGAATAGACAGAGACGAGCTTCTCGAGGTTATTCTGAGCGATTATTGTTCAAGACTCTGATTCTCGTTTTGTTTGGCAGGAACGGCGGTATTTACGCCGTTTTTCTTTTTTATTCCGGAGGTTATTATGGGGCAGCTTAAAGGCAGAGTCATGGGTGTGGATTTCGGTACGAGACACATAGGAATAGCACTGTCAGATGAGAGCAGAATTCTTGCTACGGGTTATGAGACGGTAAACTGGAACGGCACGGATCCTGAATGGGCACTGAACAGAATATGCGATATTATTAAAGAGATGAATGTTATAGCACTGGTTTTCGGCAAGCCGTCAAGAACAGACGGTACAAAGTCTGAGACAGAGTGCAAGGCTGAAGTGTTTGCGGGACAGCTTCAAGAGAGGTGTGCTATTGCTCCGGTATTCAGGGATGAGCGTTTCACTACGGTTATTGCGTCTCAGTATCTTCACGAGTGTAATATCAACGCTAAGAAGCAGAAGAAGGTTATTGACCAGGTAGCGGCAGAGATTATCCTTCAGGAGTATCTCGACAGCATCAAGAGAAATTAGTATGCTATAATCAATCATCACGGAAATTAAGGAGATACTTTTATGAGTGACAAATTTGAGAATTCAAATGACGAATTGCTTGACAATATGCTTGATCTTGACGAGGAGGATCGTAAGATTACTCTGGAAGATGAGGAGACCGGAGAGAAGATTGATTTTATTCTTGACGATACCTTTGAATTTGAAGGCAAGAACTATTGTGTTCTGCTTAAGCCTACCGATGATCCCGAGTACGATTATGAGTCAATCATCATGGAGACGGTCGACAAGGACGGAGATTCCATGCTTATGACTATTGCCGAGGAAGAAGTTGACAAAGTTTACGATTATTACGATAAACTTTGCGAAGAACTCTACGGCGACGATGATGAAGAATCAGACGAGTAAAGGCAAACCGGCCGGATTCAGGAAGAAGCTTGCATTGCAGGCAGACCGCAGAGCCAAGCTCGCCGGAGAACATCTTCGCAACAGCAAAGATGACGAGCTTGTGGTGATAAGGGATCCGTATAATCACAAGGACTATTACCTCTCGGTTATTGATACTTTCCTCCTTATGAAGAAGGAATATATCGTTATGCATAATTATGTGCCTGATGACGGCAATCATGAGAATCCGGAGCTTGTCATTATGAGAACGGAGTATTCAAAGAACGGTGAGCAGCTGTTCTACTCCATCAAGGACGATTCGGAGCTTGAACTGGCATTTGTCTATTTCATGAGGCGCTACTACGGTTCGGAAACACCTGATTTACAAAGCCGAAGCGGCGTTTCCCAGGGCGGCGAGTAATGGATAGAAGTAAGCTCAGCAAGGTTGCAGGCGGTGCTTTATCGGTTTTCCGTGCCGCAATTGCTTTGTGTCTGTTTATTTTCTCAGACTTCATTGTGTACTTTATTTTCGATATATCGGGGATAGATACCGATGTTTATAACGGACTGTGTACGACATTATCGGCCGTTGCCACGATTATTATTTTTGCTGTTTATAATATTCTGTCAGGGCGCGGCGGCAGTAAAATAATAAAGACAAGACGTCTGTCCGCACTTGAACTGTGCCTGATTATTGTTGTGGCGCTGGGACTTCTCGGATTTGTGGATACCTATTTAAGCATTGCCGGAATGATATCCGATTACTTTGAATCACTTAAGAACGCAATCAAGGATTACTCGCAGTCTGTTGACAGATATGCCGATGTAGATTCCGTAAAAGTTCCGGTATGGGATAATGTCTTATATACGCTCTCAATGTTTATCCTGATTCCTGTAAGAGAGGAATTGATTTTTAGAGGCGCCGTATTCGGCGAGCTGGAGAAAGGTTTTAAGCCGGGTGTTGCGGTTTTCCTTGCATCCGTAGTTTTTGGCGCAATGCACGGGCTGTCTGTTCACATAGGATATGCCTTTGTCTGCGGACTTGTGATCACATGCTGCTATTACTATACGAAGAGCCTCTGGGCAGCGGTTGTTGTTCATTCTGTATTCAACTTTTTCGGTTCGTCACTGCATTATATTATCTACAGCGATTATCTCGGTATACCTG
The DNA here is from genome assembly GCA_022484595.1 of Mageeibacillus sp. Classification (GTDB taxonomy): domain Bacteria; phylum Bacillota; class Clostridia; order Saccharofermentanales; family Saccharofermentanaceae; genus Saccharofermentans. The sequence goes on along the minus strand of JAKVLB010000003.1, from coordinate 4,782 downwards.
CACAGACGGCAGATGCAATTTCGCGCAATGTTACTTTTGTGATGATAGCAATGATGGTACCTGCTGTCATAGCGTTTGTCGCGCTCATCAGGATTTCACGGCAAAGAAAACAAGGGGCACCCCGTATCGATGAACAGACTTGAGTTATTCAGATTCGGAGATGTACGCAAGAAAAGATACAGGGCCATGGCCCTTGTTGTCGCGCTGGTGCTGTTTGCCGCACTTGTGCTTCTGGCGGCGGTCGGTATATTCAGCTACAAATCGGCACTTGTTACTTTGGGAGCAACGGACAAAGATGCAGGAAACAGATATGGCGGAATAGGTGTAAATCTTGATGCCGTTCCCAATGTAAATCTGATTTCTAACGCATCATTTGAGAAACAGTCGTCAAGCGACAGCTTTGTTGTTGAAGCATGCGAAAAGAACGCACTTTTTTTCGAGCCTGATGCATTCGAGAACGCAGGATATGACAGTGATTCTGTCGCAGGTGATGAAGTCAGAGTGATGTCAATAGACAGCTCAGGGATTATGAGTGAAAGTTATTCAGGAGTTGTTACAGGATACAGTCCCGCCAGAATCGGAGCTGAGAGTCTTATAGAAGACTCGCCCGGACTGTGGAGTGACGGCAGTCTGACGGATGCTTTGATTTTTCAGAACTCGGTAATGGCACTGACTTCGGATGGAAAACTGCTGTGCGATATTGCGTCAGACAGACAGAGCACTTCATTTGAGCCGGAAGGCGACGAGATTGTCGGAATATCCGCGACTGACGATGCAGTGTATGCGGTTACAATCGGAGGGAAATTCTACTCTTCAACGGATGGCAGAAATTTTACTCAGATTACTTTGGCTGGAGATTACCCGGTTCAGGATGTAAGACCTATGACAGCGTCGACGGGAGACTGCTTTGCGGCGGCTTATTCTGACGGCACAGTGTTCGCGGTATCAGGCGGTGTAGCGGCTCATTCGCAGATCCCGGACAACTCCGGCATAAGCAATTTTGGATGCTGCAGTTCCGGATTTCTGGCGTCGACGGCTTCAGGAAAGCTGTATTACTCTTCAAACGGTCTGGTGTTTGAAGATGTAAGTGATGCGTTTGCGACATCTGCCATTGTTTCGGATATAACCGGATATGGCAATGAGTTCTGTGTTCTGTATGACGACGGAACAATTTATGCGGTTGAATATGAACCGGATATAGAGATTACTGTGCTTCATTGCTGCAGTGATGACGGTATATGTCCGTTATCAGCGGAAGCTGACGGCGAAGGAAGAATAATAGCGACGGACAGCGGCGGAAGCAGCTACTGTATAGATGAAGCCAAGGATGAGATTACTCCGTTCAGTTCAGACGATACACATATAGACAGGATTTTCCGCATTAAGGACGGGCAGCTGATTTACCAGAATTCAGGCAAACTGTACAGCGCAAGTATACTTTCAGAGCTTTCCGTTCAAGGTGATATTGAGTCGGATTCTGTTATCGAAGGTGATATGTGCATCGTAACCGGCCAGGTGCCGTCTGTAGAGGCGGCGACAGATACCGGTTATGACGGCTGGATAGCGTCTGAATACGGGAACTGGGATATCAGCGGAGCTGATACTGACGTTACATCTGTTGAAAATTCTGACGGCAGCGGTTCATGTGCGAGACTTGCGGGAAACGGTGACGGAGATCATGTTTTGTCACAGAAGCTTACCGGAACCTCGGCAGATAATTTTTCAACAGACACTTTTTACCGACTGGATCTGTCTGCCATGAGCTACAGCTCTGGTGGCAGCCTTACGGCGTGGATTCAGGGTGATACATTCGGTACTGAAGGCTTTACCATGGATAATATCGGATCGAGCTTTCAGGAGTATTCTTTTGTTTTCGCTGTTACGGATATTATGACCGGAGATGACAGTGTCCGACTTTGTATATCTTTCAACGGAACAGGTACTTACCTTATTGATGATATCTATCTTGGCCCTGACGTATGTGCCGGTGCCGGGATTCCTGATACTTACACAGAGAAGCTTGCTTCCGGCGCGCCTGCGACTGTCAGACTCAACAATCTGTCAATGGGTGACAGCGGGTTCTCAAAGACGGGATTCTACTCCGTAAGTGAAGACTCTGTTTGTCCCGGCTGTTTATCTTCTGACAAAACGGAGTCCTGCTGCACTTCGCTTGAAGACAGCTTAAGACTTGTCAGCAAATGCAATTCACAACCGTGGTTTGTTATAGGACCTTATATGTCCCAATCCGATGTTGATGATTTTCTTGAATATCTTTGCGGTTCAGTGTCTTCCGGGTACGGAGGCCGCAGAATCGACAACGGCACGGCTTTGCCGTGGTGCAGACAGTTTGACAGAATAACCATCGAAATCAATGATGACGACAACTGCTTTGACAGTGATACGGCAAAGGCGGCCTACGTTGATTGCGTGATAGCTATGTTTGAACAGTCAGGATACTATTCGGATATAAGAGATAAGGTGACGTTTATTGACGGAATGAAATACGAAGGCAAAACAATGATTTCAGGCGCAGACAATCATTCTATCAGTTTTGATTTGCAGAGTGGTGAGTCTGCCGGTGACTTTGTCCGCAGTCTGGATTCATCTTTGGAAAATCTGAGATATGATGTACCGCATATTGCTTCGGGAGCAGGCAGCGGCGAGTATCTGAGCAGCATTTCATGCCCGGATACCATGAACTCCGGTGAGATTCTTTCTATGATTCTGTCTTCAAATGCCGACTTTATCAGTGAATACATGTTTGATGCTGACGCCTCTTTTGTTCCTTCCGGTTATACAACTGATGCTGTTTTTGCAAATCCGGATTTTATGCGGAATCTTTTGTCACTGATGAAGGAGATCAACGATCTGTCACTAAATGAGGAACTTTACATCGAAGCCGGAGAACCGCTTGATCCTGCTTCTTCACAGAGCAGCGAGAATCTTGCCGGCAGTCTTACATGGTCTGCATATACTGCTCCTAAAGGTGCCTGCATGCTTATTTCCAATCCTTCAGAACAGCAGCAGAATTTTCTTATCAGTTCATCAAAATATCACGGAGATATAGGTTCAGTGATGCGTTATTCTTCTGACGGAGAACTGCTTACAACGAGAAGATTCGCCATAAGATCCATGCGATATACGCTTCAGCCGGGTGAGTTTATTATTGTAAATATCTCTGACTGACAGCCGAATCGGCCTTTTATGTTTAAAATGTGCGCAATGCGCAACAATTACTCTGAATATTTTGTGCATTTAGCCGAAATCATCTTTGAATTTTAATTATTTTCGCCGATTGATAAACAAACCGTGAACGGTTTATTCTATTTTTAAAGAACAAGCGGTTGCGCAATTGTTTTGCGCTATGCAACAGAATAGATCACTATATCAGAGGTTGGTTTTATGATTCGATTATTCTCAAGAAAGGTTATTTCAATTGTGACTGTGTTCGTACTCATTATGGGTATTGCCGCAGGCGTACCGGGTCTGCATTTTGAAGTCAGTGCTGACTCGGTCTATGAGATATCATTGAACACTGCGGTAGCAACGGTTGGTGAAAAAACCGAGTTTACAGCAACGGTAAAAATTGACGGAACTCAGGTTACAGATCTTGCAGGCAGCGGTCTTGCGTTGTACTGGTGGAATACTACCGGAGACTGCGCCCTTGATTCATCAGAAGGCTTGGCAAATTCCGCAACATTTTCTTCGAGTGGAGACATAAACCTTAGACTAAAACTTATGTCAACCTCAGACTGGTCGACATTGACTGAGGTATATCCCAAGATAACGGTTTCGGAGGCTTCATCTGAGGGATATAGCCTAAAGCTCTCCCAGACAGAAGCGACGGTTGCACCGGGCCAGTCTGTTGATCTGTCCGCCACTGTAAAGTCTGATGGACAGACTGTAAGCGACTTGTCCGCATCGGGATTACATCTCTGGTGGTGGACGGATTCATGGAATTCTCATTCAACCGGAAACTCAGATGCCGTATATTCAAATTATGATTCAAACAGCGGGAATTCACTGGCGGCAACCGTGACATTCCCGACAGCCGGTACTTACTATATCTGTGCCGAGCTTAAGGATGCCTCTTCTGATGTAGTCGATCCTGTATATGTTACGGTAACGGTTACAGACAGTTCTTCCGAGGAGGAAGGGTACTCGCTGTCGTTGAACAAGACGGAAGCGACGGTTGCACCGGGCCAGTCTGTTGATCTGTCTGCCACTGTAAAGTCTGATGGACAGACTGTGAGCGACTTGTCCGCATCGGGATTACATCTCTGGTGGTGGACGGATTCATGGAATTCTCATTCAACCGGAAACTCAGATGCCGTATATTCAAATTATGATTCAAACAGCGGGAATTCACTGGCGGCAACCGTGACATTCCCGACAGCCGGTACTTACTATATCTGTGCCGAGCTTAAGGATGCCTCTTCTGATGTAGTCGATCCTGTATATGTTACGGTAACGGTTACAGACAGTTCTTCCGAGGAGAAAGGGTACTCGCTGTCGTTGAACAAGACGGAAGCGACGGTTGCACCGGGCCAGTCTGTTGATCTGTCTGCCACTGTAAAGTCTGATGGACAGACTGTTAGCGACTTGTCCGCATCGGGATTACATCTCTGGTGGTGGACGGATTCATGGAATTCTCACTCAACCGGAAACTCAGATGCCGTATATTCAAATTATGATTCAAACAGCGGGAATTCACTGGCGGCAACCGTGACATTCCCGACAGCCGGTACTTACTATATCTGTGCCGAGCTTAAGGATGCCTCT
>JAKVLB010000002.1 GCA_022484595.1 Mageeibacillus sp. | reverse complement strand
CTACAGAAGTAACAGATAAAAAACTCTATTTACCAAATTCAGAGAACCAAAATAGTTTTGGTGCGTCAGTAATTTATGTTGGTTCAGGAAATAATATTGCCATAGACTTGTCAAAACTTACAGGGATTAATGGATTTCAAACAAATTCTTTCTGGCTGCGCTCGCCGTTCAATACTAATGACAGCATTGCGCTCGTGGCTAATCCAGGGGATAGTGTGGTCCTCTACATTGTGCGCGACCGTGATGTTTCGGTAGTGCCCGCTTTGAATTTGAATCTGTCATCTGACATCTTTGCATCTGCTGCGGATGCAGCATCATCTTCATACAGTGGATATAAAGCAAATAGTGTCATGACAGCGAATACTTATACACTGCGATATACATATACTGATGGAACAGATAGCGCAGTGATCAATCCAAGCGGTACACAAGTAAAGGTAACAGGAGCTAGTGATAAGTACCTTATGGTACAGAATAGTACTGGCGTGTATGCTCTTGCAATTACTTCTGCAGATCAGACAGTGAATGCAAGTGATATTATTATGGGCAGCGCATTAACCACATTTGATGGTTGCAAGGTATGGATAGAATCAACAGATGCAGATAGAATCACAACAGCGAAGCTGGCAACACAGGCTACAGCAATCAATTCTGTAGCAGTAACAGATATTACGGCACCTGTAGCAGGCTCAACATTTGATACTACATCTGCCTGTGCAACAAGAGGAGTATATACTACGGTACCTACAGTTACTTGGAAGCAGGGAGATGTGTCAGCAACAGGCAATGCTGGATATAATACCACCTATACTGCAAGTGTTACACTTACAAAAACAGATGATTATGAATTTGCAGCAGGTGTAACAGCTACAGTAAATGGACAGAACGCAACAAGCGTTGTAAAGAATGGTGATGGAACAGTAACAATTACTTATACATTTCCGGCAACAGCTAAGGCAAAGCTTACAAATATTACTGCACCGACAGGAATTACAGTAGCAAGCGGAACTGCCTATGCTAATATGGGACTTCCAAACAATGTTGCAATCGTTACAGAAGGAAATACCGAAACAACAGCAGCAGTTGTATGGAATACAACAACACCAGCCAGTGGAAGTTATAACCCAGAAGTATTAACACAGCAGTCAGTCACCTTAAATGGTACAGTGACTTGTCCTTCTAATATAGATCAAAATAGTGTACCACTTACCACAACAATCACAGTAACAATCAGCGCGGCAGGAATCGTAGGTGCACCTACATTTGTACCAGCGGCAGGTACTTATACCGAGAATCAGTCTGTTTCACTTTCCTCATCTACCGATGGAGCAACCATCTATTACACAACGGATGGAACAACACCAACGGCAGCCAGTAATGTATATAGCGGAGCGATTACGGTAACAGGAATACCGGGAGAACGCATATCAACAACCATTAAAGCAATCGCTGTTAAGCCTGGTATGCAGAACAGCAGTGTTGCAAGTGCAGCCTATGTAATAGAGTTACCAGCGCCAGCACCAAGCACCTATGCAGTAACGGTAAACAACGGAACAGGTGATGGATGTTATACAGCGGGTGCAACTGTAACTATTACAGCAGATACAGCTTCAAGTGGACACGAATTTGATAAATGGACAGTAGTAAGCGGAGGAGTAACTCTTGCAAGTGCAACCAGTGCCACAACAACATTTGAGATGCCAGCAAATGCAGTGGAAGTCACAGCAACTTATAAGAATAAACCATCAGATCAAAATCCTCCAACACCAACTTATACTATTACAGCAGGTGCAGGTGGAACACACGAGTTAAGTACAGATGGAACTTTAACGATTACATGCGCTGGCTCACTTGATAAATTAACTGGAATCTATGTGGATGATAAACTTGTGAATGCATCAAACTATACACTGAAATCAGGAAGTACAATATTGACATTCAATGCCACTTATCTGAATACATTAAGTGTTGGAACTCATAAAGTGAAATTCCAGTACAGCGATGGAAGTGTAGAAACAACATTTGTGATAAATGAAGCGTCGACACAGGATACAACAAATTCATCCAAGAAGGATACAACACAGGATACAACACAGAATACAACACAGGAGACAACAACTCCATCCGAGACGGTTGAGGCACCAAAAACTGGAGATTCCACGCCAATTGTATGGTGGTTCATCATTGCAATCATAAGTGGAGCAGGTGTTGTCTATTTCGGCAGAAAGAAAAAAACAGTCAGATAATCTCTTACTGAGGGAATTAGATGATAAATGAAAGAAATAACAGACGGGTGGCTTCGGTCACCCGTCTTTGTAAAAAGAGATATATTAGTAAAAATATAGAAGGATGCAGAGGAAAGCTATGGAAGTGATGTATATCCGTATGCTTTTTATTGCGAAAGATTATTATGTCTTTCAAATACATTGCCACCTAGAAGCTGTTGTCTATAGGTTTCTGCGAGTTCAGGCTTTCCCCATCTCATATACAAGCTATACAAAAGCGAGTAGTACTCTTAGAATAATCATTATCAGGGTTCTCGTTCATAACAGTACGAAAGACAGCATCTGCGTTAAGCAGGTGCTGTTCTGCTATTTGTGGCTGAGAACGAGTATAGGCAATGACACCACGATAGAGTTCACACATACCATAGTCGAGGTTAGCTGTACACATGACTTCCACAATGGTAGATTCACAGAAATCAAGGACTTCCAGAGCAGAATCAAATTCCTTATTCTGCACCAGCATATTTGCAAGGATTAATGTCTGCTGTAGTGTATCGTTACTCTCAATCAATCCAAGATTGGCATATTCACTTCGGATAGAGAATGCAGTCTTAAGTTCTGCTACAGCTTCTTCATGTTTCTTTCGGAACTGATAAGCAGTAGAGAGGTTGTTATGAAGGTTTGATAACAGGCTTGCAGAGCGAGCATCAGCAACATTCTCTTTGTGATAATTCTCCATCAGAGAGATGGCTTTCTTATATTTCTTGTTATTGACAAATCGCAAATCAAAAAATAAAATATGCCGTATGCGACACATCTTGTACAGACGGCATAACATCTTTAGCAAAGGAGGCCTGATATGTCTGTTATTGACAGTAAGCAGATACCGTACGGTCCGTTGTTTTCGATACCTGACAAGACATTCAGGCGCAAAATGGACGAGAAGCTGCGTGACTTTGACTTAACGGCAGTTCAGAGTGCGACAATCGGTACTATCGGAAGGCTTGAGCGCATGGGGCTTTCCACAATATCACAAAGGGATATTGAGAGATATATGCATACGACTCATGCCACGCAGACAGAGGTGCTTAAGAAGCTTGAGGCACGCGGATTTATAACCATGTGCAAGAGTGAGGACGACAGGCGTGCGAAGGTTATCAGGACGACGGACAAGGCTCACAGGCTGCTGTCAGAGATTCATAAGTATGACACGGTGATTTTCGAAGAGCTGCGGGAAGGTATTTCTGATGAGGAGATTGAAAGATTTATTGGAACGTTGGGAAAGATTATCCATAACTGCTGCGGAATTCCGAATGAGTTGTCCTAGGATCGCGGACACGGGAATGACAGTGATTGACAGCGGCGATAAGCAGCGGCAGAAAATATCAGGTAGAACGTCAATACGGAGGAGAGATAATGGTAGGTAAATTGTTGAGATCGCTTCGGCAGTATAAGAAAGAGACTGTACTGACGCTGGTGTTTATCATAGGCGAAGTAATAATGGAAGTAATTATTCCGTTTATTACGTCAGATATGGTAAACAACATAAAGAACGGCGCGAATATGGGAGATATATTGAAGACCGGAGGACTTATGGTTGTGGCGGCCGTTTTCTCCCTGGCGTGCGGAGCACTGGCGGGTAATTACGCGGCGAAGGCATCGGCCGGGTTCGCAGGTAATCTCAGGTCCGATCTGTTCGCTAAGGTTCAGAGTTTCTCATTCAGCAATATCGACAAGTTCTCGACGTCATCGCTTGTAACGAGAATGACGACGGATGTCACGAATGTTCAGAACTCATATATGATGATAATCAGAACCGCGGTGAGATCTCCGCTGATGCTGGTTTTCGCGATAGTGATGGCGTCGGTGATGGGCGGGCCGCTTGCCCTGACGTTCGCGGTGATTGTGCCGGTGCTTGTTTTCGGACTCTTCTTAATCGGCAAGACCGCTATGCCGGCATTCAGGGCGGTGTTCAGAAAATATGACAAGCTCAACGAGTCAATCGAGGAGAATGTGCGCGGAATGCGCGTGGTCAAAGGATTTGCGCGCGAAGATTACGAGAGCGGAAAGCTTAAGACAGCTTCGGAGAACATCCGCGTCGATTTCACGAAAGCAGAGCGTATTGTAGGACTTAACGGACCTCTCATGGAAGTCTGTATGTATTTCAACACGGCGTTTGTCCTTTATGTCGGCGCGAAGCTCGTGGTGTCTTCCAGGGGAACGATAATTGATATCGGCCAGATATCGGCGATGCTTACATATGGCGTTATGGTTCTGATGTCACTGATGATGATTTCAATGGTATACGTTATGATAACAATGTCGGTTGAGTCGATGAAACGTATCGTTGAGGTGATTGATGAGAAGCCTTCGATAAGCAATCCGGAGAACCCTGTTATGAATGTCAGGGACGGCGGCATAGAGTTCAGCAACGTCGCGTTCAAGTACTCCGACAAGGCTTTGAGGAACGCGCTCTACGATATAAACCTCCATATCACAAGCGGCATGACGGTCGGTATTCTTGGCGGCACGGGTTCGTCGAAAACAACTCTTATCCAGCTCATATCGCGCCTCTATGACGTTACCGAAGGCAGTGTATGTGTCGGCGGCGTTGATGTAAGAGATTATGATATTAAGACTTTGAGAGACGCGGTATCCGTTGTGCTTCAGAAGAACGAACTGTTCTCCGGGACAATCGCGGAGAATCTGCGGTGGGGAAACAGCAATGCTACCGATGAAGAGCTTGCAGATGCGTGCAGAACAGCGCAGGCAGATGAGTTTATCAGAAGTTTTCCCGATGGTTATGACACACATATCGAACAGGGAGGAACCAATGTGTCCGGCGGTCAGAAGCAGCGTCTCTGCATAGCGCGTGCGCTTCTCAAGCATCCGGCGGTCCTGATTCTTGATGATTCCACCTCAGCGGTCGATACAAGGACGGATGCCCTTATACGCAAGGGCTTCAGGGAGAATATCCCGGATACGACAAAAATCATAATTGCGCAGAGAATCGCTTCGGTTCAGGATGCCGACATGATTGTCATTATGAACAACGGTCATATAGAAGGTACCGGCACCCATGAGGAACTTCTCAAGAGCTCGCAGATATATCGTGAGACCTATGAGGACCAGACGAAGGGAGATGGCAGCAATGAGTAATAATCAGACAAAGAAAGCGCAGATGCCTGGCGGCAGGCGCGGTGCTGCTTCCTTCGGACAGATGAAGGGCCAGAGCGGCGATCTTAAAAGAGTAATAAAGAAGTATGCGGGATATTTCCCTAAGCTTGTACCCGCAGTCCTGGTGTGCATTCTTGTGAATGCCATAGTCGCGGCAGTACCGTCGATTTTTCAGCAGAAGGTTCTTACTGTAATTGAGAACTTCTGGAAGTCCGGTGACTGGTCCGGCGCCAGACCGCAGCTGGTCAGATATCTGGCGATACTGATAAGCCTTTATGCAGTCGCCTGGATATTGAGCATAACGCAGTCACAGCTTCTCGCGTACATGACGCAGAAGTTTATGTCCAATCTCAGGGAAGAGATGTTTATCGATATGCAAAGACTTCCCGTCAAATACTTCGATTCCCACAAGCACGGCGAGATAATGAGCCGCTACACAAACGATATAGACACTTTGAGACAGCTTGTTTCCATGGCTGTTCCGGCTATCCTGCGTTCCGGCATCCTGCTTGCGGCGGTGTTCTTCATAATGCTTTACTACAGTGTCTGGATGACTCTGGTGCTTGCTTTCGGAGTGATATTAATGGCAGTGATAACAGGCAAGGTTGGAGCGGGATCATCCAAATACTTCATCCGTCAGCAGAACAGCGTGGCGGCTACCGAGGGCTTCGTCCAGGAGATGATGAACGGACAGAAGGTCGTAAAGGTCTTCAACCATGAGTCCTGCGCTACTGAAGAATTCAACAGGCTCAACGACTCTCTGGCGCAGGAGAGCGGAAAAGCGAATGCTTATGCCAACATTCTGGCACCGATAATAAACAACATCGGGAACATAGTCTATGTGCTTCTTGCCTGCGTCGGAGGCGTAATGATCGCACTTCACACACCGAATCTTTCACTGTCCGGAATGGCTTTCAGCATAGCGATAATGGTGCCTTTCCTCAACATGGCAAAGCAGTTCATGGGCAACCTCAATCAGCTCACAATGCAGATGAATGCTATTGTAATGGCGGGTGCGGGCGCGAGAAGAATTTTCGAACTGATAGATGAGAAGCCGGAGACCGACGACGGCTATGTAACGCTTGTAAATGCGGAAATAGCTCCGGACGGTGCCATATCCGAAGTCCCGCATCAGACAGGCCACTGGGCGTGGCGCCACCCGCATCAGGCTGACGGAACGGTTACATATACTGAGCTTAAGGGCGATGTGAGACTCACGGATGTTGATTTCGGATATGAGCCTGATAAGCAGGTGCTCAATGACGTGACCGTATTTGCCGAGCCCGGTCAGAAGGTCGCTTTCGTAGGTGCCACAGGCGCCGGCAAGACGACAATAACCAACCTTATAAACCGCTTCTACGACATAGCTGACGGCAAAATCAGATATGACGGAATTAATGTCAACAAGATCCGCAAGAACGATCTGAGACGTTCGCTTGGTCTGGTGCTTCAGGAGACAAATCTGTTTACCGGTACTGTAATGGACAATATAAGATACGGCAGGCTCGACGCAAGTGATGAAGAATGTCGCGAAGCCGCAAGTCTCGCGGGTGCGGCGGATTTTGTCGAGAGACTTCCGTCAGGATATGAGACTCTCATTGAGAACAATGGCGCAAACCTCTCACAGGGTCAGCGCCAGCTCATAGCGATAGCAAGGGCCGCGGTTGCCAATCCGCCTGTAATGATACTTGATGAGGCGACTTCGTCAATCGATACGAGGACTGAGGCGATGGTCCAGCGCGGTATGGACAAACTCATGGAGGGCAGAACAGTATTTGTCATTGCCCACAGACTGTCTACAGTAAAGAATTCCGATGTGATTATGGTGCTGGATCACGGCAAAATCATCGAGCGCGGTTCGCACGAAAAGCTTATTGAAGAGAGAGGAACTTATTACAGGCTCTATACCGGCGCGTTTGAGCTGGAGTAAGCTCTCATAATAATGCGAATATACTCTGTCCGAGTTGACAAAGTGATTGCGTTAGCAATAGAATTAACTTTATTTGTCGAGGTGGAATTATGATGCAGTCAAGAACTCATACCTGCGACGAGCTGAGACTTTCCGATTGCGGAAAGAATGTTACGCTTGTCGGCTGGTACGAAAATATCAGAAGAGTAAGTAAGAACCTTTGTTTTTTGGTGTTGCGCGATTTTTACGGGGTAACACAGGTGGTTTTGGAGACGGAGGAGATGATTCAGTGCCTTGACGGCGTAAACAACGAGTCAACACTTCAGATTGAAGGCGTCGTAAGAGAACGTTCAAGCAAAACTGATCAGCTTGCCACAGGCGACATCGAAGTCGTTCCTTCACATATTGAAGTGCTTGGCAAATGTATATATAACTCACTCCCGTTTGAGATAAGACAGTCAAAGAATGCCGATGAGAATGTAAGGCTCAAGTATCGCTATCTTGATTTGAGAAATCCTGCCGTAAAGGACAGAATCCTCATGAGAAGCCGCATAGTCACCGAGCTCAGACAGAGAATGAACGACCTTGACTTCGTCGAGGTTACAACTCCTATTCTTACATGTTCTTCGCCTGAGGGAGCACGAGATTACCTTGTTCCGGCACGTAATCACCCGGGCAAGTTCTACGCGCTGCCGCAGGCTCCTCAGCAGTTCAAGCAGATACTTATGGCTTCCGGATTTGACCGTTACTTCCAGATCGCTCCGTGCTTCAGAGATGAAGACGCGAGAGCAGACCGTTCACCTGGAGAGTTCTATCAGCTTGATATGGAGATGGCGTTCGCTTCGCAGGAAGATGTTTTCGAGATAATCGAGAAAGTTCTTCCGCCGGTCTTCGAGAAATACGGTGTATTCAACAGGGCATCGGCTGCTCCGTTCACAAGAATCCCATATCTTGAATCACTCGCAAAATACGGCACCGATAAGCCTGATCTGAGAATAGACCTGATTATCAATGATGTGACGGATTGCTTTGCCAAGTGCGCTTTTGAGCCGTTCCACGGCAGCGTGATCAAGGCTGTCGTCACTGACGGATATACCGAGACCCGCAAAGAGACAGACAAGATGTGCGCGGATGTCGAGACGGAATCCGGAAGCAAGGCATACTGGTTCAAGGTTGATGAGAACGGAAACTATGTCGGCGGAATATCAAAATTCCTCGTTGATTTCAAGGAAGAGGTTGATTCGCTTCTCGGTCTTAAGCCCGGAGATTTTGTCGGTGTTACAGCCGGAACCAGGGGCGCCGCTCAGAAGAGCGCAGGCGTGCTGAGGAGAATGCTTGGAATGAAGTCCGCGGGACATTACGACAAGGATTGCTATGAGTTCTGCTGGATAGTGGATTTCCCCATGTACGAGATTGGCGAAGAGTCCGGCGCGCTTGAGTTCTGTCACAACCCTTTCTCTATGCCGCAGGGCGGAATGAAGGCACTGGAGTCAATGAATCCTCTGGATATTCTTGCATATCAGTATGATCTTGTATGCAACGGTGTCGAGCTTTCATCCGGCGCAGTCCGCAACCATGATCCGGAGATAATGGTAAAGGCCTTTGATCTCGTGGGCTTAGGCGAAGATGATGTCAAGGCGAAGTTCCCGGCAATGTATAACGCTTTCTGCTACGGAGCACCCCCGCATGCCGGCATTGCTCCTGGAGTTGACAGAATGGTCATGCTTCTTGCAGGGGAAGAGAGTATCCGAGAGATAATTCCTTTCCCTATGAACAAACAGGCGCAGGATATAATGATGGGTGCACCTGCTGCGGTTGAACCAAAACAGCTTGACGATGTCCATATAAAAATCAATATCGACAGTAAACAGTAAATATAAAGTCCCGGCAGCTTGTCTGTCGGGACCTTTTTATTCGATAGGTTATCTGCCTTTATGTTACGGCCTGTCCAGCTTCCCGCTCAGCCCGGAAGTCTTGAGCTTAACTGCGATTGCACATTCTATGCGTTTTTTGAACAACTCACATCCGTATTCATATACGCCGTTGATATCCGAGGTAGCGTGATATGAATTTGCGGCGCATCCGCCGGAGCAGTAGAGCTTTGCCCAGCAGTCTCTGCATTCCGGGCGGCTGTAGGCGTTGCATGAGGCAAACTTTTCGCGCATCGCGTAATTTGTGACACCGGTGTCCAGATTTCCCATCAGGTACTTGCTGTCACCTACGAACTGGTGGCACGGATACAGGTCTCCCCATGGCGTGACCGCGAGGTACTCGGTGCCTGAGCCGCATCCGGCGACGCGCTTGTAGATACACGGACCGCAGGTCAGATCCAGCATATAGTGATAGAAGGTGAACGGGCGGCCTTCGTTATAGCGCTCAATCATCAGTCTTGCGAGCTGTTCATACTGGTCAAAGATAACGGGAAGGTCTTCCTGGGTAAGCGCTGAGGGTGACGAAGGATCGGTCACAACAGGTTCCATCGACAGCTCGTTGAAGCCAAGGTCCAGCATGTGCCTGATGTCGTTTACGAAATCAGTGTTGAAGTGAGTGAAGGTGCCGCGCATATAGTAGCTTCTGTCACCGCGCGCCTCAACGAAACGCTTGAAGTTGGGAACGATACGCTCGTATGAGCCGTGGCCTGCGAGGTCCACTCTGAATCTGTCATTGACTTCCGGTCTGCCGTCAAGAGAAAGAACAACGTTATGCATCTCACGGTTGCAGAATTCTGTAACTTCATCATCCAGGAGAACGCCGTTTGTGGTGAGAGTGAATCTTATATTCTTCCCGTGAATCGCTTCCTGGCTGCGGCCGTAAGAGACGAGCTTCTTTACAACGTCCCAGTTCATCAGCGGTTCACCGCCGAAAAAGTCTATATCCAGATTCTTGTGATATCCCGAATTTGCGATCAGAAAATCAATGGCCTTTACACCGACTTCATAGCTCATAACAGCGCGTTCGCCGTGATACTTGCCCTGGCTTGCGAAGCAGTATGAGCAGTTGAGATTACAGGTATGGGCGACATGCAGACACAAAGCCTTGATTGTGAATTTCTTCTTTCTGAAGTCGTGCGCAATATTCTCAAATTTGTCTTCTGCATAAAGTTTTCCCGCGCTGACAAGACCATCAATATCATTCAGACACTCTTCGGCATCCTCGCGTGAAATCCCGTGAACCTCCATGGCTCTGGCGATAACCTTGTCGGCGTCCTCAGTCTCGTACCATGAGATCATGTCGAAGCTTACAGGGTCGCACATATGAATTGAGCCCGAGTAACAGTCGAGCACGATATTAAGTCCGTCAAATTTGTAGCAGTGAATCACAGATTACCTCCAAAAACGCAATAAAAAAGGTCTCATAATATGAGACCTTATTATCTCAAAGCTGTTAAAAAATTACTTTGAAAGCTTCTCGCAAGCCTGATTGGCAACTCCGCAGGATGTCTTGCATGCAGACTGGCAAGATGTCTGGCATTCGCCGCATCCGCCTTCCTTTACAGATTTTGTCAGGTCGCGGGTCTCGATTGTAACAATTCTGGTCATAACCGGAGCCTCCCTTTTTAGAATATTGTGATTATACTTTGATTTGCGTACCACTGTCAAGTTAAGACTTTGAGACATCCGTCGAAAAGCGCAGAGCCTTTGAGAATTTGCGAGCCGCTTTGACCGACATAATCAATGACATCCTGCGTTATGACTTCTCCGGGAACCAGCAGCGGGACTCCCGGCGGGTAGCAGAACAGATACTCTCCGCAGATTCTCCCTGCGCATTCATCAAGCCTGCCGCTGTCTGCTGTGAGTCCTGAGCGCGCCGCGTCTCTGATATTCATACCGAATACAGGTCTTGGTCTGGCTACGGTCTTAGTCTCGCTCTGAACGTCAGATATGTCGTCAATCCGCCGGACTGCATCTGTAAAACGTTCGAGAGACTGAACCGTATCTCCGATTCCCGTCATGGCTATAAGGTGTGTCGCGAAGGCCGCTTCACATTCAATATTGAAATCGGAATGAAGTCTGTCTGCCAGAGCAATTCCGTCTCCAAGCAGTACGAGCTTGGATCTTTCTCTCACCGGAGCCTGCCAGAAACGGTAATTCTTAAGCCCGGCAAGGCGTTGCTCTGCGGTGACAATCCCGGATTCCCAGCCGTTCATCAGGCTGCTGTCCGAGTTAATCGAGGCGATGGCATGTGACACTCCTTTAAGTAGAATATATGAAGGGCTGCTGGTCTCGAAAATATCTATATAGTGTCTCAGAACTTCCTCCGGAACCCTGCAGGCTTCGTATGTCAGCATCAGCGCGGTCTGCGTCGGCGCATTGATCGTCTTATGCAGGCTCTTTATGACGATGTCACCGCGTACATCTTCGCCCCAGAAGGTATCGTCAAGTCCGAGGTGTGATCCATGCGCACAGTCGACGATAAGCGTGGCATCGTATTTTCGCGTAATGCGGTAAATCTCCTCTGTGTCGGAGATTACACCTTCGTATGTCGGTGAAGTGATGATGACGGTCCTTATGAGCGGGTCTCTCAGAAGTACAGAAGCGATATCCGCTGAGTTTACTGGTCCCGCAAAAGGCAGTGCGGGGTCGGTCACCGGCATCAGAGGAATAATCTCATTGCCGGTGAGCTCAAGGGCGTGCCAGACAGACAGATGGCAATTCATCGCAACAAGCACGCGGGAGCCGGGGTTTACGGCATTGCACGCGGCAATCGCAGAAAGAATCATGGCGGTTGAACCGCCGACTGAAATAAAGGCTCCTGCGGCCTTCCACAGCACTGCGGCAGCCGACTCAAGATCTTTGAGCAGTCCGTTCGGTGAATGAAGATTGTCAAATCCCTGAATCTCGGTGATGTCCTGATAGAATTCAGAAGTGATGAGTGCCGGATTGCGCTTGTGGCCGGGCATATGCATCGGTAGCGGATTGCTGCCCAGATAAAGCTTTAGTGCAGCACCCAGTCTGTCGTTATCGTAGCTCATAGAAGCTCCTTATATAATTAAAAACCCTGCCCGGAAAACTCTTCAGGGCAGGGTAAAGAAATGGAGTAATGGAGTTAATTACTGAGGCTGAATAACCGTGAAGCTGTAGCTTGATACAACATCAGGGTTCTCATATATTGACTTCTGCATCTGGAGAGCTGTTGAAAGGAGGAGAGTATAAGGACTCTGGTTGCCTTCGAGAAGCTCAGTGTCTGATGCATATGAGATTGCCTGTGCTTCGTCATCCGACAGAAGCATATACTGTGAAACGAGGAACAGAGATCTTACTCCGACGCTCATGTGAACGAGCTTGTTGTTGATAGTATATGTCGGTGCGGAGCTTGAGCTTGTTGACAATCTGCTGCTGAATGAGAGAGCAAGGGCAGAGCCTGTAGAGCCAAGAGGATTTGTCTCTTCCTGAATGAACAGAGGCTTGCCTTCGATACCTACTTTTCCTACTTCGTGGAAGAGTGCGATGATAATAGCAGACTCTTCATCAAGCTGAGGCATAATGGTGTCTTTGATTCTCAAAAGCTGCTTCGCGACTGAAACGCTTCTGATGAGCAGACCCTTCTCGCAGGCGAGTGAGCCTTTTACTTCAGCAGGTGCTGTGAGCCAGGAAGTCCTGTTCTCAAGAAAATCGATGAAATGATCGAATTCAGTCTTTCTCTTGACAACGGCCGCTTTGAGCTGGCTGTAGAGCGCATCTACGTTATCCTTTGTAACTTCAACCATTGGCATAATGCCAACAGCCACATCTGCTTTGCTGCCTGTAGCGGCTGCGGAGACTGCCGCTGCCTGAGGAGTAACTGCAGCTTCAGTGTTGCCGTTCTCTTCGGCTGTGAAAGTGTACTTGCACTTCGGACATCTTATAGCCTGATTGGCGATGACCATACCACAATCCGGACATTTTTTCATAATGGGAAACCTCCTGGTTTACGGCGAAGACCGAAAGGCCGTTGCCGCTGATTAATAATCTATGTCTATTTTACAACTCAAATTTTTATCAATCAATAAAGCTTTTACAAAAATTGACATATTTACAAAACATTAAAATTTGGATATCAAACCTTTATAGAAGGCAAAAAATCTTTGCAAAGAATAAGACACTGACGAGGGGTGTCAGTGTCTTAAGGAGGGTGTTATGAAGTAAGGAACAATTACTTAGAACAAGCATATAATACCACGAACACGATTTACTTTAAGTCTCAATAAAGGCAAAATAGTGGCAAAATAAAAGAAATGGTTTCAGCGTCGGCAAGAAGCGGATAACATCGGCAAAAAGGTGAAAGATATGAAGCTTGAAGGCAAGCTGTTCATTGCAAACAGACTGACAGAGATGAAAGAAGTTGTGACGGCTGGCGGCAGCGGACCGTTCTCAATGCAGCTTGAAGAGGCACTGGTGCTTCTCTGCAGGGAGATGGATATACCGGCTCCTATGTGGATGAAGAAGAATACCAAAGAGTTCGCGGCGTTTCATCAGACAATTTTCTTCCGTGAACAGTATACGGAGAAGGTCAGATTTGACAGATTTCAGATCAGAATGCTTGAATAACGGGTACTGATGTATCTATGCCGGTAATTATTTGTTTTCGTTGCCGCGCACAAGCTCGATTGCCTGTTTGCCGGATATTTCTTCCGGAATAACTTCAATAATAGTAACGCGAGGCAGGGAATTGCTGATTTCTTTTTCTTTTCCTGGGATATCGGGAGAGTATTTGCCGCAGAACAGCCCAAGAGCGGCTCTCCGGGATGCTTCGTTTTCTGTACTGGCGATAACTGCGCGTCCGGAGACTATTACGCTGCGAAAATATGTTGTGAATTTCTCGGGAACAACAGTGTCCATGTCGGTAACGCAGAAGGATACCAGCGGATTAGCCCGGATTATGTCCAGCTTGCGGCCCTCTTTGGCACAGTGGAAGTACAGTCTGCCGCCGTCCCAGCAGTAGCTCATCGGAACGCCGTACGGTACGCCGGAGCCGTCTGTTAACGACAGTACGCCCGATGTGTTGCTTTCAAGTATTGCCGAACATTCGGAATCTGTAAGCTTCTGCCTGAATCTGCGCATCGGATAGAGGGAATCCATCAGTTGCTGTCTCCGGAAACTCTGAAGATTACTTCGCCGGGGTAGACCATATCAAGCTGGGAACGCGCAATGCTTTCAATATATGCGCTGTCTTCTCCGAATTCCTCCTGAGCGCTGATCTGCGCGAGCTTCTCGCTTAGTGATGACGATTGAGCGATAAGTGAGGAATTCTCCGCTATTAAACGTCGACGCTGATTGATTATATTGGAGAAACGGGTTATACACATTATTGCAATAACAACAAAACAGATGCAGATCATTGTCTTAAGAAAAGATATTCCGTGAGTTCTCCGCTTAGTTTTATGCAAGACCGTTCCGCTCCTTTACTGATATTATGGTTTTAATATCTCACATAGTGCAAAGCTAAACAATAAAGCGGAAATAAACTTAAAGTGCTTGTAACATAGCGTAAGCAATTTGTAACTTGCATTTCGCTGAGCCTTTTGCTCATCAGGTAAAATCGCCGGTATCCTCTATAAGCTCGTACATTGAAGAAGCGTCCTCCTTGCGGGGAGTTAAAGGCAGGTCAAGTACGCGGAAACTAACGGTGCCGTTGCCGAAGAGAATTGATACAACATCACCGACTTTGAGTTTTGTCCCGGGCTTTGCCGGCTTTGAATTGACGGTAACTCTGCCTGCCGAGCAGACGTCATTCGCTACGGTACGGCGTTTGATTACCCGTGATATCTTAAGAAATTTGTCAAGTCTCATAGTTGAACCCTTCCCTTAAGCGCACTTGCAAGCGTCAGGTCATCTGCGAACTCAATGTCGGATCCCATTGGCAGACCGGACGCTAGTCTCGTCACGTTTATTCCCGACGGCGCGAGAATCCTCGCGAGATAAAGCGCGGTGGCATTGCCCTCGGCGTTCTGGTTGGTAGCGATTATCACCTCTGTTATCTCGCTGTGTTCAGACAGACGCCTGAGAAGCTGCGAGATTGTGGTGTCCTGGATGCTCTTGCTCTTCATCGGGTCGAATACGCCGTGAAGCACATGGTACAGACCGCTGTATTCATGCATGCGTTCAAAAGTCGACACATCTCTCGGTGTCTCGACCACAAGAACGGTCGTTCTGTCACGCATCGGGTCCGAGCAGACCGGACACGGATCGCTGTCCGTGAAATTCTGGCAGCACGAGCAACGCTTTGTGTTTCTCCTTGCTGTCGCAATTGAATCCGTAAGATCTCCGGCCGTCTGATCGTCCATTGCAAGTATATGGAAAGCGATGCGCTGGGCAGATTTGCCGCCGATTCCCGGCAGATTTGACAGCTGCGCTATGAGATTCTGTATTGAAGGGGAATATCGGGCCATATCAGAACGGCATCTTCACTCCGCCGGTAATTGCTGTCATACGCTCGTTTGAGACCTTCTCGAGTTCTTCGCTTGCCTGATTGACTGCGGCTACAATGAGATCAGAAAGACCTTCCGGATCCTCGGGGTCGATAGCTTCCCTGGCGATCTCGATATTATAAACCTTGTGGTCGCCGCCTACAGTTGCTTTTACTACTCCGCCGCCGGCAGTGCCTGTGACACGAAGCTCCTTAATCTCAGCCTGCGCAAGTTCAATCTGTCTCTGCATCTTCTGAGCCTGAGCCATAAGATTGCCCATATTGCCGCCCGGCATGCCCCGGAAACCACCTTTTGCCATAAATCAAATCCTCCAAGTTATTGATAAAGTTGTTAAATTATATCGCTTTAATATCTTTCCGCAAAGCCGTTTGTCAATCATCGTCGCCGTAGTGAATGTCAGCGGAGAATCCGTTGTTCTGTGCGGCTTTGATAAAATCGTCGATGCCTTTCTTTGACAGGTCTTCGTCGTTCTTCTTCATTAACTCGCTGTATTGGTCCTGCGAACATATATACAGGTGCGCCAGTTTGTAATCCGTCTTGATTCGAACTGACAGCTCTTTGCATATCGGAAGTCTTGATACATTATTCATAAGCTTCTTCTGTTCGTTCTCAAAAACGATGTAAGCGCTGTCTTCGTTCATTTTGAATGCCGTCTGTGTGAAGCTGCCTACGATTTTGTCAAAATTCTCCGGCAGCGAAGACAGATAAGCTTTCCATCTGACCGCAGTATCTGCCTCATCCGGCGTTATAGACGGAGATCTCACATCGTAATCGTGCGTGCCGACAATAAGACCTGTCTGGTCGAGCTGCCTTGCGATCTGCGTCCGGTGCGATTTCTCCGGGGTGCCGGAGTTCTCTTCAGGAGAGGCTCCGGCATGCTTCTGCCCGCTGTCTTCATTTGTATGTCCGGCGCTGATTCTGGCATCAGCCTCTTTCTCAAGTTCTTCAATGATGCTGCCGGCAGAACCGAACAAACCGGAGAAGACAGGCTTGTATCCCGAATCTGTCTGCCGGGGCGGAAAATTGTCTGCGGCTGATGATATGGCATTGCTGTAATCGTAAGCCTCGGTCTGCGGCTGATACACCGGTCCGGAGGAATCATCGGGTTCGCCCGGCTCAGCGGGCTCGTCAGCAATGTCAGGTATATCAGGGATGTCAGCCGCATCTGAATCTTCATCAGGTTCAACATACGTTGAGATAACCGGAGCAGGAGATTCCGTTCCTTCGGTTATGTTAGATATATCAGAAGAGGCTGGAGAATCAGAAGTAAAAGCAGAAACAGCTTCAGAATGCACACCAGCTGCGGCAGGCTGTGTCGATACCGGTTCTTTCCCGGTTTGCACAGCATCATCGGCCTTTGCGGCAGATTCGGACTGAACCTCAGGCGTGACCTGAGACTGATTGTCTGTCTTCATCTTTGTGACGGAAGCCGGCATGATAAGCGGCGTCGGCGGAAGCTTTGATTTACGCCCGCAGACGGTCAGCATCATCATCTCAAAGCTGGCTGCTATATCGGGAGACCACTTGAAGTCCGAGACACTGCGCGATATGTACGAGATTATCCCGGCAAGGGTGTCCGCACTTACCTTCTGCGCGGCAAAATACATCTGACTGATTGTCTCCTTGGAGTATGGCAGATGCATAAGCGGATCGGCCTTGACTCTGATAATCAGCAGATCGCGCATATAAGATCCCAGCTCAAGTGAGAAAACGGTGTAGTCGCGTCCGGAATCGTGAAGATCCGACATAAGACTCAGAAGCTCGCTGAAATTACCGTCGAAGAGTGCGTTTGCCGTCATAAACAGAAATCTGCGGTCAACTGTACCCGTGGTGTTCTCGACATCCGTGTCGGTGATGGTTTTGCCTGATTCCGCACAGATTGAACGTATCTGATCGAGCAGAGTCAGCGCATCTCTCAGGGCGCCGTCAGACTGGGCAGCTATAAGTCTCAGCGCGGAATCCTCTATTGAGATACTGTCCTTGTCGGCGACCATCCGCAGTCGTTCGACTATCTTATCCTGTGATATGCGTTTAAAGTCGAATCTCTGACATCTCGACAGAATTGTCGCCGGAATTTTGTGGACTTCTGTCGTTGCGAACAGAAAAATGGCGTGCTTCGGAGGCTCCTCAAGCGTCTTGAGCAGTGCGTTGAACGCCCCTGCCGAGAGCATGTGAACCTCGTCGATTATGTACACTTTATATTTGGCTGCCGAGGGCGCGAAAACGACGTCCTCACAGATTTGTCTTATATTATCTACGCTGTTGTTCGATGCGGCATCAATCTCAACTACATCCATTATGCTGCCGTTCAGTATGCCCCTGCATGTCGGGCATTCGTTGCACGGGTTGCCGTTCACCGGATTGGTACAGTTTACCGCGCGTGCGAAAACCTTTGCTATAGTGGTCTTTCCCGTGCCGTGCTGACCGCAGAAAAGATATGCATGTCCGATTCTTCCTGATTTTACCGACTGCCGAAGCGCACTCACCGGTGCCTTCTGTTCTACAATGTCGTCGAAGGTCTGAGGTCTGAATCGCCTGTATAACGCCATCTGCTCGTCCATGCCTTACCCCCAAAAAATAAAGAAACAATAAAAATACGTCTCGCCTGAACTGCAGTCGATCAGGATACCCCGCGGCACACGCGGTAAATCCGCTTACTGCTGCTTCCTTCCGGACCTGACAGGGTTCACGGCACCGCATTGCACGGGACCCGACCGACTACAGATCAGACGAGACGAACACAAAAATTATAGCATAAAAATTAATAACATGAAGCAATGAATTCCTGAGTGTATCCGGCAATTGTATAAATGGCGTTTCCTGCGCTCTCAGGTGTCTGTGCCTCACAGTAAATTACGAGCAGAACGGGTTCGGAGCCGTCAACTATGGCGCAGTCCACATATGCGCCCATCATGGTGTTGCGTCCGAGTATGTGATACACTTTCGCGCTCTCACCGAAAGCCTGCGCAATAGGCGACGACACTTCTGATGTCGCGAGGTCGTTCATCATCGACTGGTAGCAGTCCGGGTCATTGACAAACCCTTTGTAAAGAGTCCTCAGGTAGTTTACCATGTCGTAACATGTAGAAAGCCCCGTTGACGAGATTTCCATTCCGCGAAAATCAGTATAGATGTATTTGTTTACATACGAGCTGTAACCGCTGATCTGAGCCGCAGCTTCGGCGACTGCCTCGGTTCCTCCGAGAAAACCGTTGATATATCCGAGCGCCAGACTGTCATTGAGCGACAGCGCGTAGTGCATAAGCATTCTGGTGTAAAGCTGTTTGCCGGAGACGAAGTTGTCCGCGATATAGGAAGACAGTCCGGGGCTTCCCGAACCGTCGTATGTTGTGATATCGGAGGCGGAGAGTTTGCCGTCTCTGATACTTTCGCTGAGAAGAATACCTTCCGGAAGTGCCCATGCGCCTGACGGAAGTATCGGCGCGAGTTCTTCGCTTCCGATGCTGGTATTGTCGGTAAGAAAAACCATATCATAGCAGATTCTGTATCCGGGGTTGTCCGTCTGATACTGTGATATCTTTTCCTTGAGCTGATCCATCGCCACAGCCCGCTGCTGGTAAGAGCAGATTCTTGAAGGGTAGGAAGCGTTGAAATGAACGGGATCCGGTTCGCTGTATATATCCGGCGAATTGTTCTGCGATGTGGCAGCAGTTGATTCCGCCGTCTCGCCGGAGCTTGCGGTGGTGGCGATAATAGGCCTCGGTGCGGTTGTTGTCGCTTCTGTCGTAGTCTCGGTCGTTGTCTCCGGTGTCGTCTCGGTCTCGGTGTTATGAACAGGTCTTGTATACTCAGACCAGGTCGTCGTTGTCGATGTCGCTGCCCCGACAAGCCAGGGATAAGCAGCGCGATACCTGTCCTGCGCTGCCGCAACCGATGTTACGAAAACAATCGCAAGTGTAACGACAAGGACGCTCAGTATAATCACGAGATTGCGTCTCGTTCTCGAATGCCTTATACTCTCAGCTTTCTTGAGAAATGTCGGATTCGGTCGTTTCTGCATCAGAATAATCCCGTAATGACTCCGTCGGGACTGATGTCGATGTTTTCAGCCGCCGGGTGTGCCGAAAGTCCCGGCATCATGACTATTGAACCTGTCAATATAACGATATATCCGGCTCCGGCGGACAGGCGGCAGTCACGAACTGTAAGCGTGAAACCTTCCGGACGTCCGAGGAGTTTGGCATTGTCGCTCAGTGAATACTGGGTTTTGGCGATACAGACAGGCAGATTGCCAAAGCCCCGGGCAGTAAACTCGTCGATTTTCGCACGTGCTTCAGGCAGAATATCAACTTTGGCGGCACCGTAGATAGAAGTCGCGATTTTGGTTATTTTTGTCTCGACAGAATCCGACAATTCATATGTGTAACGCGGCCCGGAGTTTTTGCTGTCGAACGCGGCGATTACCTTGGAAGCAAGTTCAAGCCCGCCTTTTCCGCCCTTTGCGAAAATGTCCGCCGCAGCGAAGCTCGCGCCGAGCTTTCCGCAATTCTCTTCCATAACTGCAAGCTCATCGTCAGAATCACTCGCGAACCTGTTGGCCGCAACTACTACGGGGAGTCCAAAGTTTTTCATATTGGAGATATGCCGTGCAAGATTTGCAAAGCCTGCACTTACCGCATCCGGATTGCATTCAGCGAGATTCTCTCTGGCTATTCCGGCGTTGTATTTGAGAGCGCGAACGGTTGATACAATTACGACACAGTCGGGCCATATCCCGGCTTTGCGGCACTTGATGTCAAGAAACTTCTCAGCACCGAGGTCAGCACCGAATCCTGCTTCCGTGACAGTTACATCGCCGAATCCGGCGGAAGCTTTGGTAGCGATAACTGTGTTGCAACCGTGTGATATGTTGGCAAACGGGCCTCCGTGTATCAGTGCCGGCACACCTTCGAGTGTCTGAACAAGATTGGGAGCCAGAGCATCTTTGAGAAGCAGGGTCATTGCTCCTGCGGCGCCGAGCTGCCCGGCCGTCACGAGTCTGCCTGACTTATCGTAAGCGATAACTATTGAAGACAGGCGTTCCCTCAAATCCGAAAGATCTTCCGCGAGGCAAAGAATTGCCATAACCTCCGATGCGGCGGTAATGGTAAATACTTCCTGCCGTGTTACTCCGTGCGTGCCTCCGCCGACTCCTACAGTTACCGAACGCAAGGCCCTGTCATTCATGTCGAGACATCTCTTCCAAAGAATTCTGTCTTTATCGAGATTAAGTTCATTGCCCTGATAGAGATGATTGTCTATCATCGCAGCGAGCAGATTATTGGCGGCAGTTACCGCGTGAATGTCTCCTGTGAAATGCAGATTAATGTCATCCATCGGGACGACCTGAGAATATCCGCCGCCGCAGGCCCCTCCCTTGATTCCGAAAACAGGACCGAGAGAAGGTTCTCTCAAAGCGAGAACGGGATGTCTCCCTTTGAGACTGAGTGCCTGCGCCAGTCCTATGCTGACTGTTGTTTTGCCTTCGCCGGCCGGCGTCGGGTTCATTGCCGTAACAAGTACCAGTTTGTGATTGTCTGAAGAAGACCTGCTCTTAATTACATTCAAAGGGATCTTTGCCTTGAATTTTCCGTAGAATTCGAGTTCGTCTCTATTAAGGCCCATGAGTTTTGCAGTGTCTTCAATCGGAACGAGTTTTGCCTGCTGCGCAATTTCTATATCACTTAACATAAAATTCCTTCTTATACGGTAATTAATTATAAAATTCTAATTTAAAAAACTGTCGTTTTCAATCGTCGAATAAAGTGCAGATTGAAAACATTTGAGAATTATACTACATTTTGTACTATTGAAGACTAATTCACACAAGATGTTGTGTTAATTATTGACAAAAAATCAAGTAAATGTTAGAGTTAAAAAGTATTTGAAATCACTTTGTAATATTTCTTTTACAACAATTCTACCATTATGATTTTATCGGGGGAAAGAGAAATGATTATAAGTTCAGACCTGGCGTCTTGCCGCAGTAAGTTTGAAGCTCTTCTCGGAAAGCGTATCGTCTGCAAAACAAACGGCGGACGTAAGAGAATCATTACATATATCGGCACTGTAGAGCATTGCTATAACAATGTCTTTACCATTCTCTGCGAGACCGAGACCGGCAAACAGTCCATAGTGTCTTTCAGCTACATCGATGTTCTGACCAAGACGGTTCGTGTGGGCATAATGCCTGAGAAGTCTGAAGAACTGGCAGTTTGACCCAAATATGCAGGTCTGATAATGATATTTAAGCCGTCCCGGCCGGTTCGGGATGGTTTTTTTGTTTGCCATCGGAGATGCAGAAGATAAGAGAGGCAAAGGATATGGAAAATAAGTGGAAAGAAGTCTGGAACAGAAGAGAAATCAATTATGAGGAAATCTGCGGCCGGAGTGATTTTATGTCACGATATGCAGAACTTAAGCGGGCTGATGGTTTTGATGTCAGCATAGGGGGCGATCCCGACGCCTATTATCGCGCGTTTGTGGATATGTGGAAGGAGAATTACAGCAGAATCATAAGCAGAGTGGGGAAGATAGGCAGTGTTTTTGAAGTCGGCTGCGGTTCCGGTGCGAGTCTGTATCTTTATAAGAACGCAGATCCTTCAATGCGGCTTGGCGGTACGGATTACTCTGAGTCACTTGTCAGGATTGCAAAGAAAGTCATAGGAGAAGAGATTTTCGCGGGCGAGGCATCGGATATTCCGACAGAACCCGCATCGGATCTTGTCAGCGCCGATTCTGTTTTTGTTTATTTTCGCGATGAGGAATATGCAGGACGTGTACTTGAGAGAATGTACGCCAAATCTGCCAAGGCTGTGATGTGCACTGAGGTTTACGATCTGTCGAAGAAAGAGGAGTGCATTGCTTACAGACGAAGCAGAATGAGCGACTACGACGAAAGGTATAAGGACCTCGGCAAGCTGTTCTTAAGCAGAAAATTCTGGATGGATTTTGCAGAAGCACACGATGCCGATATCGAGTTCTGCGATGTGAAAAATCCGTATTACTGGAACAGCGATTTTATGTATGATGTATTCCTGTACAGGAAGCATCTCTGATTTTGCGTCATATATTGCAATTCCTGCTTTGGATACGCTTTTAATTATGCTTCATATAATATAAAATGTATCGGGACAAAGAAGGACGGGTGTATATGAACAGCAAAGATACATACGAGACAACGGCAAATGCCAAGGTCAACCTATTCTTGAGGATTTGCGGCAGACTTCAGAACGGATACCACAAGCTGTATACCGTTATGCAGGAACTCGATTTCTGTGATGACATAACAGTAAACATAGATTCCGGGCGCATGAGCGGCATTGAAGTGATATGCCGTGGCAGAAGCGACATAGATCCAAGGAAGAATCTGTGTTATAAGGCGGCCGACAGATTTTATTCTCAGATGTCGAAGAAATATACTGATAACAGGTTTGTAAGTCCCTTTACTGAAATTGAAATAACAAAGCGAATTCCTTCCGAAGCCGGAATGGGAGGGGGAAGCTCTGACGCGGCGGCTGTTCTTGTCGTACTCCAGGAGCATTTCAACAATCCCTTTACCGAAGACGAACTCAGCCGCATCGCCGTAAATGTCGGCGCGGACGTTCCGTTTTTCCTATACGGCGGCACATGTCTTTGTGAGATGGTGGGTGAGGTTGTCACCCCGCTTGCAAGCCTCGCCGGTATGGATATTCTCGTGGTGAAGCCCGAGAAAGGCGTGTCAACTCCGGATTGCTTCGCGAGAATCGACGATAAACCTTCAGGCACCTTTGATGCCGGAATATATTCCGGTTTTACTGACGCTCTGTCGGTAGAGCGTCAGACAAATACAGATAAGCTTGAAGCTATACTCAGGTTCAAAGACTGTCTTATAAATGATCTTCAGGAGCCTGCCGCGGAATTTGTGCCGCAGATAAATGACATTGTGGATTTGCTATATGACGCTGGTGCCTCCTGCGCAGTGATGTCCGGATCCGGGAGCGCTGTTTTCGCTTTATTTGAAGACACAAAGTCGGCTGAGACCGCGCGTGAAACAGTTGCCGGCGATCCGAGATCAGCCGGCTGTGACATTATCCTTACAAAGACGATATGAGAAGAGACCGCGGGGGTAGCCGCGCGAGTTCTCGTGGTCAATCAGTACAAATCCGCGGTTGCAATAGAATTCGACCATCGTTCTGTTGGAAACTGCCGAATGCAGAAGCACGGCTTCAAGGCCGTGCTCGCGTGCAAAGGCTGTTGTTCTGCTGATGAGGTCAATGCCCAGACCTTCATTCCGGAGATCTTCGGATACCGCAAATCTTGATATATATCCGACCTTGGAAAACTGTGACAGATAGTGCTCTGTCTTATCCGAGAAACTGAGCTTCAGCGGCGTTGTGAGCTCACTGAGCGTGATTGTCGCGACAGCGCGGTTTCCCGAAAAATAGCAGAAACAATGGCTTGTCCTTATGCGGTCTGTTACAGCGGCGATATCTTCGGTCATGGCTTCAAGCATAGAAGCGCAGACTCCGGAATTTGCGCAGTAGGTTATCATCGCGCTGTGCAGAAGTTCTGATATTGCCGGAGCATCGTTCTCGTTCGCCGTTCTGAAATTATACTGCATATCAGGAATTGAGATAGCAGTTAACCAGAATTGCCTTATGCGCGTGAAGTCTGTTCTCAGCTTCATCGAAAACGACACTCGCCGGCCCGTCAATAACGTCCTCGGTAACCTCGTATCCCCTGTATGCCGGCAGGCAGTGCAGGAAAATCGCGTCCTTATGTGCGACGCCCATCAGCTTAGTGTTGACCTGATAGTTCCTGAATATCTGAACGCGCTTGGCCTTCTCATCTTCCTGACCCATTGAAGTCCATGTGTCAGTGTAGATAACATCCGCATCTGAAGCGGCCTCAAAAGGATCATCTGTCATGAGGATCTTTGACCCGGTAACTGCAGCATCTTCCTGCGCCTGCTTTACATACTTGTCGGGGCAGGTGTAGTCTTTTGGTGAACCTATGGCAATATCCATTCCTGCCTTTGAGCAAGCCTGCAGAAGCGAATTGGCAACGTTGTTCCCGTCTCCTACATATGCGAGCTTCAGACCTTTGAGAGTGCCTTTATGTTCCTTGATTGTGAGCAGGTCTGCAAGCATCTGCGTCGGGTGCTGGTCGTCCGTAAGACCGTTGATAACCGGGATAGTGCCGTACTTCGCAAGATCTGTGACATCGCTGTGCTTGAATGTTCTTATCATTATGCCGTCGACCATTCCTGACAGCACCTTTGCAGTGTCGTGGATAGTCTCGCCTCTTCCGATCTGAATGTCATTGTTGCTTAAGAAAAGCGAATGACCGCCGAGCTGGTACATTCCGACTTCAAACGAGACTCTGGTTCTGGTAGATGACTTGGTGAATATCATCGCCAGTGTCTTGCCGTTCAGATAATGATGCTCGATTCCGGCTTTTGTCTTGGCTTTCATGTCCGAAGCTATATCCAGAAGATAATTGAGTTCGTCTATTCCTACGTCTTCGTGAAAATCTATAAAGTGCTTCATTTTGTTTCTCCTTTTGCGGGAATCTTGTCTTTGATGATGTCTATTACGTTCTTTTTCGCAGGGACAGTATTCTTTAGTATTCCGTCGATTGCCTTGCAGAAGGCATTTGCCTGCGATTTTGTAATAATCAGCGGCGGCGCGATTCTGATTACGGAATTGCCTATCGAGCTTACCAGAATGTGCTTGCCGGCGAGTTCGAGCCTCATGTTCGAAGCCGATATGCGCTCATCGAACTCAATTCCGATGAGAAGCCCCTTGCCCCTTACGGATTTGATTGCACTGTATTTGCCGCTGAGCTTTGTGAGCTTTTCGAAAAGCATCGAGCTTACTTCGTTGACATTATCGAGTATTCTGTCTTCATCCAGAACGTCGAGCACTGTGTTCCCCGCGGTGCATGCCAGAGGATTGCCGCCGAATGTCGTCCCGTGGTCGCCGGGCTTAAAGCCGGTTGCGACTTCGTCGGTGCAGAGCATTGCGCCGATCGGAACGCCTCCGCCCAGCCCCTTGGCGAGCGTCACGATGTCCGGTTTGATTCCGTACTGTTCGTAGCAGAAGAAAGTACCGGTTCTGCCGACTCCGGTCTGTACCTCGTCGATTATAAGGAGAATTCCGCTGTCATCGCAGAGCTTGCGAACGTTCTTTATGTACTCTTCGTCAGCAGGATGAACTCCGCTCTCGCCCTGGATAAGTTCCAGCATAACCGCCGCTGTCTTTTGCGTTACGGCGCTCTCAAGGTCTTCGAAATTATTGAATTCAACATACTTGAAACCGGGTACAACCGGAGCGAAAGGCTCGCTGAATTTGGGCTGCCCGGTAGCTGAGATTGTGCCCAGGGTTCTGCCGTGGAAACTCATTTTAGCCGTAATAATCTCATAACGGTCTTCACCTTTGTAGTGGAAATAACCTCTCGCGAGTTTGATTGCAGCTTCGTTTGCTTCAGCACCGGAATTGCAGAAGAAAGCCTTGTCAGCGAAGCTTCTCTTGCAGAGCTTGTACGCAAGCTCTGACCGCTGCGGAATGTAGTAATAGTTTGAGCAGTGAATGATCTCTCCTACCTGCCTGCGCAGAGCCTTTGTGAGTTTTCTGTGCGCGTGCCCGAGAGAATTTACGGCTATTCCGCCGATCATATCGAGGTATTCTTCATCTTTCTCATCGACCAGATAGCAGCCCTTGCCGTATTTGAAGGCGAGAGGAAGCGGGTTGTAGATTTGAAGACAGTAGTTCTTGTCGAAATCCATGATGAGATCCAAATCATTTTCTATACTCATAATTCTCTTTTTTCTCCTTAATTATCATAGTGCCGATACCGTTCTGCGTGAACATTTCCAGAATGATGGAGTGCGGTATTCTTCCGTCAATAATGTGTGCCCTCGTGACGCCTCGTCGTACCGTGTCGAGACAGCCGTTGATTTTAGGAATCATGCCGCCGGAAATGATTCCGCCGTCGATACATTCCTTGACGGCGTTCTCGTCCAGAACCGGAATAATTCTGTCGGTCCCGTCGCTTTGCTTCTCGAGCACTCCGCCGACATCCGTCAGCATAATGAGCTTGGACGCGCCGAGTGCCACTGCGACTTCTGCCGCTACGGTGTCTGCGTTGATGTTATAGCTCTGACCGTTGGCACCTACGCCGATTGGTGCTATAACCGGGATGTATTCGTCGTTTGCAAGCATCTCAATGACTCGGGTGTTGATTTTCTTAATCTTCCCGACAAAGCCGATATCAAGGCTGTTGCCGTTCCCGTCTTCGGTCATTTTCTCAGCCTCAATCAGATTGCCGTCGATTCCTGACAGCCCGATTGCCTTCGCGCCTTTGCCGCACAGCACCGACACAATCTCCTTGTTTGTCTTGCCGATGAGTACCATCTGAGCATATTGCATCGTTTCATCGTCAGTATAGCGCAGACCGTTTACGAAATGGGATTCTTTATTGACGGCCTTGAGCACATTGTTGATGTCAGGACCGCCGCCATGTACCAGAATAGGGTTGATTCCGACCATCTTGAGCAGTGTGATGTCGTCCATTACCGTCTGCTTAAGTTCCTCGTTCACCATGGCGTTTCCGCCGTACTTGATGACGATTGTCTGCCCCCTGAGCTTTCTTATGTAGGGAAGAGCCTCGGTAAGCGTCGAAGCCCGGTTTACCATATTCTGCATATCGCCGGAGATTTCCGGCATTTTGGTCTGATTTGCCATAATCTTATATACCTCTAACCATTGTCTTAAGTCCGGTCGTCTCATCAAGACCAAACATAATGTTTGCCGCCTGAATAGCCTGAAGTGCCGCGCCTTTACCGAGGTTGTCCTGAGCGGAGAACAGTTTGACAGTGCCGGTATCTGCATCATATGCAGCGTTTACTTCTATGAAATTTGAACCGTTCACCGCCTTGACATCCGGCATTGTCTTTCCGGGAAGAACGCGCACGAAAGTCTCGTTCTTATAATAATCATCATAAATATCATGCAGCTTCTCTGCGGATACGTCGGCAAACTCAGCCGACGGTCTGCAGTATACAGTCGCCAGCATGCCGCGTTTGAACGGCGCGAGATGCGGAGTAAAAGTAACCTTTATGTCCCCTGGCATGCCGCCTGAGAGAAGGGAACACTGCTCCGATATCTCCGTAGTGTGTCTGTGGCCTACGACGCCGTAAGGCTTGAACGATTCATCCGTCTCGCAGAACGCGTAGTCGAGGTCAGCCTTGCGGCCTGCTCCGGACACTCCTGAAGTGGCATCTATTATTATTGAATTCTTATCTATCAGTCCGCTCTTAAGAAAAGGTGCCAGTGCAATCAGTGAACAGGTCGGATAACACCCCGGGTTTGCTACAAGTCTCGCGCCTTTGAGTTCATCTCTGTAAAATTCCGGCAGTCCGTATACCGCTTCGCTGAGAAGCTCCGGGTGCGGATGGGTGAGCTTGTATGATTTCTCATAGGTGGCAAGGTCTTTATATCTGAAGTCGCCGCTGTGATCAATTACCTTAACGCCCGCTTCGAGCAATACCGGAACTGTCTGAGATGACACTCCGTGAGGCAGTGCCGTAATGACGAGATCGCTGTCAGATGCAACCTCTTCGGGAGACATATCCGAACATTCTATATCGCACACGCCTCTGAAGACGGGATATATCCCGGAATAAGCCTGCCCCGCGAAGGTACGGCTGACAAGATGAAGCGGCTCGAAAACCGGATGTGATGACAGCCCCCTGACGAGCTCTGCTCCGACGTAACCTGTAGCGCCTATAATGCTGACTTTAATCTTGTTCATTGCGAAGTGACACCTCGATGCGATAAATATAGTGAATATATGTGTTGCATATTTTATGCAATATAATGCATAAAAATACAATTGTCAACAGATGAACCTGCAAAGATACGCGATGCGTCACGTCTTTGCAGATAAATCTTCATGTTTTATGAATCAAGAATAGAAGCTGACAGCGATAAATGCAACCGCCGGAGACTTCGGATATGTGCAAACAGGCCCGTGTAACGGGATTGTAATATCAGAAATTGTCCGCTCTGACAAATAGCACAAAAACGCAAGGATGGGTTAATTGGCTGTTATTTGACAAAAACCGTCTGTTTTTTGGACAACACACACAAAAAATCAAAAGTGCTTTATGTGAAATTCACAAATGCGAGATAAATTCGTGCCAAAAAGCTCCATTTTTTTTTGGGAATTATGCCATATAGTAAACAAAATCAGCCTTTGATAGTATTGCTGTATGAAAAAGCCCGCCTCGCGGTGTGGCAAATTTGGAGGTAACATAATATGGCAAGTTTATCTTTCCAGCACGTCTACAAGAAGTACGACGGCGGCGTAGTAGCTGTTTCCGACTTCAATCTTGATGTAGCTGATAAGGAATTCGTTATTCTCGTAGGACCTTCTGGTTGCGGTAAGTCAACTACGCTTCGTATGCTCGCAGGTCTTGAAGATATTTCCGAAGGCGAGATTTACATTGACGATCGTTGCATCAACGATGTACTGCCTAAGGACAGAGATATCGCGATGGTTTTCCAGAACTACGCTCTTTATCCTCATATGACGGTTCGTGATAACATGGCATTCGCTCTTAAGATCAGAAAGCTCAGCAAGGATGAGATTAACCGCCGCGTTACAGAGGCAGCTAAGATTCTTGAGATCGAGCACCTTCTCGAGAGAAAGCCTAAGGCTCTTTCAGGCGGTCAGCGTCAGCGTGTAGCTCTCGGTCGTGCAATCGTTCGTGATCCTAAGGTCTTCCTCATGGATGAGCCTCTCTCAAACCTTGATGCAAAGCTCCGTGTTCAGATGCGTGTCGAGATTACAAAGCTTCACCACAGACTTAAGACAACATTCGTTTACGTTACACACGATCAGACAGAAGCTATGACGATGGGTACCAGAATCGTAGTAATGAAGGATGGTTTCATCCAGCAGGTTGATTCACCTACGGAGCTTTATGATAACCCGGTTAACACATTCGTTGCAGGATTTATCGGAATGCCTCCTATGAACTTCATCAATGCAGTTATCAACGTTGAAGGTTCTGATGTGTTTGTATCATTCGAGAATGTTACAATCAAGCTTCCGGACAGATATGCTGTTGACGAAGTAATGGAGCGTGACGGTCAGGAAGTTATCTTCGGTGTAAGACCTGAGGCAATCACAGACGAGTCAACATACGTTACAGATCACCCTGAGACAGCATTTGCCGCAGACGTAGACGTCGTAGAGATGCTTGGTGCTGAGACATACCTTTATGTTACTGTCAATGGTTCACTCCCGCTTACATGCCGAGTAGATCCTACAACATCCCAGTCAGCAGTTGGTCAGGTTGTTGACCTCGCTATTGATGCCAACCGTATCCATCTCTTCGATAAGGATACTGAGCAGAGCATCATTTCCTGATTGTTATCTATCTAACTCTCCAAGTTAGTTCCAGAAGCCGGACTCGATACGGGTCCGGCTTTTGTTATGGTGCTTGCGCCAAGGCGCGAAAAAATATATCATCTATAGTAGTTTAGTTTCGGCTGCTATGTTCATGCTGTTTTACACGAGGTGAGATTATGGAAGAAATCAAGAAGTGCATGCGTCAGGTCAAGACGATAATGGCGTTTGATTGCGGCGTGCTGGATACATCGGGCAGGATTCTTGCTTCGACAAATGAGTCTTTGGAGGACGAGATAGATCCTTCTTTCAGAGCTGTCATGTCTTCGAATGATATCTTCGCCTCAACAGCGGACAAAACATATCTTAAGGTAAATATCGGCGAACAGCTCAAATATGTAATTTATGTGGAAAGTACCGACGCGGAAGCCAAAGTCAATCTTCAGCTTATATCAGAATGGATAAAGACTCTTGTCAAAGAGAAGGGTACAGATGCGGAGAAAGCGATTTTCATCCGCAATGTTCTGCTCGACAACGAGATAAGATCAGAGATTCCTATGATCGCCAGAGGTTATAAGATTGACTGCAAGGATCCCAGACTCGTTATGGTTGTGAGAACTCCCGCAGAACAGAGCGCGGAAGCATTTGAAATTCTGCAGAATTTGTACACCGATTCCGATATAGCAACAGTAATCTCTATGGATGACACTACTACAATTGTGATTATCGACGCGACGGAGACTATGTCTGATGAGTTGTCCCGCGACAGCTTCATTAACGAAGCCAGCGGCGCTATTCTTGTGTGTCTCAACTCTGAGGGCTGCAACGCCAAAGTTGCTGTAGGTTCTGTTGTAACTTCATTTATGGATATAAGCAAGTCTTATTCCGATGCGATGACTGCCCTCAAGGTGTCGAAGATTTTCGATGGCGAGACAGATATTTCCAGATATGACAAGCTTGGTCTCGGCAGGCTGATTTATCAGCTTCCGAAGCCGCTGTGCCAGATGTTTATAAGAGAAGTTTTCCCGAATGATGCGTTTAAGCAGCTGGATGAGGAGACGCGAACAACGATAGATACATTTTTCGCGAACGACCTCAACGGTTCGGAGACATCAAGAGAGCTTTTTGTACACAGAAACACGCTGGTCTACAGACTTGAAAAGGTTAAGGCCAAGACAGGACTCGATCTTCGCAAGTTCGACGATGCGGTTCTGTTCAAGATGGCGACGATGGTCAGGACCTATACTGACTATCTCAACGATACAAATGATAACAAAATAAGGTAACTGATTAAGTGATAGATTTTATTGACGTCAAGAAGACCTACAAATCCGGTGTTGAGGCACTGAAGGGCGTAAGCTTCACCATCGACGACGGGGAGTTCGTCTTTATTATCGGTAAATCCGGTTCCGGCAAGTCCACACTTCTGAAGTGTATAACCTGTGAAGAGACGCCGACAGAGGGCAAAGTCACAATAGATGACTTCTGCATTTCGACCATGAGCCGTGCGCTGGTGCCGGTGCTTCGCAGACAGATTGGCATGATTTATCAGGACTTCAGACTTATCGAGTCCAAGACTGTTGCCGAGAACGTCGCTTTTGCCGGCGAGATTATCGGAGTTCCGAAGAAGAGCCTGAGCAACACGGTCAGTATCTGTCTGTCTTCGGTAGGACTTAAGGACAAAGCCAACGCCTACCCGCAGGAGCTGTCCGGCGGCGAACAGCAGCGGGTCGCCATTGCGAGAGCCATGGTAAACAATCCGAAGCTGATTGTAGCCGACGAGCCTACCGGAAATCTTGATCCGGACACGTCAGAGAGTATTATGGCAATGCTTCTGGAGATCAACAGGAACGGCACGAGGGGCAACAAAACAACAGTAATAATCTGTACCCACGACAGCAATCTTGTAGACAGAATGAAGCAGCGCGTCATTGAGATAGATAACGGCCTGCTTGTAAGAGATGAATTCAAGAGCGGCTACAAGGACTCCGGCAGCCAGGCTCCGGCAGCGGGTACGGCTGAATCAACGGCTGCGATTGAGCAGAACAAGCCGGGGACGGCACTGGTTTTCGGTGACGACGGAGAATACAATGACAATTACGATGACAGCGGATATCCCGCTAACTCGGGGTCTGATATTGAGTCTGCCGGTTTTGTTTTCGGGGACGAGAAGCCTTCGCAGGCAGCGGCCGTTCCGGAACAGAGTGCCGTGCCGGATAACTGCGAGACGCCCGCAATGAACAGGCCGTCAGATGATCTGCTGAAAGCGGCGGATGAGGCGGACCCGGATATTACCGAAGAGACTGTTCCTGATGAGCTGATTATGGACGGAAAAGGTCCGGAGATTATTGAGATCAATGTGCCTGAGCAAAGACCCGGCGGCAGATTCATATCGTTTGGGGACGAAGAATACAGCGACGGTCCGGACGAAGAAGGCAGCGAAGCTGTCTTCGAAGCGCAGCCGGCAGATACTTCTGATCCCGATGAGGAAGAAGTCCGGCTTACCGCCGGTCAGTCTGATGATGAGAGCAAGCCGGAAGATGCGCTGATGACAAAGAAAGAAATGCGCCTGGCAAAGAAGAATGCACGCCGCAACGCGAAGATTGAGCTTAAAGCATCACGCGCCAGGGCGCGACTGGAACGTAAAGAGAACGTGTCCGGGACATCAAAAGCAGACAGAACGGGGAAGAAAGTCGCGTCAGACTTCGATTCCGGAAATGATATAGATATGATGCCGGAGGACGACGATTGATGACGGTAAGAGCTTTTTTCAATTCAATAAAGGAAGGCTTCAGAGGGATTGTAAGACACCCGCTGGTTACTATCGCATCAATTACGACAATACTCCTGATGCTTGTGATTATGGGTGTGTTTTTTATCTTCTCGGTGAATGCCAGAGTGATAATGACGAAGCTGTCACAGCGCGCGCCGATAGAGATTTACATGAAGCTTGATTGCACCGACGCTCAGCGGGAAAATGTTCAGGCGAGTCTGTCCGCCAACCCGGCGGTTATTGAGGTAATTCCGGCAACACCTGAGGAGAACTACAACAGTTTCAAACAGAATCTTGGATCATCCTCTTCGATACTCGATGATTTTGACTACAATATGTATCTTCCATATACATTCAGTATAAGACTTCAGGATCCGTCGCTCGCCAATCAGGTGTGCGCGCAGGTCGCGACGCTAGACGGGGTGTCAAGAGTGGCGCAGGAGAGCAATGTTATGAGCTTTCTTACAAAGGCGTCGCGCATTGTAAACATTACAACGGTTGTATCGTCTGTGGTTCTTTTCATGATTGCGCTGTTTATAATTTCAAATATGGTAAGAATCTCTGTTTATTCGAGAGCCGGCGAGATTGAGATAATGAAATTCGTAGGCGCCACCAACAATTACATCAGGCTTCCGTACATTACGGAAGGCGCGATAGTCGGGGTCATAAGTGCCCTGTGCGCGTGGGCTGTCACGGTTATTGTCTATCATCAGGTCTACGCGAAAACAATGTCTCAGATAACGGCGCAGAGCTTTTACGCGCTGATACCGGTGAGAAGCATAATGTGGCCGGAACTGCTAATTATTGTTTTCATGGGCGTTATTATCGGATCGTTCGGCAGCGGTATATCGGTGAGGAAATATGTCAGAGTATAAAGCAGAACATAAATCAGATTATCATAAGGAGCTTGAAAGAATTTTCGAGCGGGAAGACCGCTTCAGACGCAAGGTCATGAAGCCGCTCATATGTGTAGCAACTCTCGCAGTGACTTTTTGGGCTGTCGCTGTTGTTACTGCAGATAATTCTCTGGCATCGGGGCCGTCAGTCGGCACAATAGTCCAAAGAGACGTGTCGCAGTCGGATATAGATGATGCGAAAAATCAGCGTGATCAGGCGAACGAGCAGGCGCAGGAAGCGGCCTCCATGGTTTCTCAGCTGTCCGGAGAACAGGACAGCCTAAGCGGCAGACTTGCCGAACTCAATGCCGCCAATGAAGAACAAAAGGCACAGTACGAGCAGATAGCGGCGCAGCTTGAGGCAGCGCTCGAGGCAAAAGCTCAGGCTCTGGATGAATATATATCAGCTCAGGAGAATCTTGAGGCCCAGGAGCTTCTGTTCTCACAGAGAGTGTCCGTAATGTTTGAATATCAGAACAAGTCAACGCTCGATGTACTTCTGGAGTCTGACAGTATTGCCGGTTTTTTTACAAATATGGAAGTTATTACGTTAATCGCTGATGCTGATGCTCAGGCTGTGGATAACATGCAGGTGGCTCTTGACGACGCGGAGCTTCAGAAGGAAGTTAAACTTCAGGAAGCAAACGACATGCAGGCGGTTGCTGACGAGAAGCAGGCGCAGCTCGATGAGCTTGCGGCTATGATAGGAACTACGCAGGACACATTGTCTGATGTTTCCACTCAGCTGTCTTCATGGGAATCACAGGAGGATGAGCTTGAGAGTCTGTCGAGCTCGCTTGACGACAAAATTAGGCAGCTTCAGTCCCAGTACGAGGCGGAACACGCGACGCCGACGCCGGTTCCGACTTCTTCGGTTTCAACGTCAGCGACAACGGCGGCAACAAGCAGTTCGTCATCTTCATCGTCTTCGTCCTCTTCGGGAGATACCGGAGCTGATACAGGTGATTCGCCGAGCATAGGCGTGTCTCTGTCGTGGCCTACCAATTCAAGATCGGTATCATCATACTTCGGCAACAGATACCACCCGGTCTATGGTACTTATAAGTATCATTCGGGGATAGACATAGCTTCCGATTACGGCTCGACCATTATGGCGGCGGCTTCCGGAACGGTTATTTATGTTACGGAGCCTGTTGAAGGACAGAATACCGGAGGAACGGGATACGGCAACTACTGTATTATTGACCACGGCAACGGGGTAACAACGCTGTATGCTCATGCACGCAATATCTATGTAGCCGCGGGTGATTCTGTGTCAGCCGGTCAGGCAATAGGCGAAGTCGGAAGCACCGGAACGTCGACCGGCGCGCATCTTCATTTTGAAGTGCGTGTAAACGGGACCGCGCAGAACCCGCTGTCTTATCTGCCTTGATATATGGATAGCAATTTTTATGACATTCTGGCTTCGCATTACGATACAATGCAGTCCGACATGGACACTTACTGTTGGGCCGGCTATATTGATTCGCTTATAAAGAGACACTCCGAAACAGAAGGCGGCACACATTCTGTGGTGGATCTTGGCTGCGGTACCGGCAGCGTCGATATTCCGCTGATGCGGCATGGCTACAGCATTATCGGAATTGATTCCGCCGAAGAGATGCTGGCGCAGGCGACGGCTAAAGACGGAGCTGATAAGATTTGCTGGACAGCCCAGGATATAACGGATTTTGAGCTTCCGGGACGCGCCGACTGCTTTGTCTCGCTTCTTGACACGCTTGATCA
The DNA here is from genome assembly GCA_022484595.1 of Mageeibacillus sp. GTDB lineage: Bacteria > Bacillota > Clostridia > Saccharofermentanales > Saccharofermentanaceae > Saccharofermentans. The sequence continues at coordinate 275,337 of JAKVLB010000002.1, read as the reverse complement.
CATAACCGACAGAACTGCATTAAGGCGGATATTTGCGCAGGTGTACAGTTACCTTGAACCCGGCGGAGTTTTTATCTTCGACGTGATAACGCACAAACATCTGGCTGAGACGCTGGCAGACAACGTGTTTTTTGAGGATTATGAAGATTTTACGCTCCTCTGGGTCAATGACTTTGACGAGGACACTGCGACAAACACCGCGTCGCTGACTCTTTTCGATGCCACGGACGACGGAACCTATGAAAGATACGACGGTGAACTCATCGAAAAGTATTACCCGCCGGATGAATTCCGCGCCATGGCGCAGGAGGCGGGACTTACCGAACTCGGCCGTTACGGTGAACTTACCATGCAGTCTCCGGACAGCTCCGCAGAGAGAATTTTTCTCGTATTTGGAAAACCTAAGGAGAATTTATGAGCGACAATCCGTATTTTGTACCAGGTGCTCCGGAGGATCTGAGTGCCGACCATATAGTCCGCGCCTGCGGTCTCAACGGAAAAGTTAAGTGCCTTGCCATACGTACAACCGCACTGTGTGAGAAAGCCCGCATAATACATGATACTACTCCGGCTGCAACAGCGGCCCTCGGCAGATTCATGACCGGTTCTCTTCTCATATCAGAGTCGATGAAGCGCAGCACAGACACGCAGACAACCATAATAAAAGGAGACGGCCCGATCAGGGGGATGACATGCGTTACGGACTACGGTTTCAGGGTTCGCGCCTATCCTGTACAGAACCACATCGAGACCGCCCACCATTATCCCGGCAAGATTGATGTCGGTGCGGCAGTGGGCAAAGGAATGCTTACGGTAATCAGAGATATCGGTCTCAAGGAGCCTTATGTCGGTTCCACTGAGCTTCTGAGCGGCGAGATTGCCGAAGACTTTGCCTATTATCTCCGCAAGTCAGAGCAGACACCTGCTATCGTGTCGTTAGGTGTGCTGCTCGACAAAGGTGTCGTTTCACAGGCCGGCGGCATGATGATACAGCTTATGCCCGGTGCAGGAGAAGAGGAAATAGCTTATCTTGAGAAACGCGCGGCGGAATTTCCCGAGATAACGTTCCTGCTTTCGTCCGACTTTTCTCCGGCGCAGATACTTGATCTGTTCATGGGAGACCCGGAACTTGAGTATCTTGAAGGCGCACCTGTCAGCTTTACCTGCAACTGCAGCAGGGAGCGCATGAGTGCCGGAATCGCTACACTCGGCAGAGACGAGATTGAAGAGCTTGCGAAGACTGACGAGGGCGTCGATACACAGTGTCATTTCTGCAATTCTACGTATCATTTTACGCCGGAAGATATTCGCAGATTAATTTCTGATAATTAGTAAGAAATAGCTTGCAAAACAGACGAAGCGAGAGTAAAATTGCTTTTGCGTGCGCCATGGATGACCATGACTATGCAAAATCAAGGCTTAGATACCGGAGATTGCCGTCCTCATGCAACGAGCTGTTGCGGAGACAGACGGGGAACTCAGGCGGAGCCGAAGCAGGAGCAAAGAATTCCTGCGATTGTCTGATATCGAGTCAGACGGCAGCCGTAGTACGATGAACTACATTGCCCGGAGCCCCAAAGTGCTGTTGTTAACAGTAACTGGTCAACTGGGTTTTTGAATGAAGTACGAGGAAACGCCCGACAAGGTTGAGACAAAAAATTACAGCTTAAAGAAGGAGGCCACCAGCTATGGCAGCAAAAACAGTAAAGACAAGCATGATCAGAATCAAGCTCAAGGCTTATGATTTTAAGATTCTTGACGAGAGCGCAAAGCTTATCGTTGACGTTCTTACAAAGAACGGCGCGAGCTTTTCGGGACCTATCCCGCTCCCTACAGACAAGGAAATCATTACGATTCTGCGTTCACCACACGTAAACAAGGACTCACGTGAGCAGTTCGAACAGAGAACCCACAAGAGAATTATCGACGTTTACACGCCTTCCGCTCAGATAGTGGAAGCCATAGGAAAGCTTGACATGCCTGCAGGCGTATCCATTGAAGTAAAGATTAAGTAATTACTTTAACAGAAACGATGCGGCTTAATCGGTCAACGGTTCACGCCAAGTCCGCAGACCGAGGTCATGTTCGCCGCCTGATAAAAGGCGAACCAATAACCATATAGGAGGAAGAAACTTTTATGACGAAATTCATCATTGGCAAGAAGTCCGGCATGACGCAGCTGTTCGACGAGAACGGCAATGTTATCCCGGCAACCGTTATTGAGTGCGAGCCCATGTATGTGCTCCAGAACAAGACGGCAGAAAGCGACGGCTACAAGGCTGTTAAGGTTGCTTCCGGCACAGTTCGCGAGAAGCTCGTAAACAAGCCGGACAAGGGTCAGTTCAAGAAGGCTGACGTTGAGGTAAAGAGATACATCCGTGAGTTCACACCGGAAGTTGATTACAGCCTCGGCCAGGAAATCAAAGTATCAGATATGTTCGCCATCGGTGATCATGTTGATGTATCAGGTGTTTCCAAGGGTAAGGGTTTCCAGGGCAACATTAAGCGCCACGGACAGAAGGGCGGTCCTTCAGGCCACGGTTCCATGTACCACAGAAGAGTTGGTTCCATGGGTGCTAATACAACACCTGCACGTGTTGTACCCGGAAAGAAGATGCCTGGACATATGGGTGCTGTTAACTGCACTGTTCAGAATCTTAGTGTTGTAATGGTAGATGGTGAAAGAGGAATCTTAGTCTTAAGAGGCGCGATTCCCGGACCTAAGGGCGGCGTTGTGACGGTTGAGAATTCCGTTAAGGCTGCTAAATAAGACGGAGGACTTGAATAATGGCTAAAATAGATATTAAAAATCTCAGCGGCGCCGTTACGGGTTCCATGGAGCTTTCCGACGAGATTTTCGGCATTGAGCCCAATGAAGGCGTTATGTCGCTTGTTGTAAGAAACCAGCTCGCTAACCGCCGTCAGGGCACACAGAAGACAAAGACAAGATCTGAGGTTGCAGGCGGCGGCAAGCGCCCCTACAGACAAAAGGGTACAGGCCGTGCCCGCCATGGTTCCACACGCAGCGCACAGTACGTCGGCGGCGGAATCATCTTTGGACCAAACCCGAGATCATATTCTTACACGGTACCTAAGAAGGTAAGAAGACTTGCACTTAAGTCAGCGCTTTCTTCGAAGGTTGCCAATTCACAGCTGATTGTAGTTGAGGACATGAACCTCGCTGAAATCAAGACAGCTGCAGTTGCAAACGCTCTTAAGAGCATTGGAGCAGGTTCTTCCGCTCTCGTTGTTCTTGAAGGTGCAAACCAGAACGCAGAGCTTTCCGCAAGAAACATCAGAGACGTCAAGACAGCATATGTCAACACAATCAATGTCTTTGATATCTTGAAGTATGACAGCTTCGTAGCTACGAAGGCTGCTGTTGAGAAGATTGAGGAGGTGTACAGATGAAGACACCGTACGATGTAATTTTAAAGCCTGTCATCACTGAGAAGTCAATGATGGTTACAGACGCAGGAAAGTACACATTCAAGGTTGCTCCTGAGTCAAACAAGGCAGAGATCAAGGACGCAGTTGAGAAGCTCTTCGGCGTTAAGGTTACCGGCGTAAACATCGCGAACTTCGAAGGCAAGGTTAAGAGACAGCGTTATAAGGCAGGCAAGACCGCCGCTTATAAGAAGGCTGTTGTCACAATCGATACCGAGGGTAAGGCATTGTCTTATCTTGGCAAGGGCGGCAAGGCTGTTAAGGCCGGCACCAGCTACAAGACATCCATCGAAGAATTTGGTTTCGGCCAGTAAGGAGGAATTTAAAAATGGCAGTAAAAACATTTAATCCTACTTCTCCGGCAGTCAGAGGGATGGCAGTTGCGGATTATTCCGTGCTTACCAAGAAAGCACCTGAGAAGAGTCTTCTTGAGACAAGAAAGAAGACAGGCGGCCGTAATTCATATGGCCGTATCACAGTTCGTCATATCGGCGGCGGCAATCGTACAAAGCTTAGAAACATAGACTGGAAGAGAAATAAAGAGGGTGTTAAGGCCACTGTTACGGCAATCGAGTATGATCCTAACAGAACTTCATATCTTGCACTTATCCAGTATGTTGACGGAACAAAGTCATATATCCTTGCACCTGCAGGACTCGAGGTTGGTTCAACTGTTGAGAGCGGTTCAGGAGCGGATATCCTTGTAGGAAACGTACTTCCTATCTCGGCAATTCCGGTTGGTACGGTAATCTGCTGCGTTGAGCTCAATCCGGGCAGAGGCGCACAGCTCGTAAGAACCGCCGGTGCTTCAGCTCAGCTTATGGCCAAGGAGAACGGTTTCGCACAGATTCGTCTTCCTTCAGGTGAGGTTCGTATGGTTCGCGAGAACTGCCGCGCTATGATCGGCGCCATCGGCAACTCCGAGCATGAGAATGTAAAACTTGGTAAGGCCGGTAAGTCAAGACATGCAGGCGTTCGTCCGGCTGTCAGAGGTGTTGTAATGAACCCTAATGACCACCCGCACGGCGGTGGTGAAGGTAAATCACCTATCGGTCTTCCGGGCCCTGTTACACCTTGGGGTGTTCCTACACTCGGTAAGAAGACACGTAACAGAAAGAAGCAGTCCGGCAAGTATATTGTCAAGGCTAGAAAGGCTTAAGGAGGCATAGTTCAAATGAGTAGATCTACTAAGAAGGGCTATTACGTACAGGATGCTCTGATGAAGAAAATCCAGACGTTGAATAATGCCAACGAGAAGAAGATCGTCCAGACATGGTCAAGATCTTCGACCATCTTCCCTGAGTTCGTTGGTCATACAATCGGTGTATATGACGGTCATAAGTTTATCCCTGTATATGTTACCGAAGATATGGTTGGTCATAAGCTCGGTGAGTTCGCACCTACACGTAAGTTCGGCGGTCACACCAGCAATGAGAAGTCGGCTGAAAGCGTATAAGGAGGAAGATCGTGGATAAGATTATTTTAAACACAGATAATATCGAGAAGAACCGCGAGGACATTCTTAAGGCTTACGCGGCTCCTTCAAAGAAGTCGAATAAACTCCCTACTCCTACAAAGAAGCAGAGAAAGAATCTCGGCATCGGCAAGGATCAGGGAATCTGCATTGCCAAGTACATCAGAATTTCTCCCCGTAAGGTAAGAATCGTTGCAGATCTTATCAAGGGCAAGTCCGTTGATGATGCATACGCAATCCTCACATACACACCCAAGGCTGCATCGCCTGTTCTTGCAAAGGTTCTTAAGTCTGCTGAAGCAAACGCAGTAAACAATAACGGTTTAAACCGTGAGAAGCTCTATGTTGAGACAGCAATTGCCAACCCGGGTCCGGTTCTCAAGCGCTATATGCCGAGAGCCAGAGGTTCCGCAAGTTCAATCAAGAAGAGAACAAGCCATATTACGGTTGTTCTCAAGGAAAGAGTATAAGGAGGAATTCGCATGGGTCAGAAAGTTAACCCGCATGGTTTAAGAGTAGGCGTTATCGATGACTGGAATGCACACTGGTACGCCGATAAGAAGACTTTCGGAGATACTCTCGTTGAGGACAAGAAAATCAGAGAATTTGTTCTTAAGGCAGTTGAGCCAATCGCAAGAAAGAATTCAAAGAAAGTAGTTGACGAGAATCGTTCCAATGTCGCAGGCGTAAGTGATGTCATCATCGAGCGCAAGGGTACGGACAGAATCAATGTTGTCATCAAGACAGCAAGACCTTCTCTCGTAGGCGGCGACAAGGGTTCAGGAAGAGTTGAACTCAAGGACGCTCTTGATAAGGAATTCAATAAGAATCTCAAGTCAGATATGAAGAGAACTTTTACTGTCGATATCGAAGTAATCAAGAACTCTGATTCTGATGCAACTCTTGTAGCACAGAATATAGCATCACAGCTTGAGAATCGTCAGAGCTTCAGAAGAGCGATGAAGAGATCAATGCAGCTTGCAATGAAGCAGCAGGGCGTTCTCGGAATCAAGACCAAGTGCTCCGGCCGTTTGGGCGGTGCCGAGATTGCAAGATCCGAGACATATCACGAGGGCACAATCCCGCTTCAGACGCTTCGTGCCGATATCGATTACGGTTTCGCAGAGGCAAACACAACTTATGGCCGTATCGGCGTAAAGGTGTGGATTTACAAGGGTGAGGTTTTCGGACAGAAGGCAGCTCCCGTAAATAAGGTCGAAGGAGGAAAAGCTTAATGTTACTTCCTAAGAGAACAAAATACAGAAAGCAGCAGAGAGGCCGCATGAAGGGCCAGGCTTCCCGCGGAAACTTCGTTTCTTACGGTGATTACGGTCTTCAGGCACTTGAGCCATGCTGGATAAAGTCAAATCAGATTGAGGCAGCACGTGTAGCCATCAACAGATATGTAAAGCGTGGCGGTAAGGTCTGGATTAAGATTTTCCCTGATAAGCCGGTTTCAAAGAAGCCTGCACAGGTCCGAATGGGTTCCGGTAAAGCTGCAAATGAGTACTGGTGCGCGGTTGTAAAGCCGGGAAGAGTACTTTTCGAGATTTCCGGTGTATCTGAAGAAGACGCTAAGGAAGCTATGAGACTCGCAGGCCACAAGCTGCCTTGCAATACGAAGTTTATCGCAAGAGAGAAGGAGGAAGCATAAATGAAGGTTGAAGATATTCGCAAAATGTCCGCAGATGAGCTTTCAAAAGAACTTACTTCTCTCAAGGAAGAGCTTTTTAAGCTTCGTTTCCAGCATGCAACAAACCAGCTTGAGAATCCTGCACAGATCGCTCAGGTCAAGAAGGATATTGCTAAAGTTATGACAATCAAGCGCGAGAAAGAACTCGCAGCTGCTAAGTAAGGGGGACGGCTTAAATGGCTGAAAGAAATCTTAGAAAAACCAGAGTCGGTATCGTTTCATCCGACAAGATGGACAAAACAATCACGGTTTCTGTAGTAGAGCACGTCAAGCATCCTCTGTACGGAAAAATCATGAAGAGAACCTATTCGCTCAAGGCGCACGATGAAGATAATCAGGCGCATGAGGGCGACAAGGTCGAAGTTATGGAAACTCGTCCTATCTCCAAGAATAAGCGTTGGAGACTTGTCGAGATTATCGAAAAGGCTAAGTAAGCAGACTTAAAGGAGGATATATCAGATGATTCAGGTTGAATCCAGACTAAGATCTGCCGACAACACGGGAGCTCGTGAGCTGGCCTGCATTAAGGTTATGGGCGGTTCATGGAGAAAGTACGCTAACATCGGTGATGTTATCGTTTGCTCCGTGAAGAGCGCTGCTCCGGGCGGCATGGTCAAGAAGGGCGACGTAGTTCGCGCAGTAGTTGTACGTTCAAAACAGGGCGTCAGACGTGCTGACGGTTCCTACATCACGTTCGATGAGAATGCGGCAGTTTTAATTAAAGAAGATAAGAACCCGCGTGGTACACGTATTTTTGGACCAATCGCGAGAGAGCTCAGAGATAAGGACTATATGAAGATCTTATCTCTTGCACCGGAAGTCTTATAAGGGAGGAGATAACATGTCAAACAGTATTCATGTAAAGAACGGTGACCAGGTTATCGTAATTTCCGGTAAGGACAAGGGCACAACCGGAAAGGTTATTTCGGTAGATAAGAAGAAGGGCAGAGTATTTGTTGAAGGTGTCAACATCGTCAAGAAGCACCAGAAGGCAAAGTCTCAGACAGCAGTCAGCGGTATCGTTGAGCGTGAAGGTTCCATCGATGCATCGAATGTGATGCTCGTTGATCCGAAGTCCGGAAAGCCCACCAGAGTAGGATACAAGGTTAACGCAGACGGTACAAAGGCAAGAATTGCGAAGAAGTCCGGCGCGGTTATCGATTCCGTATCCAATGAGAAGAAGGGAGAGTAATTCGATGTCCAGATTAAAAGATAAGTACACATCTGAAGTAGCACCTGCCCTTCAGGAGAAGTTCAAATACAGCTCATGTATGCAGATTCCTAAGGTCGAGAAGATTGTCCTCAATATGGGCGTCGGCGAGGTTAAAGATAACCCGAAGGCTCTCGATGCCGCAATACGTGACATGGGCATCATCGCAGGACAGAAGCCGATTCCGACTGTTTCTTCAAAGTCCATCGCAGCTTTTAAGCTCAGAGAGGGCATGAAGATCGGCTGTAAGGTCACTTTGAGAGGAGAGAATATGTACTATTTCCTCGATAAGCTGATCAGCATCGCCCTTCCGCGTGTACGTGACTTCCGCGGTATAAGCGCCAACTCATTTGACGGTCACGGCAACTATGCCATGGGTGTCAAGGAGCAGCTTATGTTCCCCGAAATCGACTTCGATAAGATTGATAAAATCCGTGGTATGGATATCATCATTGTTACAACAGCCGAGACAGATGAAGAGGCATTTGAGCTTTTGCAGCTCATGGGAATGCCTTTCCGCAAATAATTGGAGGAAAATTACACATGGCAAAGAAGTCAATGATTCTTAAGTCCCAGGAAACACCTAAGTTTTCCACACAGCAGCACAACCGTTGCAAGATTTGCGGTAGACCTCATGCGTATATCCGTAAGTACGGTATCTGCCGTCTTTGCTTCCGTGAACTCGCATACAAGGGCGAGATTCCGGGTGTCAAGAAGGCCAGCTGGTAAGGATCCCCAAGAATTTTACTGTCGATATACAGGAGGAAAAAATAATGCAGATTACAGATGCAATTGCAGATATGCTTACGAGAATCCGTAATGCAGGTAATGCAGGTCACGCTACTGTAGATATCCCGCAGTCCAACCTCAAGAAGTCTGTTGCACAGATTTTACTTGATGAGGGCTACATAGAGAGTTTTGAGTGCGTTGAGGGCAATACACAGGGTATAATCAAGGTTACACTCAAGTATTCCGGAAGAAAGCACGTTATCTCAGGAATCAAGAGAATATCCAAGCCTGGTCTTCGTACCTACGCGGATAAGGAGAATCTCCCCCGCGTTCTCGGTGGTCTCGGAATCGCGATCATTTCCACCTCTAAGGGTGTTATGACCGATAAGAAGGCAAGACAGGCCGGTGTTGGCGGAGAAGTTCTCGCTTACGTTTGGTAATTCATCGGTGGCAGGTAGTACGGGATGTTCCCGTGCTGCCGCTTCGGATGTTTATACATCTCTGAAAAGCACCTGTTCAAACAGCGACATACTGGAATTGGGTGCTTAATCTTAAGAGCAGGAGGAAAATAATATGTCAAGAATTGGTAGAAAACCGATTGCTGTGCCTGCGGGCGTTGAAGTTAAAATCGACGGTCAGCATGTAACGGTAAAGGGTGGCAAGTCCGTTTTGGAAATGAATGTTCATCCCGATATATCCGTTAAGCAGGAAGGATCGGAAATCATCGTAGAGCGTTCTTCTGATGATAAGAATCACAGAGCACTCCATGGTCTCACAAGAGCCCTGATCAACAATATGGTTGTAGGTGTTTCTGATGGTTTCTCAAAGAACCTCGAGATCAACGGTGTAGGTTACAAAGCAGTCAAGCAGGGTAATAAGGTTGTGTTCAGCCTTGGTTACTCACACACAATCGAGATGGTCGAGCCGGAAGGAATCTCTATCGATGTCAAGGATAACATTATCACAGTCAAGGGCGCTGATAAGCAGCTCGTTGGCGAGACATCCGCAAAGATCCGTTCTCTCAGAGTTCCTGATGTTTATAAGGGCAAGGGCATCAAGTATGCCGATGAGCACCTTATCATCAAGGAAGGTAAGACCGGAGCCAAGAAGTAAAGTAAGGGGGTAAATCAAACATGATTGGTAAAATTGATAAAAACAAGATTCGTGTAAGAAAGCATGTTCGTGTAAGAAAGAAGATTTCAGGCACAACAGATTGCCCTCGTCTTTGCGTGTACAGAAGCAACAGTCATATCTATGCGCAGGTAATCGACGATACGACAGGTACCACTCTCGCAAGTGCTTCGTCACTTGACAAGGAGATAAAGGGTTCCGTAGCTAACGGCAGCAATGTTGAGGCGGCTTCGGCAGTCGGCAAGCTTGTTGCAGAGCGTGCGATTGCTAAGGAAGTTAAGGATGTTGTTTTCGATCGTGGCGGTTATATGTATCACGGACGCGTCCAGGCACTGGCAGAGGCGGCAAGAACTGCCGGACTTAATTTCTAAGCGGGAGGAGATTTAAATGGCTTTTGATTCTAAGAACAAGTCCAAAGAAGAGAAGAAGGAATTCGAAGAAAGAGTTATCCATATCGTCCGTGTCTCCAAGACTGTTAAGGGCGGTAAGAATATGCGTTTTGCAGCTCTTGTCGTCATCGGCGACGGAAACGGACGCGTAGGCAAGGGAATCGGTAAGAGTACCGAGGTTCCGGACGCTATCAGAAAAGGCGTTGAGGAAGCTAAGAAGAATATCATCAATGTTTCCATCAAAGAAGGTACCATTCCTCATGAGACTCTCGGCGAATTCGCTGCTTCAAAGATTGTCATGAAGCCTGCTGCAAGCGGTACAGGTGTCATCGCCGGTGGTCCGGTCCGTGACGTTTGCGAGCTTGCCGGCATCACAGACATACGTACGAAGTCAATCGGTTCAAACAACCCTAACAACATGGTAAATGCTGCACTTGAGGGACTTAAGGGACTTAAGTCAATTGAGGAAGTTGCAAAGCTTCGCGGCAAGAATGTTACAGAGATTAGATAAGGGGGCCTTGCGATAATGGCTAATTTGAAGATTACGCTCGTCAAGAGCACTAACAAGGCAAGATCCAAAGAGACGGCCACAATTACTGCTCTTGGTTTGAGAAAAATCGGTCAGTCTGTCGAAAAGGCTGACAACGAGGCTATCCGCGGAATGCTTAAGGTTGTTTCGCACTATGTAGCTTTCGAAGAAATATAAGGAGGTATCTGCGATATGAAACTCAATGATATGACTTCTGCCGGCAATGAGATCGCTTACCGTAAAGGTCGCGGTGTCGGTTCCGGTAATGGTAAGACCGCAGGTCGCGGACATAAAGGTCAGAATGCACGTTCCGGCGGCGGAGTTCGCCCCGGTTTTGAAGGCGGACAAATGCCGCTTTACAGACGTCTTCCTAAGAGAGGATTCAATAATTCACGTTTCGCTCCGTTCTACATTGAAGTAAACGTAGCTGAACTTGAAGAGCTTGACAACGGTACTGAAGTTACGGCTCAGGTACTTGCTGACAAGGGTATTATTTCTCTCCCTAAGGTAAACGACGGTGTCAAGATCTTGGGCGACGGTGAGCTTACTAAGAAGCTTGACGTTAAGGCAGCTAAGTTTACAGCTTCTGCTAAAGAGAAGATTGAAAAAGCCGGAGGCTCGGCAACGGAGGTATAAGAACCATGCATGGTATTTTCGATACTGCAGTAAACGCTTTTCGTGTGGATTCCATACGTAAAAGACTGCTCTATACCTTCATGATTCTTGGAATTTTCATGCTGGGCGGCCTTGTACCTGTTCCGGGGATAGACGGTGAAACGTTTACAACTCTGGTACGCCAGTGGGGTCAGCTCGGCAGCATTATGGACATAATATCGGGCGGCGGTCTGTACCACGCCTCGATACTTTCCATGGGTGTCTCTCCATATATCAACGCATCAATCATTATTCAGCTTTTAACCGTTGTTATTCCCGCTCTTGAGGATATGTCCAAAGAGGGAGAATCTGGACGTAAGAAGATGAATAAAATCACCCGGTATTCGGCTATCGGACTGGCGCTTGTTCAGTCCTGCCTGTTCTGCTATTCAACCCGTACCGCAATGATATCGAGTCTTCCTGTATGGCTTAATGCCGGACTGGTAGTTCTTTCGTTTACGGCCGGAGCTGCGATGGTAGTGTTCCTGGGTGAGAAGATTAATGATAAGGGAATCGGAAACGGTGTTTCCCTCATAATCTTTGCAGGTATCGTAACGCGTCTTCCACAGATGGCAAAGACACTTTACCTTAAGTGCGTTTCAATAAGCAATACTTTTGACAGTGCAGTGGCAGGAATCCTGATCGGTATCCTTGTATTTATCGGAATTGCGTTAGTAGCTGTGCTTATTATTGTGTTCGTACTTTTTGTACAGAATGCGGAGAGAAAAATTCCTGTTCAGTATTCAAAGAAGGTAATCGGCAGGTCTCAGATAGGCGGAAGCCGTGACTATATACCTCTCAAGGTTAATATGTCAGGCGTTATGCCGGTAATTTTCGCGATGTCGCTCCTTGCGCTTCCGCAGATAATTACTTCTCTGTTTTTTGCTTCCAGCACAAACCCGGTAGCGGTATGGTTTAGAAGCTTCACCGGCAGCGTCTGGTATTACATAGCTTATTTTATTCTTATCATCGGTTTTACATTCTTCTATTCTGCCATTCAGTTCCACCCTGTTGAGATTGCCAACAATATCAACAAGAACGGCGGTACAATAAGCGGAATCAGAGCGGGCAAGCCGACAACGGATTTTATCAAGACTACTGCATTCAGACTCAATTGGATTGAGGCGTTCTTCCTTATCCTTGTATGTATTGTTCCTACAGTCGTAGGCACGCTGTCCGGATTTCAGAATGTCTGGTTCGCCGGTACATCTGTACTCATTCTTACTAGTGTCGCAAATGACCTGATTGTTCAGGTTGAAGGTGAGCTTGAAGTCAGGTCTCCGAGAGGGTTCCTCGACGATTTGTCACTCAAAGCCGGAAGAAGATAAGCATATCGCTTACTTTTGGCGACGGATAATGTTATACCCGCGGGAATTTGTACAATTCTCGCGGGTTTATTGATTTGCAGGTTTAAATTCAGTCAAATTGCGATATAATACTATGGCTATAATTTTGAACATTTCAAGGAGATAAAGCATATGAATAGTTTTACCGAGGCATATAAGGTTCCGCAGCTTAAGAAGAAGATGTGGTTATCGTTCCTTATAGTTTCAATTATGGTGCTTTTGACCCTTGTTCCGATCCCGTGCATAAGCCACAGCGGAACCGTTAAACTCGTCGGCACATGGGGCGATGTTGGAAAAATCATTGATATATGTTCCCTTAAGGCACTTAGCAACGGCTCGGTTGTAAGCCTGGGAATATATCCTTTCCTGGTCGCGTCGATAATTATGCAGTTTCTTACCCTTATAATACCGAAGCTTCGCAATATAGCGATGCAGGGTGAGGCTGGAAGTGGTTTTATCACTAAACTTACGCGCTACTGCTCCGTTGTGATGGATATAATTTTCGCAGTTTTGTACTGTCTGGGAACACACTCTCTCATTGATTCAAGGATAAGTTTCTGGCTTGGAGCCGGAATAGTTACGCTTACCGTTGCCTGCGGTTCAGCGTTCTGCTCATGGTGCGTGGAGCTTCTCAACACCAAAGGTCTTGGCAACGGTATTACAATTATACTGACCGCCGGTATCATCAGAAGCATTCCGCCGGCGCTTGTATCCGGATCGATAATCAATGCTGTTGCAGCTGTCGTCATCGGTGCTGCGTTCATAATTCTCGCGGTTTTTGCGAATCTCGGCGAGAAGAAACTCCGCATCATTTTTTCGAAAAGAACCGTCGGCATGAAACAGTACGGAATGCAGAATCAGGCAATTCCGCTTCGCGTCACACAGGCCGGAATCATGCCGATTGTATACTCATTTACGTTGACTCTTCTGCCGGCAGCAGTCATAGCTATGGTTGTGCCGAATAAAGAATCGGCTGTGGTAAGAGGTTTCATTGACTTCAAATCAAGCTCAGTCTTCTATATCTTCTTTGTGTTATTTCTGGTATTTTTTACTTACTTTTTCGCGATGATACAGTTTAATCCGGTAGATACATCGAATCAGATTAAGCAGTACGGCGGATATATCCAGGGAATACGTCCCGGCAAGCCGACTGCTCAGTATCTAATAAATACATATAACAATCTAAACATGGCAGATGCAATGTACATGCTTTTAATATGCGCAGTTCCGATGCTTTTGAGTATTATTCCGGCTTTGGACGGAATATGGTTTCTGGGCATCGCATGTGCAATGACAGTAGGAGCGGTTACCGAGAGTTCAATCATTCTCAGCAACGGAATCAAGACAGCTGATGAACAGACTAAGCAGACTGTGAAGGATGCCAGAAAGAACAAGTATTCTAAATAAGACGTTGGAGGAGACACAGCATATGAAGCTTATTATTTTGGGAGCACCTGGATCAGGTAAAGGAACAGCAGCAACCGTTATCAGAGAGAAGTACAGTCTGGCTCATATTTCAACAGGAGATCTGTTCAGATACAACATAAAGGAACAGACAAAGCTCGGCATTGAGGCAAAATCCTATATAGACAGGGGCGCACTCGTTCCTGACGACGTTACAATCAGAATGGTGGCGGACAGACTGGGGAACGATGACTGCAAGTCAGGGTATATTCTTGACGGATTTCCCAGAACTACTGCGCAGGCCAAAGCACTGGATGAGCTTCTCGCGAAGACCGGAGATAAGATTGACGCAGTAATTCATGTAATTACAGATGATGATATTATTATGGACCGAGTCACAACGAGAAGAGTCTGCGAGAAGTGCGGAGCAAGCTTCAACGTCAAGTACATGCCTAGCAAGGTTGAAGGCGTGTGCGACGTTTGCGGCGGCAAGACTGTTATGAGATCCGACGACAACCCCGAGACTGTCGGCAAGAGACTTGAAACATACAAAGAGAACACACGTCCGCTTATTGATTTTTATAACGCGAGAGGAATTATCGTTGAAGGCAACAACAATGTTGACTCCGCGACATGCATCAAGAGCATTGAAGATGGTCTTGCAAGGCTGAACCTGAACTAAGAAGGTACAAGAAATGGTTGAGATACTGACAGACGATGAATTTGAGATGATGAAGGAGTCGGGAAAAATCCTTCAGGAAGTTTTTAAGACACTTAGGGACGAGCTGAAGCCCGGGATGTCGACGCACGACGTAGATAAGATTGCATACGGAATAATCAGAAGTCATGACGCGATTCCGTCTTTTCTGAATTTCGGTCAGCCGCCGTTCCCCGGCACAATATGCGCATCAGTAAACGAAGCGGTAGTGCACGGAATCCCGCGCAAATCAACGGTTCTTAATGACGGAGATATATTGTCGGTTGATGTCGGCGCAATACTTAACGGCTATCATTCCGATGCCTGCAGAACCTACCTGATAGGTGATGTTGCTCCCGAGGTGAAAGATCTTGTAAAGAGAACAGAGGAATCGTTTTTCGTAGGTCTTGAGCTGGCAAAGGCAGGAAACAGAACGGGAGATATCGGCGAAGCAATCGCGAAGTATTGCGAGGGCTTCGGATACGGAGTCGTCAGGGAACTGACAGGTCACGGAATCGGAACATCGATGCATCAGGATCCTGATGTGCCGAATTACGGAAAAGCCGGACACGGCTATAAGCTTAAGAAGGGAATGGCAATCTGCATAGAGCCGATGATAACGCTCGGAAGCAGGGCCATAGAGATGCTCGGCGATGAGTGGACAATTGTCACAAGAGACGGAAAACCAGCATCACACTACGAGAATACAATTCTCATTACAGAGAACGGACCATATATGACGACCTATGATTACGAGGAGGGTTTTTAATGGCAAAGGAAGACGTTATTGAAGTAGTCGGAGTAGTTGACGAGGCACTTCCGAACGCGATGTTCAAGGTCAAACTTGAGAGCGGACATATTGTCCTGGCGCATCTGTCCGGAAAGCTGAGACAGAACTATATCAAGATTCTGGCAGGAGACAAGGTGACTATGGAGATATCGCCATATGACCTTTCGAGAGGAAGAATCACATGGAGAGGCGAGAAGAAAAAGTAATCCGTAACACAGCCGGAATATATTCCGGCTGTGTAAATATAGCAGAAGACAGCAAAAAAGGTATTGAAAACGCGGACAATTTTGCTATAATTGTTTAGCGTGCGCTCAAAAGCGCCCGTTTTGTTGTGAAAATATAGGCAGCAGGAGGTTCTACTATGAAAGTCAGACCGTCAGTAAAGCCGATGTGCGAGAAATGCAAAGTCATTCGTCGTCACGGTAAGGTAATGATCATCTGTTCTGATCCGAAGCATAAGCAGAGGCAGGGTTAATAACCGAAGATGACAGATTCGCCAGCAGATTTAGCCCTGCAAAACACGAATCACGCGACAGATTGCTCTTGGCCGCGTCAAAAGCAAAGAACAAACAAGAAAAAGGAAATAAGTAATATACGCGAATTAAGTAGGGGCGGCTGCTCCGCTCTACGGGGTTCCTTACAAAGGCGTGTTTATATATATCCAAAAATACCATTTTATGGAGGTACACCAAATGGCTCGTATAGCCGGCGTAGATTTGCCGAATGATAAGAGAATCGAGATTGCTCTTACATATATTTACGGCATTGGAAACACAAGCGCTTCCGAGATTATCGCACAGACAGGAATCAATCCTGACACCCGTGTGAAGGATCTCTCAGAGGATGAAGTTGCCAAGATTCGTGATCAGATTGAGAATAATTTTAAGGTCGAAGGTGATCTTAAGAGAGAGGTTGCAGGCAATATCAAGAGACTTTCAGATATCGGCTGCTTCCGCGGACGTCGCCACAGACTCGGACTTCCTGTCAGAGGCCAGCGTACAAAGACTAACGCACGTACCCGCAAGGGCCCGAAGCGCACTGTCGCAGGCAAGAAGAAGTAAGGGAGGAAAGCTGATATGGCAAAAGAAACAAGAAGACCCAGAAAGGCAGAACGTAAAAACGTTGTGGAGGGTCAGGCGCACATTCACGCTACTTTCAACAATACTATCGTAACAATTACTGACAAGCAGGGCAACGCGATTTCATGGGCATCCGCCGGTATGGATGCCAAGGGTTCACGTAAGGGCACCAGCTACGCAGCTCAGGTTGCATCAGAGAAGGCCGCAAAGGCTGCCATGGATCACGGAATGAAGACAATCGACGTCTTCGTAAAGGGTCCGGGATCCGGTCGTGAGTCTGCAGTTCGTGCACTTGAGACCGCAGGTCTTAGAGTAACAATGATCAAGGATGTCACACCCGTTCCTCATAACGGTTGCCGTCCTCCGAAGCGCAGAAGAGTTTAATCTCTCCGACGCAAAGACCTGATATAGAGTTTTTAAGAAAAGAGGAAAATTAGCAATGGCTAGAGATATGACACCTGTTCTTAAGAAGTGCAGAGCCCTTGGTGTTGAGCCTGCCTTTTTAGGCATACAAAAGAAACAGAGCAAGAAGAAGGAGAATGCGGTACACAAGGTTAGCGAGTACGGCATGCAGCTCAAAGAAAAGCAGAAGGCAAAGTTCATCTATGGTGTTCTTGAGAAGCCTTTCAGAAACTATTTTGAGAAGGCACAGAAGCTCAAGTTCGGTACAACCGGTGAGAACCTTCTTATCCTTCTTGAGAACAGACTTGACAACGTTCTGTTCAGAATGGGTCTTGCACGTACAAGAGACGAAGCAAGACAGATTGTCAGCCACAGAAACGTAATGGTTAACGGCAAGACCGTAAACATTCCTTCATACGGCTGCAAAGTCGGCGATGAGATTGTAATCAAGGACAATGCAAAGAGTTCACAGAGATTCAAGGACATCGTTGCTGTAACAGCTTCAAGAACTGCACCTGCATGGGTAACATCCGATATGGATAAGCTCACAGGCAAGGTTATCGCAGTTCCGAAGAAGGAAAATATTGATGTTCCGGTCAATGAAGTCGCAATCGTCGAGTTGTATTCCAAGTAATACCTGAAAACTACCGACAAGTAAAAATAATTCTAGGAGGATAAGATATGATGGAAATTAGCCAGCCGATTGTAAAGTGCGTTGAATCAAACGATGATAAGTCGTACGGCAAATATACATTTGCACCGCTTGAGCGTGGATTCGGCATAACACTCGGCAACTCTCTTCGCAGAGTACTTCTGTCTTCTCTCTCGGGCGCGGCAGTTACACAGGTTAAGATCGACAAGATCAGACATGAGTTTTCGACTGTCCCGGGTATTATTGAGGATATGACAGAGATTATCCTTAATATCAAGGGAATTCGTGCAAAGCTTACGAGTGATTCCAAGATTGTCAGCATAAGCGTGGCAAAGGGAAGAACAGGCGAGCTCACAGCAGGCGACATCGTTCACGGACCGGACGTAGAGATAATGAATCCTAATCATGTAATTGCGCACCTTAACGGCAGCGATGACGTCTTTATGGAGTTTACACTCGAGAAGGGCCGCGGTTACAATACCGCAGAGCAGAACAAGCCTGAGAAGCAGATAATCGGACTCATTCCGATTGATTCAATCTTCACGCCTGTCAAGAAGGCAAATTATAAGGTTGAGAACACCCGTGTGGGCGCAAGAACAGATTACGATAAGCTGACTCTTGAGGTCTGGACTGATGGAACAATTGAAGTTGATGAAGCGTTGTCTTCAGCAGCAAATTGCCTGATCGACCACCTGAGCTTCTTTACAGCGCTTGCAGACACTGATTCTGCCATGAGCTTTAAGAGCGTAGAGGAGACTGGCGAGCACGATTCCAAATTAAGTGCAATCATTGAAGATCTTGATTTTTCCGTTCGTACATACAACTGCCTTAAGAGAGCACAGATTAATACTGTCGGCGATCTTGTGGCAAAGACAATGGATGAAATGATTAAGGTCAGAAATCTCGGAAAGAAGTCTCTGGAAGAAATTATAGAGAAGCTTGACGAGTTGGAGCTTAAGCTCAAAGATCAATAAGATTAATCCCTAGGTAGGAGGAAAGTAAGATGCCTAATAGACAAATGGGCCGTCCTTCAGATCAGCGTACGGCCATCCTGAAGAATATGGTCACAACAATGGTCATAAACGGCAAGGTTGAGACAACTGTTGCACGTGCCAAAGAGGTAAGCGCAATCGTTGAGAGCCTTATCGCTACGGCTGTTAAGGAGAAGGATAACTTCACAACAAAGGAAGTTACAGTATCCGCTGCTAAGATTGACGGTAAGGGCAAGAAGGTTCTTAAGACAAAGACTTCAAAGTCCGGAAACAAGTACGAAGTTGTTGACCGTGAGGTTAAGACAAAGACCGTTCAGGTTGATGAAGCTTCAAGGCTTGCCGCTCGTAAGTCAATGACTAAGTGGCTCATCAAGAGCCACGACAGCGAGGGTCGCGTAGTAAATCCCACGAACAAGCTTTTCGATGAGATTGCACCCAAGTATGTTGGCCGTAACGGCGGTTACACAAGAATCATCAGAACCGGCGCAAGACGCGGTGACGGTTCCGAGATGGCAATTCTTGAGCTTGTGTAATTCAAGAACTGTTTATAACATTTAATTGTTAATTTAGTGCGGGGAAAGGTTTACATCTTTCCCCGTTCTTTTTACAATAAGGAAACTAATACAGAGAGGTAACCGGTGAAGGTTGAGCTTGATAAAATAACAGTCGACAAAGTTAGCTTCAGTTATCGAAGTGATGATACTGACGGCAATGCCGGCATGAAGAAGGCACTTAACTCAGTATCGGCGGAAATAGAGCGAGGCTCCTATGTTGCGATTCTGGGCCCGAACGGGTCCGGTAAGTCAACGCTCGCGAAAATAATCGACATTCTTGAGCTTCCTGACGAAGGACGAGTCGTGATTTTCGGCAAAGATGCGGGTGAAGATGAGAATTTCTGGGATATCAGAAAGAAATGTGCCTGCGTGTTCCAGAACCCTGACAACCAGATAGTCGGAACAATTGTCGAGGAGGATACGGCATTCGGGCCGGAGAATCTCGGCGTTCCGAATCCCGAACTTAGACATCGTGTTGAAGAGGCACTTAAGGATGTCGGGATTTACGAGCTAAGGGAACGCGAGGCTGCAAGTCTGTCGGGAGGACAGAAGCAGAAGCTTGCGATTGCCGGAGCTCTTGCGATGCATCCTGATGTATTGATTCTTGATGAAGCCACTGCGATGCTTGATCCTGTCAGCAGAGATGAGTTTCTTGAGATTGTCGAGAGACAGAGGAAGGAGAAATCCCTTACAATTATCACGATAACGCATGATATGACCGAGGCCATACGGTGCGAGAAAATCTATGTCATCAATAAAGGGGAGATCGCAATATCCGGAAGCCCTCAGGAAGTATTCTCATCTGGCAGAGTCGGAAGCTGCGGTCTCAAGCAGCCTGAAAATTACGCTCTTTGCTATCAGATAGCAAGGATATGCGGGGAAGAGATACTTCCGGCAGATCTTGCAAGCGACGACACACTTCTTGAGTGTGTTATGAGGATGGTTCCCAGGATGGTGTCCTCATTTGTACCTGCCGAGGATTCTGCTGTGACTGACTTGTCAGGGGAGGTAATTCTGTCGATTAAGCATCTGTCATGTTCATATGACGGAGGACAGAACAAAGCGATTGATGATGTAAATCTTGATGTATACCGCGGCGAAGTTTTTGGAATTGTAGGAAGGAGCGGCTGCGGTAAAACGACACTTGTATCACACCTTAATGCCATTCTCGCTCCTCAGTCGGGAGAGATAATAATACACGGAAAAGACGGGATACTCAGCGCCGGTGAGAGGAAAGACAAAGCGAAAATCAGGAGAACCGTGGGACTGGTGTTCCAGTATCCTGAGTATCAGCTCTTTGAAGAGACTGTATATAAGGATATAAGTTACGGCCTGAGGAACCTCAAAATACCTGAGACAGAGCGCCGGGCAAAGGTTGAGGCCGCTGCCGGCCTTATGGGAATAGACGCGGAAATACTCGGCAAGAGTCCGTTTGAACTGTCGGGAGGTCAGAAGCGTCGCGTTGCCATGGCGGGTGTGCTTGTTATGGAGCCGGAGATTCTTGTGCTGGACGAGCCTGCTTCGGGACTTGATCCAAAAGGCAGAGACGAGATGTTCAGGCTGATTGCAAAGCTTCGTGATAATGGAACCACGGTGATTCTGGTGTCTCACAATATGGATGAGGCAGCTCAGAACTGCGACAGAATATGCGCGATAAAGGACGGGAGAGTGCAGGTGGTTGCAGCGCCGGCAGAACTTTTCGCTGACAGGGGGAATGCTGAGTCCATGGGACTTGACATTCCAAAACTCACGCAGTTCTCAAACAGAGTCAAAGAGAAACTCGGCCGCGAGATTGCGAATGTAAACTTCAGCGAACCCGCGTTTGAGTCGGCGAGCGAAGCGGCAAGGATCGTGCTGGCTGTAAAGAAGGCGGTGAAGGGAAATGCTTAACGACATCTCAATAGGCCGCTATTACAGAAAAGACTCAATCCTTCACGGTACCGACCCGCGCGTGAAAGCGATACTTTACATTGTATATCTCGTAGCTATATTTATAATCAGGACTCCTGTGGCGCTGGCAGTCCTGACCGCGGTTACACTGCTTCAGGCTGTTATGGCGAAAATCACCCCGCGTATAATGTGGCTGACTGTAAAACCGGTTCTCCCGATTGCAATGTTCATACTGCTGATTAATATCTTTACAATAAGGCAGGGAAATCCGGTCTTCTCATGGAGAATAATCAGGATAACGGATTACGGGGCTATGCGCGCGGTGCTTACGGCTCTGAGGCTGGTCTTTCTGATTATATCCACCAGCATTCTTCTTACTCTGACGACTACGCCGCTAAAGATATCCGACGCTCTGGAAAGCATTTTCGCGCCCCTCAAAGCAATACATATACCTGTGCACGAGATGGCTATGATGATGTCAATCGCTCTGAGGTTCATACCGACGCTTGTATCCGAGACAGACAAGATTATGAAAGCACAGATATCGCGTGGAGCCGATTATGACACCGGCAGCTTCGTCAGCAGAGTAAGAGGTTACATTACCGTTCTTATTCCGTTGTTTGTGTCGAGCTTTAAACGTGCCGAGGAACTCGCCGTGGCCATGGACGCAAGATGCTATCACGGCGGTGACGGAAGAACAAAACTCAATCCCCTCAAAATCACGAGTCGCGATGTGCTTATCGGCCTGTTTTACGGGATTTTGGCGATAGGGCTTGTTGTCACTGATTTGTCTTTGAGATAAGACACATGCTGTGATAGAATTCAGAAGAAGATAAAAGCGAAAGGCTGGTTTATACAGGTATGTCTTATTATGTAGGAATTGATCTCGGCGGCACTAACATCAAGGCCGGCGTGGTTGACCAAGAAGGAAAGCTTTTAAACAAGCTGTCAATCAAAACAAATGCTCAGCGCTCAATGGAAGAGATTATCCATGATATGGGGACGCTTGCTGAAGACTGCATCAGGGATGCCGGATTTACAAGGGAGGACATTGAGGCCATAGGCATAGGTTCTCCGGGAACGCCTGACAATGACGCCGGACTTCTGGTCTACTCAAGTAATCTTCCTTTCGTCAATGCTCCGATGAGGAAGCTTATAAGGGATGTAATAGATCTCCCCGTATATATTGACAATGATGCAAACTGTGCGGCAATGGCTGAAGCAGTTGCAGGCGCTGCAAAGGGCTCGAAGGATTCCGTCACAATAACTCTCGGCACAGGAGTAGGCGCAGGCGTAATTGTGAACGGCCGAATATATTCAGGTTTTAATCAGGCTGGCTCCGAATTCGGACATACGGTCCTGGTATCCGGCGGCATTAAGTGCGGATGCGGAAGACGCGGCTGTTTCGAGCAGTATGCGTCAGCCTCAGCCATGGCAAGAATGACCAAAGAAGCCTGTGAAGCCCATCCGGATTCAATAATGAATTCAATACGTGACAGCTACGGCGAATACAACGCCAGAATCGCTTTCGATGCCATGAACAAGGGCGATAAGGCGGCAAAGCAGGTAGTTGACACATATATCGACTATCTCTCTGACGGACTTGCCAATGCAATCAATACGTTTATGCCTGAGATACTCGTCATAGGCGGAGGTGTATGCAACGAGGGCGACGCGCTGCTTAAGCCGCTTACAGAGAATACAATGTCACGTCCTTATTTCGGACCCGGAGTTGCAAAGACAACGATAAGACTTGCCGAGATGGGAAATGATGCCGGAATCGTAGGAGCTGCCATGATGGGAAAGAGCTGCGTAGACGACGGAAAGACAGGCAGGTAAGAGTATTGCCATGCCGAGGATTCTTCTTGTCTGTGAGTACGACGGTACGGATTTCGCCGGATACCAGAGTCAGAAGAACGGAAGGACCGTGCAGGATGTGCTTGCAAAGGCATGCAGCGGGCTCTATGAGAAACAGATAACACTGACGGGATGTTCCAGAACGGATGCCGGCGTGCACGCACGATGCCATCTGAGCCATGCGGACGTCCCGTTTTTTATTCCCGAAGAGAATGTGCCGCTGGCGCTGAACAGCAGACTTCCCGGCGACCTGTCGGTAAGGCGCGCAATGTATGTCAGGGATGACTTTTCTGCGAGAACCTGCGTTCTCGGGAAGAGATATGTTTACAGGATATACACTGGCAGAACGCCTTCACCGCTTCACGCAAGATATATGTATTTCTGTCCACATGAGCCGGATGTCAGTCTCATGAATGAAGAGGCGAAAGCATTTGCAGGCGAACACGATTTTGCCGCTTTCTGCGCTGTAGGATCTTCTCAGAAGACGACAGTAAGGCGGCTTACCGGTGTGGTTGCCAGAAGAGACGCGTCTCAGGATAACATCATAGAGATTGAAGTTACCGGCGAGGCTTTTCTTTATAATATGGTTCGTATCATCGCGGGCACTTTGCTGGACCTGGGAATCGGGAGGGCAGATATGCTGAGCGTTGCGGATATAATAAGGTCGTGCGACAGACAGAAGGCGGGAAGAACACTGCCGGCAAAAGGGCTTACTCTGGAGGAAGTATTCTTCGATGAGCCGAGTGCGCGAAATTATAATATTTGATTCGCAGGTGATATAATGAAACCCACGCAGAATGTCTGCGAAAATGAATATGGAGGATATGTTATGTCGGTTGATTTATGGATTATCTGGCTTATTGTGGCAATTGCCGCACTGATTATTGAAAGCATGACGATGGGACTTACAAGCGTATGGTTCGCTGCCGGAAGTCTAACCGCTATGGTGCTTGATCTTTGCGGCTGTCCGCTGGTGGCACAGATTGTGACTATGGCAGCGGTCACAGCTGTTACTTTCGCTGTATGCCTTATCTGGATCAAGCCTCAGTTCGATAAGAGAAGAGGTTCTGAGATACTTCATACAAATATTGACAGTTATATCGGCAAGGAAGGTATCGTCATCAAAGACATAAATCCCGTCCTTGGCGTAGGTCAGGTCAAGGTTGCAGGTCAGGTGTGGAGCGCAAAGGCCGAAAGCAGTATTCCCGAGGGCACGAGCGTTACGGTCATGGGAATTGAAGGCGTGAAATTTATTGTGGAAGCAAAGCAATAATATTACAGATCAGGTAAAACTCAAAAAACACAAACAACGGAGGAAAAAACAGATGTTACCGGTAATTTTAAAAACAACAGATTCACAGGGACCGCTGGTGGCCGTCATCGCCATATGTGTAATTGTCTTTGTAATTATACTGTCAAGCGTAAAGATTGTGCCTCAGGCAACTACATTCGTGATTGAAAGACTCGGCACATACAAGACAACATGGGAGACGGGTCTTCACTTCAAGGTTCCGTTCATAGACAAGGTTGCAAAGAAGATATCACTCAAGGAGAAGGTGGCGGATTTTGTTCCGCAGGCGGTTATCACAAAGGATAACGTCACGATGCAGATAGATACGGTAGTGTTCTATCAGGTTATGGATCCTAAGCTCTACACATACGGAATCGAGCGTCCGATTATAGCCATAGAGAACCTTTCAGCAACTACACTTCGTAATATTATCGGTGATCTTGAACTTGACCAGACTCTTACTTCAAGAGACATTATCAACACAAAGATGAGAGAGATTCTTGATGAAGCGACAGACCGCTGGGGCATCAAGGTAAACCGCGTGGAGCTTAAGAATATTATTCCTCCGAAGGAAATCCAGAACGCCATGGAGAAGCAGATGAAGGCGGAGCGAGAGAAGCGTGAAGCAATTCTTATTGCTGAAGGTCAGAAGGAAGCTGCTATCCGTGTCGCCGAAGGTGAGAAGGAGTCGGCAATTCTTCGTGCTGAAGCTCACAAGGAAGCTGTTATCCGCGAGGCGGAAGGTCAGGCGGAGGCAATTCTTGCGGTACAGGAAGCGACTGCGAAGGGACTTCAGATGATTAAGGATGTCGGAGCGAACGACAGCCTCATTGCGCTCAAAGGCCTTGAAGCCCTCGGCAAGCTTGGTGAGTCACCATCTACAAAGATTGTTATTCCATCAGATCTTCAGGGGATTGCCGGACTGACGACGACAATTAAGGAAATAGCAAAGTCTTAAGAGTAAACCTGTCAGGCAGGAGGAAATTTACAATGGATTACGGAATGTGGAGCGATCGGACAAACATGAGTATGCTCACGGATTTTTATGAGCTTACAATGGCAAACGGTTATCTTGACAATGACTGCGGAAATACGGTTGTTTATTTTGATGCTTTTTTCAGAAACATCCCTGAGAACGGCGGATATGCAGTAATGGCGGGAATAGAGCAGGTGATAGATTATCTGTCGAACCTGAGTTTCAGTGAGGCTGATCTTGAATTCCTTATGAAGAACTACCACTTCAGTGATAAGTTCATAAAGTATTTGAGAGATTTCAGTTTTACCTGCGACGTCTGGGCGATTCCGGAGGGTACGGTCGTGTTCCCCGGCGAGCCGCTCATCAAGGTAAGAGGGCCGGTTATTCAGGCACAGCTTCTTGAGACGGCGCTGCTTTGCACAATAAACCATCAGACGCTTATAGCTACAAAAACTGCGAGAATTGTCAGAGCTGCCGAAGGACGTCCGATAATGGAGTTCGGTGCCCGCCGCGCACAGGGCTTTGATGCGTCGGTTCTCGGAGCGCGGGCTGCCTATATCGCCGGAGCTGCAGGTACTTCATGTACAATCTGCGGACAGCAGTTCAACATTCCGCTTTCAGGAACGATGGCACACTCGTGGGTAATGCTTTTCGACAATGAGTTTGATTCCTTTGCGGCATATGCAAAGACATATCCGAAAGCGACACTTCTTCTTGTGGATACATACGATGTTTTGAGAAGCGGAATTCCGAACGCAATAAGGTGCGCAAAGGAGATTCTTGAGCCGATGGGGGAAAGACTCAAAGGCATTAGAATCGATTCCGGAGATCTGACATACATGACGCAGCAGGCGAGACAGATGCTTGATGCGGCGGGACTTACGGATTGCAAGATTACCGTCTCAAATGCTCTGGATGAGTATCTTATCAGGGACTTAATCAATCAGGGCGCCTGCATTGATTCTTTCGGCGTCGGCGAGAGGCTGATAACATCCAAGGCAGAACCTGTGTTCGGAGGTGTGTACAAGATATCGGCTACAGAGGACGAGAACGGTAATGTTATTCCTAAGATGAAGATATCCGAGAACGCAGAGAAGGTTACGAATCCATGCAGCAAAAAGATTGTTAGGTTCTATGACGAGGCAACCGGTAAGGCCATGGCGGATGTGATCATGACCGCTGATGAGAAAGTTCCGGACGGCAGCGCATATGAAATTTTCGATCCTTTGCAGACGTGGAAGTCCAAGATGGTTGAGAATTACAGAACGAGAGAGCTTCTGGTGAAGATTTTCGACGGAGGGAAACTTGTATACGAGAAGCCTCCGATTGAAGATATCAGGGCTTATTGCACCAAGGAGATAGATTCGCTCTGGGATTCGGTAAAGAGATTCGAGAATCCTCACAAGTATTATGTGGATCTTTCGCCGAAGCTCTGGAAAATCAAGGATGATATTCTGAGATCTTACAAACACAGATAAACATAAAACAGAAGAGGAAGGCATTGCAATGGCAAATCCAATTATTACAATTCAGATGAAGAGCGGAGACGTTATGAAGGCTGAGCTTTACCCCGATACAGCTCCTGTCACAGTTCAGAATTTTATAGATCTTGCGGGAAAGGGCTTCTATAACGGATTGACTTTCCACCGGGTAATTCCGGGCTTTATGATTCAGGGCGGAGACCCGGAAGGCACTGGAATGGGCGGCCCGGGATATTCCATCAAGGGCGAGTTCAGCTCAAACGGCGTCAGGAACGATCTTAAGCACGAGCGGGGGGTTCTGTCTATGGCGCGCTCCATGAACCCTGATTCGGCTGGATCCCAGTTCTTTATCATGCACGAGACAGCGCCGCACTTGGACGGTCAGTACGCGGCTTTCGGCAGAATTATCGAGGGTATTGAGGTTGTGGATAAGATTGCGGGAGTAAAGACCGACTATAACGATATGCCGGTTGAGAAACAGCAGATAGAATTTATGACTGTTGAAATCTGAGACGATAATACATGACATATGACCGGTACGGATCAGTCCGTACCGGTTTTATTAAGGAGAGCAGCTATGGCACTTTACAGTTCACTTACGGAACTGGTGGGCAACACCCCACTTCTGAAGGCAGAGAATTTCGCGCGGGAGAACAGTCTGAAGGCTGATGTTTTCGCGAAGCTTGAGTATTTCAATCCGGCCGGTTCGGTCAAAGACAGAGTCGCGAAGGCTATGATTGAGGATGCCGAGGCATCGGGGAAGCTTAAGAAGGGCTCGGTGATAATAGAGCCTACATCCGGGAATACCGGTATCGGCCTTGCTTCGATTGCAACGGCCAAGGGCTACAGGATAATAATAACCATGCCTGAGACCATGAGCGCTGAGAGAAGGACACTTATGAAGGCGTACGGCGCCGAGCTTGTACTTACGGATGGCAGGCTTGGAATGAAAGGTGCCATTGACAAAGCAGCGCAGCTTGCATCGGAGATTGAAGGCAGCTTTATTCCCGGACAGTTTGTAAACCCTGCAAACCCCGCGGCTCACAAGGCTACAACAGGACCTGAGATCTGGGCGGATCTTGAAGGAAAGGTCGACGCATTCGTAGCGGGCGTGGGAACCGGCGGAACAATAACCGGAGTGTCACAGTACCTCAAGTCAATGAATCCGGAAGTCAGAATCATTGCGGTAGAACCGGCTGATTCTCCGGTGCTGTCCCGGGGGCAAGCGGGAGCGCATCTGATTCAGGGAATCGGCGCGGGTTTTGTTCCTGAGACGCTTGATACCGGTTCTTATGACGAAGTTATTGCGATTGATAACGAAGACTCTTATGAGTATGGCAGAATGTTTGCCAGAACCGAAGGGATACTCGTGGGAATATCTTCCGGTGCTGCGCTGAAGGCGGCTTCAATCGTCGGCAGAAGACCTGAATTTGAAGGAAAGAACATCGTTGCGTTGCTTCCTGATACGGGCGACAGATATCTTTCGACACCGTCGTATCTGGATATATAAAAGGGGACTGACAAGTATATGCGGGAAGAGAATCAACTGGCGTTAAAGCCTACGGGAAGGACAGGAATAGTAAATTTTTTGAGGCATGAGGTGAAGCTGTCATACAGGGGCTTCTATCTGTCCTCACTTGTCTTTCTTGTTCTTCCTGTTATTATTTTCTGTCTCGGATATCTTAAGCTCGGAGCGGGAGTTCCGCTCGCGGTCATTTTCGCCGGCATTGTATTCTTAAGCGTCATGGACTGCCGAAGGAACAGCAGGGGGCAGCAGCTCGCTGATGATTCCGACTGCATAAGGCTTCAGGTGTCATGTATAGCGGGTCTTGCCGTTACTGCTATTGTGCTGTCTTATGTTACGGGCATTGGAGAATATATATATACCCTGCAGGATCACTCGTACAGACGCGCAATCCTGCGTGACCTGGTGAATTACGACTGGCCGGTAATCTACAATTACAATACGCAGACCAACCCGGAAGTGGTTAAGATATTTGGAATGATTTCCGGAGAGAGAGCATTCTCATACTATTTCATTTACTGGCTTCCGGCGGCTCTCGTTGGGAAAACAGCGGGATTTGCGGCGGCTGATTTCTTCCTGCTTATCTGGAATTCGGCGGGAATCTTTCTTACGATGACAGGACTCATGAAGCTTGCAGGAAGGCAGACCAGAATAGTGCCGTTTGTCTATATTTTCTTCGCGGGTCTTGACGCAATCCCGAACATGATCAACTGCATCGCGCCGTTTGATTCGTGGGTGTGGCTTCAGGGATGGGTTCCGTATCTGTCATACGTAGCAAATTTTACTGAACTGGCAAATGTATTCAACCAGGCGGTGCCGTGTTTCCTTATTATGACGCTTCTGCTGATGTCAGAGAATACAAGGTCCATGGGGCTTACCGGCGGTATTCTTTTTGCATACTCGCCATGGGCCGTAATAGGTCTCATCCCGATAGTTGCCGTTATGCTGTTTAAAGGTGACAGAAGCGGCGCGGATTTTAAAAGGTCGGTGCGCAACATATTGAGTTCTGTCAACATCTTTAGCGCCGTTACAATCCTGTTCCTCTTCGGAAGCTTCTATCTCGCCAACTCCGGATCACTCGGCTACAGGGGCTTCACATGGACTTTCTATGACAACAGACTTATGTTTATCCCGGCATATATAGTCTTCATAGCAATTGAAGTTCTTCCGTTTGTTCTTATGCTGTACAGTCGCGAAAAGAATAATCCGGTGTTCCTCGCTTCTGTCCTGGTGCTGCTGATCATACCTATTTACAGAGTGACCGAGATGAACGACTTTTCGATGAGATGTTCCATGCCGGGACTGTTCGTTATAAGCGTGTGTCTCATGAAGATGCTTGCCGAAGAGGTCGTGCGGGACGACAGGACAAGAACACGCAGAAACTGGTTTGCCGCAGCGGCGGTGACGCTCGCCATGATACTTATGATGTTCCCTGCGTTTGTCGATCTGTACCTTATTATCGGGTCGCAGGCGACCGGCGGGCAGAGCAACCGTGAAGACATAGGGTCATTCGGCAACATCAATAAAGCGCAGTATGCTGAGGTCATCCAGGATCAGTTCTTTGTTGAGAACTATAAAGAGACGTTCTTCTTCAGGTATCTTGCGAAGTAAGATTATCCCTGCTGCAAAGGTCTTCATCCGGTTTGGAAGGTGACTCCTCCGCGCTGATATAAATAGGTCTTCCTTTTGTCTCGATATAGGTTCTGCCTATGTATTCTCCAAGAAGACCAAGAGCCATAAGGATAAGTCCGCCGATAAAAAGCATGAAGCACAGCAGCGAAGGATAGCCCGGAACGGTGTCATAGATTCTGAGAATTACAGCCCTGATGAAGTAATAAATGAGATATATGAACGCCGCGAAGGCAGATGCGAAACCGGCGTAGGTTGCCAGTCTAAGCGGCGCAATGGTAAATGAGACAATGCCGTCTACGGCATATCGGAACAGCTTCCAGAAGCTCCACTTGGTCTCGCCTGCAACTCGCTCAGTGTTCTCGTGCTCAAGCCATTTGGTTCTGAATCCGACCCAGGAGAATATACCTTTGGAGAAGCGCTGACGTTCCGACAGAAGCAGTATCGCATCTACGACTTCGCGCCTCATCAGTCTGAAATCCCTGGCGCCGTCGGCAATCTCGACGTCGCACATTCTGTTGATGAGTTTATAGAACGTTCTGGCGAAGAAGCTGCGTATCCGGGGCTCTCCGGCGCGGGTAACACGCCGAGCGGCAACAATGTCCCAGTTCCCGCTGTCCAGATCTTTTATCATCTGCGGAATCAATGACGGGGGATCCTGCATGTCAGCGTCAAGAATCGCGACATAACCGCCGCGTGCCTTGCGAAGACCTGCGTACATGGCGGACTCCTTGCCAAAATTCCTTGACAGTGAGACGTATCTGACAGAAGAATCCGATGCGGCAAAGTCTTTAATTACTTTGAGGGTATTGTCACAGCTCCCGTCATTCACGAAAATAAACTCGAATTCACGGCCTTTTCCCTCTTCGCTACTTCTGACTTCACAAAGAGCTTTATAAAGAAACGGAAGCGATTCTTCCTCATTGTAACAGGGTACTATAAGGCTGATAATCATTAATCTACCTCCGATAAATCTGACTTTGATTGAAACTGTTAACTAAAATGTATTATAATCAAAAAATGCCGTATTGGGTATAAGAAGTTGTCGCAAGGCAATCTTTAAGGGGGATATATGAAGGAAATAGAAGTGCTTGCCGGTACAAAAGATAAGAGGAAGGCCTGTGGCAGTTCATTAAGAATGCGCGGTATTTTCGACATACGTCCTCTTGTCACACTCGGCATCGCGGCCGTTCTCTACGTCTTCATGGCTTTAATCTGCGGCAAATCTCCGTTCGGCAGCTATTCTTTTCTGTTAAGCGACTTAAAAGCCCAATATGCGCCGTTTCTCGCTCTGCTGCGTTCCAAACTGCTTGATCTGGGTAATCTCAAGGGCGCAAGCCTTGCCAACTGGATGTCTTATTCGTTCAGTCTGGGGCTCGGCAAGAATTTTTTC
This sequence comes from Mageeibacillus sp., assembly GCA_022484595.1. Taxonomy (GTDB): domain Bacteria; phylum Bacillota; class Clostridia; order Saccharofermentanales; family Saccharofermentanaceae; genus Saccharofermentans. The sequence continues at coordinate 244,123 of JAKVLB010000002.1, read as the reverse complement.
GGCAGCTTCGGATACTACCTCGCAAGCCCGCTCAATCTCCTGTATCTGCTTTTCGATGTCTCAAGAATTGATGCCTTTGTGCTGATGCTGGTAATTGTCAAGCTGAGTGTCTCGTCTTCGTTTATGTGTCTGTTCCTGACCACAAGGACCGACAGCAGAAAGTCTTATTTCCCGGTGCTTCTCGGACTTATATACGGATTCTCCCTTTATGCCGCAGCTTACGCGTTCCAGATCATGTGGCTTGACGGGTATCTCCTCCTTCCTCTTTTGCTCTACTTTATCGAAAAGCTAATCAGTGACAACCGCGTCGCCGGAATTATTGTCACACTGTTTCTGCTCTTCATTACGAATTATTACATCGCTTATATGGTCGGAATTTTCAGCTTTCTCTACCTTATTGTGCGTCTTTATGAGAATTCTTCATCTCGCGCGCAGTGGAAAAGCAGGCTTGTAAGATTTGTGACAGCTGCCGTGCTGTCAGCGATGAGCTGCGCCGCGCTTATTATCCCCGTCGGTCTCGACACCATCACCAATGCCGAGCAGACGATACAGACCAATGAGTCGACGTTTATTTATTACAATCCGCTGGATCTCATGAGCCTTATGCTTCTCGGCAACTCCGGGGAATTCTCGGATGTAATGCCGCATAATCTCCCTTATCTTTTTATGAATCTTCTCGTCACCATTCTTATTGTGCTCTACCTGACGAGCAAGGTTTTCGCAGGGAAGCAGAGGCGCGTTCATATCGCCGCGCTGGTCGGAATATGGCTGTCTACCGCTCTGGTATGGATTGACGTCGCCTGGCAGGCCTTTGACATGCCGAACTGGTTCAGACACAGACAGACCTTTGTATTTCTTCCGGTATTCCTGATAATTGCACTTAAAGTGTTAGACAGGATCCGCGAGGTTCCCCGCAGGGATATCCTCAGGGTGATGTTCATAATGTTCGGCATGCTTTTCGCTGTCTACACATTCGGCAGCTTCAAAAATCAGGATAAGATTGTCATTTATAATGTCATACTCATCGCCTGCTACTGCGGACTTCTGATTATGTTCGGCGTTACGGGATGGCATAAGCAGCTTGCGGATATGCCGAGAATGATATCGCCGATAATGTCGGTAATTGTTGTTTTTGAGCTAGTGTTTGCCGGACCGATGCTCACCGCAGGACTCGAGACTTTTACAAACTACAGCGGCATTGCCGATGAATATTCTCAATCTATAGATGACATTGAGGACTACGGAGTGAAGTCTGCCGCGCAGGACAGCGCACTCGGCGCCTCGAGAGCCGAAGTGGACGGAATCTCCGACTATACGCCGAGCTATTATCTTACCGAAGGCGAAGCGATGTACGGAAACTTTAACGGGGTATCTTTCTTCAATTCCAATTCCAACAAGCAGATGCACCATTTTCTGAAACAGCTCGGGTATTCCGTAAACTACAACTATTTCGCGGCAGGACACACTTATACTGCGCCGCCGACAGATGCTTTCCTTTCAGTCGGAACAGTCGCGAGCAGGCGTGACATATCATTTTATGACGTGTCGGGAAGCGCGCCGAACGATTCGGGGCTCAGATATTACACCAACAAGGATGTTCTGCCGGCAGCTTTTGCCTGCCCGGACGAATCGCTTGACTTTGATTTTTACAGCCTTGAGAAAGACTGTGCGGACAAGAACTATTTTACCTTCCAGAACGAATGGTACAGGTCGATGTTCCCGCAGCAGTTCACAGAAGATTTCTTTACGACGCTTGGCACGGATGTGACAGGCAGCATGAAGATAACAAACGGGGTGACATATGATGCCGGAGCCTACAGGACAGGCGCCAGTATTATGCGCTCGCTGTCAAACGAGTCGTTATCCTCAGACATGACAGCGGATTCTGTGTCTTCAGGAGAATCTTCAGATTTGCATTCCGGCGGTTCGGACGACCCGATAGGTCTTGAATCAACGGTATGGAACATGCTTGAGAACAACGTAACAACAGTTTACAGACTTAACGCCAGTATTCCCATATGTCTTGAATATACTTTTAAATCCCCGGGAAGCGACGAACTGTATTTAAACCTGTCAACAGACAGAATCCTTAACGATACGGGGGTTTATGTCAACGGCGTCCAGATCAGAAGTTTTGGAAGTGACACATATTATTCGCAGATAATAAGACTCGGTTCTTTTGCGGAAGGTGATGAGGTGAAAGTCTCAATTCTCGCGGATTGCGACAGCTGGTCATACCTTCATGTAAATTTTGCGCAGCTGTCATCTGATACTTTCGACAGTCAGTTCGCGAAAATAGACAGGAGCACTGTAACGACTAACGACTTCGAGGATGGTTATGTCTCATTAGGAATCAATAATATTACGGACGGACAGACAGTAATCACGACAGTTCCTTATGAAAAGGGCTGGACGCTTTATGTAGACGGCGTCAGAACCGACTATACAGACTACCAGGGCGCGTTTATTGCATTCAAGTGCCCGGCCGGCGACCATGTGGCGGAGCTCAGATTTGTTGCTCCGGGACTAAAAGCAGGCATAGCAGTGTCTTGCTTCGGACTGTTAGGTTTTATCGCATTTGCAATTGTTGACAAAAAGAGCAAGAATTTGCAAGACAGGAACAAGTGAGTAATATATTCTCAAAGGCAAAATTTTAATTTAAGCGGAGGTATGACTATATGAGTTATATGGATGAGTACAGATTCTGGACCGAGGATCCTTTTTTCGACGATGCGACCCGTCAGGAGCTTGAGGCTATCAGAGGCGACGACAAAGAGATTGAAGACCGTTTCTATAAAGACCTTGAATTCGGAACTGCGGGTTTCAGAGGTGTTCTGGGCGCAGGCACAAACAGAATGAATGTTTACACTGTAGCGAAAGCATCGACCGGACTTGCGAAATACATTCTGTCATGCGGCAGCGAAGCGATTGCAAGAGGCGTTGTAATTTCTTACGATTCAAGGCATTTTTCGCCTGAGTTTGCGGAAATTACGGCGACTACCCTGGCAAGCTACGGAATCAGGTCTTTCCTTTCTGACGAGCTTCGTCCGGTTCCCATGCTCTCGTTCTCAGTCAGATATTTCAAGGCTTTCGCGGGCGTTATGATCACAGCGTCACACAATCCTTCAAAGTATAACGGTTATAAAGTGTACGGTGAAGACGGCGGTCAGGTTCCGCCGGAAGCCTGCGATGTAATCCTGAGTGAGATCGAATCAATCACGGATCTGAGACAGATGAAGAAAATGTCCATAGAAGACGCAAAAGCCGGTGGTTTTGTCCGGATGTTCGGTTCGGAAGCTGACGAAGCCTACACTTCAATGCTGTGCGGGCTTGTGGTCGACCGGGATGCAATCAGCCGTCAATCTGACATGAGCATCGTCTACACTCCGCTTCACGGCTCCGGCAACAAACCCGTCAGAAGAATTCTTGACGCGGTCGGATTCAAGAATATTCATGTTGTGACTGAGCAGGAGAAGCCGGACGGCGCTTTCCCGACAGTCAAGCTTCCGAACCCCGAAGACCCTGCGGCGCTCTCGCTTGCGATCGAACTTGCAAAGAAGACGGATGCTTCGCTGGTATTCGGCACGGATCCTGATTCGGACCGCATAGGTGTCGCTGCCAGGACTTACGAGAACGGCGAAGTGAAGTACCGCTGCTTTACAGGCAATCAGATGGGACTGATGCTGCTCGATTATATTCTGGACGCGAAAAGGAAAGCCGGAAAACTTCCCAACAATTCATTTGCTGTTACGACGATAGTATCTACAAAGCTTGCCAGACCTGTCTGTGAAGCTTACGGCGTTGAGCTCATGGAAGTTCTTACCGGTTTCAAGTTCATCGGAGAGAAAATCAAAATCAACGATGAATTCGGCAGCAAACACTTCCAGTTCGGTTTTGAGGAGAGCTACGGATATCTTGCCGGCCTCGATGTAAGGGATAAAGATGCTGTTGTGGCAGCTATGCTTATCTGCAACATGGCCGCGGCGTCGTTTGAAGCGGGAGAGACTCTGGTTGACAGACTTGCGCATGTCTATGAGAAATACGGTTTCGGCTTTGAAGAGGCGGTGAGCGTCACTCTTGAAGGCAAGGAAGGCATTGAGAAGATTCAGAATTCCATGAAGGAACTGCGTCTTGAGCTTGAGACCTGCAGTGATCTGTCTTCGGCGCAGTGTCTTATCGGAGGGCCGCAGGTGCTTGCTGTCCGCGACTACAAGACGTCAACCCGTTATGAGTTTACTCAGACAGGGGTAATCAAGAGCAATATTGATCTTCCGAAGTCCAATGTACTGCTGTATGAACTCGGTGGTGACAAGGGGCTTGACTGGGCGTGCGCGAGACCTTCCGGCACAGAACCGAAGCTAAAAATATATTTCGGCTGCTATGATAAGGATGAGGCTGCCGCTCTTCTGCGACTGGCTTCAACTAAGCAGGAAGTATCTGAGTATGTAAAGACAAAGCTTATCTGACCTATAGCCGGCCTGAGCGCTGCCTTGCAATCGGAATGACGTATTCATATACTGCTCTGGAAAAGCCCATCTCTTCACATCTTGGAGCAATGTATGATGAACACGCCTTGGCTTCGGGCGTTCCGTTGCTCATGCAGATTCCGTACCTGGCAGAACTGAGCATGGAGATGTCGTTTTCGGAGTCTCCTGCGGCGAAAGTCATATCCCGAGGCACTCCGAGAAAATCTGCAAGTTCAAGAAGTGCTTTGCCTTTGGACACTCCGGCCGGCATAACGTCGATAAATCCGGGACCCGACGACACAAGCGTCAGGTCCTTATCATGTCTGAGCTGTTCTTCTATCTCAGCCGGCGGGTTAATCAGCAGGAATTTATTGAATGACGGAATTGTCGCCTCTTCAAGCACAGAGGCGCTGATGTTAATAAGCGGAGCTTTCAGAGCCCGTTCAACATCTCTGTTGTAGTCGTCACAGAAAAATCTTCGGGTGGATGACGGCGTGAAATAAATGCCGGAAACCGAATACAGTGTAGCGTCAACCGCGTTATCCAGCATGAGTCTGAGCAGATATCTGAGCTTTTGCTCAGGAAAATCTTCGGTTCTGATGTGTTCGCGCTTCGCTGCATCGAAAAGTGCGCCTCCGTTGCCCGTAATAATCGGAACATCGATTTGAAGACGCTCGGCAAATTTACCGACAAGATAAGAGGATCTTCCTGTAGCAATTGTGAAAGCTATACCCTCGCTTAGAAGTGCCTGCACCGCCGCGATATTCTCTTCCGGAACGTCTTCTCCCGGCATAAGGAGCGTATAATCCATGTCGGTTGCAAGCAGGCTGTTATATTCAGTACTCATTTGCGGAAACTCTTTCTATTAACATAAGTGAAGTAATTTTACAATAAGGTGGCGTTAATGTCTTGTTTTTTATGTCATTTTGTTACGATTGATGGATTGAACTTTCGGGAAAAATCTATATATTAAATAGAGTATGGCACTATGAGGGGTTGAATTATGAAGAAAACAAGCGGTTCTTCCGCAGGAAAAGTTAGAAAATCACCTACGGGCGCACCATGTTCAAGCACAGGCGGCTCGAGAAGACGTTCGGAGGATTTTGATTACGGTGCTCTGGGTACAGCTCAAAGGTCTGCACGCAAGCATTCAGGCAGGAAGAGAAGATCCGGTCGCGGCAAGAAAGCACTTGCTGCTGTCGCATGTGTTCTCGCTGCTCTGGTGGTTATTTTCGGAGTTCTTCATCTTACTGGAAACGATAAACCGATAATTGATCTGTTCAGGGCAAAGATAAATGTAACAATGGCAGACGGCACGGCTGTTGAGATGACTGCGAATGATGCATATGCCGAACTTGCAACGGATACAATTTATAACGGTATCGTCATTGATGGTCAGGATGTAGGCGGAATGACCAAGGACGAAGCGCTTGCAGCGGTCGCAGCCGTTCAGCCCGAAGCTCCTGTGTCGCTTAACATTTCGCTTGCGCTTGACGGAGAGACTTATCCTCTGGACTTAAGCTCACTCGCACTTGAGTCAAACATGTCAGATATCGTCGACGAGGCTTACAGTTATGCAAGACCTCAATCTATGGATGATCTTGAAGTTCTGACAGAAAGCTACAACTCCTTTCAGCAACTCAAGAACAAGACCGTAGAATACACAACGGCCTATACGGTTAATACCGACGGCCTTGAAGCAATTGTATCTTCAGTTCTTACGCCTCTTCAGTCAGAGGCAAGTGACGCCTATATATCGTCGTTCAACACCCAGACTATGGCATTTGACATTGTGCCGGAGAAGAAGGGATATGCTATCGACATAGATTCCACCGTAAGCGCAGTGAAAGCCAAGATTGATTCGCGCAGCTACGACGGTTCGGTTGACGTTGTAGCCCAGATAACAGAGCCGCAGACTACATCGTCGGATATCAACGGGACGTTTGGCTTACGGGCCGGTTTTTCAACCGTTACTTCTGCAAACTCAAACCGTAACAGTAATATCAACAAGGCCTGTGAGAATATTAACGGAACGATTCTGAACCCCGGCGAAGAGTTCTCGTTCAACGACGTTGTCGGAGAGAGAACAGAGGCCAACGGATTCAAGGAAGCGACAGTAATTCTTGGCGGTCAGTATGAGGAAGGCCTCGGCGGCGGAATCTGTCAGGTGTCGACCACATTGTACAACGCCGTTGTCAAGGCTGATTTGAATGTTACCGAGCGTAACTGGCATGCATGGCCGTCAAGTTATGTTGATACAGGACTTGATGCAACCGTAGATTATGGCAATCTTGACTTCAAATTTACCAACAATACCGATTATCAGATTATTGTGGTGGCTTACTGGAAATCTTCAGATTCAACGGTTCACTGTGATATATACGGCAAGCGTCTTCCCGATGGCGAGACGATTAATTTCGAGAGTGAAGTCACCTCGACCACTCCGGCAGGCGATACGCAGTATGTGGCTGCACCGACGCTGGCGGTGGGGCGCACCAACACATTGAGGGCTGCCCATGACGGAATAACTGCTGTCTCATACAAGGTTGTTCTGGACTCAAACGGCAATGAGATTTCAAGAGAACAGTATGCTACAACAACATACAGGGCATACAGCAAGAAGGTTGAAGTCGGAACGCTTAATCCTGACGGCACCAATGCCCAGTTTGATGCAACTACGGGAACTGTGATAACGCCGGTTCCAACGGCTCCGGCAGCTCCGCCTGAGACTGTGGCACCGGTTCCGGCGGTTACAGAGACTACTGCGCCTCCGGCTACGGTAGCAACCGACCCGACCGCGTCAACATAATTTATTCGTTATGCGAGTGGACAGACCCGGATATTCCGGGTCTGTTTTGTTTACGGTATATGTCGTAAACTCCTGCCCCGGACGCCTTTGTTGTCAGACATTTTACAAAAAACAAACGGATATTTGTTTGTTTTATGACCCCATAACAGTGTTTTTTGGTTTATAATAGCAACGTTTTGTATGTGATTGTTTTTCGATCGCAAATTATTAAGCAAGGAGATCATAGTTTATGGCAGAACTGACAAAGAAAACTATGGACGGTAATGAAGCCGCCGCGTATACCTCGTATGCATTTACTGAGAACGCAGCAATTTACCCTATCACACCGTCCTCGCCTATGGCAGACCACACAGATCAGTGGGCTCAGCAGGGCAGAAAGAACATTTTCGGACAGACCGTTAACATCGTTGAGATGGAATCCGAGGGAGGCGCTTCGGGTGCTGTTCACGGTTCACTCGCAACAGGCGCTCTGACAACAACTTACACAGCTTCTCAGGGTCTCCTTTTGATGATTCCTAATATGTACAAGATTGCGGGAGAGCTTTTGCCCTGCGTCTTCCACGTTTCTGCAAGAGCGCTTGCCGCTCACGCCCTGAGCATCTTCGGCGATCATGCGGACGTTATGGCTTGCCGCCAGACAGGCTTCGCAATGCTCTGCTCCAACTCCGTTCAGGAAGTTGCAGATCTTGCTGCAGTCGCACACCTTACGGCAATCAGAACAAGAGTTCCTTTTGTTCATTTCTTTGATGGATTCCGTACATCACACGAGATTCAGAAGGTTGAGCTTATCGACTACGATACACTCGGAACACTTGTTGACTATGAGGCACTTGCTGAATTCAGAAAGAGATCACTTTCTCCGAATCACCCCACTCTGAGAGGTACTGCTCAGAACCCTGATATTTACTTCCAGGGCAGAGAGGCTGCAAACCCGTTCTATGATAAAGTTCCTGAAGCAGTTGAATACTACATGGACAAGATCAATGAGATTCGCGGCACAGACTATAAGCTTTACAACTACTACGGCGCAGCTGACGCTGAGCGTGTAATCATTGCCATGGGTTCTGTCTGCGAGACAGCTGAAGAGACAATTGATGCTCTTACGGCAATGGGTGAGAAGGTCGGACTTGTCAAGGTTCACCTCTATCGTCCTTTCGTAGCAGACAAGCTTCTTGCTGCTATCCCTTCGACAGTAAAGTCAATCGCTGTTCTCGACAGGACAAAGGAGCCCGGTTCATATGCTGAGCCTCTGTTCCTTGATGTCGCAGCCGCATATGTCGGCAAGAACGCGCCTAAGCTTATAGCAGGCCGTTACGGTCTTGGTTCAAAGGATACTACACCTGAGCAGGTTCTCGCTGTATTCAAGGAACTCAAGAAGGATCAGCCCAAGGAGAGATTCACTCTTGGTATCGATGATGATGTTACATACCTCTCACTCGATTTCAGCGAGTCGATCGATGTAGCTTCAGAGGGTACGGTTGCCGCACGTTTCTGGGGCCTCGGCGCAGACGGTACAGTCGGAGCCAACAAGAACTCAATCAAGATTATCGGCGATCATACCGATATGTATGCGCAGGCATATTTCTCATACGATTCAAAGAAGTCAGGCGGTATCACAATCTCTGATTTGAGATTCGGCAAGACACCAATCCGTTCAACATACCTTGTAAACAAGGCAGACTTCGTTGCATGCCACAATCAGTCATACGTTTATACATATGATATGCTCTCAACACTTAAGCCTGGCGGAACATTCCTCCTCAACACACAGTGGAACCGTGAAGAGCTTGAGAAGAATCTTCCTGCTTCGATGAAGAGATATTTTGCCAACAACAACATCAAGTTCTTCACAATCGATGCTGTTGCAAAGGCCAAGGAGATCGGTCTCGGCGGAAGAATCAACACAATCTGCCAGTCGGCATTCTTCAAGCTTTCAGGAATTCTTCCTGTTGAGCAGGCTGTCGATTACATGAAGAAGGCAGCGCTCAAGTCATACGGCAAGAAGGGCGACGATATCGTTCAGATGAACTACAAGGCAATTGATGCCGGCGTAGACGCAGTTGTTGCGATTGACATTCCTGATTCCTGGAAGACAGCGGCTGATGAGCCTGTAGCAAAGAAGAATGTGCCTGAGTTCGTAGAGAAGGTTGTTGAAGTGGTCAACAAGCAGGAGGGCGACAAGCTCCCTGTATCTACATTCGCAGGCCGTGAAGACGGTACATTCCCGCAGGGTACTGCAAAGTACGAGAAGCGCGGTACAGCTGTTGATATCCCTGTCTGGGATGCATCAAAGTGTATCCAGTGCAACCAGTGCTCACTTGTCTGCCCTCACGCTGCAATCCGTCCGTTCCTTCTTACAGAAGATGAGGCTGCCAAGGCGTCATTTGAGACAAAGCCGGGCATGAAGCCTTATGAGAATCTTAAGTTCAGAATTCAGGTCTCGGCTATGGACTGCCTTAGCTGCGGCGTCTGCGTTGAAGTCTGCCCTGCAAAGGAGAAGGCTATCTCAATGGCACCTCTCAAGGACAACCTCAAGGAAGCAGAGAACTGGGATTATTGTACAGAACTTTCCTACAAGGAAAATCCTATGTCCACCGCTAATATCAAGGGCACTCAGTTCGAGCAGCCGCTTCTTGAATTCTCCGGAGCATGTGCCGGATGCGGCGAGACACCTTATGCAAAGCTTCTTACCCAGCTTTTCGGCGACAGAATGCAGATCTCGAATGCAACAGGATGCTCTTCAATCTGGGGCGGCAGTGCTCCTTCTATGCCTTACACCACAAACCACAACGGTTACGGTCCGGCATGGGGCAACTCACTCTTCGAAGATAACGCAGAGCACGGTCTCGGTATGTATTTAGGTTACAAGCAGCTCAGATCAAGAGCCAAGCTCCTGGTTGAAGCAGCTTCTGAAGCTTCTTCAAGTGAATCACTCAAGGCTGCTGCAAAGGCATGGCTTGATGGTTACGATGAAGGCAAAGATTCACGTGCACTTTCTGATAAGCTTTCCGCAGAACTCAAGGCTTGCGGCTGTGACGCAGCCAAGAAGGCTCTTGAGTATGAGGACTTCTTTGTCAAGAGATCACAGTGGATTATCGGCGGCGACGGCTGGGCTTATGATATCGGATACGGCGGACTTGATCACGTTCTCGCTACAGGCGAAGATGTCAACGTTCTCGTTCTTGATACCGAGGTTTATTCCAACACAGGCGGACAGGCTTCAAAGTCTACACCTCAAGGTGCTGTCGCACAGTTCGCTGCAGGCGGAAAGCACATCAAGAAGAAGGATCTCGGCATGATGGCAATGAGCTACGGCTACGTGTATGTCGCTCAGTGCTCAATGGGTTCAAGCTCTGCTCAGACTCTCAAGGCATTCGCTGAGGCTGAGGCATATCACGGACCTTCACTCGTAATCTGCTATGCTCCTTGTATCAACCATGGTATCAAGGGCGGCATGAAGGTTGCACAGAAGCGCGAGAAGGCTGCTGTTGACTGCGGTTACTGGCACCTCTTCAGATTCAACCCGGCTCTTACAGCACAGGGTGTAAATCCTTTCGTTCTTGATTCCAAGGAACCTTCAGCAGATTTCTTCGAATTCCTCAAGGCAGAGGTACGTTACAACTCTCTGTATAAGAAGTATGATGCCGAGGTCGTTGATGCACTCTTCAACAGATGTTATGACGATTCACGCACACGTTATGCTTCGTACAAGAAGATGGCAGCGGATATCGACGTATAATCGGTAACAGAAAGCTTATAAAGCGATAATGAAGACGCCCGGCACGGATTTTTCCGTGCCGGGTGTTTTTGTGCGCTCATACTCAATAAATGTTATAATTAAAAACCTAAAAATAAACAGTCAGGAGTCTTAGGCAATGGATGATAATTCATACGAGCTTGTTATTAACGACAGCCCGCTTGCGGATATTTTTCTGGTTAAGTACGCGCAGGATTTATCCAAAGAGTCAATAATCATATATCTATGGCTCAATATGACAGCGAGAAAATCCGGATTTGATGACACCTTCATAAAGAAATTCAAGATAGTTCCTGACTCGGGTGTTGACGGTGTTTTATCGGAACTTATGTCGCACAGCCTGATTATCAGGAAAGGCGATATGTTCTATCTTCAGGATCTGAAGCGCCTGGAGGTTGAAGAGTATATAAAGCTGTGCAGATCCGGAATGAATGACAGCGGCTCTGACGCTTTGAGTTCTGATGAGAACGAGCGCAATCTTCTGGCGGGTTCGATATCGAAGACATTCTATCAGGGGAAGATGTGTTATGCGCTGTACCGACTGATCGACAGGTGTCTTTATGAGTATAAGTTCGAGAGTCAGGTTTGTTACAGACTTTTCGAGGAAGGTTTCGAAAAGGGCATTCACAGGTACGTGAACGCTATGGAGTCGATGGCCGTAAACTGGTATGAGAGAGGCTATCTGACAACTGCGAGGCTTGAAGCGCACATTAGGGACGAAGAGATGATTAAGAAGCTTCAGAGGCTTTGCGGGAAGATGCTGAGGAAGCGTCTGGATCAGATGGATATAGAGAGAATCACCAACTGGGTTCAGAATTTTAATGCAAACGAAGATCTCGTCAATCTGGCGTTCAGGGTAAACGAGTATCGCGGCAAAGTAACGCTGATAAATGTCGAAGAGACGCTTAAGAACTGGTTTGAGGTCGGGGCGGATACATTTGAGAAGGCGGGACTTTACGAAGAGGATAAGCACAAGGAGAACAGTCAGAAGGCTTCGAGGCGCAGAAGCAGAGGAGCTGCCAAGACGGCATGGCGAACCGGTGAAGAAGCCGGAATAGCAGACGCCGGCGACAAAGAGAAGTCAGACTCAAAAGCTGAAGAGAAGGTTGCGAAGGAAGAGTCGAAGAATCTTCCGGCAGGTGTTCTTGAAATGTTTGGAGGCAGTGATGAAGACAATTAAACAGGCTATAGATGAGACAAAGGCTGAGATTGCAGCGGAGCGGGAGATAAGACGGGACAGGAGAATAGCGGATATTTACGCCCGATATCCTGAGCTTGAGCAGTGCGATAAAGATATTGTCGTTATGAAGAGCAACATACTGATTGCGCTTATCGAAAAGGACGATGCTCTCCGCAGGCGGCTCGAGAACGACCTGAAGGCAAAGATAGAAGGCAGGGACAGAATACTTGAGGAGAACGGAATAGACCCGAGATTCGATGATAATGCACCTGTCTGTGACAGATGCAATGATACTGGCTTCTATACGGATAAGAACGGAAATATGAGAGTGTGCGGTTGCAAGAGCAAAGAACTCAGGGAGTGTTTTGACAGTTGCGGGCTCCGGAATTACTCATCATTCAGTATCAGGAACTACAAGGACGATTATCTCGGCAACGCATCGGGACGTAAGAATATCCTTCAGTCACTGTTAAGCACCTTTCTCAGCTCCAAAAAACCTGCTGATTCAATGATAACCATATATTACGGGGCTCCCCAGACAGGAAAGACATATCTGTCGGTTTGTATTGCCAAAGCAGCAATAGAATTAGGGAAAAGTGCTTATTACACCAAATGTGAAGATTTTGCAGACAAAGACAAAGCAGAACTTGAAGAAATATCCGCAGTCGATCTGCTCGTCATTGACGATTTCAGCGACGACATCACGCTGCATAACAATGTCGGCTCAATCCTCAACAATATTCTTGAGTTTCGTGATGCCGGCAGGCTTCCGACGATTCTGGTCACTTCAATCCCGTCAGAAATACTGGTAAAAGGCTCTGATATGAGAGTCGCCGGTAAAATCAGAAAAGCGGGAGTAATCAGTTGAGGCATAAGGACAGATGAAAGTATACTGTGGGATGGATCTGGTTGATATCGGACGAATTGAGAAAATTATTGCCCGTCAGGGAGAAAGCTTTATAAACAGGTGCTTTACTGCCGGTGAAGCCCGTTATGCTGATTCAAAGCGCAGTGAGAGTGTGAGGATATCCAGCTATGCGGCGAGGTTTGCCGCAAAAGAAGCCTGCGGAAAAGCTTTTGGAACAGGGATACTGAGCCGCGGGATAGCGCTTAAGGATATTGAAGTTGTTATATCCTCATCGGGTACGCCTGCTCTGCGTCTGACAGGAAATGCGAAGAAGATGGCAGAAGAACTCAACATAACCGACTGTTCGGTAAGTCTGACGCATGACGGCGGAGTCGCCGGCGCGGTTGTAGTGATGCTCGGAGGCGATGTCTGATGAAGAAGCGCGAGAGTACTGAAAGACTTGGCGCCAGGCTTTTCGAGCGCGGCAAGGCAAAGAAACAGATAATCGGAGACAACATAGCAGAGAAGAAAGTCAGGCATCTTGAGAATCCAGTAAAGCTGCCGTTTCTGAACGATATGGATGCCACCGGCGACGAAGAATACGGGCGCACCGAGGATATGAAGGACGAATGGGGGCTTACCAGAAACGAAGCCACGCTGCGCCAGAAGAGACGCAGGAGCCTGCTGAGACTGGGCGTGGCGTCGGGTGTGTTCATTTTGATACTTCTGGGTATTTTCTATATTCTTCCGCGTGTGTTGCCCAGCTTTTTCGAAGGTACCAGTATTCAGCTGTTTGTTCAGCCGGAAGTTAATCTCGAGTACACGGATCCGGCGTACAGAGTGATAACAGAGAGCTCCGTTGGCGTTATGCAGCTTCCGTCTGAGGCGTCGGAGCGAATAACAGAGGTGCTTTATAACGAGCCTGTAACGGTTACGAGTGACGCCGTCGACGGCTTTGTGAAGATAAAGACAACTGACGGCATTGAAGGATATATTCCCGTGTCGTCATTCACGGCGAGCACAGATTCTGTTGAGCCTGACCTTCATGAGTACAAGCTCGTTGTATCTGACCCGTCGAAAAACATAATGACTCACGCGAGCAATGGTACAGTCATGAAGCGGGTTGTTATGAACACGGTTCTCTTTGCAGACGTAAAGAGAGAGGGCGTGTACCAGGTTTATCTTCCGGGCGGCGAGAGCGGATGGATAAGTTCTTCCGGAGTAATTGAGCTTGGAACCCGGGAGAACACTCAGGAGGTATCGTGCAGGTATTTCGTCAGCTCGCTGCTGACATTTGTAAACACCGAATACAAGGAGAACGGGCTTTCAATGTACGGATCATCTGTTAACGGGGCTGTATATGTCTGTTCTGAGATAAACGGAATCACCATGCCGAGAACGATGCAGGAGCAGAGCCAGCTCGGTGATGAGGTTGTATTGGATCACGATGCTGTTACAGGAGATGTGATAATCGAGGGAATACTGCCGGGAGACATTCTGTTTCTCAGAAGCCCGACTTCGGAGGAAGGCGATACACACATCTATGAAGCAGCTGTTTGTACAGATACCGGAACGCTGCTTATGCTGTCTTCCGCAAGAACTACCATAAGGCTGAGGACTTTCAAGGCAGGAGACAGTATCTGCAACAGGATAATTATGATAAGAAGAATATTCAAAACCGAGTAATTTTTAGTTGCAACATCGGGGTTGGTGTGATATTATCTTTTAGCGTTTTGAAAAACTAACAGGAGGTGTTTTCATGGCTAAGTGTGAAATTTGCCAGAAGGATATGTTCTTCGGCAGAAAAATCAGAATTACGCGTTCACAGATTTCGCGTCGTGCGCTCACTACGCAGCAAGCTAATGTTCACAAGGTTAAGGTTGTTGCTGACGGCACCCCCACGACAATGAATGTCTGCACTCGTTGCCTTCGTTCCGGCAAAGTAAAAAGAGCGTAACTCTTGCAGAATTGCATTAATGAGCAATGAATAATATAGTCTCTGACTGACCGTAGTCAGAAAGGGCAGTTATTTAATACGATTTGGCAGTAGTAGCAGTAGACAAGCAGTCGGCAGGATTTATATCCTGCCGTTTTCTTTTATAAGGCTGAGCAAGTATTCAGGACAGAAGATTGATATGTACATTGGTATATTCAAATAACGCCGGAAGTATCAGGTACTTCCGGCGTTATTGTTTATTTCTGAATTATCGTGACCGCAGCTTATTTCACTGGAACCTCAATCACTGATTTGCCGCCCATATACATTCTTAATGCCTCAGGGATCCTTACAGAACCGTCCTCGTTAATATTGTTCTCAAGGAAGGCTATCAGCATTCTCGGAGGCGCCACACAGGTATTGTTGAGAGTGTGTGCCAGATATGTTCCGGAGCTTCCCTTGATTCTTATTTTGAGACGTCTTGCCTGTGCATCGCCGAGGTTTGAACATGAACCTACTTCGAAATACTTTTTCTGTCTCGGTGACCATGCTTCCACGTCGCATGACTTCACCTTGAGGTCGGCCAGATCTCCTGAGCAGCACTCTAGCGTCCTTACAGGTATATCGAGACTTCTGAAATAGTCAACGGTATTCTTCCAGAGCCTGTCATACCAGGCGTGGGAATCTTCAGGCTTGCAGACGACAATCATCTCCTGCTTTTCGAACTGATGTATTCTGTATACACCACGCTCTTCAATGCCGTGTGCACCGACTTCCTTGCGGAAGCACGGAGAATATGACGTGAGTGTCTGAGGTATCTTATCTTCGTCAATTATTGTATCGATAAACTTTCCTATCATGGAGTGCTCAGAAGTTCCGATCAGGTAGAGATCTTCACCCTCAATTTTATACATCATGTTCTCCATTTCAGAAAAGCTCATAACTCCGTCAACTACGGCAGAACGAATCATGTAGGGAGGAATATAGTATGTAAAGCCGCGGTCAATCATGAAGTCTCTTGCGTAAGACAGACATGCGGAGTGAAGTCTGGCGATGTCTCCGCTCAAATAATAGAAACCGTTTCCGGAAGTCTCCCTTGCCTGGTCGAGTTCAATTCCGTGCAGCTTCTCCATGATATCGACATGATAAGGAACCTCAAAATCCGGTACAAAAGGCTCTCCGAAGCGCTCAATTTCAACATTCTCTGAATCGTCTCTTCCGATTGGCACTGAAGGGTCGATAATATTCGGTATTACGAGCATAATCTTGCGAATCTGCTCCTCGTAGCCGGCCTCTTTGACAGACAGCTCTTCAAGCTCGTTTGCCATGTCGGTTACCTGCTTCTTGACGGATTCAGCCTCATCTTTCTTGCCCTGTCCCATAAGTATTCCGATCTGTTTGCTTATCTTGTTCCGCTGAGATCTGAGATACTCTGCTCTGGTCTTGCTCTCCCGGTATTCGGAATCAAGTCTTATCACTTCGTCAACAAGCGGAAGCTTGTCATCTTGAAATTTATTTCTAATGTTCTGTTTAACTGCGTCGGGGTTTGCCCTCAGGAATTTAATATCCAGCATTTTCGCTTCTCCTTATAATTACTTCGTATATTTTATGCTTTGGAAGCACTTTAATCAATCATCGGAGACAGACATGTCTCCGTCGTAGCTGCCTGCAGGATACCTGCAGTTCGGGTCCCAGAGAATGTACTCATTCATTCCAAGATCGTGAAGCGCCTTAATCTGCGTGTTGATCTGCGCGTAGCCATAATCCATGTAATTGCCGGCTCCGATGTATGAAGCAGTGAAAGCCTGAAGGTAGGGCCTGACATTAGTGAAGCCGGTCTGCGAAAATGTGTTTTTGCAGGCTTGAAGTACACTGTAGACAAGCATATACGGTTCCTTGTCCGGATAATCGAAAGTGTGTCCTCCAATTTTTGTGCCAAGCGCGTAGTGCGAAGGATATGTCATCGGACAACACGAATCAATCCCAGTCATTCCGAGAGTTGTAAAATCCTGACCGATGTTCGCCGCGTCAAGTCCGCTCGTCAGTACTATTCCGAAAATATCGGCGGATACGGGAACTCCCAGTTTGTCCTGTATCCGGATTCTTGCTTCCTGCAAAAACCTGTTGATTGCTGCTGATTTTGACGGCGTGGTGCTGTCTTCTCCATAGTACGGAGAACTGCCGGTCGTTGTGGAACCGGCCGGAAATCTTACATAGTCAAACTGAATCTCGTCCAATCCGTGTGATGCCGCTTCTTCGGCGATGCTGATCAGGTAATCCCAGTTATCCTTGTTATACGGGCTTAAGAAAGGATGTGAACTCTCATTCGAGAAGAGAAGAGTGTTTCCGTCCTTATCCCGGATGGAACGTTCAGGAAAATGCTCTGCCGCCGTACAGTCATTGAACGATACTATTCTTCCGATGACAAGGATATTGTTCTCGTGGCATTTGGCAATAACTTCATCTATGTCATAAGCGTCCCATACATATCCTATCTGTCTCGCGGTCTCATTGCTGCAGTTGAACGGAATACCCCATTCGTTCTTTATATCGATAACGACTGCGTTGAGCTCGGAGTTGTTGCAGAGCTCTATCGCGCTGTCGAGTGCCGAGCAGGAACCGATATAAATTCCGTGTATCTCATTATGTGTGTGTGTCTTTATGCTGTCTTCGGGAAGCTCATCAAGAGGACCCCAGTAATTGTCGGATAATTCGTCGTCAGCGAGTTTTTCCGTCTGATATACTATTGAAGTTGTGGTCTCAGGTTCCGTAGAAATAATCGGCACCACGGTATTCTGACTGTTCGCGCTTATTGCGAATCTTCCGGCCTTTGCGATGAGCCTTGCTCCCAGAGTTATAACAATAGCCGCGCCCATAAGAACGGCGACTGCCGCAGTAACGGTGAAAAGCCTTTGCATCGCCAAAACACGCTTGACGTCAGAGGGAGAATTGCGCTTGATTTGATTCTGCTTTTTTATCATAGGGTAATTATACAAGCCAATAAAAAAAAGAACAAACTATATTATCCGGTGTCTTTTTTGTGATAAAATTAAATCATTGATATTTCTTTTCCGATTTTATTTTAGGGAGCGCACTATGATAGTTCGTAATTGTGCCGGCGGTATAGTTTTTTGCGGTGACAAGGTTCTGCTTATCTGCAATGATAAGCATGAGTGGAGTTTTCCTAAGGGTGTTCTGAGAGAGTCTGAGAGAATAAAACTTTCAGAACTCGCCGTTCAGAGAGTTGAAGCGGAGGCAGGGGTTGCCTCGCGTGTTCTCGCTCCGTGCGGCAAGACCAATTATGAGTTTTATTCGGTTACAAGAAGGAAACCTGTACACAACAATATTTCCTGGTTTGTAATGTGCTCTGCTGAAGATGCCGCCAAGGCCAACCCTGAGCAGGGAATTGCCATGGCATCTTTCGAGACTGTCGAGAAAGCTCTTGAGACGATTACATACAGTCAGGATAAATCCTTGCTGATGATGGCTTATCAGAAGTACAGGGAGCTTGTCTGATTGATAACGCTGAGTCACGATGGCAGTTCAAAGATTGAGATCAGGCAGTCTGAATTCATAGGGCATTGCATGCGTGTGAATTCAGCAGATGAAGCATGCGCTGCCGTGAAGCGTGAAAGAACTTTGTATCCGGACGCGAGACACTGCTGCCATGCGTGGATAATCGACGGGCAGATCAGAATGAGCAAATCAAGTGATGACGGAGAACCCTCAGGCACGGCGGGAATGCCGTTGCTCTCACTTCTCGAGGTTAACAATATATCCAATGCCGTTGTCTGCGTTACAAGATATTTCGGAGGTATACTGCTTGGAAAGGGCGGGCTTGTAAGAGCCTATACCGAAGCAGGACGTCTGGCGCTTGGCGACGCGCAGCCGTTCAGGTCAGTCCCCGGTGCATGCTATGAGGTAAAGGTCGATTACTCTGAGTTTGACAGGATTACCAGGCAGATCAGGGAGAAAGGGTGGACGGTTGAATCATCCGTTTTCGACAGCGGCGTTGCAATTAATGTCCTGGTTCCGGATTCGGACTGTCAGGTTTTTAAAGACTTTTGCCGCGACGCGACGTCAGGCAGGGCAATTGTCGGGAAGCTGGGGATCAGGGAGATTGAGGGGGAAAAATTGAACCTTTTTTGACGAGAGTTTGACACATTTTTGCCAATA
The DNA here is from genome assembly GCA_022484595.1 of Mageeibacillus sp. Classification (GTDB taxonomy): domain Bacteria; phylum Bacillota; class Clostridia; order Saccharofermentanales; family Saccharofermentanaceae; genus Saccharofermentans. Next base: position 224,952 of record JAKVLB010000002.1, on the reverse strand, counting down.
ATTGATTTTTGGAATGAGTTATATTGCAGATGTAAAAAATAACCTTCGAAAGGAGCAAAGCATATGGATGATTTAGAAAATACAACCGGTACTGATCCGGAAGATACACAGCAGCCACAGGCTGAAGCAAAGAAGAACAGGAAAAAGAAGAAGGGCAACACCGCACTTAAGGTTGTGGCGACGCTGCTTGTATTGTGTATCGCATATTCGGCGGTTCAGACAGTCTACATTTTCAGACTGAACAGCGGACTTGCCGGCATTACTTCATACCTTGGCGGAAGAAAGAATGACACCCAGTCGTCTTCAGATTCTGGGAACGGTGATGACACTGACAGTACTGACAGCTCCGCTGATGACAGCGAGCTTGCAGATCCGTGGTTCTCTCTTGAAGAGGCCGCAAGCGTTACAGACCCTGACAAGGACACTCTGAGTACAACAGAAATTGTTGATATGGTCAGTCCGGCCACGCTCTCGGTTTATGTGATGCAGAAATCCGGCAGTTCCTCGACCAAAATCGCGGCAGGTACGGGATTCATCATTACAGCTGACGGCTATATAGTCACCAATCAGCACGTTATCGCATATGCGATGGAAGATCCTGATACATATTATGTAACGGTAATGCTCCCGGATTCCGAAGATCCGGTTAAGGCAGAAATCGTCGGAGGCGACGAACAGACAGATATTGCGGTGCTCAAAGTTGACCATGACGGAGATCTCCCGTGCGTCACGCTCGGGGATTCGTCCAAGCTTCAGGCCGGTGAGCTTGTCGTAGCTATAGGAAACGCACTCGGAACGCTCGACGATACGGTGACGGTAGGAGTTGTATCTGCACTTGACAGAGAGATTGAGAACGACGGTTATTCACTGGATGTTATCCAGACCGATGCAGCCATCAATACCGGCAACAGCGGCGGACCGCTCATCAATTCTTTCGGCGAAGTTATCGGAATAACCAATGCCAAGATTGTTACTTCAACATCAGAGAGTCTGGGATTTGCAATCCCTATAGATACAGTTAAGACAGTAATCGAGAGCCTCATCAACTACGGCAAGGTTGTCAATCGTCCGTACCTTGGAATATCGGTTACAACAGTTGCAGACGGCGCCTATTTCGGAGTCGATGCGGGAGTTTATGTCGGAGCTGTCGTCAGCAACGGCCCTGGTGATGAAGCCGGACTTGAAGTCGGTGATAAAATTGTAAGTATTGACGGTGTTGAAATTAATGAATCCGATGATATTATTGATGTACGTGATTCTCACGCGGTTGGCGACAAGCTGACTTTCGATATTGTCCGTGACGGCGACGATAAGGAGCTGACGCTTACAATCGGCGACAGCGGTGACTATGAGGATGCCACATACACGACCGATGACAATGCAGACAGCAGTAATGACAACAGCGCAGACAGCAGCGATAATAATGAAGGGCAGGATAATGAACCGGATTCAACACAGGACACCCAAGGCGTCGACAATAATCCGTTTATCCACAAGTAAAGTATTATGAACAAGGCACAGGAACAGGCAGGCAGGAAGCAGCAGAGATTCATTAAGACTATGGCGTGGATACTGATTGCCGCCATGCTGATAACTTTTGTTTTCGCGATAGTTGTTGTTCTTGTGCAGCAGGCCCGCTACGGAGCCTGATCAGGCCGTAATATAAAAGCAAGGTCCGGTTTACTTTTGAAGTAAACCGGGCCTTTTTGGTTCTGTTTATAGCATGCGTTCGACGGTCAGAAAACCGAAATCAGAAAACATGAACAGTCGGAGTCAGGCCTTTCTCGCCGTGAATATGAATGAGGCGGGTCTGTTCGATAAACGGTGTCTGCCTCAGCGTACTGATGTCGCCGCCGGATATTGCGCAAAGTACAGACTGAATAAGAATCATGTGGGATACGAGAAGCACCGGAGCGTCATTGTCTGAGCCGGCAATTCCCCAGTCAAGCTTTGACAGCATGGCGTCAGCTCTCGCGTAAGTGTCATGGAATGTCTCGCCGCCGGATACAGGAACATATCTGTCCGGGTGATTGCGAAAATTATCAAGCTCTTCGGGGTATGACTTCTTTGCATCTTCAAGACGCATTCCTTCCCAGATTCCGAGATCCATCTCGCACAGAAAATCTGTCGGAATAATCGGACAGCGTGCAGGAGATTCGGGCCCTCCCATGGCAATAAAGGCTGTCTGAAGCGCGCGGGGCATAGGGCTTGAGTACAAAACTGAAGGCAATCCTATGACCTCGGCAATCGTCTCGCGAAGTCTGTACGCGCCGTCAATGCCTTCCTGCGTAAGAGGAGAGTTGAGGCGTCCCTGCATTCTCAGTTCAGTGTTCCATTCTGTCTTGCCGTGTCTGGCAAGATAAATATCGGTCATGGCACGTCCTCAATCTGTTCAAGTCCGTCATCATTGAACTGCCAGGTATACTCTGCAGATTTCTCGTTGAGGAACGCCTGATAGTTGTTCATTCTGAGGAAGGAGTTGACGCGGTCATACCATTCCGGGTTAGCGGATTCAGATATGTAGTAAAGAATATAGAAAGTCCCGTTCTCTTCAATAATCGTCTTATCGCCGAGCTTACGTTCATCCGCAAAAATCCAGTCGTTGAGGCTGTCGTCGTATTCGTACCTGTATGCCATCTCGTTATGCTGAACCGTCATCTGTCCTGCCAGAACATAATCGTTGTAAAGATTCTCGACCTCTGAACAGGAGTCGGCATCATCTATGTAATCGTATATCTCCTGCGCGGTCGACTGAGTTGCCGAGACATTGGCACTTCCGTCGTCCCCGGTCTGCGGATTGACTGTGATCAGGTAGAAATCGCGAAGCGGATTCGTCATTCTGTCGCGCTCGACAAAAACAAGGATAATCGGGAACCCGTCCGAGTCGTTGAAAATTGTGGCATCTCCCGGGACACGCGCGGCGTCGAAGAGCCAGTCTCTGAAATTGGTGTGGGTTATGTCGCTGTATCTGCAATCCGGTACCAGTGTAGAATTCTCCGTTGCGAGAGTATTTGCCGCCACACCTGAGAAATACTGTGAAGCCACGGACTCAAACTTTGAAGGATCGCCGTTCATTCCGGCAATTATCTGCTGTGCATGGAGATTGGCTGTGTCAATAAACGCCTGGTCACGCTGTTCATAGGTTATTCTCAGAATCTTGTAGCTGACAACATCATAGTTGTTGCGCGCTTCGTTATATGCGACCTCAGCCTGGTCGTCAGTCGCAGACAGTTCAACAAGTTTTTCTCCGCCTGCGTAGTCATCGGTGAAATACTTTTTCGCAAGGAGGTTAATGATGCACTGTTCATCAACCTGATTGCCGTATACACCCTTGATATATGTGTCGAGGCTGACACCGAGCTCGTCCGCTTTTCCAGAAAGCCAGTTGATATAGGCATTCGCGCGATCGTAATGCGCCTGTTCAATCGTGTAACCCTTTGAAGTCGCGTCGTCGTACAGAATTTCAATTGTCTGGAGATCCTGCGCCGCGCGGTTGAGAAAGTAGTCTCTGTATGTCGGAAAAGCCGGGTCATCCGGATATGCCGATGCGAGCATCTCTTTCGTTCCGACAGCGAAAATGTCAACACCTTCCTCGAGCAGTTCGTAATGGTACATAAAGCTGAACTCATCGCTGGGAATAGCGCGGTTGTTGATCGTGAGCGGCGAAATCATCTTCTTGTCCATACCGGTATCTATAAAGAACGATACGGCGCATGCCGCGATAACAATTACTACGGCGAGAACAACGAAAACAACACCGGCATTCCTGCGGCGCTTTTTCGCTTTGCCCTGCGCTTCTCCGTCAGAGTCTATGTCTGAACCGTCAAGCGTCAGAGCAACCTCGGAAATCTCGTTGCGGGTGTGCTTCTTTGTCTTTACCACGGCTGACGGAAGTCTGCTGCCTGTATTCTTTGAAGAAACAGAAGCTATGGAGGCATCGGGCTTACCTGACAGCAGGTCCGGGTCTATGTCCTCCAGTTCCTCGAGAGTAGGTTTTTTTACGCTCTCCGGTTCAGGTGCAGATTCGGGCGCAGCCGTGACGTCAACGTCAAACTCTGCACCGGAGTCAATTATCTCGATTCCGCGATTGTCGGAGTTGTCTTCGCCGCCGGCCGGGGCTTCGACGGCTCCGGGATTAATCTGCGGAGTCCTGATTTTTTTGTCTTTATCGTTTTTCTTGTTTTTCAAGGTCAGTTATCTCCTTTTGGTACAACGAGATTTATTGCTTCATGTACGCATTCGATTGTAATCGGCAGCAGCGGCCCTTCTTCACCGTCCAGGTCAAGAGTAACAGGTTTGCAGCCCGCCATAGGTTCAATTGTAAAGCCGGATGTCTGAAAATAGATTACTTTATCGCTGTTGATATGGTCATTTATGACAAGTCTGCCCAAAAGCGGCATAATTTCCGGAATATAAACCTTCTTTATAATCATGACGTCCAGCAGTCCGTCCGTGACGTCAGCCTGGGTCATGAGATTTCTGAATCCGCCTACGCTCTTTGTGTTGGAAACAAAAAACATAACGGCATCCGTCTCGAACGAACTGCCGTCATTCGTAACCCTTATAGGTATGGTATCGGTAATATCCTGAAAATCTCTCAGTGCCGAGAGCCAGTAAGCCGCCGGACCTATCGAAGTCTTTAAATCGGACGGAACAGTGTACGCGACATCCGAGAAGCTCCCCCCGGCGAGAACGTTAAGAAAATACTGGTCTCCGGCGCGTCCGCAGTCCACACGTTTGAAGTCCGGATTCATAAGCATCTCGGCAAATTCTGACGGGAGTGAAGGCAGTCTGTTGATTGTGGCGAAATCGTTTACTGTTCCTGACGTGTATATTGCGACAGGAATATCAATTCCCGCGCGCCTGATACCGGTAATAACTTCGTTTACCGTGCCGTCTCCGCCGGCAGCGACAAGATAATCATATTGTCCGGGATCAATTTCCATAGCGAATCTCGTTGCATCGAAACGCCCTGAAGTATAACTGATATCAGCCCGCTCAAGTTTTCCGTGCGAAGACAGACAGGCAAGCGAATCTTCGATATTGTTTCTTGCCATTTCACGTCCGGAAGACGGGTTGAGTATTATTTTTAATTTTAGGCCCATAGGTCGATACCTCTGCGATTGTAATATAGAGACACTTTACCATAAAACACACTCGATATTGTTTAAAGTATGCTATTATTAACACGTTTGTAATCTTACTATTATTAAAGGATCAGGATTCATATTATGAGTGAAGTTAATGTTCCATCTAAGCTTAAATCACGGTTTGGTGACGTCTGGACGCAGTACGCACTTGCTTTTATTTTTCCGGTTTTGACAGTGCTGTCTGCACTTATAATAACGCAGTGTTACCCTTTCGGAAGCCACACGATGCTGACTGTTGACCTGTACCACCAGTACGGTCCTTTCTTAGTTACGCTCAGAGACAAGATCCTCTCGTCAGACTCGCTGTTCTACAGCTGGAATGACGGACTCGGACAGGAATACTACGCATCATTCGCCAATTATGCGGCCAGCCCTCTCAATATTTTCTGTATTTTCTTTACTCCAAAGACAATGCCGGTCTTCATAGGATTAATCACATGTATCAGAGCCGGCCTCGCGTCGGTATTTATGCTTATGTTCCTGTCGGAAAACGACAACAGACGTGTTGACAACATCACGGTTGTCTTCGCCTCGTCGTACGCACTCTGCGGCTGGTTCATCTCGTACTTCTGGAATATCATGTGGTGTGATGCGGTTGTATTGCTCCCTCTGGTGGCTTTGGGACTGAGAAGGCTGCTGCTCGAAAAGAAGATAGGCCTGTACTGCATTTCTCTGGCGGTTCTGGTGTTCAGCAACTACTATGCGGGCTTCTTTGTCTGTCTTTTCCTGATTCTTTTTGCGCCGGTATACTATATCTGCCTTTTTACTCCTTCGCGAGACCGTTCGGTTCCTCACAGGCTCTGCCCAAAGACTTTTTTCCGGTCAGCGGGGCTGTTCGCGGGTGCGAGCCTGCTTGCCGTAGGTGCCACTGCGATTCTTACAATTCCGACATATTCTATTCTCCAGCATTGTTCGGCAACGGGCGACAAGCTTACGGTGGATCTGACTTTGCAGAATACGCTTTTCGACTTCCTCGGAAGATTCATGGTGGCGGCAAATCCGAATATCAGGGACGGGATGGCCAATGTTTACTGCGGTCTCGTGATTGTTTTGCTTCTGCCGATGTTTTTCATGCTTCCGGCAAGCTCAGGTATATCGCTCCGTCACAAAATAGGTTTTGGCGCGCTTCTTGGAATAATGTATTTAAGCTTTGCCAATCGCACACTGAATTTTATCTGGCACGGTATGCATTTCCCAAACCAGATTCCTTACAGAGAGTCTTTCCTCATGTGCTTTGTGATGGTTTTTATGGGTTTTCTCACAATCAGGCGGATAAAGAATCTGTCGCTCGGCGTCTGCATGGGAACAGTCGCAGGATGTGCGGCGTTTCTCGTGCTCTACGAGAAATTCGGTGACGGACAGGAGAGCTACATACAGATCGGCCTTACGCTTGTCTATCTGTTTGTCCAGGGCGCGACGCTCCATGTAATCAGTGAGCCTTCGGGGAAAAGAAGCGCATTTTTCTGCGAGACGCTTATAACAATAACGATGATGATTGAGATTTTCACTTCGGCAACAATCTCGATCGCCACTGTCGCAAGCAACGAAGGCTTCGCATCCTACGATTTCTACGGCAAGAACTATGCTCAGATTTATGAGCATACGGTATCCGTTGAAGGCTCGGAGGGTCACAGTAATTTTGAAAGAACCGAGCTGTTCCCGAATAATATCTGCAACATTCAGGCGATGTATAACATCAAGGGTATGTCGATTTTTTCTTCAACGGCAAGGGAGGACCTGGTCCGGTATATGCGAAATTTCGGATTCCATAACAATAACATCAACGGCCTGCGCAATGCCGGAATCACAAGAGTTACAGCCACTCTTCTGGGTGTGCGCAATCTGGTGGCGATAGAGAACACGCAGACGGTGCCGGATCTTTTTGACCAGGAATACAATGCCGGAGAAGTGACTGTATACGGCAACCCTGACGCACTTTCAGTCGGGTACATGGTGTCTGATGACATTCTTGATTATGCGCCAAAGTATGAAGAGGATCTTGATGTATTTTCAAAGACAAACGAATGGGTCAGATCAATGGGAGTCGGCAGTGACGTATACACACCGATATCAATGAATGTGGGGGAGAGTGAGAACATGAGCACTTCCGATACTTCCGGAAAGTGTCTTGTCTACGGCGTTGTGACTTCATCGGACAAATGCAACTTTACCGTAACCGTGGATGACGCGGAAATCGGAAGCGACGTATATATCTACGCTAATTCGAGCAAAGGCGGATCCGCATCGGTAACCAACGGTGACAGCAGCAGGAACTTTGAGATTCGTGCATATCAGATAATATCGCTCGGCAGATACGAAGGCACACCGATAACGCTGACCGTCAATTACTCTTCATGCCCGGATGCGTCTCTTTTCGTCTACTCATACGAACTTAATCAGGACGGATACAAAGATATGGTAGACACACTGTCTTCACAGGAGCTGAACGTATCTTCCTACGATTCGACATCGCTTAACGGCAGCATTGACGTCACCTCCGACGGACTCATGCTGCTCACCGTCCCGTACTCCGAGGGCTGGAGCGCTACGGTTGACGGTCAGCCGTGCAGTATAGTTCCGGTCCAGGATGCTCTCATGGGAATCGAGCTTACGGCGGGCCATCATGAGATAAGCCTGAGCTACGCTCCGAAATATTTCAAAGCTGGACTGACAATAACATTTATCTCAATAGCGCTCATTGCCGCAGCGATTTTTATGGAAAAGCATCCAATCAGGCGCGGGGCCCGATTTGCTGCAGCCGCTGACGGCGTTCCGGGGGAAATGATAACGGACGCAGAGACAGCGGCACGGACAGACGGCGGGAATTTCTCGCAGGACGAAGGCCCGGCAGAAGATTCTCACGATACGCCTTTATCATCTGAAGCGAACGAACCGGGAGGCATCGAAGAGTGATGTCTGGCAATACCTTGAGGACAAGAACCACCGATGGATTCGTTGTATGTTTTCTGGCAGCGACAATGGTTGCAACGCTCGTTTACAATCTGAGTATGCTTATAGTTCCCGGTACTTTTCTCCCGACTTCGCTGACTTTGCGAAGCTCGGTGACAAATACCGGAATAATGGACGGAATCAGCAGCTCGGCTGAAGATGCAGGAACAATCGCGGGATTTATATCCGGTTCGGGCAATATTTCCGGAGCCGGGGCATGGAGTCTTTTATCCGGCAACAATTTTGATCTGTTTTTCATAGTTTCGATTGTGTTTCCTTCTGCGGCGAGAGTAATCCTCACAGCAGGCATGTTTATCAGGTTCGGTCTTGCATGCTCTTTTACGTATTACCTTTGCTGCGCACACATAGGCCTCGGCAGAACATTCTCGGCTATACTGGGGTTCTCGTATGCTTTCTCGGCGCAGCTGCTCCTTACGGCTCAATTTGTTTCAATCGGGAATCTGGCGGTGCTTCTGCCATGCTTTATGGCTGTCTGTGATTCATTCCTCCGCAGAAGAAACGTAAGAACATTTGCATTTCTGTCTGTCGTTTCCTGCCTCATAATTTCGTCCGGAACATGCGGACGTCTCAGCGGAATACCGTTTATGATTGCTGCTTCAATACTTATATCTGCAGGTTTGTACGATTCTTTCCGCAGCATTGCGGCAGCGTTCGGAATCTGCTTTTCCGGAATACTGACAGGTCTGGTAATGTCCGGCTTTGTGCTTGTTCCGGTACTTTGCGGCTCGAGAGCTGCCGTTGATTTTCCGGAGCTTATAGGCGATTCCAAAGAAAATTATACAATGTTTGATTTTTTCACCCGCATGTTCTGTCTTAAGTCCGGTAATATGTCGAGTGTCAATCCGCCTTTGTTCTATATTGGAATGATTACAATTACAGCCCTTGTAATTTTCTTTATCAACTCCAGAATACCTTTCAGAGTCAAGATTACCGTATCGGTTCTTTTTGTCCTTTATTTTGTATCGTGTGCTTCATCTGTCGCAAGGGCAGTCACCGCGCTCGGTCTGACACGTCCCGCGATTGTGTCGTCAAGACTTGTCTGCCTCGGCGCACTTCTGATATTCACGGCGGCACTGTCTCTTCGCAATCTGTACAGTCTTAAAAGCTTTGTTTTCTATGCCGCTGCCATCATACCGGTTTCATTTCTGATAGTGTCGGTTAACAGCTCCTCGGATACCACGGTGAGCGCGCAGTGCAGAATATCGTCGTTTATCGTTCTGATTGCATGGGCCTTTGTGCTCAAGTGCTATTCGGAAGGCAGACTCGGCCGCAAGTCAAACATTTCACTGCTCGTCATATCTGTCACTCTGATAGGAATCAATTCTTTTTTTGTAATATGCAACAATGACATTTCCTCAGACTCCGTAAACATGGCATTCGAGAATTCTGACGGCAATGACGACGACAGTGTGCAGATCGACCCTTCTTTTGATTTATCAGTATTTTCAGCTTCCGACAATCTGAAGTATCTCCTGCTGTCTTCTGATTTGTCAGGCTTTAATGGCAGTACGAGCTACATAGATTCAGTAAATGCAGCGGGCGGGGCTGCACTTGCGGGGAACATTTTCGAAAAGCAGGAATATACGCTGACGAATTGCACCGGTGTTATGAATAACGGTATGAACAACTACTCCTTTCCCGAGGGCCTGGGTGAGATAGGTCTGAGAGTCAATGTTCTGCCGGATACCAGACTCTATGTTTTCAGCGGGGTTGACCGCCCGGTGACGTTATCCTCCGATTCACTGTATTTCGGAGACCAGAAAGAATATGACGGACCGTTTCTGAGCCTTGTTGATACAGTTGGCGAGGCTGACATCGCACTTGAGATGAATTGCGAGCCGGGCGACAGCGGAGACATATCGGTTCAGCTGCTTAACGAGAGAAATTGTGATGCTCTGAATTCTGTGACCGGGCAGGCCGCGTCAAACGATTTCACGTTCGACTATGATGATGTCCCGGGATGGGAAAGCGGAAACAAGACAATCGTGTTCTCACTTCCGTATGCTTCTGACTATTTTGTAAGGGTAAACGGAAAGAAGGTCAGAACATTTGAATTTGCCGGAAGACTTGCCGCGGTTGTGGCAGTCAGCGAGCAGACCGCGGAGTATGAAGTATCTATAGACAGAACGGTTCCGGGCATTGGGGCGGGAATCGCGGCAACTGTTTTGTCATTATCGTTTATCGTTTTGCTATCTGCCGTTAATAAAGTAAAAAGAAACAAGACGCAAATCGGCGTCGGAGAGAAGGAGAACGATGCTCAGCAGAAAGATTACTGACGGATGTGAATTCGTCGTTTTCGATATGGAATGGAACCAGCCTTTCCCCGGGAAAACATACTCATTCGATATCTCCACCCTTACAGGCGAGATAATCGAGATAGGCGCCGTCAGGTATTCTTATGACAACGGTGCGCTTACAAAGCACAGTGTATTCTCGGAAGATATAGCGCCGGTCATTTATACGCAGCTTCACTACCACGTCAAGAAAGTTACGCACAAGAAAAACAGCGATCTCGCCAAGGGAAGACCGTTTTCTGAAGTGTACGCAGATTTCAGAAAGTTCTGCGGCGTCGACTGCATCCTTGTAGGATGGGGCAACTCTGATCCGGCGATGCTCAAGATGAATCTCAGAAAGTTTGGCATGAATTCAAATCTCGACATGTTTTTTCTGGATCTCCAGCCGATTTTCTCGACATTCAGCGGACAGCGAGGCAAGCAGAGAAGCGTGGAATCCGCGGTCGACTATTATCAGATTGAGAAGAATGAGGTTTTTCACAGCGCGACAGCAGACGCACTCTATACCGGAGAGATTTTCGAGGAGATATTCAGACACAATAAGCCGACAGAGGTTCTTGCGGCTGTATCAAGTTCTTCTGTAGACCCGGATGTTCAGCACGAGTTTGGTTTTGTCGGAAGAGAGGCACTTGATGTTGAGTCGGCAATGGCAGATGCCGACGGGTTCATATCTGTGTGTCCGGTCTGCAAAGCGAAGCTTAGTGACAGAATACCTCCGTTCCGATTACGTAAATCGAGATACGGTCTCAAATACTGCGATGAACACGGAGAGATGTTCTGCCGTACCAGAGTTAAGAAAAACAAGGCAGGCAGACTGTTTTCAACAACTGTTATGAGATTTGCGACTCAGACCGACTATTATCTTGTGGCCTCAAAGAGAGAGGAATATGATAAATTTGGTATCAGTGGTGCTCCGGCGGCGATCAAATCTGAAGAAAATCGTAACGAAGAGTGAGTTTGTAAACGAAGTGTTAACAAAGTGTGTAAAAAAAGTTAGCAAATTTGTAATTTTCTGTTGAAATTTTGGCCGGCATGACTTAGAATAACGTTAGATTAGCAGATGCTTATGTGTGTAATTGTCTTGCATGGTAATATTGCAGACACAGGACACATACGAAGGAAGGTGCTTCTATGATGAGAAAGATTAAGAGACAGGACAATAAGCAGGGTGTAATTCTTATCACTGTCGTGTTTATTTTGGCGATTGCGATGATTTTTATTGCAGCAGCCATGATGCTTACACAGGCAACAAGAGAGAGGACATACGCCAAGGCGGAACAGAGTCAGGCGAGACTTACGGTTACCGCTGCTGCTGAAGCTTTCTATCAGGCATTAAGTATGCAGGAGTTTACGGACAGCAACCTTGAGGCGCTTTCGCTCGGTATGTCAGCGAGCAACCCGATCAAGATGGTTGTAACCGATCAGGTTGTGCCGGGCATGACAGAAGATGCGGATAACTGTACAACTCTGTATCTGTCACAGGAGACAAAGAGCGGCGTTACATATATTCATGCCGACTTCACCACAACTATCGGCGATCAGAAGGAGAACGTCAGTATTATCTTTACCGCAAGCACGACTAAGCCAAAGACAGGACTTTTTACCAATCAGGTAGATCTTAACGGCAACTTCAAAGATGAGTTCTTTACGGTGCTCGGATCAGTCCCGGCGGGGATGGCTCAGCCAAAGGACAATACGGTAGTTGTACGTGGCGGATGGAATCAGGCATATACCGGCAACAATCTCAAATCGAATTTTGTATTTACCGACGGAGATGTATATCTCGGTCATGACAGTAATTTTACGGGTGATTTGATATTCCTTAATGATGCGGTTCTTCACCTTTCAGGAGGGTCGGCTACACAGGTAACTTCAACAGGTAATTTCTATTTCGTCGGTGATGACAACTCCGATGCTATTGTCGGTGCGGATTCAGGAAGAACATGGGGATCCGGAACGTATACTTTTTTGGGAAGGTCTGCATCTAACTCGGGAAGCGGCAATTCAGGCAATTATGTATTTGACTTTCTCAATGCAGGCGGCAAGAAGGTGCTGTTCATAGATACCAACGGATCATGGAATGCGTCGTTAGGTACCGGCCTTTCAAGTGCTTCAAATGACGCCACTATTACAAACTGGTCAAACAACTACTCAACCAACAAAACAACATATACTGATATCATTGCGAATGCAAAAGATTACAGCAGTGCTGACTATGATTCAACCAACAGTTTTCCTACGGCTACCGAAGCATTCAGCACTCTCGGACTGTCTCAGACTCATACCGGAGCTACGATGAGTTTCGGAAATTTCCTCTCGAGCTATTCATACAATACATCCGGTGCCTGTGTACCTGCGGGTACGTATAATTTCACCGGCGGTTATAATTCCGGTGAAGGCGGTTACAACTTCGGTTCAAGAATACCTTATGTGATAGTTCTGGACGGTACACAGGATTATACATTCTACTTCAGTACTGGATCCAGCAATGATTATGTGCTGACGGGAGTTATTTTTGTCGTCATCAATCAGACGAAGAATGTTACCCAGACCATGGTTCTTGAGAAGGGCGTTAATCTGACGTTTGCCGGGAATGATAACTGGGATATGGCCCAGAGCGGAATATTCTCGGTTACGAGAGGCCTGACCAGCGCTGCTGACGCATATAAGTATATAGTAACCGACAATAAGCTTAAGGCAGAGTTCAATAGCGATTCCTATTCAGCTTATTACGACAGCAAGCATAAGCCGACGCTGTTCGTCTACGGCGCAGGCAATAATAAGCTCCGCTTCGGAAAGGGCGGATGTGCTGAAGCATATATAGGACTCTTTGATGATGATTATACGGTTGCGGATGCAAACAAATCTCAGATACTGTTCGGTAATGATTATCATTATATTTACGGAAGAATTCAGGCGGCAGTCATCTCGGCAGGCGGTTCATCTGCACGTCTCGTGATGCCATATTGTCCGGATCCGACCAGTTCTGATCCAGATCCTTATACCTTGCTTGTTTCAAAGTATAAGATATATGACTTCAGATACTATTATTCTTAATGCAGCATAATTGCTTATGAACAGAGAAGAACCCCGAACGGAATTACCATCGGGGTTCTTCTTATTTATGTTCGATATATCTGTCAGGCAGTTATTCTATGTAAAGAACATTTGCAGCGTTAATTATCTCAAGCGCTATCTCGTCTGCAGAGACGGTAAGAATTCCTGACAGGCTGTCGTCAATGTCGATACCGCAGGCAAAGCATGAATCAGAGCAGACAAGGCATTCGGACGCGCTGCGAATCAGAACTTCCAATAAACCGTGACCTGATGAGCTCTTTGCGAGAAGTCTTACGCCTGTATCCATGATAATAAGCCTGTACTTTTTTCCGTGATTATCCTTCAGAGCGTTAAGAAACGAATTGAGAAGGATCCTGCCGTGATTGTTGTCGGACGAATAGTAGTCATGCTTAATGACAACTGTAACAGTTCCCAAATCATCATACTCATATCCTATTGTTTCCAGTTCAAGAACCGGAGATCCCGAGCATGTTTCAAGACTGCTTCTTGCTTTGCTGTTCATCAAAATCCCTCCTGTCAGAAGAAAGAAAGCGCATGGCTCTCTGAATTGAATTCTTTGAATTGCCCCACGGCTTATCCTGATTGCGATAGTCAAATTTCAAAGTGAAGAACTCAACATCATCAATAAGGCTCTCAAAGTCGTTATAATTCTTCTCGGCCAGAACAGAAACGAATTCTCTGGCGTCATTCTGGTTTAATGTCGCAGCCTGTCTCAGAAGCATTGAGAGGTGAGGCAGACAGTGGAATGGGACAGCAGAAAATCTGGTCCTGAAGTCGTTATCATGAATGAACATCCATGCAATAACTTCAACATAGTGCTTCATAGCGTCGTTCATTTTATCACATATAGGACAAGCAGCTACGCGCGAATCAATCCTGTCGGCTGCCGCATTGAGGCGTCCCTTGTATTCAGTGTTGAAGCTCTTCATCAGGCCGGATCCGGTCGGAACAAGGTTCTTTAGGTCAGAAGATATATCGGCATGGAAATCCTTAAGATGTGTGTGCATCATCAGACCAAGTCCGAGTCGGTTGGTTACGGACCTGTTGAGCTTTCCCATATGATCGGGACAGAAACCGGTCTTATTTGTGATTTTCCTTGTGTCAGGTTCCATGAGAGAAGGTCCGAGATAGTATTCAAGATAGTTGCGTTCAGCCTTCTCCTTCAGATCGCACAGAGGACAACCGCAAGCATCGGTATACGCATCATTTACCGGAATCATATATATCTTCTCCATAAAGCTGTGTCCTCCGAAAAAATTAAGAAGCCGGAAAATGCAGAAGCCTCCCGGCTCTTACATTAACACCGTTCATTGTAATTGACGTATATTCTTCAACAGCCATTCCGACCCGCTGCTGTGCCTCATAAAGAACAAGCTGGGCATCATAACCGTAGTATAAGGCTATATCCAGACTGATAATTACCCCATAGGTCTGTTTCTCAGATTTAAATGAAGTAACCTGAGCAAATCCGGGAATATCTTTGAGCACAATCTTAATCAGATCAAGAATTGCATCGTCGGAAATGGAATATGAACCGAGCGAAGAAAAGGTAGGCCGTACAACGGTCCTGTCAGAATCCTGGACAACAGGTGCCACGCCGCGCTCACGGTCAAATCTTTGTCTGAGCTTTGAAAGCGGATCCGAGAAATATCCCGAGAATTCATGTTTGATCTCCATGCTTGGAACAGGAATGGTATGCATGCCTTCGGTGAGTCTTGTATTGCGGGCCAGACGCATCTCTTCCTCAGAAGAAACGTCTTCTATTCTTATAAGCATAGAAGGCGGATTAAGCCAAAGATTTCCGCATATCTTACTGAGCATGGAGTCCGACGTGCCGAGAATCATCAGTGCCGCCGGAAGATTCTCGAGAAGGGCACGTCTCATTACACCGGAGCTCGTCTCGTCAAGAAAAATAGCCTGACGTACCGATTCCATTTTTGTAGGCGCCTTCTTTGCAGAGGTTCCGGCAACAATTCTGCTTCCGTTAATGAGCAGGCCGTCATCTATGATGTAGTTGATATCATTCTCACGGGCCACTTTGATTGCTCGCGTGCTTTTCCCGGTTCCGGAAGGTCCTACGAAAGCAACTACCGCAATTCTGGATAATGCTTCGCGGGTAGCCGTCTCACTGTCAAGGATCTTCTCAACGCTTCGTTCTTCCGATACGACAGAATTTATCTCAAGCCGCCTCAGTGAACTGCGAAACTCCGAGAAAAGCGCCTTTCTTGAAGAACGGGCAGCCATAACGCTGCCCGAATTATTTCTGCTCAGATTGTTATCTTCAGAGTGAGACACACAAAACCTCTAATCAATTACTCCAGTTGTGGAAAACTTCCTGTATATCCTCGTTCTCCTCCATCATGTCCAGCATCTTCTCAAGCTGATCAACAGCAACCGGGTCAGATACTTCAACTGTATTGAACGCGACCGGTCCGAGGCTTGAATCGGCAAAAACATAACCTTTATCCTGCAAAGCCTCACACACCGTATAGTAATCGGCTGTTGAAGTAGTAATCTCATAGTATTCGTCGTCACCGCTGAAATCAGCAGCACCGCAATCGAGTGCATCCATCATTACGGCATCTTCATCTTCATAGTCCTCGCGGGATATGATGATGGTTCCCTTCTCTTCGAAAAGGAATCCTACACTTCCGTCTACGCCGAGATTGCCGCCGTTCTTATCAAAAATATGTCTCACGTCGGCAGCGGTTCTGTTGCGGTTATTTGTGAGAGCCTTAACCATAAAAGCTATTCCGGCCGGGCCGTAACCTTCATAAGTGATTTCTTCGTAGTCATCACCTTCGCCTGCTTCAGCAGCCTTTTTGATTGCTCTGTTGATATTATCGTTTGGCATATTTGCTGCCTTCGCCTTTGCGACAACAACCTTAAGTCTGGAGTTTCCGTTCGGATCACTTCCGCCAGCTTTGACCGCAATCGCAATCTCTTTGGCAAATTTGGTGAATACTGCACCCTTTGCAGCATCTGAAGCCTCTTTTTTCCTTTTAATGTTGCTCCATTTTGAATGTCCTGACATGAGTAAACCTCCAATATAATAACTGACATTAAAGTTTAACAGAAAATCAGAGAGAATAAAACCTTATATAAAACAAATCTGTTACGGCACATGTAATTTAAATGTCAACAAATATTATGTCAGAATTGTTATGAAAACTTGTTTTTTGACAAAGGCTGTTGTATAGTTTTATACATCTACGCGTGGGTAAGTATGCCTATATGATTGTTCATGCGTATAGTTTTGATTATTTTACGTTTTCGGGAGGACCAGATGAAGAGATTAGGTGATATTCTCGTTGAAAGTGGCTTCCTTAATGCTACGGAGCTTGCCGAAGCGCTCAGCATGCAGAAGGAAACCGGCAAGCGCCTCGGAGAGGTTATTGTCGAGAGTGGATTGATGACAGAATTTGATATTCTGAGGGCAGTGTCCAGTCAGTATAGTTATCCTATTATTGATTTGACCAGCATAGATGTTGATCCAAAAGCAACATCACTGCTCAATCAGAAATTCTGTGAAGATAACGTGGTTCTGCCAATTGGTTTCGATGACGATAAACTTGTTGTTGCAATTGACGATCCGGTTAACATTACTATTGAAGACGAACTCCAGTTCCAGACCGGTTACATGATAACGCTTATGCTTGCGACGCATTCATCTATAATGGATGCGATCAAGGTAAACTACGGAAGAGAGAGTGCGGCAGCGGCGGCAGAAGAGCTTGGTGCAGATCTCGCGAGCGATCAGATTACAGAGAATTCTGAACTGACGGAGGCTGTAAACAGCGCACCGGTTGTAAAGCTCGTCAACTCAATGATCGATTACGCTATCAGGGCAGGCTCATCAGATATTCATATCGAGCCTATGGATGACAGAATAAGAGTACGTATTCGTATCGACGGTGTAATGCAGGAGATTATGAGCAACCCGCTTTCGGCAAAGGATGCCATAACGACAAGAATCAAGATCCTCGGCGGAATGAATATCGCTGAGAAGCGTATTCCTCAAGACGGTCGTATCAGTACTGAGATTAACGGCGAGAATGTGGATATGCGTGTATCTATCCTTCCTACTGTTACGGGAGAGAAGACGGTTATCCGTATCCTTGCCAAGAACGACGGCAACCTTAACAGAAAATATCTTGGAATAAGTGACAGGAACAACGCCCTTATCGATAAGATAATAAAGGTTCCTCAGGGTATCTGCCTTATCTCAGGTCCTACCGGTTCCGGTAAAACCACTACGCTTTATACGCTTCTTGCCGAGAAGAACACCCCGGATACCAATATCATAACAGTTGAAGACCCTGTCGAGATCAGGATTCCCGGACTTAATCAGGTTCAGGTAAACGCAAAGGCAGGAATGACTTTTGCAAGCGGTCTTCGTTCCATTCTCCGTCAGGACCCGGATATAGTCCTCGTCGGAGAGATTCGTGATGGCGAGACAGCAGAGATTGCAATGAGAGCCGCTATCACAGGACACCTTGTTTTCAGTACAATCCATACCAATGATGCCGTGTCTTCAATTAACCGTCTGATTGATATGGGACTTGAACCATATATGGTTTCATCGGCTCTTGTAGGCGTTGTTTCACAACGTCTTGTTCGACGTATCTGTACCAACTGCCGTGAAGCATACGAACCGGAACCGTACGAAGTTGAGTCACTCCGTCTGGAGCCGGGACAAAAGCTGTATAGGGGCAAAGGATGCAGTGAATGCAACGATAAGGGATACAAGGGGAGAATTGCAATTCACGAGATTGTAATTATGACGAAGAAGATGAAGTCACTTCTCGAGAAGAGAGCAAGCGAAGACGAAATGCGTAAACTTGCTGTCACCGAGGGTACACAGATGCTGCAGGAGTCGGCAAGAGCCTTGGTTCTTGAAGGCATTACCACAGTGGAAGAACTTAACAGAGTAGCTTACACGATTGACTGATAAGGAGGATACAAGACGTGGAAGGATTTAGTTTATCTATCGAGTTCATTTTGGCGGAGTCAGTAAAGATGGGTGCATCAGATACCCATATTACTGTTGGTCTGCCTCCAATGGTTCGAGTTGACGGCATGCTGATGCCAATGGGCAATCAGCCACTTACTGCGGCTGACACAGAATACCTGTGCAAGTCAATGATCGACAAGTCAAGGCAGCAGTATCTGAATGAGAGAGGTGAGATTGATTTCTCATATGTAGTTCAGGATTACAGCCGTTTCAGATGTAATATATACAAGCAGCGTGGCACTTATGCTCTTGCAGCGAGAACCATTACAAATGAGATTCCTACATGCGAACAGCTCGGCCTTCCAAAGATATTCAAAGATCTTGTAATGCTTCCTCGTGGTCTTATCCTTGTAACAGGTCCTACGGGTTCAGGAAAATCTACTACTCTTGCGGCAATGATAGGTCATGTAAACAGCAACAAGAAGTGTCACATTCTGACTCTTGAGGAGCCTATCGAGTATCTTCATATGCATGGTGAGTCAATGATTAACCAAAGAGAGGTACACGAAGATACACTTTCATTTGCAAATGCGCTCAGAGCAGCCCTTCGTGAAGACCCGGATATCATACTTGTCGGAGAGATGCGTGACCTTGATACCATCAGTACTGCTATAACGGCAGCCGAGACCGGACACTTGGTTCTTTCAACACTTCATACGTCATCAGCCGCTGATACTGTAAACCGTATCATCGATGTATTCCCTCCTCATCAGCAGGATCAGGTGCGTGTTCAGCTGTCAACGGTTCTTGTTGCGGTTATATGCCAGACACTTGTTCAGAGAATCGGAGGAGGCCGTTGTGCAGCGTTTGAGATAATGATTTCAAATGACGCTATCCGCAACAATATCCGTGAGGGTAAGACATATCAGATAGACAGCACTATTGCAACCTCAATTCAGGAAGGCATGTGTCCTCTCGATTTCTATCTTGCAGAACTCGTTAAGAGAAGACTAATAACGAGAGATACTGCCATGGAGAGATGCAGAATTAAAGATGATCTCAAAAGATTTATCAATAACGGCGGTGCTGCAAACAGTCCGTTGTTCGGTGATCTGGATTTTGTATAATTGCGTGCAGTATTATCGTGCAATTCAATATTGATATATAAATAAAGAGGAGGAAACAAAATGGCTAATTACGCGTATCAAGTCGTCGATGCTGCCGGTAAGAAGTCTGAGGGTGTTATTGAAGCAGCTTCAACAAGTGAAGCTTCAAGAAAACTCAAGGCAGACGGAAAATATGTAGCATACCTGTCGCTTGATAAGGGTCCGGGATTGGCAAACCTTGAGATTGGCAGCCCCAAGCTCAAGACAAAGGATCTGGTGCTTATTTCGAGGCAGCTTGCATCTCTTTTGTCAGCCGGAATTACTGTTGATAGAGCGCTCGACATGCTCTATCAACAGGTTGAGTCAAAGAAGGCCAAGAAATGTATCGGTGAGGTGTATGAAGCCGTTCAGAGCGGCAGATCACTTTCAGAGGCGTTTAAGGAACAAAAGGGTGTCGTACCGAACATCATGATCAGTATGATTTCGGCAGGTGAGGAATCCGGTCGACTGGATGAGATTATGGAGAGACTTGCAGAACACTTCCAGAAGGATGCAAAGCTCAAGAACAAGATTTCTTCAGCAATGGTATATCCTAAGATACTCGCAGGACTTACTGGAGCTGTTAGTATAGGTCTTCTTACTTTCCTCGTTCCAAAAATAGCGAACACTATCAAGGACTTGGGCGGCGACCTTCCTGCACTTACCAAGGGCCTCATTGCCCTATCCAACTCATTGACTCATTATTTTTATATCTATATCGGCGTTATTGTCGGAATTGTATATATATTTAAGATGTGGAAGAGTTCAGAAAGCGGCGGCCTCCAATGGTCTAAGCTTATGCTCACTATGCCGGTAGTCGGAAAAGCAACCAAAATGAATGCCGCAGCGAGATTTACAAGAACCGTTTCAACACTTCTTAAATCAGGTATTTCAGTATTGACTGCCGTTGAAATCACAGAGAAGTCACTTGATAACCTGATTCTTGAACAGAAGCTGGCCGAAGCAAGAACTGAGATAAGGAAAGGTCAGTCTCTTTCTAAGTCAATCAGAGGAATCACTGAATTTCCACCTATGATTTACGCGATGGTTGCAATCGGTGAAGAGTCAGGTACGCTGGATACTATTCTTAATAAAGCGGCAGACTTTTTCGAGGATGAGGCAGATTCAGCTACATCAAAGATGACAGCGGCCCTTGAACCTATAATGATTATCATAATGGCTATAATCGTTGGTACAGTTGTAGGCGGCATTGCAATGCCTATCTTCACAATGGCCAAGTTTATCGGTTAAGAAGTATTGAAAGGAGAACATAAATGGATTTATTAGGAAAAGGCGGCAGTGAACTTGTAATTGACTGCTCAAGCTCAGACCTTAAGGTAGCTGTCGGAAGCTATAACCCGAAGAACAAGACAGTATCAATTGAGAAGGTTGGTGTTATTCCACTCGAGCAGGATGCCATTAACGATGGTGCAATTGCGGATTCATTCGGAATTGTAATGGCCGTAAAGCATGCTGTAGCAAGACTTGATATAAGATGCAAGAACTGTACGATTACAACAGATGGTGCTTTCGTTCATACGAGAGATCTCGAGCTCCCTGTAGTAAAGGCAGATCAGCTCAAGGATATGGTCAAGTACGAGATTATGGGTCAGGGTTCAAACCGCGATCTTTCCATAGACTATCTTGTGTATGGTACGGCAATAGATGAAGAGACAAACGTAGAGAAGCTTAAAGTTCGTGCAACCGCACTTCCAACAGAGAATATCAAAGACTTTAGAGAGTTCCTTAAGAGCATGGATCTGACGCCTATTGCACTTGATGTCAATCAGAATGCTGTCAGGAAGCTTTTCTCTTCCGGAATTATCAACGGAAATGTAAGCATAGCACAGTCAACGCTTCTTCTGATTGAGCTGTCAAGCCAGACGTCAACAGTTACAGTGCTTGACAAGGGCTTCCCGGTTCTTTCAAGAAGACTTCAGTTCGGGCATTCAAACATCCGTCAGGTTGCTGATTCCATAAAGAAGGCTCAGGGTACGGCACAGCAGTCAGCCATAACAAGAAGACTTAATATAACAACATCTGACGCGGAATCCAGCGTTCCGATTGAAGATATTGATGTCTGGAATGAGACAGTTGCCGAGACACCGGCATTGCAGAGTGCTGTTAATGCATACTTTAAGCGTCTTGTGGATCCTGTACAACGTACTGCGCAGTTCGCCATTCAAAAGTATCACATCGATGCAATCAGCACATGCTTTCTTTATGGATCAGGTGCCGAATACAAGAAGATTGACAAGGAATTGTCACGTCAGCTTGGAACACAGGTTGAGATACTAAATTCGCTCAGCACATTGCAGGTACCGAGAAATTTTGAGCTTTCTCAGTTCATCAATTGTGCCGGCGCATTGATTCGTGAAGCTTGAGGAGGACATATTTCATGGCAAACAATATAAACAAAAAGATTCTTGCTAAGAAAGACATGAACTTCTTTGCTGAGTTTACTGCTTCAGCGGAGAAGACGGCAAGAATGCTTACATACGCTATTTTGGGCGGTGTCGGTGTTGTGGCGATTATCGTCATGTTCATCGTAATCGGCGTAATCAATAACATAATCATAAAGTCGCAGATAGCTGCGGTTGAAGCAAAGCTTGCTTCAGATCAGTATGCGACGGTTGAGGCAGATGCAGAACTTCTCGCAAAGACTTATGAGAATAAGAATAATTACTATTATTCACTGACACAGATGAAGAAGAATGTAGATGAGACTCCTGCAGTTCCGATGGAGCTTCCTGACCTTATCGCCAAAAACATTCCGAGTGATTCATGGATTGAAAGTTATACAATCACTGGTGATACACTCGAATTCACCGGCTATTCGTTCACATATTACAGTGCTGTAGATATGGTTAACATGTTGAATGATTCTGATGTGTTTACTTCAAAACCGATTATTACTATAGGTCGTGTCACTGCTCCCGATGTCGGTGCGGTCGATGAGATTATTAATACGGAAGACAACTCAATCAATAGTATTAACAACTATTACAGCTTTGATGTTGAGGGAACTCTTGTCAAGAGCGTATATGTGTCTGTCGCAAGGTATCTCGACGGTGAAACAATTTCTTCACTCGGCGGAATCGAAACGCTTGAGAAGGATGCCGGAGAGACATATGAGATTAAGGATATTACGACATATACAGATGAGACCGGTGCTACATATACATTGTCAAGAATTACAATTGACGGTGTAGATGTTGATGAAGAGAGCTTCACGAATATTGTTAATGCAAATTCAATCTCGAAGGTTGCGGCAACTAACAGTGATATAAATTTGTATTACACATCTGATGCAGCAGCCACTGAGTCGTCAACGACACAGAGCTAAGGGAGGAGAGAATAAATGAACAATTTAACAACACGTCAAAAAGCTGGCATGTATGTCTTTATATTGGCGATAATCATTATAGCTGGTATAATTTTCGGAATCAAAGGAAATAACACTAAGTATAAAGAGTACCAGGCCCAGCTTGATACGTTGAATCAGCAGGTTGCATATCTTGATCAGCTGATGGCTCAGAACGACACAACAACTCAGGAAATCAGCACATTGGACGAGCAGATCAGTGATATTGAGCTCTCGTTCATCGACAGCCTTGATACTGAGTGTATCGAGCAGTACGTTATGAAGACCATGGAAGACGCAGGCAGCCCGTATCTGTCATCAATCAGTGCAGAAGATATTGATTGTCCTGCAATCACCTACGCGGACGGTACAACATCGCCTGACTCGCTTCAGTGCCTTAGAATTAAAGTTATATATTCCAGTACGGACGGATACAATGTCACCCAGTACAATACAAATCCTGACATGACAGCCACGGCTGAGACAGATCCGATGGATACTCTGCATCAGCAGATGTCTCTTATAGGATCTGAAGAATACTCAACGAGAGTGGGATATGATGAGTTCCTCGCTGCTCTCAATACCATTTCAAAAGCGAATCCGACATGCATAAAGATATCATCGGTATCAACAGAAGATACAGCCGGATTTCTGACGATGAGCGCATCAATTGATTTCTACGGAACATATCTTACAAACCGTGTTTCAACAGATGACAGCACGGCGGCGTATACAAGCTGGAAGGGCGATACAAATGTTAACACCGACAGCGGTTTCATTGGATTCCCTTATATTGTTACTGATCCTAACAGCCCTTGGTTCCACGTTAAGAATGCAGATCCTGACTGCGTTGCATACATCGACAGACCGTTTACACCATATTGGGCTAATGCGTTGTATTCCAAGACTGTATCAGGTCCTGACGGGCTTGATGCCATCACAGGAGTTACATCCGCATACACTGCAGGAGGAATTGCAACTCCTACTCCGGCTGCTACGGATGATGGTACAACAACTACAGACGGTGCTACTGATCTGACTGATACTACAGAAACATCAGAGACAACGGCCGCAGAATAAGTATTGAGAAGATTGTGACAGAATTTTGAAAAAATTTTGAAAAAAGTATTGAAATTATTCATAATCGCGCTATACTAATCATACAAACTCAATTACCTTACAGGAGGAAATTAAAATGAAAAAGATTCAGAAGTCAAAGAAGGGTTT
The DNA here is from genome assembly GCA_022484595.1 of Mageeibacillus sp. Taxonomy (GTDB): domain Bacteria; phylum Bacillota; class Clostridia; order Saccharofermentanales; family Saccharofermentanaceae; genus Saccharofermentans. The sequence goes on along the minus strand of JAKVLB010000002.1, from coordinate 200,770 downwards.
CACACTCATAGAGATGACACTCGTTATCGCTATCATCGTTATCCTTGCAGCAGTTCTCGTACTTGGTGTAGGTTCATACCTCAACAAGGCTAAGGCAGCTTCAAGCTCAATCAAGCAGCACAACAGCTCAACATCTGAAGTTGTAGATGCTATTGACAAAGAGCTGTAATAGAAACTCTATTTGCTCTTAACAGCACGAAGCGGGTGGGATTTTTCCCACCCGCTTTTTTTTGCGAAAGTTTTAATAAATTTTGAACAAATTGTTAATAAGCTTATTGAAAAAAAAAGAAAAGCAAGTATAATTAAATTGTAAATATGCGGAAGTATATACTTTAGCTGGAGGTCATATGAAAAGAGTACATAAGACTAAGGGTGGATTCACTTTACTCGAGATGATTCTGGTTGTTGCCATAATTGTAATTCTTGCCGGAGCATTTGCTTTAGGCGTAAGTAGCATTATAAAGTCAACAAAGGCCGCACAGAAGAGTGTAAGTGATGCCAATGTTTCAATGTCTACAAGATTATACAGCAGTGAAGCAAAGCTCAAAGGCTATGGTTTCTGAGAAGGGGTGAGTCAGCTATGAAGAAGATTTCCAAGGTTAATAAATCAAAGAAGGGCTTCACCCTGCTTGAGACTATGCTTTCAGTATGCATAATGGTAATTATATCATCTATGCTTTTGAATGGTTTTTTGGCGACAATGGGTTTCTCATATCATACATCAGTATATTCAAAGTCCGGAGCTACAAATTATGATAAATGTATGAGCGAGATTTCCGGATATCAGAGCCTCGATGGAGACACAAGGAATGTAACTATTGGCAATCTTGTGGCTTCAGGTGGTGAGTCAGTTAAGATATCATTTAAAGGCGGCACGGTTGCAGGCGCGTCAATCAGAGATATAAAAGCATATACTTTTGACTACAATGGTTCTACATCAGGAATGAATGCTACAATCAAGGGCGTGGCATCTGAGGTTTACACCAGCGAAAGTGGTGATGATGGCGTCTATGTTGATAACAGAACTGGATTCTTCTACTATCCTACAGTTAATGCGGCAGCCGACGGTTCCCATTTGGGAAAGATTCATCTTTACTATGATAACGATAACAACAAAATTGTATGGGGTTACATCGGTGCCGACGGAAAGTTGGTTACCGTTGCGGATTATTAAGCTTAAGCTAAGGAGCTAATACTATGATTTGTATCAGAAAAAACAGACGCGGATTTACTCTGGTAGAGATGGTGCTGTCACTTGCAATAATCAGTATAATATTTGGACTTACAACCACGCTGGTGGTATGTGTCAGAAACTCATTCATGTCGACATATAATCTAAATGACTCGTCTGACTACGCTGTTTTGTATGGAAGTGGTTTTGAGAACTCAATTCTTTCTCATACTCAGAACAGAGTTAGCGGAAAGTGGTATATATCTAACAATATTCTTACTTGCTCAGGAACTCCGGTGTTTGTTCCTGATCATCTCCAGACAAGGCAGAAAGATTCTGAGACGATTGTCGACAAGTGGAACATAGCAATGTATTTCAACTATACTGAGTCATCATCGCGTGTCAGATATATAGTATGTGTGACAGATAACTACTACAATCCGGGAAAACTGATATATACGTACAGTTCAATGGTGTGGCTGCCGCATTTTGCGGATACCAAGCTGGCTACACCGCAAGGTGCAATAAAGGTATCAGATATTCAGACCGGTGTCCTTGATCCGGAAGATTCTGAGCATAAAACCAAGCTTACAGACTATGGTACTACGATAGAGTACACAGCACCGTAAAGCATTATAATAACTTAGGCAAAGGGCTTCGCTATGCGAAGCCTTTTTCATATATAAATGTTTCTGTGGTAGAATAAGCAAAATTATTACTGAGGTAAATGATGAAGATTAAAGTCGGACTTGATATTGGCGGAAGTACCACAAAGATTGTAGGTATGAGAAAGGGTTCAGTCGTAGCCAAGGAACTGGTTAAGGCAGCAGATCCTGTCACTTCAGCCTACGGAGCGGTCGGAAAGCTGATTAATGACAATTCATGGTCAGTAAGTGACATAGAGCAGATTAATATTACAGGTGTCGGGGCATCTTTTTCGGCATCTCCGATTCTTGGCATAAGAACTGTCAATGTTACAGAATTTCTTGCAACAGGTCTCGGAGGGCTTTACCTCTCAGGTCTTGATCGCGCTGTCGTCGTAAGTATGGGTACGGGTACAGCGTATCTTGACGCTTCACATGACGAAGTCAGGCATGTTATCGGATCGGGAATCGGCGGAGGAACACTGGTTGGTCTTTGCAGGGCTGCTCTGGGAATTGATGACGCGTTGATGCTGTCTGATCTGGCGAGAAACGGAGAAGTTACAAATGTAGATCTGACAATAGGAGATTTAACTCAAAGTGTAATATCAGGACTGCCGATGAATGTGACGGCATCGAATTTCGGAAAGGCGGCAAACGCAATTTCGAGAGAAGATATTGCGGCTGGTATTTTCAATCTTGTATATCAGTCAATCGGAACGATGTCGGTACTGGCGTCAAAAGTGTGCGGGCTTAAAGACATTGTTTTTACCGGACAGCTGTCTGTACTGGAACAGTGCAAAGAATTTCTCATGCCGTTTGAGAATCTTTACGGTGTCAGGATAATTGTTCCGGAAGACGCGGTTTTCGCAACCGCAGTAGGCAGTTGCGTAGCCGAGGAGGAAATGTAAGTGACCGGAAACAGTCAGCGAGCATTTGAACTCGATTTTCTAAGGGGTTTTGCGATATTTATGATGGTTCTGATGCACTTTGCATGGGACGTCAAGTATGAATTCGGCGTTGATACTTTTGGTTTTCTTGAAGCGGGCTGGTTCTGGACATTTATACATCCGCTGTTCCTTGTTATTTTCGTCGGGGTTTCGGGGATATGCTGTACATTCTCACACAATAATCTGACAAGAGGTATAAGGCTTGCCATTGTCGCGGTAGCAATGACTCTGGTGACATATATTGCGACTGTGTACATCGGTATCAATTGTCTGATTATTTTCAATGTTATAGCACTGCTTGCTCTTGGAATGCTCATATACGTTCTGATCAGTTATATAGAACAGAAGACAGAGGCGAAGCCAGAGACAGTCAACGCGATTATGCTTTGTTTAGGCTGCTTTGCGGCTGCAATCGGTTCACAACTTGACTTTATGGATTATGACACGAACTGCAGGATTTTTCTTCCTGTCGGGTTCAGTATCAGACACTTGCCGCAGCAGGCCGATTATCTGCCTATTTTTCCATGGATAGGAATATTCCTGATTGGCTGCGTTGCTGGAAGAGTATGCTACAGAACAAGAGAGAGTCTGTTTCACAACAGGAGCGGTATGGCGAAGAGAATCATGCAACCGTTCGAATTTATCGGCAGACATTCGCTGATAATCTATCTTGCGCATCAGCCGATAATATATGGAATTCTTTGGGTTATATTTCAACTTTCAGGTGACATGAAATGAAGGAGTTCAGGAAGAAGAAACATCACTATATACCGTTAATCGCAGGACTTGTAATTATTCTAGCGGCAGTTCTTATCGCTCCGTCTTTTATTCCGCAAAGCGCATGCGAGTTCTATTCTGAGAATGTTTTTCCGGCGATTGCGCTTGCCGGAAATGCGCTATGCACATGTGAACACTTTTCTTTGTCCGAGAATATTGTTGTATGCGGAGGAGCCGTTCTCGCTGCCGGCCTGGTATATTTTATTGTAATGCTGATCGTGAAGCTGTTCAGAGGCGGTGCAGGACAATACCTGTGCAAAGTAATTGCCGGCGTTCTCGTTTTCACGATAATTTTCGCATTTTGCTTCCAGCTGATGCACGGTATGAATTTCAGACGATATTCTGCCAAAGACCTATTTAAGCTTGAAGACGGCAATTATACAATAGATGATTACACGCAGGCGCTTGACTGGGCGTATAACGGGATGGTGAGTGCGAGAGCCGAGCTTGGCGAGGATTATAACGGAGTCGGTCATATGCAGTATAGTTTCGAGGACAGCTCGCTATACGCCAATTCTCTGATTGACAGTATAATGGCGAAATACGGGATTAATGCAAGTCCGAATTTTGTTAGGGCGAAGCCGGTCGCGCTGAGTCATTACTGGAGCTATCTGAACATTACGGGTGCATATGATCCGATCCTCGGCGAGGTGAATATTAATACTGACTACATGGATATAACGGATTATGGACAGAGGCTGTGTCACGAGATCCTGCATGCCAAAGGGTTTGCCAGCGAGACGGACTGCAATATGATTGCGGTAATAGCCTGCCTGTCGGCGAGCCGGCCGGACTTCAGATACTGCGGGTATTATCAGGTGTTTTGGAGTCTTTATAATGTGACGGCAGAATATTGCGCTGCAAAGGGTGTTGAGATGACAGACTATGTTGACCGCGATGCGATGAAGCCGGTTCTGCGCGACGCCAGGGCATCCTCAATGTACTGGAAGGTGATTGACAGTGAAGTGACAAAGCTCAAGTCGGAACTTTTCGGAATTAATGCCACGGATGTCGCTGAGACAGTAAATAATGCCTATCTTGAGGCATATGGCCAGGACGGCGGGACCGATACATATACAGTGCCGGAGAATTACTATCTTGAGTTCTATGAGACCTATGTGGTGAATGAGAATGCTTGAAGTACTTCTCAAAGGACATGACAAGTTTTACGGTGTGACTGATGTGGTCAGGCTGTTTTATGACGGAGTGACGGAAGACAAGTCTGCCGGCCGCGTCATTTGTGAGTCTGCGCCTGACGCAAAGCTCATATGTGAGCTTGATTTGTCGGGCAGGTCGGTTACTTCATGGGGCGCGAAAAGATACATCCCTCAGGGCCGCATCCTTGAACCGGGACGTGAGATAAAGCGTTCGCTCTATCTCGCAATGCGGGAGCTTGCCGGACATGATGTTCCGTGGGGATGTCTCACCGGGATAAGACCTACTCTTGTCGCGTCGGAGGAGAATTCTCCGGAGGCGCTCGTCAGAGATTATTACGTGCGGGAAGACAAGGCCAGGATTGCATGCGAGACGGCAAGGGAGGAACTGCGACTTCTTGACAGAATTCCGGAAGAGTCAGTAAACATTTATGTCGGAATACCGTTTTGCCCGTCAAGATGCTCTTATTGCTCTTTTATCGCCGAGGATACAGCACACCATATGGACAGACTTACTGCATATGAGAAAGCATTAGAAGGCGAGATCAGGCTGCTTGCGCCGAGGATAAACAGAGAAATAGCGACGCTTTATGTCGGAGGCGGTACACCGACAGTGCTGCCGGACGCGGAATTCGCGAGGCTGCTCGACTGCATTTATAATAATATGAGTATAAAAGACAATACAGAGGTTACCGTCGAGGCCGGAAGGCCTGATACCATTACGGCATACAAGCTTGAGGCGATGAAGGAACACGGAATATCAAGGATCTGTATTAATCCGCAGACAATGCGTACTGATACCCTGGCAAAACTCAACAGGCGGCATACGGCTGAAGATGTTGTATCAATATATAGGCTTGCCGCATCGATGGGGTTTGATCTTATAAATATGGATCTTATCGCAGGGCTGCCGTTTGAGGACGCATCAAGTCATGTGGATTCCGTTAAGGCTCTGATTGACCTTCAGCCCGCGAATATTACCGTGCATACGCTGTACAAGAAAAGACGCGCCACGCTCGACAAGTCTGTTGTAATGGACAGAGATGACACGCGGGGCAGTGTGGACGATGCTGTGAGGGAAGGATATGATCTTCTCTATGAAGCAGGATATCATCCGTACTATATGTACAGACAGAAAGACACCGGTCACGGACTGGAGAACACGGGGTTTGCGAAAGGTGACACGGGTTGCCTTTACAACGTTGCGATGATGACTGATTTCCGTGATGTGCTGTCATTCGGTGCAGGCGGTTCCAGCAAGCGCTGTTTCATTCAGGCGGAAGGCCCGGACTCCAAACGCCGCGTTGAGCGTTGCGCGACCATTAAAGATGCGATAGGATACATAGCAAGATACGAAGAAATGGCAGAGCGGAAAGCCGGATTTTTCGAGCTATAAGGAGATACACCATGAGATGCCCGAGATGTAATACAGAGAATGACAATCGAACCGTCTGCTCGAAATGCGGATACTTTTTATATCGCGCGAACGAGCAGAACCGCAAGAAAATGACGAAATCTCAAAGAGCTGCCGAAGACGCCAAAACTGTGGGCAAAAGGGCCGGCAGGATTTTTAAAATAGTATGGATAATTGTTACGATAATAGTTCTGAGCGCATGGCTGGTGCTCGGAATGGTAGCACTGACAGGGCTGCTCGGCAAGTAACTTTTAAATCTTTGTTAATTCGCAGACAGCGTATTTCTATTGTTACCGCAATATGTAAGAATAGCTCTCAAAGGAGCGTGGCTTTATGGCAAACATTAAAATTTCAGCGGCTGTACTTGCATTGATTATGGCAGTAGCCTTTACATCATGTTCGCGAAAAACATCAGACATATCAGGCGTGAATGGTTTGCCGGAGTCCGCAGGGACGCAGACCGGCGAAGCATCAGAAGAGTCTTCAGGGGATTTTACAGAATCACAGTCTTCGGAAAGCGATATATCTGAAAGTACCGGTACGCGACGTTCATCGACAACAGCAGGTGCTGACAGTCAGGAAGCAGAAAGTTCCGGTTCATCACGAGGCACCGGAAGAACGCAAGATTCAGCAAGTGCAGGAAGTACAGGCAGCTTTCAGACTTCCGGTTCAATCAGTACGGCATCCGAAGCGGTAACATCTGCACAAACAACGTCATCGCAGCACCAGTCTGCTTCAATTTCAACTACGACACCGACAACGACGCCGATTCCAAAGCCGACAGAGACGCCGACTCCAAAGCCTACAGCGACGCCGAAGCCTACAGCGACGCCGACTCCAAAGCCGAGTCCGATTACTCCGACTTCGGGAGGCTATGATCTCTCGTCGATGAGCTGCTGCGATATTGACGGCAATCAGGTAAGCGGAGACATATTCAGCGGGCACAGACTGACAATGCTTAACATTTGGGCAACGTACTGCGGGCCATGCACAAGTGAGATGCCGGATTTGCAATCTCTCAACGGCCAGTATGCCTCATCGGATTTTGAAGTGGTAGGCGTGGTCAGCGATTACTATTATACGAGTCCGCAAACAATCGCTTCTGTCATAGCGGGTGCCGGAGTGACATATCTGAACCTTGATTCTGACGCTCTGGCTGGAATCAGTTATCAGTATGTACCGACGACGATTTTCGTGAATTCCCAGGGCCGTCAGGTAGGCCAGGTCTACACCGGCGCGAGATCTCTTTCCGAATGGCAAACGATAGTGGATGACCTGCTATCATGAGACGCAGGGTTATTCTTGTCATATCTGTGTTGCTGTTGCTGACCGGTGTTGTGTTCATTGCCGCAGGCAAAGCTTTGGGACAGGATAATGCTGTTCTCGGCAAAGCGATATTCATATGTATGGAGTGTATCGGAATTGGGTAAAGGGATCAGACAGAAATTTGCAGGGCATATAAGACTTCTTGTTCAGGTGTTTTTCGCGTGCATCACTAACGGATTTGCCGAGGGCTTTGCTACAGGCAGCATTTATCAGGGGGCGTTCAAACGCGTATGTGTCCCCGGGCTCAACTGCTATTCATGTCCGGGCGCGCTGGGATCGTGTCCTTTAGGTTCTCTCCAGAATTCTATAGCCGGCAGGGGAAAACCTTTTCCGTTCTATGTTCTGGGGTTTCTTACAGTTTTCGGAATTGTTCTCGGCAGAGCTGTCTGCGGCTTTCTGTGTCCTTTCGGACTTATCCAGGAGTTGCTTAATAAGATACCTTTTCCCCTTAAGCGAAAAGCATTGCCGGGCGATATATACTTTAGATTTGTGAAGTACGTGATTCTTGCTCTGTTTGTTGTGATTCTTCCCGTATTTGCGGTTAACGCCTACGGCATCGGTGCCCCATGGTTCTGCAAATACATATGTCCGGCGGGGACACTCGAGGGCGGTCTGCCGCTTGTTCTGACTGATTCAGGTATTCGAAGCAGCGTGGGAATACTGTTCTTCATAAAACTTGCCATACTTGCAGCTGTTTTAATTTTCGCGGTTGTCGTCTACCGGCCTTTCTGCAGATATTTCTGTCCGCTCGGCGCAATATACGGGCTTTTTAATAAAATCGCCCTCATCAGAATGACAACTGACAAGGGCAAATGTATCTCATGCGGCAAGTGTGAGGATGCCTGCAAAATGGGCGTCAATCCGAGAACAAATCCCAATTCGGCAGAATGCATACGATGCGGTGAATGTATCCGGAAGTGTCCATGCAAAGCTATCTCAGTGGAAAGACTTTATTCGCGCCCGTCCCAGCAGTAAGTACAAAGTTTACACTTTTCGAGGCCTGTAGCAGCGAGCATATCATCAAGACGGTTGAATTTGAGAGATGTAAAGTGCAGTTCTTTGCAGATCTCGTCAACCATTCTCTGGTATTTCTCGGATTCAGGGTCAGCGTATTCCCTGATAATCCCGTCAGTTACATTGCCGTTCTCCAGACGCGCAATCACGCGCCTTGTGATGAGATCCATCTCGGATGTTGATCGCGAGAAATTCAGATACTTGCAGCCGTACAGCAGCGGCGGGCAGGCAGGCCTTATATGTACTTCTCTGGCGCCGTTCTCATAAAGAAATTCAGTGGTCTCGCGAAGCTGCGTTCCGCGGACAATCGAGTCGTCTATAAGAAGCAGGCTCTTGTCCTTGATAAGGTCAGGCACAGCGAGCAGCTTCATATGCGCAATCAGGTTGCGTTTGCTCTGTATTGTCGGCATGAATGAACGCGGCCATGTCGGTGTATATTTGATGAAAGGTCTCGAAAAAGGAATCCCGGACTCGTTCGCGTAACCTACGGCGTGTGCCGTGCCGGAGTCAGGTACGCCGGCGACTATATCGGCCTTGACGTTATCGCGCTTTGCCATGCTCGCGCCGCAGTTGTATCGCATCTGCTCAACGCTCATTCCTTCATATGAGCTTGCCGGGTACCCGTAATACACCCAGAGAAACGTGCAGATCTTCATTTCCTTTCCGGGATTTACCAGTGTAATGCAGTTCTTATCCGTAAGCACCACGACTTCTCCCGGTCCCAGCTCTTTGTAGTCGCTGTATTCAAGATTCTTGTATGCGTAATTTTCGAACGACACGCAGAATGATCCATCCTTGCGACCGATTACGACCGGCGTGCGTCCCTTGAGATCTCTTGCGCAGTAGATTCCGTCCGGTGTCATCAGAAGTATCGACAGGCATCCGTCAATCCTGCTCAGCGCGTAACTGATTCCTTCAATGAGGTTGGATTTCTGGTTGATAAGCGCTGCTACAAGCTCCGTGGCATTTATCTCACCGCCGCTCATCTCAAGAAAATGTGCGTTGGTCTCGTCGAAAAGTTCCTTTGTCAGTTCGTTTGTATTGTTGATCTTGCTTATTGTGGCGATTGCGTATGTGCCATGATGAGAGCGCACGAGCAGTGGCTGCGGCTCGTAATCCGATATGCATCCGATACCGAGTTTGCCCTTCATCTCATGGGTATCAGCATCGAATTTGGTCCTGAACGGTGCATTCTCAATGTTGTGAATCGAACGGTTGAACTCGCCGTCCCCGTAAACTGCCATTCCTCCGCGTCTTGTGCCCAGATGTGAATGGTAATCAACACCGAAAAAAAGATCAAAAACGCAGTCTGACTGCGAAGCTACACCAAAAAATCCGCTCATAACTAATCAAGTCCTATCCTGAAAATCTGATAACGCGCTGAAATGTATGCCGCCGCGCGCCCTGCCGTATAAATACATTGAAATCTTAAGTTATGTTTTCGAGGAAATCAAGAACAAAGAATTAATATGACGAAAATGACTCTAACCGGTTTGAAGAATGTTGTATTTTATTACACAGATAGTATAATATATACCATAGAACGCATACAAAAGCCATAACAGCAGGAGGTTTAAGAATTATGAACATTTACTTTGATTTATCGCATCCGTCAGAGGATACGAGACAGTATGATTCAGACGGCAGCATTGCCACGAGCGCGGAAGATAGTCAAGCTGATGTGCCTTCATGTATGATTCACATAGTCGACATATCGGAGAGATCAGATCACAATGCAGTTGAAGCTGCATACGCATCGCTCATTTTCGGCATGAGCAGATATAAGAGGTGCAGCGATAAATTTATGGAGCAGATCAGAAATGAAATGGCTGAAGTCGGACTGACGGAAGACAGCGCCGTAATAACGGAAGACGATCTGGTGCGCAATATAACAGATCCATATACGGAACTGTATGGCACACACGTTCTCTCGAACGGAATTACTATTATCGGTAACAGGCCTGCAGAAGATAACTGACGCGGCAAGAGGAGAGAATGAAGACAGTAAAATACTAATAGAGAACAGACAGACTGTATAAATATGCAATAATTAAAATTACCAGATGTCGCCGTAAAGCCCCTACCTTTAGGTATGGGGATACAAGGCGACGTGCTTGTATCTATTAGATAGATTGTAGTTATATAATTTCACTTGCAATAGGCAGCTAATAGCTGTATAATACTTTCATGGAATACAAATCAAACAATAATGTAATCTATTCCTGCAAGTATCATGTGGTCTTTTGTCCAAAGTATCGACGTTCCGTATTAGTAAATGGAGTTGATGTTCGCTTAAAGGAGTTGATAACCGAAACCTGCGAACAGCTCAAGGTCGAAATCATCGAAATGGAGATTATGCCAGACCATGTGCATCTGCTTTTGGAAATAGACCCGCAATACGGTGTTCATAAAGCCGTCAAACAGATTAAGGGCTATTCGTCTCGTATATTGAGGATCGAATTTCCATGGCTTAAATCAAGGCTTCCGTCTTTATGGACAAACAGCTACTTCGTATCAACTGTAGGTGGTGCTCCACTTGCTGTAATCAAGCAATACATTGAGAATCAGAAAAACGTATAGGTGAGTTAATGCAATTATCAGAGACAGTAAAACTGTATATGTCTAAAACCGAATATGCACTTGTTAAGGTCACTATGGATTCGTATATATCTATGGTCAACAGTATTGTTTCTGATGCCGTAAATGGTACTTCTATTGCAAAACTCACTACTAAGAACGTTAATGCTGATTTGCCATCTGCACTGACTAATCAATGTATTCGTGACGCCAAGTCTATTGTTAAAAAGTACAACAAGGCTTGTCGTGATGCTGACCGTAAGAACACTAAATTAGCCAAACAAGGCAAGAATATCAAAGTGATTGCCACGCGCCCTGTTCTGAAAAAGCCTTGTTGCTATATCAATAACCAGAGTTTCAAGGTTAATGGTAACCATATCGAATTTCCCGTCATGATAAACGGCAAATCTAAAAGGTTATCAATCTGCACAAAGATGACGGATAGGCAGAAATCTATATTCTCTACGTCTAAACTTGGAACCATGCGTATCGTTGTTAAAAATAATAGCGTCATAGCACAGATAGTCTATGATGCCGACGAACCGGTGTGTCCTGACGATGGCAACGTTATGGGTGTAGACCTTGGCATCAAGTGTCCCGCTGTAAGCAAATGTTCTGATGGTAGCGTTAAGTTCTACGGCAATGGTCGAAGAAATAAAGCTATGCGTAGACATTTTGCCGCAAAACGCAAGACGTTGCAGAAAGCTAAACATCAAGACGCTGTTGAGCATATCAACAATAAAGAACAGCGCACCATGAAGGATATAGACCATAAATTAAGTCACGACATTGTGGCAACTGCGATAGTTCATAATGCTAAGACCATAAAATTAGAGCAGCTCCAGAATATACGCTCTACGACAAGAACAAGTCGTAAAAACAACCACAGCCTGCATAATTGGTCATTCTACAGATTGGCACAGTATATAACATACAAAGCCAAACTTGCAGGTATAGAAGTTCTCTATGTAAATCCGGCATATACAAGTCAAAGATGCCCTGTATGTGGTGATGTTCATCATGCAAACGATAGAAATTATGTTTGCAAGTGCGGTTATCACATTCATAGAGACGTGTTGGGTGCAATCAATATATGTAACTCAACTGAGTACGTTGGCGATAGTAATATCAGACGTACTGCCTAAGAGACTATATGTCCTGTCTTAGGAAGGCTGATGGCACAGCCTAATCTTGCACTACGAACTACCAGAAATGGACTGTTCAGCCACTGTGTAGTGGCAGGTAGCAAGAATCCCCTGCCTTTAGGCATGGGGAGTGTCAAGAAAATCTGGGCGTTGTATAATTCGCTTCAGGATGCAATCAATTATGTAAAAAATAAAGACAAAACAACCGAAGTTGTAACAACAGACGGCGAGTCTGCGTCTAAAAACTATCTGGCTCCAAATCTGAAAGACAAAAGTGAGGTAGAGCTTCTTGATTTGTCTGCTGCTGTAGGATATGTTTCGCAGACTTATAAGACCGAGAACCGGAGACTTGTGTCCGGAGTTAACTGCAGCAACGACAAGCCCTTCCGCGACATGCAGACGACGCGGACAAAGTATGGAACTTTCAGCGGTTTGTTGGGGTATCACTGCGTTCAGTCATTTTCTCCTGGAGAAATAGATCCGGACGAAGCGCACCTGATCGGGCTGATGACGGCGCAGAAAATCTGGGGAGAAGACGGATATCAGGTAGTCGTCGCAACACATATTGACCGCAATCACATCCATAATCACTTTGTTGTGTCCTCTGTGAGCATTCTCGGATACAGGAACCCGTGCTGCTATCACAGAAAAATAGCAGCGATATCGGACGAGATAGTACGCAGCTGTGGACTGTCAATAATTGAAAACCCCGGGCAAAATCCGGCCGTTTTCCCGCACCTGACCGCGCGGCAGACGCAGGCGAAGCTGGACACAGACGAAGGGCTTTCGCTTTGCGGCAACCAGGACGAATTCGTCAGATATATGTACAAGCGCGGATATAGTGTCTGCTTTGATATCAACAGGCAGTATTGGACTATTCAGCATGAGACATGGCAGCGTCCTATGCGTCTGGTACGTCTTGGGCAGGAATATTCCAATGCCAACATACTGTACAGGCTCGCTCACGAATACTTCAGACCGGTTCGGGATGATGTGTGGGATACAATGACTGCGAAACAGCGCTACGATTATGAGGACCGCTACAGGCGCATACAGGCCAACTGGAAAAATACTTATCAGTACAAATATTTCATGTTTGTTCTGAGAAATCTGGGAATTAATCTAAACGATTATAAGATTCACCGGAGCAGGTATTCCAGAGATGACCAGAAGCGCATCGATGCCGGATGGCGGATGCTTGATACGATTGCGTTCATGAACAAAAATTCCATATCAACAGTCTCTCAGGCTCGCGAATTCGAGAATATCAATATCCACAAGATTGAGCATTATGAGCTTATCCGAAAAAAATTTAGAAATAAACTGTATGTCGCACGAAGATTTAAACATCCTGAAGAAGAGATAATTAATCTTCAGAAAAATATTGACCAGGTTAATCTGATATTGGAGTCACTCCGGAAGGACGGCAGGCAGGTTGAGAAGCTTCTGGTAGACAAAGATCCTGAAATATCTATAGAAGAGAACATTGAAATAGATACAGAATATAATGTTTGAGCTATAGATATGGAGGGAAAAACATGAGAAGAGTTATTATTAAAGATGAATGGCTGCGGTATCTGGCGGATGTAAAAGCTCGTTCCGGACAGGAGCACTACCGGAATGTTATTGGGATATCCTACAACTATGTATTGCCGCAATGCGGCGAGAAGTGCCTGCAGGATATGCATTTGACCGATTGGCAGCTGATAATTAACACTGCTGTCGGTCGTAATGGCAAGACCTTGGCGAAGAAGACTCTAAGCAATTTGCGCGGAGTCATCGTTGGTTTCCTTATCTACTGTGAGAAAGATGACATGGACGTACACATCAATACGAAGCTGCTGTACGTGCCGCGGGCTGCGCCGACTGTCGGCAAGACAATCCTGACACCGGGACAGCTGCGGCAGCTGTTCGAACCGGGCACCGGTTCTGAAGATATGTATATCCACTATTATCGATTCCTTGCGCTGACCGGAATGCGTCCGTCTGAAGCTCTCGGCCTGAAGCATGAAGATGTCTACGACAATATTGTCGTTATCCGGCGCGCAATTGTTCGTGGCGGAAAGATTACAAGCTGCAAAAACAAGAATGCGCGGCGAATTGTCGGACTGAACCGTCAGGCCGTTCACGAACTGGCGGCACAGAACAAATTGACAGCCAATTTGTGTAGCGAATGGATTTTCCCAAACCAGACCGGAAGCAAAGCATCACAGAGTACCATACAAAAGCACTGGGACCGGCTGTCAGAACGTCTGGAAACGAAGGCTTCGCTGTATTCCTTCAGACATCTGTATATTTCCGTGATGAAAACGCACCTGTCAGAATACATGCTAAAGAAGCTTGTTGGACATTCTGCCGAGATGGACACGTTCGGTGTCTATGGTCACGTGATTGACGGCGAGATGGAACAGGCGGTTCGAGATACATCTGAAGTGTTCGACTTTTGGCTAAAAGGTGCAAAATAGAAAAAAATATGCAATAATTAAAATTACAGGGCAATTAAAAAAGGAAGCCCGAAGCTTCCCTTTTTAAAGAACGAAACGTTTTTGCCCCAGTTTAACCCAAGAAAGGAAGGCAAAACAAGATCTATGACAAGATCAGCCGTTTCGCATATCGGCCCGAAGACTCGATATTGGTCGAGGTGACAGGGTTCGAACCTGCGACCCCATGCTCCCAAAGCACGTACGCTACCAACTGCGCTACACCTCGATGACCGCGGAGATTATAACACACATCCTGAAATAAAAAAACACCGGTAAATTAATTACCGGTGTTTTAATTTACGCAGGACTCAAGCTGATTACTTGATAATCTGGAACTTGTCTCCGATAATCGGAATTGTGAAGAACTGCTTCTTTGCAGCAGCAACGATTCCCATAATCGCGAATACTAATGTTGCGATTCCTACAACAACGCCGACGATCCATCCGAGTACCGGAATGCATCCGACTACGCCTGTAATAGCACCGATGATTGCAAGAACAATTCCGTTGTTTACGTGATTCTTTACGAATGCCGTGTCCTTCTCAGGTGAAGCTACAAGGCCGATAATCCAAAGAATACCGATGTATGCAAGAATTGAATATGCAACTGCGTTGCCGACAATCTCAGAATCATCAGTTGTCACATTGATGTTCTCATTACTATTATTTTCCATGTTCAATTTCCCTCCTGGGTTTGTAATGCTATTATATTACCACAAGAAAATAAAAGTGAAGATATTGATTTAATGTGAGGGCAGAAATTTGACAAAAGTATCAGGGTATAAACACTCGGACGGTATTACATACGCTCTGGGCGCGACGGTGGTAATGGAGTATCTCAACCACGCCGAAGACATGGTTGAAGCCGTAATACTTCATCCGGATTTCAAATCGGAAGAGACCATAATGAAGATTCACGCAATTTGTGACGGAAGGATACCGGTCACAACAGAAGAGAAACCGTTTAACATTCTGTCGAAGAAAGACAACTGTTTCGTTATCGCTGCGGTACGTAAGGAGACACAAAAGATAGAACCGGGCAACCACATGGTTCTGGTGTGTCCGTCAAACGCGGGAAACCTGGGTACGATTATGCGGAGCTGCCTTGGGTTCGGCGTTCGCAACATAGCGATTATTCCGCCGGCGGTCGATAATTACGACCCGAAGGTAATAAGGGCATCCATGGGCGCGGCGGCTTCCGTCAGGGTAGAAATTTTCGATAAGTTCGAAGATTATGCCGCGGAATTTCCGGAGAACAACTTATATCCGTTCATGCTTGACGGCAGCAGCATACTTCAGGAGACGAAGATATCGGCGCCATATTCGCTGATTATGGGGAACGAAGCTACCGGACTTCCGGCGTCGTTTGCCGGAATAGGAAGTCCAATCAGAATCGAACACTCAGACAGTATAGACAGCCTTAACATCACCATTGCTGCAAGTATCGGTTTATACGAGGCCGCGAAAACAAATTGACTATTGCGAATAAAAATGAATCGTGATAAAATTCTTCGGTGCATTTAAAAGATACCAAGATGGAGGTGAATAGAATGCCTAATATTAAATCAGCAATCAAGCGTGTCAGTGTTTCTGAGAAGAAGGCAGCTGCCAACAAGACCAAGAAGAGCGAGATTCGCACAACTGTAAAGAAGGCAAAGGCTTCCGTCACAGCAGGCGAGAACGTTGCAGATACAGTTAAGGCTACGCAGAAGGCTATAGACAAGGCCGCAGCAAAGGGTCATATGACAAAGAACGCAGCTTCCCGCGCTAAGTCAAAGCTTGCAAAAGCAGCTAACGAAGCAAAGTAATCTGTTTCGAGAATGATTAATTTAAGACTGTCCGGTTCGGGCAGTCTTTTTTTATTCCTTGCGTTCAAAGCATTACCGGCGGCAGTTCCCATTCGTGAAGGAAATCCTTGCCGGACATTTCCCAGTAAAGTGAAGCGGCGCGCATATCGAGCGAGAACATGCTCTTCAATACGGGTGAAGATGAATAGAGCTCCAGTGCGTCAGACGGATTGCTGATTATGGGAAGTGCTGCATTGCGGCGCATTATCTTGAGACAATACCTGCCTTCGCGGTCAAATCCAAGAACTCTTATGTATGATGCGTCTTTCGCACAAAGCATTTCCGCGCTCTGTCCGGCAGCAAGACTTGTGAGAGCGCGTTCGATCCTTGTGAGCGTGAAGTGTCTGGTCGCCACCGTCTTTTCGAAAACTTCTGCGCCGTAATCGTCCGCGGGCAGGTCGCCCGGTCTTAATGCCTCTGTAAAATTTGAAAGATAACCTGCAAGTCCGTCGCCCATATAGGCGTAGCTGTCAGCGTTGAATCCTCCCTGATTAATCGCGGAAAGCCTTAGCAGGCAGTCTCTGAAATACGCGCCTAAGTCAGGAGTTCTGTATTCATCAGACGACATGGCGGCAAGCATAACCGCAAGGGATTTATCCGGCAGCAGTCCGCAAAGCGCAGTCGCTGCGGCGGAACATCTGTATTCCGGCGCCAGTGTCTTAATCATCTGTCTTCGTATTGCCGTGGCGCTCGCAAAAGATGAATCTGAAGGTATTGAAGACGCTGAGTACGGGTCTCCGGCGCGCTTTATCATTATTACGTTGATGCGTCCGCTGCTGTCAAGCTTGTGCAGCGCTGTAAGGTATTCAAGTGCGAGTATCGAGTTCGGGGCTGAGAGCAGATTTTTGTATTCCTCGCCGTATTCCGAGCAGATCGCAGAAGCTCTGGCTGCCGCAAATGACAGACCGTCGGAAAGTCCGGCGCGAAGAACTGCGGCGTAGCGGGGATTGTTCTCGAAGTCTTCTGCGGAAAGTTTCCTTAGTGCATCCGTATCGTCTGTGTCGACGCCGAATGCAATGTCGGTTACAACACCTGTGGCAAGCAGTGTCGAAACAGCGCCGTAAGCGAACCTTGACGACGGAGCGCAGGCAAATGTGAAAGGAAGCTCAAGCACAACGTTGGCGCCGCACCTGAGCGCCTGACGCGCTCTTACCTGTGCGGGAAGAACAGCCGGCGTGCCGCGCTGGGTAAAAGGTCCTGATATAACGGGCATCACTATGGCACGCGGGTCATGAACCATTTCCCTCGCTTTTGCAATAAGGTATTCATGTCCGCGGTGGAAGGGGTTATATTCCGCAACAATTCCTATAACTCGCATTGCAGCCCGCCTTTCTATTGGTATAATTTCTAAAGATTATATTTCAAAGGTGGGCAGTTGTGCAATGAAGCGTTTCACACGCAGGCAGATAATTATTACGGCGGCGGTTGTTGCCGCGCTTGCGGTTATGACCGGAGGGTATCTTTACTACGCAAAGACATACGGCAATGCGTCGAAAATAACTCTTTACGATACGGCTTCGCCGGATTACGACTGGCAGCAGCTTGCGGCTGACAACAATATAGTCAGCGATTATCTCTGGAGCAAAACGCAGAGCCTTATGGTCACCGGCGCATCGGACGGCGTGCTGATTCCGACTTCATATACCATAGCCGGCAGACTGGTTACGCAGGAGGCGTCGGAATCGGGTATATATGATCTGTCAGATCAGGCAGCATTGCTGAGCTGTTATGTAAGGGCCGGCAACAGAAGCAGTGCTGCCAGACTTAAGAATACCGTCAATGAGCGTTTCGCCACGGATAGCGGGTTGTATCTGAGCCGCATCGGAAGTGATGAAGATATAACTGCAGAAGAGGATAACCTTGACTGGCTTGAGGCGTACCTTGAGTACTATGCGGTTTACGGTACAAGTGATGATTATGTAGCGATAAAAGCGCTCACGGGAAAGCTTTTTGACACTGACGGGCAGATAGTGCCCGAGTCGCTTACAGTCGCGCACTATGTTGATACGATGTATGCAAGTGTCGATGATTCCGACGGAAACGGGAACGGGGACGGCGGGGACGCGAGCCTCGAACAGATATACGGAGCACTTGTCGGCGAGGATCAGAACGAAGAAGTGTCACGCAATGAAGAAGATGCCAGTGTCAGCGGAGTGAAGCTGTCGAACGTCAGACTTAAGCTGATATACGATCTGGAACACAACAATCTTCTGCCGCAGGGCAGCTACGACAGCGCGCTGGCGACAGTACAGGGCGGAATTGCAAATGCAGATATTCCGCTCTACGCCTACGCCTATACCGTGACTGACGGCAGTGTGAGCTATATCTACACAAGTGAGGAAGACGCCGCGATAAGTGTGTCGGAATCTGTGGCGACGATGCGCAATCTCGCGGAGATGGGACAGCTTGACGAAGCATCGTATAACAGCCTGCGCAATCTTGTGCTCAACACCGGCATAATTGACACCTATTACTACATAACAACCGGCAACTACAGCGGAACAGAGGCGGTTGAGGCCTATCCCGACGCGATGATGGTCGCTTTCTATATGGGTGACAAAGACCTGTATAATGCGCTCTGCAGGTGCGTCGGCTCGCGTGTGGCGTCCAAATCGTCGAGCCCCGCACTTTATATGATATATCGCGAGGAGAACGGCCGTTACGTGTTCTATGCAGGCGAAAATTTGTCCGTAAGACTTAGTGTCGGATGACGGTCTTTTAATTGAAAACCTAAAATACAAAGAGTATACTTGCTAAGGTTTATTTATTATTTAATAAGTGAGGAGAGACGACCATGGCATTTATTGATGACATTAAAGCCAGAGCAAAATCTGACAAGAAGACGATTATTCTTCCTGAGTCAATGGACAGAAGAACTTTCGAGGCTGCAGCTGAAATCCTTTCAGAGGATATTGCTGACCTGATTATCATCGGAAAACCCGAAGAGATTGAGGCAAACAGCAAGGGACTTGACGTGTCAAAGGCTACTATTATCAATCCGTTTACATATGAGAAGACACAGCAGTACATTGATGGCTTTTATGAACTTCGCAAGGCAAAGGGAATGACACCTGAGCAGGCCAGAGAATCACTTCTCGGCGACTACATGTATTATGCATGCATGATGGTCAAGATGGGTGACGGAGACGGAATCGTATCCGGCGCATGCCATTCAACGGCAAATACACTCAGACCGTCGCTTCAGATTATTAAGACAAAGCCGGGCACAAAGCTCGTTTCCGCTTTCTTCGTAATGGTAATTCCGGACTGCACGCTTGGTTATAACGGTACATTCGTTTTCGGCGATTGCGGTTTGAATCAGAACCCTACATCAGAGGAACTTGCTGCTATCGCAGGATCGTCCGCTGAATCCTTCAAGGCATTGGTCGGTGCAGACCCGATGGTAGCCATGCTTTCATATTCCACGATGGGAAGCGCCAAGCATGACGACGTGACCAAGGTAGCAGAGGCAACAAAGATTGCAAAGGCTGATTATCCGCAGTTTAAGATTGACGGTGAGATTCAGGCGGATGCTGCAATGGTTGCTTCCGTAGGTGCTTCAAAGGCTCCCGGTTCTGAAGTCGCAGGCAAAGCCAACGTTCTTATTTTCCCTAACCTTGACGCGGGCAACATCGGCTACAAGCTCGTACAGAGACTTGCAAAGGCCGAGGCTTACGGACCTATGTGTCAGGGCATCGCAAAGCCGGTAAATGATTTATCGCGCGGATGCTCTTCCAAGGACATTGCCGGTGTTATTGCGATTACAGCGGTTCAGGCACAGATGCAGGGTTGATAAGACCGGTTAAGGAGTGAATTAATGAATATTTTGGTAATTAACTGCGGAAGCTCTTCTGCAAAATTCCAGCTTTTCGATATAGACAACGGAACGGTTCTCGCAAAGGGAAATGCCGAGAGAATCGGAATTGACGGTAAGCTTACATTCAAGCCTACAGGCAAGGATGAGTTTGTAAGTACAGACCCGATGCCGGATCACAAGGTAGCGGTTAAGATGATTCTTGATGCGCTTGTGGACAAGACACACGGCGTTATCTCAGACATCTCCGAGATAGCAGCGGTAGGACACAGAGTCCTCCATGGCGGAAAGTATTACAGTGCTTCCGTAATTGTTGATGATGACGTCAAGAGAGTCATCAGGGAGTGCTTCCCGCTCGGACCTCTTCACAACCCGGCAAACCTTATAGGTATTGAGGCTTGCGAAGCTGTACTGCCGAAGGGAACTCCGCAGGTCGCTGTTTTCGATACCGCGTTCCATCAGACAATGCCGCCGAAGGCATATATGTATGCGCTTCCTTACGAATACTACGAGAAGTATTCGATCCGCCGTTACGGCTTCCACGGTACGTCACACCGTTATGTAAGCCACAGAGTCGCGGACTTCCTCGGAAAGAAGTACGAGGATCTTAAGATTGTAACCTGCCATCTCGGCAACGGTTCGTCTTTCGCGGCTGTCAAGGACGGCAAGTGCCAGGATACATCGATGGGACTCACACCGCTTGCAGGTATCTGTATGGGTACAAGAACCGGAGATATTGACCCGGCCATAGTTCCTTTCATAATGAAGAAGGAAGGCCTTAGTCCTGATGAGATGGATAATCTTCTTAACAAGAAGAGCGGTGTCCAGGGAATATCCGGAGTTTCTTCAGATTTCCGCGATTTGGAGAAGGCAGCCAAAGAAGGTAATGAGAGAGCTCAGCTTGCACTTGATATGTTTGCGTACCAGGGCAAGAAGATCATCGGTTCATACGCGGCCGCTATGGGCGGAGTTGATGTTGTTGTATTTACGGCAGGCATCGGCGAGAACACGGACCATATGAGAGCTGCCATCTGCAAAGATCTGGAGTTTATGGGAATCGAGATTGATGATTCTGTCAATACCGGATTAAGAGGCAAGGAAGCAATTATTTCCAAGCCGGGCTCTAAGGTTACGGTATGCGTGATTCCTACCAACGAGGAACTTGCTATCGCGCAGGAGACAAAGGCTCTTATCTGAAAGATAACGGGGTAAATCCTGTAAAAAGTAAAGCCGGCAGGTAATCTGCCGGCTTTTTGTATGCTCTTGAGTTTCATTGCGAATTTACGAGAATAAATAAGGCTGACGCCGGTTCCCGTCAATAATTCAGATGCAGGTGCTTCTTAAGGTCTCTGTCTGCGCCGAATACCGTAATGGTATCGCCGGCACTGAACACGGTATCGGCCGGGAAGTCGACAATCTGTTCACCGCTGCGCCTCAGCGAAAGAATGTTAAGGTGCAGCTTGCTTCTGATCTCAAGTTCTATGAGGTTCTTTCCTATCCATTCTTCAGGAATCTTGACTTCAAAAATAGAATAATCACCGGGGTAGTCCAGGTAATCCACAATTGTGCTTGAACTGTAGCGTACGGCAGTCCATTGAGCGAGCTGTTTCTCAGGGAAAACAACAGAATCGGCGCCGTTACGGAGAAGAAATTTCTCGTGAACTAGACGCGAAGCGCGGGCCACTACAAATTTTGCCCCGTAGTCTTTAAGAAGTGAAGTTGTCTCCAGTGAAGCCTGGAAATTATCGCCGATTGCCACAATGCAGACATCAAAATTGCCTACGCCGATGGATTTGATGAAATCCTCATTTGTTGAGTCGCCGATCAGGGAGTTGGTTACAAAAGGCAAAACCGGTTCTAGACGCTCCTCTGACTTGTCTATCGCGAGAATCTCGTCACCTGCTTTGTCCAGCTGCTTTATGAGCAGTCTTCCGAAGAGTCCTATTCCGATTACCAGTATGCTTTTCATAATGTTGTTCCTTTCCGCCGGGGTCAGCCGACTGCCACATTATCCTTTGGATATTCCCTGTTGCCGAATGATTTGCGTGAGATAGCGGCGAAAACAAGTGTAAGTCCGCCGACACGTCCCGTATACATAAGAATTATCAGTATTGCCTTTGAGACAGTGGTGAGAGTCGAAGTAATTCCCATCGTGAGTCCGACGGTAGCAACGGCAGACGCACTCTCGAACATGGTCGAGAGGAAAGGTATGTCTTCGATTCTGCTTATCAGCATCGCGCCTGTTGTGGGAAGTATCAGGTATAGAAGAAAAACTGATACTGCGTTTGACACGACATCATTAGGAATTGTACGTTTGAATATAGCGGGGGATTTCTCATGGCGGAAAACCGATATCATAGATACGAAAAGAACGGCGACAGTGGTGATCTTCATACCGCCTGCAGTAGAACCAGGAGCGCCGCCTATCAGCATCAGAATAATTGTCATTACGATGCCGGAGTCCGAGAAGTTGTTGTAGTCGGTTGAGTTGAAACCTGCCGTTCTCGGTGTCACGGCCTGAAGAAGTGAAGAGAGAATGCGCTCGCCGAGCGGCAGATTGCTGTACTCGGCAAAAAACAGAATTACCGACGGAACGATAACCAGTATCAGTTCCATAATAATGATTATCTTGCTTTGTGTGCTGTATCGGCGGAACCGCAGACCGTGATCTCTTATGTCGCGCCATGTGAGGAAGCCGAGGCCGCCGGTAAGTATAAGACAGACGACAGTGATTATAATGACCGGATTATCCGCGTAATGAGTGAGTGAAGAGAACGGACCGTAGGACCCGTCGAGGTCAAAGCCCGCGTTGCAAAAAGCCGATATAGATGTGAATATCGCATACCAGATGCCGCGTGCCACACCGAAGTCCTTAATAAAGACAGGCGCCATCGCGAGAGCTCCGAGCGTCTCGAAGAAGGCACATCCGATAAAGATGAATCTTGTATATTTTACGATTCCGCCAAGGTTAGGCGCGGAAACTGCTTCCTGCATTGTAGTTCTTGCTTTGAGTCCTATGCGTCTGCCGGTCAGTCTGTTGAGTGTGGTCGTCATTGTGACGACTCCCATTCCGCCTACCTGAATGAGCAATATGATGACAACCTGCCCGAAAAGTGTCCATGTGGTCTGTGTGTCCCGTACAACAAGACCTGTAACGCAGCTTGCCGAGGTAGCGGTGAAAAGCGCATCAATCGGCATTGTCCAGTTGCGGTCGCGTGAGGCAACGGGAAGCATAAGAAGAATCATCCCGATAAGGATTAGTAAAAAAAAGCCCAGAAGAATCGTCTGCGCTCCGGTTAATTTATGTTGTTTTATATTTTCTCTGTTTTGCATATGACAATTATATCCATTTGCCGATTTATGTCCAATTATTAACGCACAAAAACTGATATAATCTTAAGACAAAAAACAAACAGTTTGGAGAGAATACTTTTGAACGATGAAATTTTCGGCGGTTCTTCGGATTTGTTGGAAGAACTTGAACATGTGAATTCCGGCTATTGCAATAAGGGCATAGGTAATTCTGATGCGAACAAGCTGCTGAGCGAGCTTAACGATGAACAGAAGGATGCTGTAACTCATATTGACGGTCCTGTTTTGATTCTTGCCGGTGCAGGTTCAGGCAAGACCCGCGTCATCACGTACCGTATTGCGTATATGATGAGGAATTGTAATATTCCGCCGTATTCAATACTTGCGATTACATTTACCAATAAGGCGGCAAAAGAGATGCGCGACCGTATCAACTCTCTTGTCGGAGATGCTTCGGAGCAGATATGGTGCGGAACATTCCACAGCATTTTTGCGAGAATCTTAAGAAGACATGCCGAATGCATAGGTTATGACAGTAATTTCACGATATTAGATTCTGATGATCAGCTCAAGCTTGTGAAAGAATCCATGAAGGAGCTCGGTGTAGAAGAATCCAGGTTTAAGCCGAGGTCAATACTTGCCGAGATATCGAATGCCAAGAACAAACTCAGGTCTGTTGAAGAATATGAAAAATATGCCGGGAATGATTATTTCCTGAAGAACTGCGCAAAGGTCTACAGACAGTATAATGCCAAACTCAAGGCGAATAATGCGATGGATTTTGACGATATCCTTGTGAATATGGTCAAGCTGCTGAGCAGCAATCCGGACATCCGGACGAAGTACCAGGAAAGATTCAGATACATAATGGTAGATGAGTATCAGGACACGAACATTCCGCAGTACAAGGCTGTAATGCTTCTTGCTTCAGGAGAGAAGAATATCTGTGTGGTAGGAGACGACGACCAGTCGATCTATTCGTTCAGAGGCGCAGATGTAACGCTTATCCTTAAGTTTGAGAAGGATTTTCCCGGGGCAAAGGTAATCAAGCTCGAGGAGAATTACCGTTCGACAAAGACGATACTTGACGCGGCAAACTGCGTTATTTCAAACAATACCAGGCGTAAGCAGAAGACCTTAAGGACAGAAGGCGCGGCAGGAGATAAGGTTATAGTGATGAATTCAGACTCCGGAGCGGGAGAGGCCGGGTTCGTTGCAAACACGATTAAGATGATGGTTGAGAAGAATAAATTCAGCTATTCGGACTGCGCGGTGCTTTACAGGATGAATGCGCTGTCGCGTAATATCGAGTCGGCTTTCCACAATGCCGGCATTCCGTTCAAGGTATACGGAGGAATGAGGTTCTACGACCGCAAGGAGATAAAGGACGTTTTCGCTTATCTGAGGCTTATAAATGATACCAAGGACAATATTGCTTTTGAACGCATAATCAACGTGCCGAAGCGAGGCATTGGAGACACTACTGTAGAACATATCCGTGGTATCGCCATAGCGGAGAACATAAGCATGTTTGACGCCGCCTGCGCCGCAATGCAGTATCCGGAGCTGATCCGTGCCGCCGGCAAGCTCTCTGAGTTTACAGGACGCATAAACAGTATGCGTGATGAGCTCATTATGGGCGAGAAGAATTTTGCCGAGTTTGTAGAATATGTCGAGAATGAATCGGGAATCATAGATGAGATTATCGCGGAACGCGAGAAGAAAGGCGAGGTCGTCGACCGAGTCGAGAACCTTAAGGAGCTTTTGTCTGAAGCCACGGAGTTTGACAAGGCGCACCGTAGTGAAGACGTGACGGAAGACGGCAATACCGCTGCGGCTGAGCCTCGGGAAGACGACGGTGAATCTTACATGAGCACCGCGACATCGGATACAACAGAAGGAATTCTCGGGATATACCTTTCCGATTGCGCGCTTATGTCGGAAGGTGATAATTACGATGAGAGCGATGATTTTGTCAGGCTTATGTCAATTCACAGCTCGAAGGGACTTGAATTCGGAGCGGTGTTCGTGACAGGTCTTGAGGAAGGCATTTTTCCGAGTTACCGCTCAATTCAGAGTGAGGATGAGATTGAGGAAGAACGCAGGCTTATGTATGTGGCAATCACACGCGCCAAGAGAAATCTGTTTCTGGTTCTGTCACGACAGAGAATGCTTTTCGGTCAGACACAATGCAACAGACCTTCGAGATTTCTTAAGGAAATAAATCCGGAGCTTCTGTATCTTATGGGTACAAAGCGCGAGAACACTGCCGCGGATTCAGATTCGGCGGCACTTCCGCAGCGTGATGACTCAAGAAGAACCATTGCGTCAGCTCTGGCTTCAACCTTTGACAGAAAGAAGAACTCCGGAGCTGCCGGCAATCATACGAAAGACGCTCTGGGACCTGATGATATTGTTGCGAATATGTCGGTAGTTCATCCGAGATTTGGCGAAGGACGGGTGCTGAAAGTCGAGAAAATCGGAGGAGATGCGCTTGTCTGTGTCGACTTCGAAGGAATGACCAAGAACATGCTTGTAAACAGTGCGGGGCTTAAGAAAGCCTGAACAATAGTTTTATAGTAAAATAGGTATGTTTCTGTTTAGGAGGTAATGGCGATGAGCGACAATCTATCCCTTTTCGAGATGTATCAGGGCAGCTTCAGAGATCTCGAGCGCACTGAGCGGATAAGTCCTGTCACAGTCGACAAGATAAAGCTGATTCATGAGATGCGCGACAGCAAACTGTCATCTTTTGCAGCGCACAGCACGTCAAGCAGAGGACGCGTTGTTCCCGAACAGGAATGCACCATAAGGAACTGTTATGAGAGAGATCTCGGAAGAATTATCTATTCGCAGGCGTTCAGGAGGCTCAAACACAAAACGCAGGTTTTTTTCAATCCTGCCAACGACCACATCTGTTCAAGACTGGAGCATGTAATATATGTTTCGTATATTGCCTCGACCATCGGTTCGGCGCTCAATCTGAATACAGATCTCATAAGGGCGATTGCGCTTGGACACGATGTCGGGCATACACCTTTCGGGCACAGCGGAGAGCGGGTGCTTAACAAGAAGCTGAGGGAGTGTGACAGCAGTCTCTATTTTGAACATGAATCCAACGGTCTTCGTGTGCTTGATGTTCTCGAGAAGCACGGCTCGGGATTCGGACTGAATCTCTCGTTTGAAGTGAGAGACGGAATTATATGCCATTGCGGCGAGACATACGGGGAGCGTGTCCTGGTGCCGTGTAAAGACAAGAGCGAGGATGATCTGTCGTATCTGATACCAAAGGGGAGACGCAAGCTCCCGGCAACGCTTGAAGGCTGCGTGGTACGTTTTGCCGATAAGATTGCGTATGTCGGCAGAGACATAGAGGATGCGCTCAGAACAGGGGTAATCGAGAGCGAGTTCAATCTTCCGATGGGCGCCGGCAGTCTTGGCGGGAACAATTCCGAGATAATTAACTATCTGGTGGAAGATATTGTTGAGAACAGCATTGAACGCAATGAGATTAAGATGTCAGACAAAGCGGGTGACGCGCTGGAGAACGCGCTTCGCAACAATGTCGACGTTATATATAAGTCTCCCAAGGTTGTGACGTATGAGAAGTATTGCGATATGATGCTCGATGCGCTTTTTGACAGCTTTTTCGAGGCGGTGAAGGACATAGACAAGGCAAGAAACTCGCGAAACGACGTGATAAGACAGTTTGCGAATTTTGTTGATTCGCATCCGCAGAGGAATGCTTCCGAACAGGAGATGCCGTTGCCGATTTTCGTATCGGATTATATAGCGGGCATGACCGATACTTACGCGACCAAGTGTTTCAACGAGCTGTTTAAGAACTGAGGTGGATTATGGAAGAATACGGTTTCTATGCTATGCTGGACAGGATGCAGTACATCAACCGCTGGGGGCTGATGAGAAATTCGCGTACGGAGAACATCAAGGAACACAGCTTTGATGTTGCTGTTATTGCGCACGCGCTGTGCATACTTCACAACAAATTCTGTGACGGAGTGTCCGGAGCGATTATTCTTGATCCTTACAAGGTTCAGTCGTATTCCATATATCATGACTGTACAGAGATAATTACGGGAGACCTGCCGACGCCGATTAAGTACAGAAACAAAGAGATAACCGACGCTTATAAGGAAGTGGAACGGGAGGCTGCCGAGACACTGGTGAGCCTTCTGCCGGAAGACAAAGACATCAGGGCGGAGTATCTGGAACTTCTGGCGCCAGGTCTTACGAGCGAAGAGAGTATAATGATTCACAGAATAGTGAAGGCGGCCGACAGAATCGCAGCGTATATCAAGTGCGTCAGGGAGGAGTCTTCAGGAAGTACGGAGTTCAGTTCCGCCAAAGAATCTACAGGCAGAACCATAAAGGCGATGAAGATGCCGGAGGTAGACTATTTTATGGAGCATTTTGTTCCGCCGTACGGGTTTACATTAGACAAATTATCCGGGAAGGACGACTGATAATATGTTCAGAAGGCGTGTCGAGTATCTGTTTCTGGCGTTGGCGGCGGTCATAGCATGCGTGACCGTGATTTTCTTTTATATACAGACTCTGCCGTCGTCTCTTCCGATAAATCTTTCAGACGAACGCTGCGGGGAGATTGTAAACCGCGCAGGAGCACTGATATCATCCGATGAGGCAACATGCGCGAAAGCAAGGCTGAGCGTCGGGGACGGAATGTATTCTGTCGGAGACTATCTGATAAGTGTATTTACATCGCCGGAGTATCTTCTCATGGGTCGGGATGACAGTGTTTTCGCACAGGATCTGGCTAATGTTCTTGACGGCGAAGCCAGTGCCGAAGATGTCGGAGATATTACTTCGGATCTGTCGTCAATGACGAGAATGGCAGTGATTAATAAATACGCCCGCAAACAGAACCGGGGCTATGCGGTAACAGGGAAGATCGAGTCAGGTGCGGGAAGCGTCGTATCAGATATTAATCTGACATCCACGCTGTCTTCCGACGGCTATACGATAGGAATCAAGCAGGCTAACGGAAGCTTTACGACAACGGGAGATGAAGTCAGAACAGATTTCTTCATTGATAACAATCTGAGCAGAGGTTATCTGAGCTACGGAGACATTGATCAGGCAAGCGGAAGCAGAGATTTCAGCCTTTCTTGGAATTCTGCCGGAGCCCTTGCGGGAACCCATAATGTCAGCATACTCATAAGGTCTTCGGATGGAAGAGGTGTCACCGTGGACGGGGGCAGTGTAAATATACCGGAGAGTTTCAAAATCTCGAACGGAAGCGTCGCGAACGGATCAATTACGGCGGGCTCAGACAGTACGTGGTATATGCTTGACTGCAATGATTCTGACTGTTACGTAAATTTTGTCGATATTGGTGATGACCTTGAAGTGTCACTTTATGACGTATGCGGCAACCTTATAGGCACAAACAGCCATGAAGGAAGTGAATACGAGACTTTGAGATCACGGGCGCAGGATGTTGCAGGCGTCGAGCAGAAGACCGGAATAAGCGATATATCCAACATGTTCTACGTTGAAGTGAGGCGCGCCTCTACCGTTTCACAGCCGGACGGCGATGTGTATTACAAGATGGTTCAGAGCCGAGAAGTTGCCTATTACGACGGCAGTTATATGGCTGTAACAAGAGAGTCCGGCAGCGACAAGCTCAAACTTCTGGATTTAAACCGCAACAGTTACGAAGTTGCAGAGAATGAGGTAAGTCTTTTGCCTCTGAACGGGACTCTTTCAAGTCTCAAGGTAAGAAATTCCGACAATGGACAGGATCTTGGTATTTTCCCGGTCTTCGACATTGAGACACATAACTATGCGTTCTACATGCCTGAGAGCCGCAACGTTACCGTGAACTGCGACGCTCTCGAAGGCTACAGCGCCAGTGTAGCAATAACGGCTTCGGCCGGACCTGTATCGGCACCGGCGTCGGCTGATTCCGCCGCAACAGGAGCCGCGGCGGCAACTCCGCTTGCAGCCGGGGAGATTTATCAGGTCCCGGCAGGCGAGTCTGCCATCACGGTTACCGTCACAAGTTTTGACGGAACTTCATCAAGTTATAACGTATATCTGCTCAACGGCAACGATTCAGGAACATTCAGCGAGAGCACTCTTGTGAATTTCCCCGACAGCTATTACAGCGGATTATGGCTTATGCACACCCTTGAACCCGGGTACATCTTTACTGCGTACAATACAGGACTTGACTATCAGACGGTACTCACAAACGAGTGCTCTGAAGGCAGGTCATTGCTGCAGTATTCTTCATTCCCGGACTGCATAAGGGAAAATTCAAAGGTCTATGACAGCCCTGACTGGATGGCGTGCAAACCTGAGGTGGTATCCTATTATCTTGATCCCAGAAATTTTCTGGTTCCCGACAGGGTTTTTATGTTTGAAAAGCTTAGCTTCGACCCTGATGTCCAGACACCGGACGGAGTGAAAAGTATAATCAAGGGCTCTTTCATGGACACTTCCGCTTATGATTATGCCACGGCAATTTATAATGCCGGACAGACCGCCGGAGTATCACCTTATCTTCTTGCAAGCAGAATTATTCAGGAGATGGGATACAGCGGACAGTCGGCACTTGCGACCGGAACAGTTGAAGGTTATGAGGGGTATTATAATTTCTATAATATAGGATCAACCGCGACGACCGACGACGGCGGTGCTGTCGTCAACGGTGCGAGATACGCTCAATGGGGGAGAGATTACGAGGGCCAGGAGATAACTGATGAAGAAGCCGCGCTTATGCTGCCCTGGAATTCAATCGAGAAGGCAATAACCGGAGGGGCACTCTGGATTGCGTCGGGGTATATTGACGCCGGTCAGGACACGCTGTACTTCCAGAAATTTGATGTCAAGTCAGACTCGACGGATCTTTATTCTCACCAGTATGCCCAGAATGTTATGATGGCTTATTCCGAGTCGCTAAGGTACTA
Source organism: Mageeibacillus sp. (assembly GCA_022484595.1). Taxonomy (GTDB): domain Bacteria; phylum Bacillota; class Clostridia; order Saccharofermentanales; family Saccharofermentanaceae; genus Saccharofermentans. The sequence continues at coordinate 170,192 of JAKVLB010000002.1, read as the reverse complement.
TAACAGTTATAATGACATAGGAATGATCGGTCAGGAATTTGAGTTTGACATACCAGTTTATAACAACATGCCGGAGGTTTACGGCTACCTGCCGTAATATATGAGAGAACATACACAAGCAAGACACTTTATATCTTTAGTCTGTATCTGCGTCATAGCCGCGGAGTGTTTTGCTTTGACAGATTTGCTTTGCATAGGCACGGATGTGAGGGCTGATACCTCAATCACTCTGTCGGCGGTCTGCAACAATGACGATGTTACTCCGGGGGATATTGTCAAGGTTGATGTAATAGCTGATACCATGCCAAGTATTGTAAGCTTCGGACCGGTGGTTCTCGGTTATGACACCGGTATGGCCGAATACATATCGACAGAGCAGGGTACCTCGCTCTCAGGCTTTGCATTCACGGAAGATCAGGGAGACGGCTCTGTCATTATTTCCGCAGAAGATCACATGGCGGCTTCCGGCAGCAGCTCAGATGACAGCTCCGATGACAGTGAGACCAAGGCCTTCAGTTCCGATGAACCGGTAATACTTTTCACGGTATCGCTGCGTATTCTTCCTAATGCTTCGGGTGAGATCAATATCTGGCTTGACGACCTGGGAGAATTCAGGAACAGCGACAATGAAGGTGCGGAACTTAACAAGGGGTCCGGCGTTACCATTCCGATTAACGAAGCGATGATATCCGATGATGCTTCGCTCGCATTTTTAAAGATAAGGGGTGTTCAGCTTACACCTGAATTTGAGCCAAATATCACGAGTTATTCTGCCACTGTAGAGCGTTCGGTATCGGAAGTTACGATCAATGCGACCGCCAACAATCTGTGGGCCGCGGTAATAATCGACGGCAATCAGAATCTGAAGGTCGGGGATAATGAGATAACGATAGATGTAACGGCGCAGGACGGTGTCAATCATATGCACTATTCCATACATATTACCCGTAACGAGAGCTATGTTCCCGAGAATGCGGTTCTTGCCGATGGTGAAGGAAACACATATACGTTCTTGGATATTCCGGAGAAGGTGAATGTCCCGGAAGGTTTCACCCAGACGACGAAGGTTGTCAACGGCTACAGTGTTCCGGCGTACACACGGGAAGGTGTATCAAGCATTCTTTTATATCTTTTTGACGGAACGAACGACCCGGGACTGTATTTCTACAACAGCCAGACAAAGACAGTTATCAAATATAACCCCGATAATACAATCATACGCACGAGCAAGATTTTGCAGATAGCCGAATTGCCTCACGATGTCTCAATACCTACCGGATTTGTGGCGGCAAATTATGATACGGGAAATGCGGTCTTTACGGGTTATGTAAACAAGGACAAGGATTTCATATGCTACCTCGTGGATGAGACGGGCGGAGGAGATTTCTATCTTTATAATGCCGCCGACGGATCGTTCCAGGTGTATAAGCCTGCCGACAAACGCGCGGAGGTTCTTTACTCATATCTGTTTAACGTTTTTCTGATTATTTCAATAGTAGAATCGATAATTATTGTTATAATCGTTTATCTGGTAAGAAGAATATTCGTCGATAAGACGCATCCGCGTCCCAAGCGCGTTTAAGGAGGAATAGAAATATAATGTTTTTAAAGACTGTTTTGCTCGGCGGGGAGAAACTTACACCAAATCAGGAGAAGACACGCAAGATATTCATGTATCTGGTCAGCGGCGCGATAACAACAGTCGTCAACTGGGCATCTTACATACTTTTCGATAAGCTCGTGACAAATCCTCTTGACCTGACTCTGTTCGGACATTCGTTATCGCTCAAGATAGTGATTAACCAGATTATCTGCTGGCTTCTTGCGGTTCTTACGGCTTATTTCATTAACCGCATATTTGTATTCAGGTCAAAGGGCAGCGTCTGGCGCGAGCTTATCACATTTATGGGAGCGAGAGTTCTGTCGTTTCTTGTCCTTGAACTTGGTCTCTATCTGCTTATGATCAAGGGCTGCGAGCTTATTTCGGGTCAGGATAAGTCTTCTGTGATCTGCTTTATCGCAGGCTTCGGTCTGACATTCGAGTACATGATGAAGGCTTTTAATTCGATATTTGTAGTTATTGCAAACTATATTCTCAGCAAGCTAATGGTGTTCCGCAAGGAAGACATGGTTGATTATTCCGAAGGCAAAGCCGATGAGTGAACAGGGAGAACCTGAGTTTCTCAGGGATGCGCTTAAATTCGGAATAAAACCGGGACTGGAGAGAATCACGCGCCTATGTGAGCTTCTTGGCAACCCGCAGAACAGTTTCAGAGCCGTTCATATAGCCGGGACCAACGGTAAAGGCTCAATTACAGCATATACATCAACAATTCTGGCCTGCGCTGATTTAAGAGTTGGCGTGTTCACTTCGCCTTTTCTTGAGCGTTTCTCTGAACGCATTCGCGTGATTGACGGAAGAGACGGACTTGAAGCGCTCGAAAAGAATGAGGCGGCCGGAGAGATTTCTTCAGATGATCTGGCGAGGCTGTCAGGGATGACCGAGCGCGCGGCGGCTGAGATGCTGTCTGAAGGCATGGAGAATCCTACGGAGTTCGAACTTATTACTGCCATATGCTTCCTTTATTTTGCGGAATGCAAAGTGGATCTGGCGGTGTTAGAGGTCGGACTCGGAGGAAGGCTTGATTCGACAAATGTCATCAGTAATCCCGTGGCGACCGCAATTGCCGCTATGGGTTATGATCACTGTGACAGACTCGGATCCACTATGACAGAGATTACAGGTGAGAAAGCCGGTATATTAAAGCCGGGTGCTCCGTGTGTGTGTCTTAACCCCGACCTTATGCTGATAGGTGACAAAGAACGTGAGGAAGTGAGATCAGTCGTCAGAACACGGGCAGAAAGACTCGGATGCCGCCTTTATACAGCGGGCAACATTGAATCGATGAGAAGTGCGAAGTTTACCGGCGACGGAAGAATGATTTTCGATAACTGCGGAACGGAATACAACACATGCCTTAACGGAAGACATCAGGTGGGGAATGCGGCAGTTGCGATCGCGCTTGCAGAACTCTGCGGAATATCCCGGCAGTTTATAAACGAAGGAATATCACGTACGGTATGGAAGTGCCGTGCCGAGATAATCTGCAAAGACCCGGTCGTATTGCTTGACGGCGGTCATAATCCACAGGGAGCGGCGGCTCTGGCAGGTGTTGTGAATGAGATAATGGCAGGCGCGCTCAAGGGCTCTGCGGTGAGGCTTGTGATGGGCGTAATGGCAGACAAGGACGTTGAAGGAATTCTGCGCGCCTACAGGGACGGCGGAATCTTTCCTGCGGAGGCTGTATGCGTCAGGCCTGATAATCCGAGGTCAATGGATCCGTCCGAACTTTCCAGACATATTAATCTCGTGTATAATGGCAAGGTTAATGTCAAAGTTGTTGAGTCACCCTGCGAGGGCGGAGAATATGCGTACAGACGTTCATGTTCAGATAAGATTCCGCTGCTCGTTACAGGATCGCTCTATCTGCTCGGACAAATCAGAAGTAATTTGAAAGGACTTATCTGAAAGTGCACGACTATCTTGGCCTGATAATGAATATACAACCGATTGATGAGAAGAGTCTCATCCTTTTCGACGTGAGTAACGAGGAGAAAAGCAGGATAGTAAAACAGTATAACCGGGCGCTCGGCAATGCCACAGGTGAGGGTACGGATGTTGCACAGATTTTCCTTAAGCCGCTTATAACCCAGTATGAGAAGTGGGGTGATCCGGCACTGATATACGGACTTTGTCTTGCCAGAGAAGGGCAGTTTGAGCGTGCTGAAGGCAGTCTTACTTATGCGATAGCCAATGTTCTCGGATGTGAGATGTATCTGACGATTGCGCAGGAAGCGCTTCGTATGGTGCGGGAGGATATAAAGAATCCTCCGGAAGACGTCAGGGCTGCTGAGATAACAGATAAGATCAAAGCGGCGCAGATGTCTTCTGGAGAATCTCCGGCAGACAGAAGAAATTTTCAGGCCCCGATACTTATGCGCGCGCAGAAAGAATACGAGGCGCCAAGAATGGCGAGCGTAAAGGAACGCCGCGACATAATGATGCGTTCAGGATCCGGAGCAGACGAGAGACCTGACGATTCTATTGACATAGAAGATGTTCTGTCACCCGGCGATAAGCTGCGCCGAACGATAAAGGTAATCGCGATTCTGGCGGGAATTGCGGCAGTGGCGCTGGTTCTGGTGTTCGTGATAGTTCCTATGATAAAGCGAAATTCTGAAGTCAACACGGATTCGGAGAAGCTCGCTTACCTTGAGAGTATTGTTGAAGAAGGAAGCTCGGACCCGGAAGTCTCACAGATACTGGACAGCTACAACAGCAAATATAACCCGGATGCGAGCGGAGCGGCAACAGCCGCAACAGACGCGGCATCTGTAACACCGGAGGCATGACATGAATTATGTAAGTACAAGAGGATATGACAGGAAGTACACTTCAGCTGAAGCTATTATCACCGGAATTGCGCCCGACGGCGGTCTGTTCGTGCCGGATTCAATTCCCGCAATAACAAAAGACGAGCTTGCAGAGATGAAGAATATGCAGTTCTATGAGATATCTGCCCGGGTTCTGTCGAAGTATCTTACGGATTTCACGGAAGAAGAGCTTATTGATTATACACGTCAGGCATACAGCGAGGAGAAATGGGGAGAGAACCCCGTTCCGCTTGTTCAGCTGAATTCATACAATGACAGAGAATATATTCTTGAGCTTTGGCACGGACCGACGTGTGCGTTCAAGGATGTCGCGCTTCAGCTGCTTCCGCATCTGATGACCGCTTCCATTGCCAAAACCGGAATTAACAGGAAGATATGTATACTTACTGCTACTTCAGGTGACACGGGCAAGGCTGCGCTTGAAGGATTCAAGGATCTTCCCGGCACAGAGATAATTGTTTTCTATCCGACGGGCGGCGTGTCGGAGGCACAGAAGCTTCAGATGATTACGACCACCGGTTCTAATACCCATGTTGTAGCGGTTAACGGATGCTTTGATGATGCGCAGACCGGAGTGAAGAATATTTTCGCAGATAAGGATTTTGCAAAGAAGCTTGATGACAACGGATTTATGCTGTCATCGGCAAACTCGATAAACTGGGGACGCCTTGTGCCGCAGATTGCATATTACGTGTATTCCTACGTCGAGCTTGCCCGTACCGAGAAGATTGAGGACGGCGAGGAGATCAACATAGTAGTTCCTACCGGCAACTTCGGAAATATTCTTGCCGCATGGTTTGCAAAGCAGATGGGTATCCCGGTCCGCAGGCTTATATGTGCTTCCAACCGAAATAAAGTTCTGTGTGACTTTTTCTCTACAGGCACATATGACCGCAAGCGCGAATTCTTTAAGACGACTTCGCCATCGATGGATATTCTTATTTCGAGCAACCTTGAGAGATTGCTTTTTGAAGTTACCGGGGGCGACAGCTCGGCGGTGAGAACGTGGATGAAGAGCCTGTCGGAAGTTGGCTCGTACAGTGTTGATTCCAAGACGCTTAAGACTCTCCAGAGGAATTTCGTCGGAGGCTTCGCTGACGAGACCGGTGTCGCGAAGACGATACTGGATGTCTATGACAGGACTGATAATGTGATTGATACCCACACTGCCGTAGGCTTCAATATCTATTCAAGATATCACCAGAGATCAAACGATGAGTGCAAGACTGTATTCGCGTCAACTGCATCTCCGTTCAAGTTTGCGCCGGCAGTGATGGATTCGCTTCGCGGATCGGGATTTTCTTCAGGCCGTTCGATAGAGAATGTGATAGAAGAACTTTCTGCCGAGAGCGGTCTTGCTATTCCTGAAGGCATCAAGGATCTGGACAAGAAGGAGATTCTGCACAAGGATGTCATCGAGAAAGAACACATGAAGGATGAGGTCAGCACTATACTAATCGGGTGATATATCCGTATTTTACAAACTGCACCTTAATATAAATGTAATTAAAGTGAAATTTGTAAAAAACAAGAACTTCAAAACGCTTTCTGTTTGTGATACCCTTGTACAAATGCGAATTGAGGAGGTTTGAAATGAGAAGCTGTTGTATGGAATGCGACAAGTGTAAATTTCAGATAGAAGCGGTGCTCGTACCGCTCGACGGCTCAATCGTTTCAGTTTCTGATTTACCGGCTTTTTTCATTTAAGAAAAAAGCCTTTTTTATATGAAAGGATGTGTGGCTTTATGAAGAAATACCTGGTGCTTGAGAACGGCAATGTATATGAGGGCGAGGCCTTTGGCGCGGGAGGAAGCGTAATATCTGAGATTGTATTTACGACTTCCATGACGGCATACATTGAGACACTGACAGACGCAAGTTACAAAGGCCAGTCGGTCGTTCAGACTTTCCCGCTCATAGGAAACTACGGAATTATCACTTCTGATATGGAAGGTGAGACTGTTTCGGTATCGGGTTACATCGTAAGGGAAGCCTGCAGCTTCCCGTCAAATTTTCGCTGTGAGACAGATATCGACACATTCCTTAAGAAGCAGGGAATACCCGGGATCAAAGGTATCGACACCCGTGCGCTGACAAAGGTTCTGAGAGAACACGGAACGATGAACGGTGCCATCTGCGATTCCGTGGATGAGTTCACTCCTGAAGCCATCAGGGCATACAGAATTGTTAACCCCGTAGAAGACGTTACCGTTAAGGAAATTGTCGACTACAAGCCTGAGACAGAAGTAAAGTTCAAGGTTGTCATGTTTGACTACGGTACAAAGAAGAATATCGTAAGATCACTTCTTAAGCGCGGATGCGAGGTTTTCCTTGTTCCGGCCGATACGTCTGCCGCGAAGGTAAGAGAAATTGATCCGGACGGACTTTTCCTGTCCAACGGTCCTGGAGATCCTACCGATAACGTTGCGGCAATAAAGACATTGCAGGAGCTGCGTGCGTTCAATATCCCGACGATGGGCATCTGTCTCGGACATCAGATTCTGGCATTGTCGCACGGTTTTGAGACAACCAAGCTGAAGTACGGGCACAGAGGTGCCAATCACCCCGTTAAGAACCTTGAGACAGGAAGAGTTTATATTTCTTCTCAGAACCACGGTTACGCGGTTGTCAAGGAAAGTATAGACAGCGCGCAGGCGAAGGAATTCTTCGTTAACGGTAATGACGGAACGAATGAGGGACTTAAATATCTGAACGAAGCGGCGTTCTCCGTGCAGTTCCACCCGGAAGCCTGCGGCGGACCGCAGGATACGGACTTCCTTTTCGACGAATTTATAAACATGATGGAAAGTTGAGGTGAACAGCAATGCCACTGGACAAGAAAATTAGAAAAGTACTGGTAATAGGTTCAGGCCCGATTGTAATTGGTCAGGCAGCCGAGTTCGACTATGCGGGGACACAGGCCTGCCGTGCGCTTAGAGAAGACGGAATTGAGATTGTTCTTGTCAATTCAAATCCTGCTACAATTATGACCGATAAGTCGATGGCGGATAAGATTTACATCGAGCCGCTCACACTTACGACGGTTAAGAGAATTATTGAGACAGAACGACCTGACTCGATTTTGTCGGGTCTCGGTGGACAGACGGCGCTTACACTCTGCATGCAGCTCGCCAAGGAAGGCTTCCTTGAACAGCATCATGTCAAGCTTCTGGGATCATCTCCGGAATGTATCGACAAGGCTGAGGACAGACAGATTTTCAAAGACACGATGGAATCCATCGGTCAGCCGTGCATACCGTCAAAGGTAGTAACAGATCTGGACAGCGCACTTGAATTTGCAGATTACATCGGTTACCCGGTAATTGTCAGACCGGCATTTACTTTGGGCGGATCCGGCGGAGGAATAGCTGCTGACAAGGAGGAGCTTCACGAGATTGCCAGGAACGGTCTTGCCCTTTCACCTATTACCCAGATTCTTGTTGAACGCGGCATTGCCGGATGGAAAGAGATTGAATTTGAGGTAGTAAGAGATAAAGACGGAAACGTCATCACGGTCTGCTCGATGGAGAACCTTGATCCTGTAGGCGTTCACACCGGTGATTCAATTGTTATCGCCCCTGCCGTCACCCTTTCCGATAAAGAGTATCAGATGCTCAGAACAGCTTCTCTGAATATTATAGAGGCGTTAGGCGTTGAAGGCGGATGCAACTGTCAGTTTGCGCTCAATCCTGATTCATTTGAATATGCCGTAATCGAAGTTAACCCCCGTGTGTCGAGGTCTTCTGCGCTTGCTTCAAAAGCGACAGGATATCCTATAGCCAAAGTTGCTACAAAGATTGCGCTGGGCTACAGGCTTGATGAGATTGTCAACAGTGTCACAGGGTATACCTACGCGGCATTTGAGCCTGCTTTGGACTATGTGGCGGTTAAGTTCCCGAAGTGGCCGTTCGACAAGTTTGTTTATGCAAAGCGCAATCTCGGTACACAGATGAAGGCGACCGGCGAAGTTATGGCAATCTCGGATTCGTTCGAGAGTGCTCTCATGAAGGCAGTAAGGGGAGCGGAGATATCGGTTGATACACTTCGTCTTCCGAAGCTCGCGCAGGTGAGCGACGAGGACATTATGACCGGCTGCGTCAAGGTCACCGATGAGAGAATCTTCTATGTGTCAGAGGCAATCAGACGCGGCGTCACCATAGAGAAGATTCACGAGGAGACCAGGATCGATCTGTGGTTCCTCTCGAAAATTAAAAATCTTCTTGATTTCGAAGATCAGTGTTCAGGCAGAACCTTAACTGAGGAAGAGTATTTCCATGCCAAGAAACTCGGGTTTACCGACAAGGCACTGACGCGCATCTGCGGCACGGCACCTGAATACAAGCTTGAGCCTACATTCAAGATGGTTGATACCTGTGCCGGAGAGTTTGCCGCAAGGACGCCGTATTTCTATGCCACATACAACTCTGACAAATCAGGCGGAGAGAATGAGGCTGATTTCGAACAGGCAGGGGACAAGGACAAGAAGACGATTATGGTTTTCGGCTCAGGTCCTATCAGAATCGGTCAGGGCATTGAGTTCGACTATGCCGCGGTTCACTGTGTACACGCGCTTCGTTCGCTCGGATTCAGGGTGGTAATAGTCAACAATAACCCTGAGACTGTATCCACGGACTTTGATACAGGCGACAGACTTTATTTCGAACCGCTGACACCTGAAGATGTCATGAACATTGTTCACCAGGAGAAGCCTTACGGCGTTGTTGTTGCATTCGGCGGACAGACGGCGATTAAGCTCACAAAGACACTTGCGAAGAACAATGTCAATATTATAGGAACATCTGCGGATTCAATAGATATGGCGGAGGACAGAGAGAGGTTCGATGACCTTCTCGAGCGTCTGAATATTGCCAGACCTAAGGGCTTCTCCGTACTTACTCTTGAGGAGGCGCTCAAGGCTGCAAATGCGCTCGAATATCCTGTGCTGCTCAGACCTTCGTATGTGCTTGGCGGTCAGAACATGATAATCGCCTTCAATGATGCGGATGTCAACGAGTACATGAGAATCATTCTTGCGCAGGGAATAGAGAACCCGGTGCTGATAGACAAGTATATCCAGGGCAGAGAGATTGAAGTTGACGCTATCTACGACGGCAAGGACGTGTTGATTCCGGGCCTTATGGAGCATATTGAGAGAGCCGGAATCCATTCCGGAGACTCAATCGCAATGTATCCTGCAAAGCATATTTATGATGATATGTACAGAAGACTTGCCGATACGACAATAGCTCTTTGCGACGGGCTCAATTCAACCGGTATTGTAAATATTCAGTACATTGTGAAAGATAACAAAATCTATGTAATTGAAGTCAATCCGCGCGCTTCGAGAACTGTACCTTATATGAGCAAAGTTACCGGCATACCGATGGTAGACGTCGCGATAGAAGTCAGCCTGGGCCGCAAACTCGCCGATATGGATTACGGCACCGGCTTCTACCGCCAGTCGCCATACACGGCAGTCAAGGTTCCTGTGTTCTCTTTCGAAAAACTTACAGATGTCGATACGCAGCTGGGACCTGAGATGAAATCTACCGGAGAGGTTCTGGGTGTAGGCCGCAATCTGTCCGAGGCGCTCTACAAGGGACTTGTGGCAGCCGGCTACAAGATGTATAAGAAGGGCGGAGTCTTTGTAACGGTAAGAGATTCCGACAAACCGGAGATTGTTGAGATTGCCAAAAAGTTCGATACCCTGGGCTTTAAGCTCTATGCTACGGCAGGTACCGCGACAGCACTCTCACAGGCCGGACTTGATGTAAAAGTGGTCTCGAAGATTCATGAATCTGACGACAACAACACCATGACGCTTCTTGAGAGCGGCAAGGTTAATTACATAATTTCAACTTCAGCCAAGGGCAGACTGCCGGCACGTGATTCCGTAAAGCTTCGCAGGCGCGCCGTAATGCTTGGAATTCCTTGCCTTACAGCAGTTGATACGGCGGATGCTCTCGCAGATTCACTCATGAGCCGTTACAGTGAGATCAATACCGAGCTTGTCGATATCAACAATATGCGTGAGAAGCGCAAGAAGATTGATTTTATTAAGATGCAGGGCGCGGGCAACGACTACATTTATATAGATTGTCTTGAAAAAATGGTGTCTTCACCGGAGTCATTATCGGTATTCATGTCCGACAGGCATTTCGGTGTCGGCGGTGACGGCATTGTGCTTATTGCGCCTTCCAAGGTGGCTGATGCGCGTATGATTATGTATAATCTCGACGGCTCGGAAGGAATGATGTGCGGAAATGCCATCCGCTGTGTCGGCAAGTATATGTATGATATTGCCGGTCACAAGAAGAAGCACATGACAATCGAGACAAAGTCCGGCATAAAGAAGCTCGAGATGATGACAGCCGATGGCGTGGTCAAGAGAGTCAAAGTAGATATGGGCAAGGCTGTTCTTGAACCGTCACTGATTCCCGTAAATATTGAGGGTGATTCGGTTGTCAACAAGCCTGTGAATATTGACGGCGAGGAATATAACATCACATGCGTTTCCATGGGGAATCCACACGCGGTGGTATTCTCTGAGCTGGTTGACGTGATGGATCTCGAGAAAATCGGACCGCGCTTTGAGTATGCTTCGGAGCTTTTCCCCGAGCGTGTTAACACAGAGTTTGTCAAGGTCATCGATGATCACACTCTAAAGATGAGAGTCTGGGAGAGAGGATCAGGAGAGACAATGGCATGTGGAACAGGCGCCTGCGCATCTGTTGTGGCGGCATGCATAAACGGACATTGCCGCAAGGGAGAAGACATCAGGGTAATTCTCAAGGGCGGAGATCTGATAGTCAATTACACTGACGATGCTGTCAGTATGACAGGAAACTGCGATCGCGTATTTGAAGGAACGATGGAGATTTAAGGTTGAACAAACGAAGGTTTGATGCAGCGATTTTCGACATGGACGGACTGATTCTGGATTCAGAGCGGTTCGTCCTGTCCAGTTGGGTGACTGTTGGCGCGCGCTACGGACTCGTCGGAATTGAGGACTTCGCGCACAGCGTACTTGGTCAGAATACACTGACGACAAATCACAGATTTGTTGAACGCTATGGCAGTGAAGTCCCGCTCAAACGGATTCTCGAGGAGAAACGCAGAATTTTTCTTGACGCGTTCGACAGGGGTGAAGTTCCGCTCAAGCCTTATGTCAAGGAACTTATGGGACAGATGCGTGACCTCGGCATGAAGATATGTCTGGCGTCATCCACTTCGCGTTGCACAGTAACTTACGAGATGCATTTCTGGGGTATCGACGTGCTTCTGGACGGCATGATCTGCGGCGATGAAGTAAAGGCATGCAAGCCTGATCCCGAAATATTCATCAAGGCGTGTGCAATGGCAGGCGCTCTTCCATCGCGCTCGATCGGACTTGAAGATTCATATAACGGAATCCGTTCGTGCAAGCGCGCGGGGCTGTTCACCTGCATGGTTCCTGACCTTATTATGCCTGACGATGAGATGCGTTCTCTGTCTGACTGTATAGTCGGTTCTCTTGAAGATGTTTCGAAGTTTCTTACGCTCTGATAGGGTATAATAAAATAAAACTTGAGAATGAGGAGTGTAAGAAATGTACAGGACTGTCGCAGTAATTGAAGGAATGATGTGCGGTATGTGCGAGAAGCATGTTACCGAAGCGATAAAGGCCGCGGTTAAGACAATATCTGTCGACGTCTCGCACAAGGACGGCAACGCGGTGATTCTGTCAGATGAGGAGCCTGACAAAGCTCTGATGGAAGACAGCGTCGTGAAAGCGGGCTATAAGTTTGTATCCTGCAAGAGCGATCGTATCTGATTCAAGTCGCAATACATGGACAGAATAAAAAAAGCTGAGACGAAGGATATTCTTAGCAAGGTGCTTCTTGCTGCCGCGCTCGGTATATACACTTTCGCGCAGGCTCTGCTTCATAACCCCGATCCTGATTCTTACTTTCTCATAGATCTCGGCCGGTATATTGTAAGCAACAGACAGCTGCCTCAGACGGCGTACTGGCTTGTTAAGCCGGGCGTTCCGACTATAGTGCAGCAGTGGTTATGTGACGTCATTAACTACATGGCGTACAGTATGGGCGGCTTCACCGGCACTTTTGTTTTGGGCATTGTCTTCAATCTGATTCTTCTGGCTGCTTTGCTGCTTTATTGCAATCAGGAGATAAAGAACCGCGATGTGGCGATAAACACCTCGGTTTTCTGCTGGATTGTTATGAGTCAGTTCATATCGACAAGGCCTTACGCACTTACAATTGCCGCGTCACTGCTTGAGCTTGTTCTTATAAGACGTTTCTTCTGCAAAGACGACCATAAGGTGCGCGATTATTTTACATTTTATCTAGGCATTTTTTCTGTCTTTGTGTTCCAGGCAAACTGGCAGGCGTCTAACCTGTTCTATCCGTTTCTGTGGCTTTTTTGCTTCATACCGGAAATAAAGGAACGCAGGTTAAAGGTCCGTCTTCATGCATGTACTGCCGTTGCTGCCGGTGTAGCCGGCTCGCTTGTCAGCCCTATCGGAATAAAGGGGCCGCTATATCTGTACTATTCTCTTGGTACTCTCGGAGATTTCCACAATATCGAGATTGAGCATCCGGATCTGCTGTCTGTTTATACCGTGCTGATTATCGCTGTGGCAGCGCTTATGATATGGGCCGGGCTCAAGCGCACGCTGACAACGGAACAGTTTTTCCTTGCGGCAGGCAGCATACTTATGTCGTGCGTGTACATGAGATGCTGCTGGACTCTTGCGTTGCCCCTGGCAGCGCTTCTGCCGAATATCAGGTTCGAGCAGCGCGCACACAGAATCATGCGATGGGGATATATTGCAGCGGGCACACTTTGCATTCTTCAGATACTGAATTACAATCCGGTTGCTGCAGCAGATACCGCGATGGTACAGACTCTTCCGCCCACGGGTTCCGTTGTGCTTTATACTGATTTCAACAGCGGGACATATTTTCTTATAGAAGGATATAAAGTCTATTATGATGCGCGTCCGGAACTGTACAGCCCCAGGATTGCCAAAGATAAGGCATTTATAGAAGAGGCCTTCAACGCATGGACAGGAAACATTGATTACGGAAAGTTCATATCATCATACGGGTTCAACTGGTTCGCGCCTACCGCAGGTTCGGCGATGGACAGTTATCTTGCGGACAGTTCCGGATACGAGCTTGTCTATACCAACAGTGAGTCTTCAATAAATATATACAGGGCAATCAGTTAATAACACAGAGATGTGCACATTTCTGAAGATCCTGATTCGCCAAGGAAAAATTCAACGATAGCAAGGCCGAAATCCAAAGCGGTTCCCATAGCCTTTGAAGTAATTATGTTGTCGGCGGTAATCACTCTTGCATCTTCATCGAGCAGGGCACCGTCTGAGCGAAGCTCGTCGAAAAAGTATGGATTGCAGACCGCGTGTCTGCCTTTAAGAAGGCCAAGGCCGGAGTAAACTGTCGGTGCGGCGCAGATAGCGGCAAGGCCTTTGCCTTTGTCTGCAAAATCAATAATGTAATTATTGAGTATTTGTGAGGCTTTGAAATTCTCTGTTCCCTTGACGCCGCCCGGGAGAACAATCATATCGTAATCATCAATATTAATGTCCTCAATCATCAGATCGGCAGTAATCTTTATTCCGCGTGAAGCTGTAATATCAAGTCTTCCCATGACAGAAACCATATTAGCTTCAATGCCCGCTCTTCTGCAGATGTCGGCAGGAGCAACAGCTTCAACCTCTTCAGAACCATCTGCCAGCATAATTGCAATTCTGATCATAAACCATGTCCTCCGGATTATAAGAAACTTTTAATCAGTATTTCAGCACCGATCAATATTAGTATTATGCCACCAACTATTGTTGCGCGCGATGCGAATTTTGCTCCGATTTTCCTCCCGAAGAGCAGTCCGGCAAGACAGATTGCCAACGTGACAACGCCGATGATGAGCGATGAGAAGATCGCCTGAACCGCACGATACTCTTCAATTGCAAAGCCCACAGACAGAGCGTCGATTGAAGTTGCTACTCCCTGAATAAACAGTGTCGACAGTTTAAGTCTGTTACCGCTCTTATTGTTATCCGGTTCTTCATGGTTGCTCTTTGCGAAACCCTCGTGCACCATATTTCCGCCTATGAGCAGCAGCAGGACAAATGCGATGTACGGGATTGCCGGCTGAACCATAGTGAACTGCTTCGCAACAAAATGGACACATACCCAGCCACCGAGCGGCATGACAAACTGAAAAGCGGCAAATGTTCCTGCTATGAGCATAATCCTGCGTTTACGCATAGCGGGATCTGCAATTCCGTTTGCGATTGATACAGAGAAAGCATCCATCGCGAGTCCGATACCGAGCAGAACTGAATTTATTATAAGCTGAATACCAAACATAATTCATCCTCCGAAGAAGTTTCACAAAACAAACGGATTGTATCAGCATAAATGTTTGTTAGTCAATACATACTGTAGGTGCAGCTCACGTAACTATGATATACTGATAAAGTAGAATTGACGCCGGAAGACTGATTACACAATTGGGGAGTATTGTACTGACTTTATGATGGATGGAAGCGCAACAGTCACATTAATACTGGCGGTAATTTTCGGTTCAATCTGGTTCGTTCCGTTTATCTGCTTCCTGGTTTTGTTTATATGCAAGTGTTCTGAGGTAAAGAAACTCAGAAACAAGCTGGCTGCAATCGAAGCTGCCAGACCTGCGGAAGTGGTTTGCCGCAGCAGCGGAGAAGAAACGGCTCCGGACAGAACAGAATGCAATACTTCCTCAAAGCCTTCACAGCCGGCATCTGCAGAGACGCCCGGCGATTATCAGAATAAAAGCATCAACAGATCTTCATTGCCGGTATATACCAGAAACGATAAATCTGGCAAAGCAGGAAAAAAAGAGCACAAAATCAGCAGTATCAATGTTTCCTTCGGTGTCGGGGTACTGCTTCTTACAATAGTCGGCGCAGTTTTTCTGTCGGCGTCATGGAATTTTCTGAGCGATGCAGGAAGAATTATCACATTGGTGGTTGCTGTGGTCTCTGTTTTCGCACTGTCATATGTGTCCGGCCATCTACTCAAGCTGAGTCAGACTGGTTTTGCGTTCTATGTGCTGGGAAGTTTTCTGACACCTGTTCTGATTATCGGGCTTGGTGCGTTGAATCTTGTCGGAAGTCTGTCGTTTGATTCCGGCAACGGTTTCTGTATATGTGCCATAGCGAGCGCGCTGTTCATGGTTACCGGATTCGTCGGTCGAAAGATATACAAATCGAAGACTTACCAGGGAATACTGTACTTTGGACTTACTTGGACTGTAATTTTCACAGGTGCCCAGTCAGGACTTTCAATAGACGGAGACGGCGCGGCACTTGAAGGCGCCTTTATCGCAATCGCACTGTTTGCGCTTGTAATGCAGATTGCGAGATGTTTTCCGGGTGTACTTCGCTCCGGGTTTCAAAGTGTATACAGCGAGATTATTACCTATATTGCAGCGTTTGCCGGGCTGTTCGGATTCACTTACGGGGATGCGGGAGCGGCGGAAATCGTCGGAACGGCAATGTCATTTGCCGCTGTTTCAATTCTCTGCTTTACAAAGAGCCGTTCATGGCTCAGATATCTGACACCGTTTCTCACACTTTCACTGGTTGTCAGCGTTGCCCGGGCAGCAGATTCGGCGGATTCAGATTATGTTTTTGTTTTCGCTGGACTGACTGTCGCCGCACTGTTTGCATTCTATCATTTAAGCCGCATGAGGACACCTGTGTCCGGTATTCTGCTTCCGCTTACAGGCTTTTGCTGTATGTTTACCGCATCGACGCAGTTCCGGTTTGCTGCGAGCATCGCAATGCTTGTCTTTGTTGCACTTGAAGTGTCTGCGGCACTCACAGAGAAGCGCGAAGCTCCTTCGACGGCAGAACTCATAATTGCTTCGCTTATGTTTCAGGCGGCTTCAGCTATTGCACTGATAGCAAGCGGCAGAGTCAGCGACAGTTCTTATTCGGTTATTTATATGCTGCCTGTTCTGATATCCGCCGCAATTCTGCTTGTTCTCAGGCTTGCGGGTGTGAAGTTTGCAGAGGCGGTCAGGCTGCGTGTTGTCACTGCCGTTATGCTTTTTCAATCGCTTGTTCCGGGCATTGTTATTTTCTTTATTACAGACGGAGCGGATGCGGTCATTATTGTTTTGAATTCTTTTCTGATTCTTCTTGCAGCAGCTTTGTCAATGCGGCTCAGATCAGACGGAGAGCATGTCTCGGTGGCTTTTATTTTGGCTCTTACCGGTGCGCTCAATTCAATCGCTTTTATCGCTTATAGCCTTGACCGGGTATCAAGAATAAGGCTTATGTCTGACGACAGCCCTGTCAATCTTCTGTTCACGGATTACCGGAATTCACCGCACTCTGTCCTTTTACCTGTTTCTGCAGGTATGATGTTTCTTGTATTTGTCATCTCGCTTGCAGCGCTTAAGGCGGCAGGTGCTCTGACGGAACGGTTAAGGCCGTACAAGAACCCTCTTAAGTGGATACTCAGCATATGTCTCTGCATCTGGCTCATTTTTTGTATATACGATTGCACCGGCTTTGTTCCGGAACTTATTCTTGCCACGGCGGGCATTGCTGCTGTTTATTTCTGCGGTTCGAGATTTATGACTGTAGTTCCGATTCTTATACTGGAAGGCGGGATACAGTTCTT
The DNA here is from genome assembly GCA_022484595.1 of Mageeibacillus sp. Classification (GTDB taxonomy): domain Bacteria; phylum Bacillota; class Clostridia; order Saccharofermentanales; family Saccharofermentanaceae; genus Saccharofermentans. The sequence continues at coordinate 153,033 of JAKVLB010000002.1, read as the reverse complement.
TGCGAGTGAATCTCTATCCGGTTATATGGACGGGGACAGATTCCTTCCGGATATGATAATCTTCGCTTTTGCGCTGTTCCTTCCTACGATCGGACGCATTATATACAGAAAGAAGGTCTTTTCAAAGGAAGGTGTGGATTATCTCGCGTTTCTGCCGCTGTTTATGCTGACAGGAGTATCGCCCGCACCATATAATCCGATGGTGCCGCTGTTTATTATCTCTGCAGCCGTCATTAATCTGTCACAGCGCGTAAAAATCAGAACGGCTTACCTTTACAGTGTTGCGCTGGTATTGGCTACAATCGGATTGATTGAGCAGGGCTTTGTCAGGTATGAGGATTCCGTCAGTCTTGAAATTTATATTGCTTCAATTCTTGCAGATGTTATTATAATCAGATATCTTTTCAGACCCGCGTCTGAGAAGATGATGAGAATACTCTGGTTTGTGTCGGTCGCAATAGCTATGACGGCAGAGAGTGTCTCAGCACTTGATACAGGTGAGATACTGGATCTGATTATTGTCGGTTTTTTCGCAATCGTTATATTCATATACTCGTTTGTAAGGAAAGCGAAAACGTGGTTTATCCTCGGTGTAAGTTCTATCCTGGGGATAGCAGTTTATCTTTCCGTGACATTCTGGGAGAGTATTGCGTGGGTTATATACCTGTTCATCGCCGGAGTTATACTTATTACTTTTGCGGCTGTGAACGAGTGGGGCAAGAGACACAATAAAGACGGCAGAAACAAGAGATTTTTTGAAGAATGGAAATGGTGACGTATTATGGCTGATATCGGGGTTCTTGGTGCAGGTACATGGGGAATTGCTCTCGCGAAGGTTCTGGCGGACAACGGCAGCAAGGTGACTGTGTGGTCGGCGCTGCCGGAGGAGATAGATTACTATAACAAATTCAGATGCAATCCGAACATGACCTACATGAAGGTACCGGATACAATAGTATTTACAAAGGATATAGCTGAGGCATGCACCGGCATGGACGCGATAATGTTTGCGGTTCCGTCGCCGTATATAAGAAAGACAGCTTCTGCTGCGTGCGGATTTATGTCTGACGGTCAGCTCATCATCAACGTGTCCAAGGGCATCGAGCAGGAGACGCTTATGACTCTGATAGATGTGATCAGGGATGAGGTTCAGGCTTCACACCCGAATCTGCGCTATTCAGTGCTGTCGGGTCCCACGCATGCCGAAGAAGTCGCGCGCGACCTTCCTACATGCATTGTCGCGGCAAGTGAGGATATCGCTGTGGCTGAACAATTGCAGGATCTCTTCATGAACAGATTTATGCGTGTCTATACAAATACTGACATCAGGGGAGTTGAGATCTGCGGAGCCTTAAAGAACATTGTGGCGCTTGCAGCCGGCATATGTGTTGGCCTTGGTTATGGTGACAACGCCAAAGCGGCGCTGATTACAAGAGGGCTTGTTGAAATGAGACATCTCGGAACTGAGATGGGCTGCCTTGACGAGACTTTCTCGGGACTCACAGGCCTCGGAGATCTGATTGTAACCGCCATGAGTGTTCACAGCCGCAATAACCGCTGCGGACAGCTGATCGGAGGCGGTATGTCTGCCGAAGAAGCAGTAAAGAATGTAGGCATGGTCGTCGAAGGCATCAATGCGATTCCGGCGGCACTTGCGCTCTCTTCAAAATATGGCGTTGATATGCCTGTAATTGCTGCTGTCAATGACATTGTCAACAACGGGTATTCTGCGGAGTCTGTCGCCCGGTCTTTGATGACAGGTGAGCGTAAATCAGAGCTTGACTTCTGATTCCCTGTCGAACTTCAGGTTTCTTATGTAGAGTGCGATATCAATCAATACCATCGCTATATCTGCAAAATAGAACCAGATTGAGTAAGCAAAAACTCCGGTTGTTACGAATGTTACAAACTTGCCGCATACTCCGAAGAGATAACCGATTATCACACAGATTTCAAAGATAAGGCTCTTGCCTTTTGTTGTGCGTGATTTGTAGGATTTGGCTATATTGAAAGGCCATGAAAGACCGAACAACACCAGCATTGCTATCTCGGTAAACTGAACGAACAGATTCATAAATTAAAGCCTCCGCGTACATTTTTATACGCGGTAAGTTTACCACATCTGCCGGCATAGGCACTCAGACGCTTTCTATAAATCTCATAAAGCCCGCGCGTCCCTCAGTTGTACATTTGTAAACGCCTGAACATTCCAGGACGTGCGCGAAAACTATGCCGATTTCTTTTTTTAGTATGCTGTCGATATTGTCTTCACGAACTTCATACCCCGGAAGAAATTTCTCTGCCCAATCTGCGTGCTTTGCAATTTCCGGAATTGATCTTATGTCTTTTCCGGCGAGTATTGCAGCCGACAGCTGCTGCATTTCGGTCTTGAGGCGGGCGGGAAGTACGGCAAGTCCCATCACTTCAATAAGCCCGATATTTTCCTTCTTGATGTGATGATACTCCGGATGCGGATGATAGTAGCCGAGCGGGCATTCTTCCGTAGTGATGTTGTTTCGCAGAACAAGATCCATCTCGTACAGCCCGTTTCGCCGTCTTGCAATCGGGGTGATGGTATTGTGTCGGATTCCGTCGGTTTCTACCAGAATGAACGATTCCTCGTCGGTATAGCCGCGCCAGGCGTTGAGAATTTTGTCCGACAGCCCGGAAATCTCCGCACGGTCCGTACCCTGCAGCCTGATAACTGACAGTGGCCACCTGACGATTCCTGCCGTGACGTTTTCGAAGCCGTCGAAAACAATCATCTTCTCAAAAGGCGCTCTCGCCATGGCAAATTCGTAGCACCCTCCCTGGAAATGATCGTGCGATAGAATTGATCCCCCGACTATCGGAAGATCAGCATTTGAGCCTGCGGTGTAATGCGGGAACAGGCATACAAAGTCTAAAAGTTTATCGAATGTCCGGCGGTCTATAAGCATCGGTGTATGTTTTGAATTGAAGATGATGCAGTGCTCGTTGTAGTATACATACGGAGAATACTGCAGAAAATACTCTTCTCCGCCGAGTCTGATCGGTATTACACGATGATTCTGCCTTGCAGGATGACAAAGAGTTCCGGCATATCCCTCGTTCTCTTTGCACAGGAGACAGGCAGGATATCCGGAGGATTTTGTCTGTCCGGCTCTTGCGATGTCTCGCGGATCCTTCTCAGGTTTCGACAGATTGATTGTAATATCAATATCTCCGTAATCCGTATCGGCTTTCCATCTGACATCACGGGCGATGCGGTCTGTACGTATATAGTTTGTAGCCTGCGAGAACGAGTAGTACCAATCTGTTGCAAGTTTCGGCGATATGCGCATCTTTGCAGCGAATTCAGCGCGGACAACAGACGGCGGAGGCGTGAGTGCTCCCATAAGCTTAGTATCGAACAGGTCTCTCGACGCGGAAGTATCCTCGGTTATGCCGCTGCTGATTGCGTAATCTGTTATGTCCTCCAGAATTGAAGACAGGCTGCGCGATTCCGGAATGCTGCCGCCCTGCTCAAGTTCAAAGTCAGACACGCCGAGTATCGCCAGCAAAGTGTTGGTCGAGTAAATCCTGTCTTCTTCGTCGGTTATTCCGGATTTAATTCCGTATCTTACAAGTTCATCAATCAGATTGCCGATCATAAATAGTACCTCAAATCACCTTGATTCCGCCGTATTTGCGGAATTTCAAAACTGCCGCCGAGTTTTTGCCGAAGACGTTATCCATAGCGCGTCTGTACGCGGGAAGAGTGTCATTATGAACAAATGCCTGAATAGTACCGGCAAAACCTCCGCCGTGAACTCTGCATGCCCCTGCGTTACCGATTACTGCCTCACTTAATGCAAGCGCCAGTGACACGTTCTGGTGTGCAGTGTCCCTGCTGCTGTATACATTTTGCAGATACTTGAAGCTTGAGTTTCCCGAGGATGTCACTGCCTGCAGAAATGATTCGATGTCATCGTTTTTCAGGGCCGCGACTTCCAACTGCACGCGTTTGTTCTCGCGCATAAAGTGAATAGCCCTCAATGCCGCACGGTCTCCGGCAGCATTCCGGACCTTGTTGATTCCGTCGATAAGTTCTTTCTCTGATACTTCCCTGAGGTGCTCTTTGCCGAAAACTCTCGCGGCGGCACACATCTCCGCCGGAACAGCAGCATACTCGTCAGTCAGATCAGAGTGAGAACCTTTTGTGTCGGTAATCACAAGGCTGTATCTATGTGAATCAAGATCAAAATCGATTTTCTCAACAAACGGAGACGCAGGATTCTCAAAATCAATATGTACAAGATTTCCGACAGAACATGCCATCTGGTCAAGAAGACCGCATGGCTTACCGAAGTAAACGTTCTCCGCATACTGTCCGATTTTCGCGACAGTAACAGCATCAATTCCGGCACCGTTATAGATAAAGGAAAAAACAGTTCCCAACAGTGACTCGAAAGCAGCGGAAGAGGACAGTCCGGCACCAATCAGCACCTCGCTGTCCACATATGCTTTAAGACCGCCTATTCTGTATCCTTCGCGACAGACTCCTGCTGCAACACCTCTTATCAGAGCGCAAGTAGTGCCTTCTTCAGACATTATTTTATTGATTTCTGAGGTCTGAATAATGCTGCGGGGAAAGCTTCCGGACTTTATGTCGATGATATTGTCATCAGTTCTGCGAACGACAGCAATTGCATCATTATTGATTGCCGCCGCAAGAACCTCGCCGTTCTGGTGATCCGTGTGATTTCCGCCGACTTCCGTTCTTCCCGGTGCGCTGTATATCTCGCACTCTCCGTCGCCGTATATATCTTTGAAAGTCTGCAGAACCTTCAAATATCTGGTTTTCTCTCCTTCTATACGTGACCGGTCAACATATATGTCGCAGAGTTTCTCATCAAGGTCGCCATTTCTGATAATATCCATAACTGTCTGAATTGTCATTGCTTGTCCTCCTGAAACAATTGAAATTATACTATGCAACCGCTTGCGCAAAATATAGCACAGGGTTTGTCTGATGTAAAGAACGGGAACCTGATATGACGTCAGATCTGCCCGGATACAGGTTTATCCGTCTTTTGGGTTATTCAGGCCGTTTTGTTCAAGTATCACAAGATTCCAGGGTTCTATTTTTATGATATCCCCCTGCCTGACCGTAACATTGCCGTTTATTAGTGAAGAGCACTCACAGCTTACAGTGTATTCCCGCGATTCTGACGAGTAGTTGAACACATAGGTGATGATTCGCCCAAGGCGGTTTACTCCGGTCTTTGTAATAATAGGAAAGCGGTAGTGCGAAGGCCTGATTCCGGATGCAGCTGCGCATTGTTCAAGAACATTCTCGAGAGCCTCAGGCTCAAGGTTTGCCCCGATGTAAGTTGCGCGTCCTTTACCGAAACATTTTGTGGTTATGCATGCATATCTGTTCCATGCCGGTTCATCGTAGGAGGCGATGACATCACAGTCATCAGGCCTCAACAGTTCAATATAGCTGATACAGCGTTCTTTTTCCCCTGAAAGAGTAATGAAGCAGCTGTCATCAGGGACGGTGAATCGGTCGTATGTCATTCCGAATACATCCGTGAGACCGCATGGGAGCGGTTCACTGAAAATCTTAAGTTCACTGTCAGACATTAAGCTTCTGAAACTCATAACGAGGTGTCCGCCATTCTGAACATAATCACGAAGACGCTTTATTACCGTTTTGTCAGCACTGTACAGGGCAGGAACGATGAGCATGCCGTAACCTGCCCAGTCATCATCTGAATATACAATGTCGGTCTCAATGTTTCTGCGATATGAGGCGTCATGGAAACTGCGTAGTATCGTGTTGTAATCAGGACTTGCTGTGTCTGAATCGTCAAGCGGAAATTCATCAATTCCTGTCAGACTTCTGTTGTCTGCGAGTATCGCTGCATTGCATATTTTCTTAAGTCCCGTAAGATGTGACTCTGCCCCTGCAAATTCATGGTGCCAGTCCGACAGCTCTTTGTATGTATCATTGGGCAGCAGATCATGGCTGAGTATTCCTTTCCAGTATGATTCAAAGGAATTATGAATTGAGTGCCATCCCCAGTATTCGAGCATATCAGCTCCGGAAGACAGGTGAGAGTATGCGTCAAGGCGAAGTTGCCCCGGAAAAGGAGTCCAGCCTGTGCGCCCCTGTGCCTGGGTTTCAAGAACATAGTAATTTTCTTTTTTGAGAGATCTCGCAACTGAACCTCCGAAAGCTATCATGGCACCGTCGGAGTCGTTCTGAGACAAGTGATAGATGTCGCATCCGGCAACGTCAAGTGCAGCTGCTGCATCTTTCTGATTTACGAGAGGCTGGATTCCGAAAGAGTATTCCTTCCAGGAAAAATCAAAATTGTGTGTTATAAACTGTCCCGGTCTGGTGTATTCCCGTACTATTTTGGCCTGCCATGCGAGAAATTCCGTCACAAGATCGCGAAGATAGGCTTTGTAGGCCGCACGCAGGCTTCCGTTGACTGTTCCCCGAAGATCCGGGAAACAGTCCCATGAAGATATTGAATTACTCCAGTAAGCCAGTCCGAATTCATGATTAAAGCTGCTGATGTCACCGTTATATTTACCTTTCATCCGTGCGACAAAACGCGCCTGATTTGTCTCGCTCATTCCGTCGCCCGAGCGGGTCTCATTGTCCAGCTGATACCCTATGATGTTATCGTGCTCTCTGCACACTTCCATCATTTTGCGGATAATTCTCTCACTGTAGCGCAGATAATCAGGGCTTGTAATGTCGGAAAGCTGCCTGTGTCCGTAAAGACACCTGCCGTCCTTCGTTACTGCCAGTATATCCGGGCATTTATCGCAGAGCCAGGAGGGCGGAGCATATGTCGGTGTTCCGATTATCACCTGAAGCCCGTAATCTGAAGCCTTCTCAATTGTTCTGACAAGGAGCGAAAAGTCAAAGGCGCCATCTTCAGGCTCCCATGTTGACCATGTCGATTCACCGATCCTGATTACATTCATTCCCGCGTCACGCATAAGGGAGAAATCTGTATCCATACGTTCATATGGCATATATTCAGGGTAATAGGCGGCACCGAAAAGTAATTTGTCAGTTGTTACCATAATCACCTCCACAATTTGTGCAAACATATACGAAATTTTATTGACATTCAGCGCAACAATTGATAAACTCACAGTTGAAAAAGCACAACCGTTTGCGCAAGAGATTAACACTTCCGGGCGGTTTTGTAAAGACGAAAGAGGGAATTCAATTATGTCATACAGCAGGGAAAAAATGACAATTGACGATATTGCACAGGCTCTCGGAATCTCAAAGACGACGGTGTCGCGCTCTATTTCAGGTAAAGGACGCATCAGTGAAGATACCCGCAAGAAGGTAATTGATTATATTAAGGCTCATGACTATACACCAAATCCGATTGCCAGAGGGCTTGCGCAAGCCAAGACGTATAATCTCGGATGGGTTGTTCCGGGAGACGTTGATATGTCATCTCTTCCTTTTTTTCAGCTTGCCATGATCGGCATGAGCGAAGCAGCAGCATCCGATGACTATGATATTCTGCTGACGATGGTGTATGACAATGATATTTCCAGACTTGAGAAGATGATAAAGAACCGTAAGGTTGACGGTGTTGTTCTGGGAAGAACCCTTGAGGACGACATAAATATTAAGACGCTTGTCAAAAGCGGCATTCCGTTTGTTGTTATCGGCAGCTCGAATGAGCGCGGCGTTATTCAGATTGACAATGATCACATCAACGCCTGCTCCGAACTTACGTCGATTATAGTTATGAAGGGCGCGAAGAAACTGGCGCTTATTTGCGGTTCATCGGCTCAGATTGTTAACAATACAAGGTACGAGGGCTTTATCAAAGGCCTTGAGAGCAGGGGAATGAAGCCGAGTGATGCATTGATTTATATGGATTGTGATACAAATGCAATTATTGAAAGAGCTGTTGACGAAGCGCTGAGAAACGGTGCCGACTGTCTTATATGTACAGATGACCACATATGTCATACTGCGCTGGTTAAGCTCTCGACTGATAATATTCAGATTCCGAACGATGTAAAGATAGCATCTTTTTACAACAGTTCACTTCTTGAACGGAATCAGCCGCCTATAACATCTCTTCAGTACGATCCGAGAAAGCTCGGTTTTGAAGCAGCAAGAACACTGATTGACTGCATCAACGGTAAAGAAGTTCCGCAGAAGAAGCTTATGGGCTACGAAGTCGTTCTCAAGGGATCGACGCTTTAGTTAAAAGGTCACTCACATTATAAGGTTTTCGAAGAGCTGCGCCGGACGGATTGCCTCCTGTCCGGGGCAGTTTTTCATTTTCTGCCCGTAAAATGTCGGAAATTGTCATTTTGCACGGCCAAATTTCCGCATAAAAAGTACACGGAAAACAACTTTTGTGCAAAAAGCCACAAAAATAAGGGCTCTGATGGCGCAAACGGTTGCACATGGCAACACTAAAGCACTTTACGTACCATCTTAGACAGCACAATTTGTACAAAATGCACAAACGCAAAGTGCTCTTTTGGTAAAACGGACGGGTAACAACTTCGACGAATTGTCTATATAATCATTCGTAAGAACAACCGATTGCGCAAATTGCGCAATCAGGATTGTAAAGCCAAAGGAGGATTATAACATGGCTAAAAAGATCGTGGCTTTGTTACTTGCGGGTTTAATGTGCGCAGGATGTATGGCAGGATGCTCTTCTTCAACAGAAGAGACGACAGCTTCTTCCGGCGCGGCAACGACAGCGGCAGCCAGTGCTGCCCCGTCCGAGACGAGCGAGTACGAAGAGAACCTTGATGCAGTCGATACGTTGATTGCTAACACAACCGGAACGGTTACTCTTTCCGTGTGGGCATCTGAAGAGGATCAGGAGTTTACACAGGGATTGATTGACAATTTCATTGCGCAGTATCCTGATGTAACATTTGATATTCAGCTTGGTGCCTGCTCTGAGGCAGACGCAAAGGATACAATTCTTGCGGATGTAACTGCGGCAGCGGATGTATTTGCTTTTGCTGACGACCAGATTAATGAACTCGTCGCTGCAGGAGTGCTTCAGCCGGTTTCGGCAACATACACATATGACGTAGCGGGTGCTAACCTTTCAGGTTCCGTTGATGCTGCTACAGTAGACGGTCAGCTCTACGCATATCCGATGACTGCAGATAACGGCTACTTCCTCTATTACGACAGTAATGTTTACTCTGAGGATGATGTGAAATCACTTGATTCAATGATTACCGCAGCAAATGCTGACGGATCAAAGATCGGTATGATTGTACAGGATGGCTGGTATATCTATTCATTCTTTGCAGGTGCAGGTCTTGACTGCTACCTCAACGATGACGGATTGACCAATACATGCAACTGGAATTCTGACGGCGGTACTGACGTAGCTCAGGCCATAATTGACTATTCCACAAGCGGAACATTTGAACCGGTTGCGGATGATGCTTCAATTGTTACAGGCGTTCAGGAGGGTAACTACTCAGCAGTTGTTTCAGGTACATGGAACGCCGATGCGATCAAAGAAGCATGGGGTGACGGATATGCTGCAACAAAGCTCCCTACATATACAGTAGCCGGAAAACAGGTTCAGATGTCATCATTCTCAGGATACAAGCTTCTTGGCGTCAACCAGCATTCACAGTTTGTCGGCTGGTCAATGCTCCTTGCCGAGTATCTGACAAATGCAGAGAACCAGGTTGCAAGATTCGAAGCCAGAGGCTTAGGCCCTGCCAACATCGAAGCATCACAGTCTGATGTAGTTCTCGCAGCTCCTGCAATTGCTGCTATAGCAGAGCAGGCAAGTTATGCTACACCTCAGCGTGTAACAGGCAACTACTGGGCACCTGCAGCAACGCTTGGATCAATTCTTGCATCCGGCAACCCGGACGGAACTGATCTGCAGGATCTCCTTGATACTGCAGTAGACGGAATCGTTGCTCCTGTAGAAGCAGAATAAGCAACTGACTGATTTTGGGCCTCATATGCCCGTAGAGGTACCGGCATATGAGGCTTTTTCTTTAATATATGAGGTAGAACGATTATGTCTGAGACAAAAACTAATATTGGTGAGTCCATCGGTAAATATTTCTCGGACCTCGGCACGGCGGTTGCAGACGGCGATGGCTTTGTCAAAGGATCACTTGGAATAATGGGGCTTGGATATTTTGCACACAAACAAGTGATTAAGGGTATTCTGATGACCTGTGCTGAAGCTCTGTTTATCCTGATGATGATATATTACGGTGTACCGTATCTCTCGCAGTTTGGCACACTCGGAACGGTTCAGTTTGAATCTGTATTCGATCCGCTGACGATGACAAACAAAACAAATGACTATGACAACTCTTTCCTGATTCTTCTTAATTCAATAATCACTATTTTCCTGATTATCTGTTTCATACTTCTTTATGTGAGCAACATCAAATCCTGCTACAGACTGCAGCTGGATGATGAGAACGGAAACCACATAAGGACCTTCTCGGAAGAATTGAAGGATGTATATAACGGAAAATTCCATATAACTCTCCTGACGCTGCCGACTGTCGGCGTAATCCTCATGAACATAATACCGATTATGGTGCTCATAGCGGTTGCGTTCACCAACTGGGATCAGGCACATATGCCGCCTGCAGCGCTTTTTGACTGGGTAGGAATTGCAAATTTCAAAGCGGTATTCACAAACTCCGTCAGTTCAAGCTTCGGATACTCATTCGGCAAAATACTCAGCTGGACACTCATCTGGGCTGTGGTTGCAACGTTTACCTGCTTCATCGGAGGCATTCTTCTGGCAAGCCTTATCAACTCTAACGGAGTCTACTTCAAGAAGATGTGGAGAACCTTCTTCGTAATTACAATTGCGGTTCCGCAGTTTGTAACACTTATTCTTGTACGTAACTTCTTTGCCAACCAGGGTATCGTCAATACAATATTCGACCATGCCGGGATCATAGAATGGCTTAAGAACCGCCATATGATCACAACAAATTATGTTCCTTTCCTGACTGACAAAAACTGGGCAAAGTTCATGATTATCATGATCAATATCTGGGTAGGAATTCCTTACCAGATGCTGATTTCTACCGGTATCCTGCTGAACATACCGCAGGGACAGGTGGAGAGTGCAAGAATCGACGGTGCCAGCAGGTTCCAGATATTCAGACATATTATAATGCCTTATATCATGGTGGTTGAAGGACCGGCACTGATAACTGACTTTGTCCGGAACATAAATAACTTCAACGTTATCTATCTGCTTACACAGGATGTCTACGTAACACAGAACCAGCTTATGGCCAATGCGAATGCCAAGGAGGTCGACCTGCTGATTACGTGGCTTTTCAGACTCACTAATGAGTATTATAACTACAAGATGGCGTCCGTAATCGGAATAATCGTATTTGTTATCTGCGCTGCGTTTACTCTGATTGCATTCTCCAGAGTGATGGCAAGCGGTAAGGAGGAGGATTTAAGATGATAGAGGAAAAATACAAACTGTCGGAGTCGGAAAGACTTGAACTTGACCATGGCGTCGGAATCAAGAAGAAACTGACGAGTAAAGAGGTTACGGTATCTGTTGTAAAACAGGTTGTTCTTGCGATAATCGCACTTATCTGGCTTATACCGATAATCTGGCTTGTAGTTACGGCTTTCTCAACAAATCCGGGAATCAATATCGCGCATTTTTTCCCGAACGGATACACCTTGAATAACTTTATAACGGTACTTACCAAACCTGACAGCGTGGTACAGTTCAAGACGTGGTTCCTCAATACACTCGTAATCGCCATCTTTACCTGCATCATATCCACAATCTTTGTCCTTCAGGTAAGCTATTCGTTCAGCTTCTGCAGATTCAGGGGAAGAAAACAGCTGATGAGCTTCTCGATGATTCTCAACATGTTCCCGAGTGTCCTGTCGATGATTATCATATATTTCATCATGAAGCAATTCGGACTGACAAACAGTCATATAGGAATGGTTATCGTATATTCTGCCGGTTCGGGTCTGGGTTATCTGGTAATTAAAGGTTTCATGGACACAATATCGATGTCGGTCAAGGAAGCTGCGGTTATCGACGGTGCTTCGGAGCTTACGATATTCACAAAGATTGTAGTGCCTCTTTGTAAGCCTATCATCGTGTACCAGATAATCTCATCGTTTCTTATGCCTTGGGGTGACTTCGTATTTGCCAAGCTCATGCTCAATTCCGGTATATCTACGGACTGGACAGTAGCTATCGGACTTTACAATATGCTGGAGAAGTCGATGATCAACAAGTACTTTGCAATCTTTTGCGCCGGCGGACTGCTGGTATCGATCCCGATATCGGTTCTCTTCCTTATCATGCAGAAGTACTACGTCGAAGGCGTTACAAGCGGCGCGAGCAAGGGCTGATGCCAAATACAGAGATTTTTTTAACGGAGAATTAAGAGTTACACATGAACGACAAATTTGTTATTAACATAATACATCGTCCGGAGATGGTCCCTGAGTATGCCGAGAAGGTTACGGGACAGGGCAAGACAGAAGATATCGGCAGAAAATCACTGCTTACGGAGTCGCTGGATATATTCAAATTTCAGCAGGAGACTGCTCACAGAAACGGACTTAAGACAACTATTCAGATGACTTATGCGAGTCTTTTCAATGATGAAGCGATTGAGATTGCAAAGCATGATCACGATAGCTACGGAGATGAAATATCGCTGTCGCTTCTCGGGCTGCCTTGCAATGAATTTCGCGACAAGTACAAGACCAAGGATTTCTGTATATGGATGTTCAGACTTGATGACAAGAAGAGCATAGTTGACGATGTCTTCGGCAAGTTCCATGATGCCTTCGGCTTCTATCCGGAGTCAACAGGTTCGTACTACATGGATGCCGATCTGATAAACTACATCAAAGAGAAATATCCCTCAGTCAAGTGCGCAATTGCGACCTGCTGGGAGGAAGGCCCGAAGGCTTATCATACCTGCAATAATTCATGGTATACGTTTATGGACGGCGGTCCCTGGAATCCATGGATTCCATCCAGACAGAACACCCATGCCCCCGCAGCCAACGCAGAGGAGGACAGCGGTATTGTTGCCATTCCTCACCTGTCAAGAGATCTTCTTGCCTGCTATGACGGAAACGGTTCAAATTTCGGCACGCACCCGCAGAATGTCCTGCGCGGAATGATTTACGATACCAAAACATGGGAGTATCCGTATCTTTACAACCTCGTGGATCAGTACCGTCATCTTGCCAAGTATAACAGCGGTTATGCATACAACATGATGTTCGTAGGCCCGGGATGGCTCAACAAGATGGGCCGCTGGGAGGCGCCGTATGAGCTTCTTAAAAAGTCTTATGAGGACGGAATGGCATATTACGCAAGTCTTAAGCAGCAGGGTGAGCTGGTCGATATGACCATGTCTGAATTTGCAGATTACTACAGATCCAGGAAGACATATACCGAACCTGAGTGTGCCCTTTGGAAAGATATTCTTTACGGTTCCGACAAGCAGCTGTTCTGGTATTCTGATCCTTTTATGAGAGCATGTGTCAATATGGATCAGGGCGGAGCTATAGTTGACCTGAGGCCGTATGTGGCAAAGCTCTACCGTCCTGTCGGAATAGGAACGGGAAATCCAACCGATGCATCATATCCTTTCCTCATTCAGGAGAAATATCGTGCCGGATATTTTACCCATTACGCAGGAGAAGGAACGATACGTTCTTGCAAAGTATGCTTTAAAGGTGAAGAGGTTGATATGTGTCTGGAAAGGACGCATGCGTCTTTCAGCCTTGACGGCTGTACCCGTGTACTGACGCTTGATCCGGTAGTTGTTGAATTCGCCGAACTGAGCGTCACGATTCAGACGGTAATGCGTTTTGCTGAAGGAACTTCCCGCATTCAGACGGAAAGACATATCCTCTCAATCAGCAACCCGGAGTGTGAAGTCGAAATCAATGAATATATGGTAGGATGCTACGGAACGACCGAGTATGCGGAAAATATGGAAGGTATTACCCTTTCGTGCGGCGACAGGACCATAAGCTACGAATACCTTTGCAGAGAGGAATGCGTTAATGGAGCAACTGAAGCGAAATGCACTATTCCTCAGATTGGTACTGCAGTGTCTTTGGAAACCGATACGGAAGATGCCGTGGCATACATCAGGGAAGGATATGCGTTCTCACCCATGTTTACACTCGGTATAACCGGAAATGTTAAGGAAGGTGAGGTGTTTACAACATGGCTCAAGCTGGAAAAGGCAGACTGAACTACAGATGCCCTCAGTGCTTTATGAGAGATCTGGACATTGATATGTTCTATGACAAATCGCGGGAAGAGTATTACTGTATCAGGTGCCAGTTCACAGGAAGCGAGGAAGATGTACTCAGAAAGAATGAAGAGATTCGCGAGAAATACAGGAGAATGCGGGACAGGATTACCGATTTTGACTGATTGTGACTTTTGCCGGCTCCCCATATAAAATATACGGGGAGCCTTTTTATCGGAGGATATATGACAGAAATAATCAAGGGCATGGATATATCATCCATTATAGAAGAAGAGCAGTGCGGCGCGCGCTACTATGACGGCGGCAAAGAAGGATCTCTTCTTGAGATACTTAAGCGTTACGGAAGCAATTCAGTGAGAATCAGAATATGGAACAACCCGTATTCTGATGACGGCCGCAAGTACGGTGCCGGAACCAATGACCTTGCAAGAGCACTGGTTATCGGAAAACGCGCAAAAACTCTAGGGTATTCACTGCTTCTTGATATACAGTATTCTGATTTCTGGGCAGATCCCGGTAAACAGAATGTTCCGAAGGCGTGGCAATATATGTCAGAAGAAGAACTATCGACGGCTGTCTATGAATATACATCGACTGTTATCAATGCTTTTGTCGAAGAAGAAATTGCGCCGGAATATATTCAGATAGGAAATGAGATAACAAACGGACTGCTGTGGCCAACGGGGAAAAAACCGGATTTTGACAATATCGCCGGATATTGCAGTGCCGGTGTGAAAGCCGTACGTAATCTTCTGCCGTCGGCAAAGGTTGTAATTCATCTGGATAACGGCGGTAACAACCCTATGTATGTTGAATGGTTTGACAACTATTTCGCGCGCGGGGGAGACTGTGACATAATCGGTCTGTCGTACTATCCTTTCTGGCACGGTACGATAGATATGCTCGAAGCAAATATGCGTGACATAGGTGCCAGATATGGAAAAGAACTCGTAATTGCTGAGGTATCGAGCGGTTTCTCGATGGAGGATTACCGGAAGTATGAGGGCCTTCCGGCGGGGCAGCTTAAAGGAATGGCTACGAGAGACTCGCTGGTTGAAAATGTCGAGTATCCTATGACGCCTCACGGCCAGGCCATGTTTATGGAAAGAATAATGCGGCTTGTAAAGGATGTTCCGGGGGCTATCGGGTTCTATTACTGGGAACCGGGGTGGATTCCGGTTCCGGGCTGCGGCTGGGCGACGGAGGCTGCACTCGAATATACGAAAGAGAATGGACCCGGCGGAAATGAGTGGGCAAATCAGGCGTTGTTTGATTATAATGGAAGAGTACTGGAGGCGCTTGGTGTAATAAGAGACTTCAGGTAGGAGGTTATATGAAGAGAGTTGCGCTTCTGATGGAGAGCTGGGAGAAATATTTCACCTATGCATGGCCGTCCGGAATCATGGATCAGTTCATGAAGACAGGCGTTAAGGCAAATCTTTATGTATTCAACTGCAATGCAGGTATATGCGGAGATGAGATGATTGCATCCGGCAAAAGGCAGATATACAAGCTTCCGGATTTCAAAGATTTTGACGGCATCATTATTGAGCTTAACAATACAACCGACAGGAAATTGCTTGATAGGATAATCGCGGAGATTAATGTCTCCGGAGTTCCGACGGTTGCCATCAACGGTGAATTTGAGGGACTTTATTCAGTCTGCACTGATAACTATCATTCTTTCATGAATATATTGAATCACCTGTATTACTCACATGCATCTCGCGATTTCTGGTTTATCACCGGACCTGAAGACAACTATGAGAACAGAAGCAGACTTAAGGCTGTTAAAGATTTTATCAGAGACAAGGGACTGGCGAGAGAATCATATGCGATTCATGAGGGAGGCTTTGATACCGACAGCGGAAGAGCTTCATGGAGAGCCTTGAGGGCATCATACGCAAAAATACCTGATGTTGTTGTATGCACCAACGACAATGTGGCGGTCGGTGTTATCGCTGAGGCCGAACTTGAGAATCTGAGAGTCCCTGACAATTTTCTTGTAACCGGCTTCGACAATCTGGACAAGGCAAGATATTTTACTCCGAGAATCACGACTGCCGGCGTTGTGCGCGAAAGACTCGGCGCCATGGCGGCGCAGGTGCTTACGGATATCTGGAACGGAAAGGCTGTAAGCAGAAGCAGCATGCTTGAGCCGGTTAATATCTACTGGGACAGTTGCGGATGCATGCCGGCAAGACCAGATGATCTGGTATCGGTAAGAAGCGATATGCGAGAATATACCAAGAAGCAGA
Source organism: Mageeibacillus sp. (assembly GCA_022484595.1). Classification (GTDB taxonomy): domain Bacteria; phylum Bacillota; class Clostridia; order Saccharofermentanales; family Saccharofermentanaceae; genus Saccharofermentans. Next base: position 136,483 of record JAKVLB010000002.1, on the reverse strand, counting down.
TTCTGTACAGTGTCGAGCGTGAAGAGCACAGCCGAAGAGACGCAGAGCTTCGTTATCATCTTCAGCACTGCGGCACGCTTGAAGATATTCTGGTTGAGATTGAGAAATGGGTAGCCATGTGGCACTGTGATTCTCTTGATATTGCGGTTCAGCCAATGTTCAGAAGAATTCAGAAACTGTCTGCAGCCGCTTGTGAAGAAATTATTCCTGACAATTATTCATATGAACGTGACGGTTATCCGGGTGTCATGGACGTCTGTCTCAGCTATGACGGAGCCAGAGCCAAAGTCAACAGCGGTCTTGAAATCAACGGCATGTTCCCTTATTTTGACCGCAGCGGGACAGGCAATGTGTTCCTTTTCGAGTCAATCAGCTTCTTTGACATACCTATCGGATATATCTCGATTGAGGGTGCCGGATACATAATGGAGAAGCAGTATGTTTTCGATATTGTCGAAGCGATAACTGATGCGCTTGGTGCTATGAGCATGAGATCGAAAAAGAAAGTACCGGAAGAAGCAGACAGCAGCAGAGCAGATTAAAGACCGAAGCCTTTCCATACCGGCTTGCCGGTATATGTCTTTGCAGCAGTATTGCCGCGGAGGACATCGAGCACCGCATACGCCAGTGCTTCCTGCTCCATCTCGCCGGGATAGACAGATATAGGAGCAATCCATGAGCAGCGCTTCTCGATACCTTGAATGATATCGTTAAAACGCATAAATCCGCCTGTGAGCAGAATTCCGTCAACGCTGCCTTCGAGAACGGCAGCCATCGCGCCAATCTGTTTGCAGATCTGGTATATCATGGTGTCCCAGACAAGCTTTGCACGGGCATCGCCGCTTTCCGCCATGGAGTGTACCGTATCCGCGTCAGATGTCCCGAAGAACGAGACAAATCCGCCGGAGCGCGAACACATGGTGCGGACCTGTTCTACGGAATGCGAGTCAATAAAGTCAAGCAGAGCCAGAACAGGAACACTTCCGATTCTTGTCGGAGTGTAAGCTCCGTCGCCTCCAGCTCCCACATTGCCGTCTATCATTCTGCCGTGGTTGTGCGCGCTCACGGTTATTCCTCCGTCTATATGGCAGACGATATAATTCTGCAATTCGTATTCAGTTCCGGACAGACGCGCGTGAGCCTGCGCGACGGCTTTCTGATTAAGTACGTGTGATTGTGCATTGCGGTAGACTCCGGCTATTCCGGTCAGTCTTGCCAGGTCACAAAGCTCGTCAACGTTTGTCGGATTAAGTGTGTACATGCGGCCGCCGAATTCATTGCACAGCTCATAAGCTATCATGACGCCCAGCTTGGCGGGATGTTCACTGCCGCCTACGCCTGCTACCGTGTCGTCATAGAGTCTCTTGTCAATGAATGTGACACCAGAAGGCTGAGTATAGGCGCTCCCGCCTCTTCCGACGTAAGCGTCAATCTCTGACGGATCGATATTATGATCTGTCAGCATGTGAAGTATAAGCTTCTTGCGCATCGGAACCTGGTCGTTGACGTGCGGGTACTTCAGCAGCTCCGGCGCATCGTGGAAAATGCTCTCTTCGAAAACAAGATTCTCGTCCTCGAACAGACTTACTTTGGTTGACGTTGATCCCGGATTGATTATCAAAAGCTTCATATATATATACCTTCGGTCTGAAATTTACTTGCAAAGTTATTATATAGTTTGTTTGGAAATAGAAAAGAATATTTTTCAATGCTATACTTCAGAATATGGAAAGAAACAACTATGAACTGATAAAAAGAAAGATGGAAGGGCTTATTGATTACGGTCCTGATATTTTCAGTGAAAGTCTGCTAAGTTATCTGGAAGTTTCACTGTCGGGAATTGTTTTCGCACTTGAAGCAAAAGATGAATACAGCTGCCGGCATTCGCAGCGCGTGTCTGTACTTTGCGAAAGGTTCGCGGCCGAACTCGGACTTTCGGCAGCCGCGCGCAGACGTGTAAGAATTACGGCGACGCTTCATGATATTGGCAAGATAGGAATACCTGACAGCGTTTTGCTGGCACCGAGAAGACTTACTGAAGAAGAATTCAACGTGATGAAAAAGCATCCTGTTCTCGGTGAACAGATTCTTGAGAAAACACTTGAGGCTCAGGCTGATTTCGCTGAGAGAATCGGAAGCGGTTCGGCGATAATCAGAATCGCAGGGAGAAGACCGCAGAACAATCCTATTGCGCACAGCATAAGCAATCAGTTTGATGAGCTTCTGGCAGGCGTCAGAAATCATCACGAGAGATTTGACGGAAAGGGATATCCCGACGGGATCGAGGGCGAGAATATACCGTTTATTGCGCGGCTTATCGCATTGTGTGATTCCACAGACGCCATGATGAGTGACAGAGTTTATCGTAAATCCATAGGCAGCGCGAGGACCGTTGAGGAAATTGAGAATAACAGAGGGAAGATGTATGATCCGGAGCTTGCTTCACTTTACATTGACAGATGGGATGTAATAACAGACGGTGTTTTCTCCGGCGGACAGGATATGAAGCTGTAACTATGTTACAAATCAATGCCGGCCACAGATTGGCGGCAGCTTCAAATTTGTAATTTTTAGGGTCGGTGTATTGAGTTATTGACTCAAAAGTTATAATATTTTTCAAGAAACAAACGGAGGGCAGGCATATATATGACAGATGAACTTAAAGACATTATATATGCCGATTTGTTCAGATATACGGGCAATACCCGCAGATACAAGAACATATACGCCTGCTATCTTGAAGAGCGCATGTCGAGTCCTGAATTCAGCTATATAAGCACGATGCGCAGAACGCGTTTCTATTATGACCAGATCCCAAAGTATGACGGCTTCCGCAAGAAGCTTTATGAGATCAAGTTCAGATTTACAAATTTCAGACTGGATCGCCTGAGCCGCAAGTATCATTTCCAGATTCCGTACGACACGGAGATTGGCAAGGGCTTTTATCTTGCGCATTTCGGAAGGGTGATTATCCATCCGAAGAGCGTGATAGGACACAACGTCAATGTATCAACCGGAGTTGTTATCGGCACGCAGTTCAGAGGCAAGAGGAAGGGTTCTCCGCACATAGGCAACTATGTCTGGATCGGAGCCAATGCAATTATCGTCGGCAATATCAATATAGGCAATAATGTTCTTATTGCGCCCGGTGCGTACGTCAATTTCGACGTTCCGGACGGTTCAATAGTTATAGGCAATCCGGGTCTCATCAGGAGATCTCAGGGTGCCACGCTCAATTATATCAACAATACGATCCTGTTCGACGAATACAATGTTCGTTCGGATGGAGTCAGATAAATGGTCATTGAGAGCAGTTTTTTCAAAGAGAACAGAGACAGATTTGTACAGGGACTGAAGGACGATTCCGCAGCCTTTATTTTTGCAGGCGAAGAGAAACCGATGAGTGCTGATAACAGTTATCGCTTTCATCCGGACAGAAACTTCTATTATCTTACAGGCCTTGCACTGGCAGGACTTGTCCTGGTGGCAGTAAAGCACGGAGAAGAATCGGTATTTACTCTCTATGCGCCGGAACATGACGGCTTGAAGGAACGCTGGACCGGCAAACGCATGGACTTTGCGAGGCTGTCGGAGCTCTCAGGCCTTACCGTAGACAATATAAGAGACCTTGATACATTTGAAGACGACGCTATCGGCTACGCAAGAGAGTCTGGTCTGTCTGTTTTTGTGGACGGAACATCAATCATGGATGCTCCGAGAAGGTTCATGGAAAAGGTTAAGACTTTCGGCAAGTGTACGGAAGATATATCTCAGGTTCTGGTTTCGTTGAGAATCACCAAGAGGACTCCTGAGATTGAGGCTGTCAGGCGCGCAGCCGCGATTACTGAGGAAGCGCTTGCCGAGACGAAAAAGATAATCCGTCCCGGTGTGTCAGAATATGAGATATATACCAGACTTGAATACGAGATGGCGCGAAGGGGGAATATGCTTTTCGCGTTCCAGACAATAGTGTCGTGCGGCAGAAACGCGTTCTATCTTCATCATTCAGACCCTGAATATGACGGGGACGGAATCGCGCAGGAAGGCTCATTCATCCAGATTGATGTCGGAGCGAGGGAAGCCGGATACTGCGCTGACATATCGAGGGTTTATTTTGTCGGAGCACCCGAGAACGGCGACAGGAGACTTGAGCTTCTTGAGCTTATCCGCACTCTGAGGCGCGAAGCGTTTGGCTTCATTGCACCCGGGAGAACTTTCGATGATCTTAATTCACAAATGTATGACATCTGCGGCAAATGGCTTGCGAAGCAGGGATTTATCCCAGATAATTTCAGTGTGGATGATGTGCGCAGCTATTACTGGCATAACACCTCGCATTATCTGGGGCTCGACGTTCATGACGTTGGCGGCCGCAGTGGGGCGTTTGCCGCGGGATGCTGTCTTGCGGTTGAGCCGGGAGTCTATATTCCTGAATGGTCTATAGGTTTCAGAATTGAAGACGATGTACTTGTGACGCCCGACGGCTGTGAATTGCTTTCTTCGGGCAGAGATGATCTGGAGGGAATAATTGCCCTGTAATATGTCAGTTAATCCGGGACTGCTTGCAGCAATTCTCGTGCCGGCTATTCTTCTGCTTGCAGGGGGAGCTTTTGCGGTTGCGATGAATTCCTACTGCGACAAACTTTTCGCGAAAATCTATCGCCGCCCAAGGCCTCTTCCGCAGGTCGACAGGTCCCCAAAATCGATAGATCAGTCAACAATATTCGGCCGCGGTCGCAACTGGTTCTACACATACCGCAACGAGTGGCTCAACGTGAGCATGCATTCGTTTGACGGCACGGCACTTAGCGCCTATTTCAGACCTTCATCCGACAGGTCATGCCGGAACATGGTGATACTGATTCACGGTTATAACGAACAGCCTTCGCAGATGGCGGCCTATGCCAAGCTTCTTATGAAGAAGGTTCAGTGCAACTGCCTGATATTACACATGCGTTCGCACGGCATGAGCGGCGGCAAGTATTTCACGTACGGTCTTCGCGAGAGTGTTGACCTTGAACCGTGGTTTGAATTTACCCGCAAGAGACTCGGAGATAACTGCAGAATCTATATATGTGCCCGTGGAATAGGAGCTACGGCGGCGCTTCTGGCGGCGCAGCAGCCGGGCTTCTGTCCGAATGTCTGCGGAATCATAGCGGATTCACCGGCTTCTTCTCTGACCGGAGTGTTGCGTTCGGCCGCTGCAGAAGAATATCATATGCGCCCTGATTTTTTTCTTTACAGAATCCGTAAATTGACATCCAAACGCTTCGGTTTTGACATAAATATGTGCGACTGCGCGCTCAACGCAGGCAAGATAAAAGTGCCGGTACTGATTTTTGAAGGCGGTGACGATCACATAACGGTTCCTTCTGAAGTCCGCGGAATCTATGACAATCTCCGTTCTGCCAAGAGGATGATAGTTGTTGACGGCGCAGGGCACCTTGAGTCCTATGAACGCGCGCAGGCTCTTTATGAGAAGGAAGTCCAGAAATTCATCGAGTCATGTGTCGTCAGACTTGTCAAAATCGGTCGTCTGTAGTATTATCACGGTCGACAAACAGAAATACGGGGAGCTGCATACAGCGGCTGAGAGGGCTTTAAGCCGACCCGCTGAACCTGACGGATAATGCCGGCGTAGGGATAGTTGCTTATTGTTTTTTCCTCCGTTTGAATTCTCCGGCAGACAGAATTCTGTATGGAGGTATATATGTCAAGTAACAAAGAGAAAATTCTTAAGATCACATCAGGCGGAGTATGTCTTGCGCTGAGCTTCATTCTGTCGCAGGTCAAACTTTTCGAGATGCCGATGGGCGGCTCGGTCACTCCGGCATCCTGCCTTCCGGTAATTATCTTCGGTATTGCTTTTGGCCCTGTATGGGGCTTCATTGTGGCGTTTCTGCTGAGTCTGCTTCAGCTTATAGGCGGATATCTTCTTACACCGTTTCAGGTGTTCCTGGATTACACCGTCGGATATACGGCGCTCGGTCTGCTCGGCTTCGCAAGCCTGCGCGCAGGAGACCGCGAAAAGATTGCAAATCCGCTGATTCGTTTTCGCCGTGCCGGCATAATCAAACCGGTGTTATTCACAGTTGCGGCATATTTTGTACGATGGATCGGTTCGGTTCTCTCAGGTGTTATCTTCTATGCGGAGTATGCAAAGGACGCGGGATACAACAGCGCGCTCATCTATGCAATGGTTTACAACGGAAGCTTCCTTCTTGCGGACATGGGAATCTGCCTCGCCGTTTTGGTTGTGTTCCATTTTGTAATCCCTTCAGGCAAGGAAAAAGAACAAACTGCCAAGTAACGCAAGATTAACTATTATTTAATAAAATTTTTCTGTCACTTAGATTATAATAATGAAAAGGAGTAAGTCCTTTTGAATACTTCAACACAGAAGGGAGTGATTTTATGAAGATCACTACACAGGGCAACGGTATCAGAATTGGTACAAGACTCGAGAGCAAGATTTCCGACAAGATGGCGAAGTTCGACAGATTTTTCGGAGATGAAGGTTCCCTTAATGTTCGAATCAGACCGGAGGGGAACAGAATGGTAGTTGAAATTACCATGAAGCTCGACGGAAAGATTTACAGAGCAGAGGCCTGCGATGAAGATATTCTTACGGCTGTTGACAGAACGGTCGATAAGCTCGAATCTCAAATCAGACGTCAGAAGACCAGATTCATCAGGAAGAAGAAGGAATATCCGGGAATCATGACGTTCCTTGCCGAAGACGGCGGTGCTGATTTTGACTTTGATGAAGAGCCTGACGATAAAATCACCAGACGCAAGCAATTCGCTCTTCGCCCAATGACAAGTGAGGATGCAATCCTTCAGCTTGAGATGCTCGGTCACGATTTCTTCGTCTATATGGACAGCGACGTCAACTCTGTTTGTGTCGTTTACAAGAGGAATGACGGCGGCTACGGTCTGCTTGAACCCGAGTATTGATTCTGATTCATGCGTTTGTATTTGACTTAACGCATTTCATCGGATATAATGAGCAGGTTTTAAACGAATTCTACGATGAGGGGAGGGATGATAAAGATGTCTGAGATCAGAGTTAAGGATAATGAGTCCCTTGACAGTGCTCTTCGTAGATTTAAGCGTTCTTGCGCTAAGTCAGGTGTACTTGCGGAGGTTCGTAAGAGAGAACACTATGAGAAGCCTTCCGTACGTCGTAAGAAGAAGTCGGAAGCAGCCAGGAAGAGAAAGCATTGATTCCGGGTTCGACATACTTTTATAAGTAATTTTGTAACCGGTATCCGTCAAGGGTACCGGTTATTTATTTTTGAGATTTATCGCAATATGTTCTATTGGGGATTTTTTTTGTTAGAATAAGAACAAAAATGTGAAGTTGAGTTATTGATATGCTGCTGACAGGTAAGAACTGGCGCATGAAGGCATCTGAACAGATTACTGATGCCGGTTCTGCGCTTAATATATTATTGAACAACCGTGGTATTGCTGCCAAAGAAGACAGGGATATGTTTTTGTCCGCAGACAGCGGAGCATGGCATGATCCGTTCCTGTATAACGATATGCATACGGCTGTTGACATTATCAGCAATACTATGGACAGCGGCGGCAAAATCCTGGTCTATGGAGACTATGACTGCGACGGCGTTACTGCCACGGCCATACTTGTGAGGTATTTCAGATCCCACAATGCAGATGTGAGTTATATTGTCCCTCACCGTGCCGAGCATGGCTACGGTCTGACTGAGAAGATTATGAGTCATGTCATCGCCCTTAATCCAAGTCTTGTAATAACTGTTGACTGCGGAATTACAAATCTGGATACCATCGGGGAACTCAAGGCGCGCGATATCAAGGTTATCGTCTCAGACCATCATAACGTCAAGGACGAACTGCCGAACGCGGACTGCATAATCTGCTCGAAGCGCAAGGACAACACTTATCCGTTTATGGATCTGTGCGGTGCCGGAGTTGCACTTAAGATTATTGAAGCTCTCGGCAAGGACGGGCGGCATAAGGTGACGAGCTCCATATGGAGGCAGGCGATTGAGCTTGCAGGACTTGCAACGATTGCAGACCTCGTCTCCGTGACGGATGAGAACAGAACAATAATTAAGCAGGCGTTCAAGAGCATGGTAAATCCGGCCAACGTCGGAGTCAAAGTGATGAACGAGATGCTTCTTTCCAAGGGCAAGACCCTTGATGAATCTTTTATATCATTCAATTTTGTTCCGAGAATTAATGCCGCGGGAAGACTTTATGATTCGTCTGACGCGCTTAAGCTGTTCCTTGAGAACAATCCTAATGAGGCAAGAAATGCCGCACAGGATCTGACACGTGAGAATGAAGAACGCAAAGAGATTGAAGCGAAAGTTTTCGAGGAGGCCAAAACTCAGATAGAGAATCCCGGAAGACCGGAGAAATGGAGTCTGACTCATACCTGCGGGCCGATAGTCGTATACGGCAGGAACTGGCATCAGGGTGTTCTTGGGATTGTCGCGGGGAAGCTGACGCAGTACTACAACCGTTCCGCAATTGTATTTACGGACGATGCGATAGAGAAGGACTGCGTCAAGGGCTCGGGGCGGTCATGCGGAGACTTCGATCTGTTCGGAACGCTGACCGCGATATCTGATTCGCTGACTAATTTCGGAGGTCACAAGAAGGCTGCGGGAATGATGGTGCGCAAGTCTGAGATGGGCAATTTCATGGAGGCGCTTGAAGCAGAGTCCAGAAGACAGCTTGATGAGAATCCTGACAGTCTGATGGCGAAGGATGATATTGAGATTGACGGAGAGATTCCGTTCGAAGCTGTAAATTTTGATACGTTTGACACTGTCTGCAAGCTCAGACCGTTTGGAATAGGCAACGCGAAGCCGGTATTTGTAACGAGGAATCTTATCATCAGCGGGATATATCCGATGAGCGAGGGCGCGCACATAAGGATTGAGCTTGTAGACGACTGCCAGAACGGAAGCGTCTCGGCAGTAGGCTTCGGCATTGGCGAATACATAAATCTTCTCAAGGCCGGAGACAAGGTGGATATCGCATATACGATGAATGAATACTGTTTCAGGGGTGATTCAACGCTCAGTCTTCATCTTTGCGACATAAAGCCGCATTTTGACGACAGCTTTATCTGGAACAAGGCGGTTATTGCGGAGAAACTGTTTTCTAGCGGACTGGGTATGAAGCAGATTGCCAAGATGGCGCAGGGCGAGGATGCGATATCGCAGATGATTCCGACACCGGAACAGTTCGGCGCCTGCTACAGAACGATCGAGAAGTTCGGGAAGGGCTGTATGTCGACCGTAGACAGCGACCTGTTCGCCAAACTTGTAAATGTGAGTACAGGTGTTAAAATTACTCCATTCCAGGTCAAGCGCTGTTTTGAAGTTTTTGCTGACTGCGGCCTGATAAAGCTTGGTAGTATTGCGCCTTTGAGGCTGTGCTTTTCGCTGATTCAGAGTGACGTCAGGGTGAAGCTAACTGATTCTGAGGTCTACAAGAGGATAATGAATGGGCAAGATTGAAGAGAAAAGCGTGTTTTCCGAAGAGGAGATAAAGAAACGCGAATACTATCTGGATACCGCGCAGATTCCGGAAATTGACGAGATTCATCTCGCGCAGTTTGAAGAAATTCTGAACGAGTTTGAGAGCTACAGCACTCTATCTTCCGATGACCTTCAGCAGTCGCTGGATATGCTTCGCAAGGCCTTTTATCTGGCATACAAGGCTCATGCCGGGCAGAAGCGCAAGACCGGAGAACCATACATCATTCATCCCCTTGCGGTAACCAGAATACTTGTCGATCTTAAGAGTGATGCCGATACGCTTGCTGCGGCCCTGCTTCACGATACAATAGAAGACACGCTTGTCGATTACGAGATGCTTGAGACTATGTTCGGAACGGCAATCGCAAAGCTTGTTGATGGCGTTACAAAGCTCAATATCAGTCTTGACGGCGCCGTTTACGGAACCAAGGACGATATTCAGGCCTCAAATGTGCGCAAGATGCTCATTGCCATGATAGATGATTACAGGGTAATCGTTGTAAAGCTTGCTGACCGTCTTCACAATATGCGAACGCTGGGTTATCAGACAAAAGAGAAGCAGATAGAGAAGGCCCAGGAGACTCTTGATATATATGTTCCGTTCGCTGGACGTTTCGGTATCTATAAAATCAAGTGGGAGCTCGAGGACTTGTGTCTCAAGTATCTTCACCCGGAAGATTATGATTATCTAAAAGATATAGTAAACGGCAATCACAAGCAGCGTGAAGATTTTATGGAACAGGTGGTATCAGAGATACGCGCGAAGCTTGAAGAGAACGGAATCACCCATTTCGAGATTGAAGGCCGTCCGAAGCACTTCTACAGTATATACAAGAAGATGCATGACAAGGGCAAGACCATAGACGAGATATACGACCTTTACGCCTGCCGTATCATTGTTGATACCCTCGGTCAGTGCTATATGGCGCTCGGAATAATTCATGAGATGTATAACCCTATTCCGGGGCGTTTCAAGGATTATATCGCGATGCCGAAGGAGAACAAATATCAGTCAATTCATACGACTGTTCTGAGCCACAACGGACCTTCCTTTGAAGTGCAGATAAGAACCTATGTTATGAATCAGGTCGCCGAGTATGGTATTGCCGCGCACTGGCATTACAAGGAGTCCGGTGCTTCCGTGGGCTTCAATGCCGACAAGTACGACAAGAAGATGAATGAGATGCGCCAGATTGCCGAGGCTCAGAACGAATTATCGGATTCCAAGAGTTTCCTTGATGCCGTCAAGCAGTCAATCGAGCCTGAAGAGGTTTTTGTATATACCCCGAAGCATGAGCTTATCATTCTTCCGCGCGGTTCGTGCCCGATTGATTTCGCATATTCGATTCACAGCAATCTCGGTCACCATATGCACGGAGCGAAGGTGAACGGAAGAATTGTTCCGCTGACATATGTACTTCAGACCGGTGATATGGTTCAGATAATGAGTTCCGAGAAGCTCGTCAAAGGCCCGTCAAGAGACTGGATAAAGATAGCTTTTACGCCTAATGCGCGATCGAAAATTAACGCATGGTTCAAGCGTGAAGCCAAGTCTGACAACATTGCGGCCGGAAAGCGAGATTTATCGCGTGAGATTGAGCGCAACGGTTTTGAAGTGTCAAGACTCATTACAGAGAAATCTGTGAACAATATTCTGAGACGCAACAATTTCCAGACCTTGGACGATATGTATGCGGGAATCGGTTACGGAAGCGTCAGTGTTGTCAAGGTGTTCGGAAGACTCAGGGATGATTACATAAGAAACTGCACAGAAGAAGAAAGGCAGGCGCTGGGCTACCGCATAACTTCAGACGGCAATGTCGCGTATTCCCCCAAGGATGTTCCTATACAGATAGGTAAGTTCGATCAGTCGCACTCGAAGATGAAGACCGGCACGGGGAAAGTCTCCGCTGATGCCGATAAGGGCGCAGTTGTTTTAGGACCGTCTGCTATAGGTGTTCTCAGCGCGGACCCGCATCAGGCTGTAAACGCCCTGAGACCGGCGGCTGAACCTATGTCAGCAGCTGCGGCAGGCAGGAAGGACGGCGCGAAGCGTCCGGGCAAATCCCGCGTAGGAGAAGAAATAGAAGTTGACGGACTGGACTCGATTGCAATGCATATTGCCAATTGCTGCCACCCGGTTTACGGCGACGACATTATAGGTTATGTCACGCAGGAAAACGGAATAGGTATACACAAGGTAACCTGCAGCAATATTGTCAGCATTATCAGCAACAAAGACAAGTCGTTAAGATATCATCAGCGTTATGCAAGGCTTAAGCCGGCGCACTGGGGCGATAAACTGCGCATGACAAACTATGATGTCAAGGTTGTGATAGAGTCCGAGAACCGTGTTAATCTCATAAGCGATATCTGCGACAAAGTCAACGAAGAGAAGATTATCATCGGCGGAATAAAGTCCTACAGGTGCAATTCAGTATTCAGAATTGAGCTTACAATAACAGTCGCCGACAAAGGCCAGCTTGATCGTATTATGGCCAAGCTTCCGACTGTTCCGAGTGTCATATCGGTATATCGCAGCTGAGACAAGAGCGGCCGTTTCCTGAAATAAACAAGCAACAAAAAAGCAGCCTGTGAAGCTGCTTTTTTCGCTGTCTGTCAGCTGCGGATAAATCAGGTATCCCCGTAGTAATTATTGTCGCCGCGTGAGCTGATATGGCTCACATTGCATATTATCATCGGCCGCCTTCCTGTCTTGGAAGAGACGAAATTCTTAACCTGTTCCCTGAATGCACGCTTCTCGACAAATGCGTTAAGACTGCTCTGTTTTGACGCGTTTGAAGCGATTATTGCGGCGCACTTTCTCGCTATGGCGCTGTGTATAACTCTGATATTCTCGTCGCCGTCGAAGCATCCGATGGAGTTCACGGAAGGCTCGCAGCAGAGTTCTCCGGTGTCGTCGCTTATGGTGAGCCCCACACTGATGCATCCGTCTTCGCTCAGGTGTATACGGTCATTAAGAACCTGATCTTCTGCTCCCATTGTTCCGGAACCGTCGACAAGAACCGCACTGGCCGGTACATGATCCGTGATGCGCGCGCTGTCCGCGTTAAGCGACAGAACGTCGCCGTTTCCGAGTATGAAAATATTGTCTTCCGGCATTCCGAGACTCATTGCGATTTCTTTATGTATGCACAGCATCCTGTACTCGCCGTGAACCGGAATGAAAAACTTCGGCTTGAGAAGCGTGTGCAGCATCATGAGCTCGTTCCTGTAGGCGTGGCCAGACACATGAACATGTGCGAGAGACTGATAAATCACGTGCGCGCCTTTCTTATAAAGTTCGTTGATTACGCGATATATGGGCTTCTCGTTTCCCGGAATAGGATTTGCCGAGATAATAATAGTATCGCCCTTCTTGATATCTACCGAACGGTGTGAATCAAAAGCCATTCTTGTAAGTGCGCTCATCGGCTCCGCCTGGCTTCCGGTGGTAAGGATTACTATCTTGTCATCATCGTAATTGTCTATTGAATCAAGGTCAATAAGCGTTTCCGGCTTCATATCGATATATCCGAGTGAATTTGCGATTGCAAACACCGATACCATGCTCCTGCCGGACAGGCAGACGTGCCGTCCGTATTGCTCTGCCGCCGAGATAATCTGCTGCATTCTGTGAATGTGAGAGGAGAAGGTCGCGACTATTATTCGCCCCTGTGCTTTGCGGAAGAGCTGCTTGAAGGATTCGCCAACCTGCTTCTCCGATGGCGAAAAGCCGTCTATCTCAACGTTTGTACTTTCACACATGAACATGAGCACGCCTTCAAGCCCGAGTTCACCGAATCTCTGCAGATTGATTGTCTTTCCGTTAATCGGTGTGAAGTCAATCTTAAAATCTCCTGAATGAACAATAACTCCCACGGGTGTTCTGAGTGCAATTGCATAAGAGTCCGCAATACTGTGGTTAACCCTTATGAATTCAACCTCGAAACTGTTGCCGAGCTTTATCTTGTCTCCGTTCTTGCACTTCTCAAGACGAATTCCTTCGAGACCTACGCGCTCTTCTTCAAGCTTGTGGCGTACCAGCTCGATTGTCAGTGTCCCGCTGTAGATAGGACATTTGAACTCGCGGAGAAAGAAGGGAAGAGAACCTATGTGGTCTTCATGACCGTGTGTAAGAACAATTCCGCGAAGCTTGGAGATGTTGTCCCTGACATATGTGAAATCCGGTATGACACAGTCGATTCCCGGCATGTTCTCTTCTGGAAAGCTCATTCCCACATCAACGATTATCATATCATTGCCGTACTCGAAAGCTGTCATATTCTTGCCTATTTCTGACAGTCCGCCGAGCGGAATGATTTTAAGATCCTTTGTACGTGAAGCACCGTTTGCGCGGCCGTGCTGCGGGCGTCTGCCGGTTTCCCTGACTGTCCCGGCGTTTCCGGCAGGAGCGATATTCATTCCTTGATTTCTTACCTGAAGATGACCTGAAGCCCTGCCGAAATCAGATGATGATCCGCTGCCGGAACTGTCTGTTCCCCGTGATTGCGGTCTGCCTCTGCGGGAGAGACTCTGGCTTGAACCAACACTCCTGTTCCTGCCCTTGTCTTTGTCCGGATTAGTATTCTGGCCGGTGCGGCGCTTCTGGTACTGTCCTGCTCTCTGATTGCTTTGACTGCTTCGTCTGTTCTGATTGTTCTGATTGTTCTGATTTTCCTGTTGCATATTTTTATCTCACTAACCTGTGGTAACAGACCTCGTACAGCTCCTGTAGGAGGACGGATCGTCCACATAAATATCTATTGTGTAACCCTTTACGCCGCTGCCCTTGTCTTCGACAGTGTAATAACCGTCGCCTCCAAGCGGATCATTCGCAATGTAAATGGTGGTTCCTGCGGGGAATATTGACCAGTCTGCAGCGACTGTTCTTCCCTGGGTACATGTGCTTCCTGTAGCGGTTGTAAGGCTCGATACACCGTCACTGTCCACATCCTGAGGTCCGTAGAAGGTGATTCTGCAGCTCGTGCCGTTTGAACCTGTTGCTGTTGCTGATGTTGCTGATGATGTCGCGACAGTCGTTGCGGAAGTGCTTCTTGCAGTGGATGCAGATGTCGGTTTTGGCGTCGGTGTCGGTGCGGGTGTGTCTGTCGGTGCGACATCTGTCGTATGTTCCGCACTGACGTAGTTCCCGTTATACGTCTTATACCAGCCGTTTGAAGTTACTGCTATGACATCAATCTCATCGCCGGGGTTCAGTGACTTTACCACGTCATACTCGGTTCCCGGACCGGATCTGACGTTGAGAGATGAAGAGGCATAGACCGTAAGATACTTCTCTTCTTCCGATATGGTTGTCTCTGTCACAGCAGTAGATTCGGTAACGCTCTGTGACACCGATGTCCCGGCAGCGGCCGATGAAGTGATTGCAGACGATTCTATACTGCTCTGTTCTTCGGAACTTTGCACTGTGCTCTCAGCTGAACTCTGTGCTGTTGTAACTTCCGTTGTCTGTGAAGTCCCGGCGTATGCCACAACGCTGTTGCTGAACGGACTTATCTTAAGTGTCTGACGAACTGCAAATCCGGCTAAGCCGCAAAGTATAACGACAGCCATAAGGCTTGATGCCTTTATGACCATCTGTTTATTCGGTCGAAGAGCATTAAGTAGTTCTCTAAATTGCAAGTAGTCCTCCGCGCAGCCGTAATCATAAGGCCATAAAACTTGATCATATTATACCACAGTCGGATTATGGGCAAATATCAACGTTTTGCGGATACAACAAAATCAAAAATATGTAAAGTCAAAAACGGTTTTTGTCAGATAATTGTCACGAGATAGCAAAGCATGACACATTGCAACCGTCTATAATCTAGAGTACATCCAAGGAGCAATCAGTATTTCGTTTGGATGATTTGTGTTATCAAGGGGGACATCGGGAATGGCGCTCGGTCGTGTTGGCAAACCGCATAAGAAAGCTGTTTATGGCACAACTGAATACGACGTCGAGAGGCGAAGAAACCGCATATATGTTATCTGTGCGGTTCTGCTCGTAATCTGCGGCGTGCTCGATGTATATTTCATAATCGGCATATTAGGTTTGTAATTGCAAATAGGCGCCCGTTACTTTATACTGCTACCTGTATATATATATTATTTATTTTAGGAGCAGTAATAATATGAGATTTTCTAACATGTTCATGGCTACACAACGCGAGATTCCGGCAGATGCCGAGATTCCTTCACATCAGCTGATGCTTCGTGCGGGACTGATTCGCAAAGCCGCATCCGGTATATATTCATTCATGCCTTTAGGATACCGCACATACCGCAAGGTAGAATCTGTCATAAGGGAAGAGATGGAGGAAGCCGGCGCACAGGAGCTTATCATGCCGGCGCTGCTTCCGGCTGAAGCATACCAGGGTTCCGGAAGATGGGAGAAATTCGGGCCTGAGATGTTCAGAATGACTGACCGTAACGGCAGAACTTTCTGTCTCGGACCGACTCATGAAGAACCGTTTACCGAGGTTGTGAGAGATACTGTCAGATCTTACAAGCAGCTCCCTGTCACTCTTTATCAGATTCAGCACAAATACAGAGATGAGAAGAGGCCGAGATTCGGAATCATGAGGTCACGTGAGTTTGTGATGAAGGATGCGTATTCATTTGACTGCGACGAAGAGGGACTCGGCGTTTCCTACCAGAAGATGTACAAAGCTTACAGACGGATTTTCGACAGACTCGGTCTCGACTATACAATAGTAGATGCGGATACCGGTGCCATGGGCGGTTCGGGTTCACAGGAATTTATGGTGAAGAGCGAAGTCGGAGAAGACGGTATCTGTTTCTGCGATAAATGCGGATATGCAGCAAATGAAGAGAAGGCCGGATGTGTCACAACCGGTGCGGACAATTCCGAGATGAAGCCGATGGAGAAGATTGACACGCCTGATGTCAGGACGATTGATGACCTTATCGGATATATGAAGTGTGACGCGACAGCATTTGTAAAGACGATAATCTATAATATTGACGGCAGGTTTGTTGCCGTTATGTGCAGAGGCGACCGTGAGATTAACGAGACAAAGCTCGGCAATCTCTATGAGGCGGTCGAGCTTGAGCTTGCTTCGTTCGCCGATGTTGAAGATATAACCGGGGCAGCTGTCGGTTTCGCGGGTCCTGTGGGTCTCAAACAGAAGATAGACATTGTAGTCGATAAAGAAGTCGCTTCAATGAGGAACTTTATTGTCGGCGCATGCGAGACTGATCGCCATTTCAGGAATGTCAATATCGGAAGGGATTTTGCGGCGACTAAGATTGCGGATGTCAGAAATGCAGTTGAAGGTGATATCTGCCCCAAATGCGGTGAGGGAAGACTCACGATGGCAAGAGGAGTTGAAGTAGGACATATTTTCAAGCTGGGAACAAAGTATTCAAAGGCTTTGAACTGCGTCTATCTCGATAAGGACGGCAAAGAGAATTATATGGTCATGGGATGCTACGGTATCGGTGTCGGCAGAACGCTTGCGGCAATCATAGAACAGCATCACGACGATAACGGAATCATCTGGCCGGCGGAGGTAGCGCCTTATAAGGTTATTGTAATTCCCACGAAGGTTAATGATGAAGTAAATATGGCTCTGGCAGAGAAGATTTATGCGGAACTCGAGGAGAGCGGAATAGACGTATTAATTGACGATCGCAATGAGCGCCCGGGTGTAAAGTTCAAGGACTGTGATCTCATCGGAATACCGCTGAGAATTACTGTCGGAAGACGCGCCGGCGAAGGTATTGTTGAAGTTAAGGCAAGAGACGAGGCTGACAGCAGAGAGCTTACGGCGAGTGAAGCTGTTGCTGCAGCGAAGGAGATATGACATTATGACTCAAAGACGAAGAGTTGCAGCCTTGCTACTGAGTGTTGTGATATGTGTCGTTTTTGTCGTGCCGGGCGGCAGTAAAGTAAGTGCATCAGGGAGTAATCTCGAAGCTGCCGACTTCACATCGTATCAGCTTGTAACTTATAAGGGTGATACAATCACTGTTGGAGTGGACGGGTCCTGTTTTACAGTTGTAAGCGATGCCGTGTCGGATTTCACCGTGACGCTCAAGGATGCCGTCAGTTACTCCAGAGTCAAGGAAATCAGTCTTGAAGATGGTGAGACTTCGGCTGATTTTGCGGATTATGCCGAAGAGGATACCCTGTATTATGTCAGCGTCCGGTATACTTTAGACGGAACCGATTTTGACTCGGCGAATAATTACGTCTTTATGGAAGACGGAAAACTCAATTTTTACAAGTCGCTGGTTTATGATTTCAACGTTGACAGATGTTCCGAACTTTTGACCGACGGCGAGTCACTTAAGGAAGACCTTATGCCTCAGAACGATATTGAGTGTGACAGCCCGATTTTGAAGTCGTACTCAGATGAAATATGTGAAGGTGCGACTGATGACTGGAACAAGGTATTCAAGATATACACCTATATTACCCGGGTTATGAGTTATGATGATGTTCAGGTTTCTGATTCTTCCGTGGTATATCAGGACGGCTGCGTGTGCCTGCTCAGGCGCGGCGTAGCAATCTGTGAGGGCTTCGGGAATGTTTTCACGGCACTTTGCAGAGCTCAGGGCATACCTGCAACCGTGGAGTTCGGAATCGGTATGGTTGACTATGATGAGATTACAGACGAGTCTATTGAGACCAACGAGTCGCCGGATCATGCGTGGGCGGCGGTTTGTCTTGGAAACAAATGGTTTTTCGTAGATCCTACATTTGACATAGGAAGCTACTATGAGGGCGACAGCTGGGACAGCGGACATGTAGAATATTCCACTCCGGGGTACAATTACTATCTGCTTCCGCTGGAGGCTTTCAGCTATGACCATAAAATCTGTGATGCCGATACTGTGCACGGCATTGAAGAGAGCGGTTCGTGCGGAGATTATGCCACTTACGACATATCCATGGACGGCACGCTGACGATACACGGCAGAGGCGAGATAAAACTGCCTTATGGCTGCAACGGCTTTTCCAAGGTCGTTTTTGCGTCAGATTCAGATATAACCGCAATAGGAGAGGAATGCTTTTCTGACTGCGACCTTATTACAAGCGTGGTGATACCGGATACTGTAACAGAGATTGATAATTCGGCGTTTAATACCTGTGAGGATCTGGAATATGTCTATCTCCCCGAAGGTCTCACGACAATTTCCAAGCAGGCTTTCGACTATTGCGACGAACTGGCTTATGTCAGAGTTCCTGATTCTGTAACTGATTTGGGACAATGGGCATTTGACGATTGCCCGAGGCTATATATCAGCGTTCCGTCTTCACTGGATGGCTTTGACAGTAACTATGACATAGAACCGATGCACATAGAGCAAAGATAAGGACACACTTTATGCCATATATTGAATTTCGAGATGTCAGCAAGGTATATAAGACCGGTTCTATCGACCTGCGTGCGCTTGACGGTCTTGATTTGTATATCGAGAAAGGCGAGCTGTGCGTCATTGTCGGGCAGTCAGGAGCCGGAAAGACCACACTTCTCAATATCCTTGGCGGTATGGATACGCTGACATCAGGAAGCATCTATCTTGAAGGGCGCGAGATATCGAAGCTCAAGACCGGCGAGCTTGCAAGATTCAGGCGTGAGAATGTCGGCTTTGTTTTTCAGTTTTATAATCTGATACCGAATCTTACCGCATATGAGAATGTCGAGATGGCGGCACAGCTTGTGAAGGATCCTATCGACTGCGATCTGCTTATGAATGAAGTGGGGCTTGCTGCCCGCAAGTCGAACTTCCCGGCGCAGCTGTCCGGCGGCGAGCAGCAGAGGGTTGCCATTGCGCGTGCAATTGCCAAGAACCCAAAGCTTCTGCTGTGTGATGAACCTACAGGGGCACTGGACTATCAGACCGGAAAGTCTATTCTGAAACTTCTCCAGTCTCTGAGTGTTACCAAGGGGATGACTGTCGTAATAATTACGCACAATTCCGCACTTACTGCGATGGCGGACAGAGTTATTACACTCAAGAACGGAACTGTAACAAGCAATCTCGTCAATCTTAATCCGGTAAACATTGATGAGATTGAATGGTGACTGATACGTGATGTCTTCATATTGGAAAACCGTATTCAGAACCATCAGGGAGAGCCTGCCGAGGTTCCTCGCCATTTTTGCGATAATTGCGCTGGGGGTGGGATTTTTCGCCGGACTTAAGATGACGTCACCGTCGTTCTATAAGACTGCCGACAGTTATACCGAGGAATACAGGCTGTATGATTTCAAGCTTTTGTCAACAATCGGTTTTGACGACGATGATATCGAGTCTTTATCAAAGGTGCAGGGTGTACAGAGCGTCGAGGGAGCGGTGTATCAGGATGCGATACTGCTTTGCGGCGACACATCTTCAACCGTAAGAATTCATACAATAACATCAACAGTCAATCAGCTTGAACTTACCGCGGGACGTATGCCGCAGAGTCCGGATGAGATAGTCATAGACGGTTACAAGAATGATGCCGGCATGATAGGAAAGACTCTGACGCTGTCTCAGGAGAATACCGCAGAGTGCATTGATACGGTCAGACCTCACGAATTTACTGTCGTAGGACTTGTAAGGTCGCCGATGTATATGAATTTTCAACGTGGGACGACAGATGCAGGTTCAGGGGCAATAGATTATTATGCGTATGTTCAGAAGGACAGCCTTGATGCCGATTATTACACGGAAGCCTATGTTTACTGCAACACAGGCCTGTTTATATATTCCGATGAGTATAAGGATTGGGCGGCAAAGGAGCAGGATATTCTTGAAGCAGCGGTCAAGGATATTATCGATGTGAGATTTGATTCGGTCATGGATGACAGCAGTCAGGAGCTTAGTGACGGCATAGATGAGTTTAATGAACAGCGGGAGGATGCGTACAGTGAACTTGAGGACGCAAGAGAGACTCTTGAGACGGCCTATGGTGATATTACGGATTCTCAGCGGCAGATAGACGACGGAAGAGCTCAGCTTGAAGATGCCGGAGATGAACTCGAGGCTGCAAGGGTCAGGCTTGAAGAAACAGATAATCAGCTTAAAAGTACCAAAGCCACTTTGGACAGTGCATCGTCACAGCTCGATTCCACGGAGAGCCAGCTGGAAGCGGCAAAAGCTCAGCTCGATTCTACAGCGGCGCAGTTAAGTTCGGGGCAAAGTGCGATAGATGACGCCAGGTCACAGCTTGAGGCCGCGCGAACGCAGACAGACGGTGCAATTGCCGCGCTGAATGATTCCATTACGGGTTTAAGCGGAAAAATTGCGGAACTCGGTGCTGAAATTGATGCCGCAGATGCTGACCCTTCGGCACTTCCGGCCGATACAGATGCCATGAAGGCCAATCTTGCGCAGCTTCAGCTTCAGCTTCAGTCTCTTGAGGACAATCTAAATACGGCAAAGGCAGGGCAGCAGGAGCTTGCCGCGCAGCAGTCCGCTCTTGATGATTCACAGTCAACACTCGACAGCGGAAAGGCTGCATATGAAGATGCTCTCGCGCAGTATAACAGCGGCAGCGCACGGTATTCTGCGGCGAAGGCGGCGTATGAGTCAGGTCTTGCACAGTACAGCAGCGGCCTTGAGCAATATAACGAAGGACTTGATGCATATAATTCAGGTGTCGCTGAATACAATCAGAATGCAGCTGAATTGGACAGTGCGCAGGATAAGGTTGACAGTGCCTTTAAGGATTATTATGACGGCAGGCACGATTATTTCGCAGGAGTATGCAAATATGAAACGGAGATATCAGAGGCCTTCAGAATGAATATAGCTTATGGCTGTCAGCAGCTGGACAACATTGAACGGCCTGATACCTATGTGCTCGGACGCGACAAGAATGTCGGATATGTCTGTTTCGACAACGACGCGAAAATTGTTGACGGCGTCGCGAGTGTGTTTCCTGTGTTCTTTTTCGCAATCGCGGCACTCGTGTGTTCCACCACAATGAGCAGGATGGTTGCCGATGAACGCGGCCACATAGGAACAATGCGTGCCTTGGGTTTCTCTGAATCTGCCATAATCATGAAGTATGTGGTTTACTCCGGCGCAGCTTCCGTTCTGGGCTGTGTTTTGGGATACATAGGAGGAATAAAACTGTTTCCATGGGTAATATGGGAAGTATACGCTATGATGTACGGGTTCGCGGACATAAGCTTCGCCAATGAGGCGTGGATGTTTATAATGTCATTTGCGATTTCGCTTGTCTGTACCGTCGGAGTTACTGTAGTAACGTGCGTTACGGAACTTAACGGCATGCCGGCAGAGCTGATAAGGCCAAAGACTCCGGCTGCGGGCAAGCGGATACTTCTTGAGAGAATTACGTTTATCTGGAAGAGAATGAAGTTCTTATACAAGGTGTCAGCCCGCAATGTGTTCCGTTTCAAGAAGAGAATGATGATGATGATAGTGGGAATCGCAGGATGTACGGCGCTTCTTATAACCGCGTTCGGACTTTATGATTCAATCTGCAATGTAGTTGGTAACCAGTACGACAGAATAATGAAGTTTGATATCGACTGCACATTTGCCGGCAGCTATAATGCCGAAGGGATAAAGGAAGCCGCGAATGAGGCGAACCATAACTATGGTAAAGACTTCAGATATGCGGTCGCGGAATATGATACGGCGCATAATGACGGCGGCGGATTTATAAGGGACGTTGGAATTTATGTCGCGGACGGCAGCGATGTTGAGGGAATTTTCGGGCTTGAGAACTTCTATACGGGCGACAGCGAGAAGTGGCCTGCCGACGGTGAGGTCGCAATATCAAGCAAACTGGCCGAGAAGAACAACGTCAGGGCTGGAGACAACATAACGCTGACTTATGGCGACGATTCAAGACAGATAGTTCTCAGGGTGGCGTATGTATTCAAGAACTACACCTATCACTACTGCTTTATGACTCCGGCGACATATGAGGCGGCGTTCGGGCAGAGTTATGATCCCTCGGATCTTCTTGTGATGATGAATGATTCCACGGTGTCGCCTTACGACTACGCGCGGTATCTGACAAACAACTATAATCTTAAGTCGTGCATTATAACGAATGATGAACGTGAGTCGTTCAGTGCCACCATGGAGAAGATGAATTATGTGATTATACTTGTAGTCTCTTGCGCGGCGGCACTTGCATTCATTGTGCTGTTCAATCTTAATAACATAAATATAACCGAGAGAATAAGAGAAATCGCGACACTCAAAGTGATGGGATTCTATCGCAAGGAGACCGGCTCATATGTGTTCCGCGAAAACGTGATTCTCGTGCTCTTGGGATATCTTACGGGAATTCCGCTGGGCTTCGCTCTGCATCGCTTCGTCATGTCGCAGATCGAGATGGATATGGTTATATATGATGTAAGAATATCACCTCAGAGCTTCGCCTACGCTCTGGTTCTGGTGCTTTTATTCTCTGCGATCGCAGACATGGCGATGCACCGCAGGATCGACCGTATAGATATGGCTGAATCGCTCAAAAGCATAGAATGACAATCAGTTGTTCTCGCCCTTCATCCAGCTCTGATGATAATTCTTCCTGCGGTAATCCTCAGGTGTTATTCCCATTGTTTTCTTGAAGACCTGGATAAAATGCGACTGAGACGAGAAACCGAGATAATTGGCAATCGACAGAGATGATTCATCGAGGTGGCGAAGCATACTGCATGCAACGTCAATCTTCTGGTTGCGGATGTAACGGCTGAGTGTTATGCCCATCTCCTGCTTGAACAGCTTCGACAGATAACTTGAATTAAGTGAGAGCGAATCAGCAATTGATTCAACAGTGAGGCTCTCCTGGATATGAGACCTTATATAGTCAATTGTCATGACTATGTGGCGTGATACAACCTTGCTCTTTGCCTGTTCGTTCATCCGCTGGCAGTATGCGCGAAGCAGATCCTTCTGCAGATCGTTTACTTCATTTATGGAAGTGGCGACGTCTATGAGCTCAATATAAATGTCGCTGAGCGTATATGCGACGGAGATTTCCATTCCGGACTCAATGCAGAAACGGCTTACCATCGCGGCGAGAATAACGGCGTGATACTTAACGTTCTGGAGCTCATTGCTGCTGAGTTTGCCGAGCTTCTGGACGTTGCCGAAGTCCTTAAGATTATCCTCAAGGCTGGCGGTTCTGCCGCTTGCCACAAGTTCATAGAAATTAATCTCACGGCTGTATGATTCCTGACGATTGACGCTCTCGCCATCGTTAATAAGTCTCTTAGCCAGTTCTTTCTCGATATTCATAATTACGCTGACCTCCTATGAATGACCGCAGCCGGATCAAATAAATAAAGGATATATTACACTCAAAAAAATATAAAGCAAATACACCATGATTCACAAACTTTTAGAACATTTTACGGCAATTATGATTTATTATAAAGCTAAAAATTGCGGAGGATGCTTGCTATGGCTTTCAGTGCGCTTAAGACAGATGAGATGACACGCGGCGAGATTGAACACATGAATCTTGTTCGCCGTCTGGCGTCAGAATGTATAGTTGTTCTCGAGAATGACGGTACTCTGCCGATAAAGGAATGCGGAAGACTTGCTCTCTACGGCAACGGCGCGAGACAGACAATCAAGGGCGGAACCGGTTCCGGAGATGTTAACTCAAGGTTTGTGATCCCCATATCGGAAGGTCTTATCTCCGCAGGGTTCGAGATAACTACAAACGACTGGCTCGACCGTTATGACGCACAGAATGAGATTAATCTTGCGGATTACAAGGCACGTGTCAGAAAGTATGCCGAAGAAAGCAGCACATCCCTTGCCAATGCTTATTTTGAAATTGTATTCGGCACGCCTGATATGCCGAGAATTACGGAAGAAGATATTACAGCTTCCGGTACCGACACAGCGATTTATGTGATAGCAAGGGCTTCGGGAGAAGGCAAAGACAGGACGGCGTCAAAGGGTGATTACTATCTGACTGATGATGAAGAATACAATATCAGCCTTATTCGCAGACGCTATGCAAAGGTCGTTGTCATAATAAACGGCGGCGGTGTCATTGACACAGCTTTTCTTAAATCACAGAATGTCAACTCTATTCTTGTTGTGTCGCAGCTCGGCAATGTCGGAGGACATGTCGTTGCGGATGTTATAACCGGCATCTCGGATCCCTGCGGGAGACTTACTGACACATGGGCAAAGGCCTATGATGACTATCCGGGCAAGGATGATTTCTCAAGCAACAACGGAAACACTGATGATGAGTTTTATAAGGAAGGAATGTATGTGGGATACAGATATTTCGACTCTTTCGGAGTTGAGCCCGCATACCCGTTCGGATACGGAAAATCCTACACTGATTTTGATATCGCAGTGGCGGAGACCGCCCTTGACGGTGAGGTGTTCAGTGCGAAGCTTGTCGTATACAACACCGGATCCGAATATGCCGGCAAACAGGTTGTTCAGGCGTATGTGTCATCTCCTGAGGGCTCGCTCGACAAGCCGTTCCAGGATCTGGCGGCGTTTGCCAAGACCGACACGCTTAATCCCGGACAGACTCAGACAATTAAACTCTCGTTCAGAATGTCAGATCTTGCCGTGTTCGAAAAGAGCAGCGGCCGGAAAGTTCTCGAACCCGGAGAGTACATTGTCAGAATCGGTAAAGATTGTGTTGATACCATTGTAGCGGCGGTGATTAAGGTTAAGGACCTGATAGTGACGCAGAACCTTTCAAGACTGTTTGAAGATGAGGGACAATACGATTTTGAAGAACTTACCAATCCGGGCACAGGGGCGCAGAATCATGCGGAGAAAGACGCGGCAGAGAAGCTGAAGGTTCCTTCGTATGAACTGAATTCACATTCTGTTGTTACCGACTCTGTAAGATACTGTGGTATCCGCGAGACGCTGAGAGATGAAAGAAGAGATGAGAAGCTCACGCTGGGAAGCGTTATCGGACGCCGCTGCGGTCTGTCCCAGTTTGTTGCGCAGCTTACCGTAGAAGAGATGGCTCATATCTGTGTCGGAAGATATGACCCCGACGGACAGAACAGCGAGATTGTCTTTTCGGCTTCTCCGAACGTGCCCGGCGCAGCTTCTGAAACTACATCCGATTTTTACAGATCACGCAGCATCCAGCCGGTCGTGATGGCGGATGGTCCCGCCGGTCTCAGACTCCAGCCTCATTTCAAGGCAACCACGCAAGATGAGCTTCTGCCCGGAGGCGAGGTTTTCGGGCTTGTGGCCAATCCTTTCCCTGAAGACACACCTGCCGATGCTGTCGATTATTACCAGTACTGTACGGCAATACCGATTGCAACGGCTCTCGCACAGAGCTGGAATACCGTGCTTATCAGAGAAATCGGCACTATGGTCGGTGAAGAAATGGAGACATTCGGAGTAAATCTCTGGCTTGCTCCCGGAATGAATATTCACCGGAACCCCCTGTGCGGACGCAATTACGAGTATTATTCTGAGGATCCTCTTCTTACCGGCAGGTGCGCAGCGGCGGATACTCTGGGAGTCCAGTCTGTGGAAGGCCGCGGAACGACGATTAAACACTTCTGCTGCAACAATCAGGAAGACAACAGAATGTTCTCAAACTCACACGTAAAAGAGCGCACATTGAGAGACCTTTATTTAAGGGGATTTGAGATTGCCGTGAGAGAGTCTTCTCCTATGGCGGTCATGGCATCATATAACCTTCTTAACGGCATCCATACATGTAATTCCTATGAACTTCTTCAGAATGTATTAAGGGATGAGTGGGGATATGAAGGCGCTGTTATGACAGACTGGTATTCATCATTTGAAGAAGTCGGTTTTCTCGGTTACAATAAGGTCTTCAAATATCCGCCGGCATCAAGCAGACGTTGTATCTATGCGGGCTGTGACTGGCAGATGCCGGGCTCAGCCGCCAATGAAGAGGACATTATCACGGCGATAAGAGATGACAGGCTGCTGCTGGCGGATCTTCAGAAATGTGTAATGGACATTATGAGATTGTGCCTCAAATGCATGTGAACAGAATAACCGGGAAGGCACTTGAATAGCAAATGACTGAAGAATATGAATCAGACGTAATGTCTGTCAGCTACCTTAAGGAAAGAAACACGCTCTGTCTTGTATGGAAGGGCAGCGAAATCGCAAAGGACACCGATTACAAGACGTTGCTGATGCACACTTCCGAGCTTATCCGTAAGCATGAGTGTGACTCTGTGATTGTAGACGGCAATATGCCGGAACATTTATGCGACAACGACGTAAGATGGGGGCGCAAGATTCTTGTTCCGGCACTTGAAGCCGCAGGTCTTCATAAGACCGTTTTTGTCGGTGGAATCCGGGGATTTGATTCCCTTAAGCTCAATGACAGATTTGTCTGTCTTGATGCCGCAAATCTTGATGAAGCTAAAGCTGAAATTCCAAAGGTTTTCAAGCCGTCACCGGAGATTTTACAGATGTCCCGTGAGGAGGCGGTCAGCTATCTTGGTCTCAAAGATGATGCCAATGATTTTGCGATAGACGAGAAATTCTGGCAGTTGTCGAAGCGTTACCGCGGTGACGATACACCGGAATCCGAGCAGAAGCTTGCCGATGTTTCATGTGCGTATGACATAGCATGCGGAAGGCGTGACGAAGTGCGCAAAGAGACGCAGATTAACGCTTCACGCCGGAAATTTTTAGGAAAGAATGCGTCTGAATGGAAGACCTATTTTTCCTACACATGGTTACGCTGGCTGATAATCGCGATAGCGGCAGTGTGCGCGTTCCTTCTTGTGAAGCAGATATTCTTTACAAAGGCTTATGACTGCTCTGTTGTATCGTTCGGACATTTTGATTACGACAACACGAACATGACTGCGAGCCTTACAGCTGAAGGTTATACAAAACCATATGTAACGTCTGTGGATATCGTTGTTCCCAACGATCAGAACCAGAGCAGCAATGCCTATGCCGATCAGACTTTCGCGGCAGTTATGTCATCTTCTCCGGATATGATTGTCACCGACGATCAGACTTACGGCTATTACTTTTCTTATCTTGCAGATATGTCGACTGTTTACGATGACCTTAAGGATTACCTGCCCAAGGATGTCTACGACTCGTTAAAGCCTGTCTATATGAGCGAGCGCGACTCTGTTGAGCTGTCGAACTCTTACATCGAAGATAATGTTATAAACAAGGATATCGAGGATGCTTCTGATTACAGCGATACTCCGGTGATGGTGGGTCTTGAAATTACAGACCCCGACATGATAAAGAAGCTCGGATATACGAATCTCTGGCCGGATTCCGCGCCGTCTGTCGTTATCGGAATGTACTGTGACACGACGGATGTCGCGACCTGTGAGAAGGTTATGATTGCGGTGCTTGGTGACGCAATCTGAGACGGACTGTAAATGATATTTACAGTCCGACCGATGTGAGCAGCTTTGCCACTTCGTCGCCTGTGAGTTCCCTCATATCACCTGTATTTGTGTCATCATCCGCTATAACAATATCACCTAGTGAGATTCTTCTCAGTGCAGTTACTTCTTTGTTGTAGTGAGCGAAAATTCTGCGCACTTCATGCGTCTTGCCTTCGGTAAGCGTGATGGTCGCATGGATATTGTCCCTGACGAATACCTTCGCCCCTGCTGTCTTGCACGGAATATCCTTATCCGTAAGTACGGTTCCTTCGGCAACTTCGTTAACCTCGGCCGCTGTCCATGCGCTTCCGATAAATGTCACAAGGTAAACCTTCGGAATCTTATACTTCGGCGATTGCAGTCTGTGTGAAAGCGTACCGTCGTTGGTGATTATCAGTGCTCCCGTCGTGTGGTAATCAAGCCTGCCGACCGGCGCCAGCTTCCTGCCTTTGAGTCTGTCCGGAATAAAATCACCGACATTCCTGAGTCTCGGGTCTTCCATCGCGGTAAGCACCTCATCAGGCTTATCAAGAAGAAAATAAAGCTTATCCGCGGAGCATACCGCCTGATCTGCGCACTCGACCGCATCACTGTCAGACACCGCAAAGTCAGCCTTGACTACGACGGTGCCGTTGACCTTTACCAGACCGCGCGCAATCATTCTGCGAACGTCACTTCTGGTTCCTATTCCCGAATTTGCAAGTAATTTATCAAGTCTCATAGCCTGATTATAACCTATCGCAAGGCATATAGGTTATAATCAGGCTATCAATCTTTTTGAAGAGGAACTGCTGTTTATGGAAACAATTAATATAGAACAAGGTCATCCGCAGGTTCCTATAGCCATGCAGCGTCTTAACAACGGACTCTGCCGGGCCCGAGCCACAGGGAAGCCGTTCGCGAAAATCATTCACGGCTACGGCTCGTCAGGCAACGGCGGTGCCATCAAATCCGCGCTTGCGGCAGAGCTTCGCAGATACTGTCTGAGGAGAGTAATCGTAAACTTCTGCCCCGGAGAAGACTTCGGTCCGTTCTCAGAATCCGCCCGCGCCATGTCCGCCGCGCATCCGGAGATCTCACGCGACTGCGACTGGGGACGAAGCAACGACGGCATTACCGTTGTCATGTTCAGATAGCTTGATATGTCAATAGAAACCGGGAGGACATGAAATGTCAGACAGTAATAATGAATTCGATACAAAATGGGATGCGTTCGAGACAAGCTGCCGCGATTGCCACAAATGCGATCTGCGCGCCGGCGCAAACAATGTCGTCATATATCGCGGAAGCCGCACGGCGCCGCTGATGATTGTCGGCGAGGCTCCGGGAAGGAACGAGGATCTTGAGGGCAAACCCTTTGTCGGCCAGTCAGGAGAGCTTCTTCAGAACCTTCTCGGCAGCTACGGCATAAAAGAAAGCGACTATCACATCTGCAACATAGTCAAATGCCGTCCGCCTGAGAACCGTCGGCCGACTCCGGCTGAAATCAAGGCCTGCAAGCCGCTTTTCGCGAGACAGTTCATCATGGCCGCCCCAAAGGTGATACTTCTCTGCGGTTCTACCGCCTACGAAGGATTCTTCGGGGTTAAGCCGGTTATGAAGGATGTCCGCGGCTTCTTCGTCGAGAAAAAGGGTTACTACATCATGACCACCTACCACCCGGCGTATGCTCTACGCAATCCTGCCAACAAAATCCCGATTTATGAGGATATGGGCAAAGTAAAAGAGAAGCTGGTTGAACTCGGCTGTCTCGAATAAGTTCAGAAAAGCCGGGCCAATTTTAATGTTGATTTTGTTCAAGCCTTATGATATAGTTCTTGCGTTGCAAAACAACACTGCCGAATGGTGTAATGGTAGCACATCGGCCTCTGACACCGCTAGTCAAGGTTCGAATCCTTGTTCGGCAGCCATTCGAATTAAGGCCCGCTTTCGTCAAACAAAGCGGGCTTTTTTTGACCGGTTTTGCAAGGCTCTTGTTTATGTCAGGCGGAACGGTACTGCATCACGTAAAGTTTTGCGGAAAATAAGGTAAGGTATTATGCGTAAATTCTCAGTCAGCAGAAGTCAGGACGGAAAACATGTGGTGAAAGCCGCACAGGAAGTCTTTCCCGCGCTGGAGTCAAAGGAACTGTTCCATGCTCTCAAGCGCAAGGATATAAGAATAAACGGTAAAAGGATAGCTTCAGATGTCGCGGTCAAGGCGGATGACGAAGTTGAGATATGGCTTCCGGATGAGCTTTTCGGGAGACAGCCCGGCGGAAAAAAGCCGGTACAATCGCCGCAAGGACAGCATAATGCAAAACAGACGCAGTCGGTCAGCGGGCGCGGAGTCAGCGATGCTGAGAATAAGCCGTACGAGATTGCTTTTGAGACAAAGGGGCTGCTGATAATCAACAAAGCGCAGGGTATTGCGGTACATTCGGGAAAAAATGCCGATGAGGACAATCTGATAGACCTTATCAGGGCGCAGACAAAATACAGGGACGCCGAGCTGTGCCACAGGATTGACATGAATACCGGCGGCCTTGTGATGGTCGCGAAAAACAAGCGCGCGCTTGAAGACGCCGTCGCGCTCTTCAGAGACAAGAAGGTCACCAAACGCTATCATGCGCTGGTCTACGGCGTTCCTGATGTGGGAACAGGGGTTGTATGCGATGACGACACCGTAATGTATGAGGTGTCGGCTTTCCTCGAGAAGACAAAGGCCGGAGAGGTGTACATTCACGATGCGCAGCAGCCGCACGATCTGCCGATTACCACGCGATATCATGTTCTTAAGACTTATAAGGGCAAGGGACCTCAGGGTACGGACTTCTCGCTCATCGAGTGTGAGCTTGTAACGGGAAGGACACATCAGATCAGAGCACATCTTGCTCATTTAGGGTATCCTGTACTTGGCGACGGAAATTACGGCCGCAACAGAATCAATACCTTTTTCAGAGCCAAAGGCGGAGGAAAACTCAGGCATCAGCAGCTGTATTCGACGAGAATCAAAATCGGCGATGTTATGCCCGGAAACTGCCATACCGACATATCCGGAAAGGTATTTAAGATTGAACCGGCGTTTGAACTTGACTTTGAGTCGCTGGGCATAGAGAAGTGATTTAAGAGGTATTTATGCAGGACAACAGACCTATTGGAGTATTTGATTCAGGTATCGGCGGACTTACCGTGCTGCGCGAGATCTGGGCGGCATGCCCCGGCGAGAGCACTGTATATTTCGGAGATAATTCAAGGGCGCCTTACGGCACGAAGTCGAAAAGTACCGTTATCAGATATTCTCTTCAGAACCTTAAATTTCTTGAGAGCAAAAATGTGAAGATGATTGTCGTTGCCTGCAATACCGCCAGTGCCTATGCTTATGAAGCACTTAAGGCGGCCGCTGATGTTCCCGTCGTTGAGGTTGTTACGCCGGGTGCGGCAGCGGCCTGCAGGGCGACTCACAACGGCAGAATAGGAATAATCGCCACAAATGCGACTGTTTCGACAGGCGTATATAAGACGGCAGTCGAGTCTGCGGCAGAGTCTCTTGGACTTGGCAGTCTTGAGATAACACAGAAGGCATGTCCGCTGTTTGTATCGCTTGCCGAAGAAGGCTGGTGGGATACCGAAGTTACAAAGCTGACGGCCGAGGAATATCTTAAGCCGCTCAAGGATGCAGGAGTTGATACGCTCGTTCTCGGATGTACGCACTATCCGCTCCTTGCAAACGTTATCCAGAAAGTGATGGGTGAGTCGGTTAAGCTTGTAAACACAGGCGTAGCGACGGCACAGACTGTCAGAAACGTGCTTGAGTCCATGGATATCAGGGCTCAGGGCTGCGATTCGGCGAAAGAATTCTATACAAGTGATGAACCTGAGATGTTCGAAGCGGTGGCATCGCCGTTCCTTGGCAGCGGACTTCCGGCAGGAACGAGACATTTCTCTACAGACAGATATGAAGTAAACGGGTGAGATATATGGACAATTGCTTTTTCGAGATTAAGAGCGGGATGTATGGTGAGCCGATTTTTGCCGCAGGCAGCTGTGAAGAGGACGACAGAGTTCTGCGCTACAGGTGGACCGAGAAGCACGGCGAGAAAGAGAATCCTTCAGAATTCGAGTTTACCTTTGATAAGGCAACCGGCGTGACTGAAGTTATAAGAAGCGGCGATATGTCGTCGGTTATGACGTTTGATACCGGAAGACCGACCAAGGGCTCTCTCGATACGGTATACGGCGTTATCGAGATAGATATAAATACACACTATATAAATGCGCCTTCGGTGCTTGCCGAAGCGCTCGAGATAAGTTATACTCTTGACTCGGGAAGCAATGAGCCGATAAAAAATTTATTTTCGATAAAAAAGCTCTTGCAAAACCCAAAAATATAATGTATTATCTTCAAGCATTGTTTGAGAAAGGTATAGGAGGTGAAGACAAATGGCACATCCGAAGCGTAAATGGTCGAAGGCAAGGACTTCTCGTCATAGAAGCGCATGGAAACTTAACATGCCGGGTTTTGTAGAATGTCCCCAGTGTCATGCTAAGATGCTTCGCCGCACTGTTTGCAAGAACTGCGGTTACCTGGATGGAAAACAGGTTATCAAAGTCGGCGACGAGATCTGAGATAAAGACATCATTTAAACGAAGGCAGTGTTGTATTGAAAGACGCTGCCTTTTTTTATGCTAAAGAAAGACGAGGACTTATATGAGCAAACCCGTTGTAGCGATAGTGGGGCGGCCTAACGTTGGTAAATCAAGCCTGTTCAACACTTTGTACGGCGAGCGCATATCAATCGTGCATGATACTCCGGGAGTTACCCGCGACAGAATCTATGCGCAGGCGCAGTGGCGTGGCAGAGATTTCATGATAATCGATACCGGCGGTATTGAACCGGGAAACGATGAAGATATTATTCTGAAGCAGATGCGTATTCAGGCGGAGATAGCGATTGAGACAGCAGATGTTATTTTGTTTCTCTGCGATATCAAGTCCGGACTTACGGCCGCCGATGAAGAGATTGCGATAATGCTTCGCAAGGCCAAACGCCCGGTCGTGGTAGTTGTGAACAAGATGGATTTTGTCGGTGCACCGCCGCCGGAATTCTATGAGTTTTACAATCTCGGACTTGAGAATGTCTGCGGAATTTCCGCTGCTCAGAAGCTGGGACTGGGTGAGATGCTCGACATGGTTTTCGAGCACTTTCCGTCGGAAGAAGAGGGCGACGGCGATGCGGATTCGGTGAGAGTTGCGCTGATAGGCCGTCCTAACGCGGGCAAGTCTTCGCTTGCGAACAAGATGATAGGACAGAACAGAAGCATTGTGTCTGACATAGCCGGAACAACCCGTGACACAATCGATACTGAAATTGAGAACGCCAACGGTAAATTCACGATTGTCGATACTGCGGGCATGCGCAAGAAAGGCAAAATTGAGGATGTCATCGAGAGATATTCGATGGTCAGGGCACTTTCCGCGATTGAACGTGCCGATGTCTGCGTAATCCTGATTGACGCTTTGGAAGGAGTTACGGAGCAGGATACAAGAATCGCCGGCCTTGCGCACGACTCAGGGAAAGCCTCGGTAATTGTCGTAAACAAGTGGGATCTTGTGGACAAGGCGACCGGCACCATGGAAGCCATGACAAAGATAGTCAGAGATAAATTTCCGTTTATGGCATACGCACCGGTGATATTCATATCAGCGAAAACCGGACAGCGCGTTGACAAGCTTTTCGAGAAGATTAAGGAGGTCAGCGATAACGCCGGCAAACGTCTGACAACAGGTGTTCTGAATCAGATGATTACCGAAGCGGTGACTATGGTTCCGACGCCGCAGGACAAGGGCAAACATTTGAAGATCTACTACGGTACTCAGGTTGCGGTCAAGCCGCCGACGTTCGCACTCTTCGTGAACGATAAGAAACTGTCGCATTTTTCTTACGAGCGTTATCTTGAAAATCAGCTGCGTAAGAATTTCGGATTTGAAGGCGTGCCGATTCGTTTGCTACTTAGAAACAAAAACGGTGAAGACAACTGAATTATTTGTTGAAAATGACAGTGCGTATAGTTGCTGCGCGAGTAGCAAAATAGTAGCGGTTTATTTTTAGTGTGAGTATTTATCGGAAACAATAAGCAGAGGAGCTTTTTATGGCAGTTACAAAGATAGAGAATATGCGTAATATCGCAATTATTGCCCACGTCGACCACGGCAAGACTACAATCGTGGATTCGATGCTCAAGCAGGCGGGAATTTACCGCGACAACGAAGAGATTGTCGAGCAGGTCATGGACAGCAACGACCTGGAACGTGAGCGCGGAATCACAATCCTTGCTAAGAATACTGCCATCGATTACAAGGGTATACGTATTAATGTCGTAGACACTCCAGGTCACGCGGATTTCGGCGGAGAAGTTGAGCGTGTGCTCAAGATGGTTGACGCCGTTCTCCTTGTGGTTGATGCTTTCGACGGCCCGATGCCTCAGACAAGATTCGTACTTCGCAAGGCCCTTGAGCTTGGACTTCGCCCTATCGTCGCGATTAACAAGATTGACCGTCCGGAAGCACGCCCTGTTCAGGTCGTAGATATGGTTCTTGATCTGTTCATTGAGCTTGGAGCCGATGAAGATCAGCTTGAATTCCCTATAATCTATACATCAGGCAAGACCTGCGTTGCAACAACGGATCTCAAGGAGTTTGAAGAAGGCAAGAGCCTTGACTTCACACCGCTTCTTGATGCTGTTGTTGCCAATACACCGTGTCCTGTAGGTGATCCCGATGCTCCGATGCAGCTTCTCGTATCCAATATCGATTCAGATCCATATGTCGGAAGAATCGGCGTAGGAAGAGTTGAGCGCGGCACCATAAGACAGGGCGAGAACGTAGCCCTTGTTACTTACGGCAAAGACGGCAAGAGATCTGCTAAGGTCGTAAAGCTGATGAGATATCACAATCTCGGCAGAGAGGAAGTCACAGAGGCTTCAATCGGCGAGATTGTCTGCGTAGCGGGAATCCCCGATATCAATATCGGTGACACGCTCTGCGATGCCACACAGCCTGAGCCTATTCCTTTCGTCGATATTGATGAGCCTACAATTGCCATGACATTCTCTGTCAACGATTCACCTTTCGCAGGAAGAGAAGGCAAGTATGTAACTTCAAGGCATTTGAGAGACAGACTTTTCAAGGAAATTGAGACAAACGTTTCCATGAGGGTTGAAGAGACAGATACAACCGAAGCCTTTATAGTAAAGGGCAGAGGCGAGCTTCATATATCAGTCCTTATTGAGACGATGAGACGTGAGGGCTATGAGTTCCAGGTGTCAAAGCCTAAGGTTATCATGAAGGAGATAGACGGAGTTCTTAACGAGCCTGTTGAAGACCTTGTGATTGATGTTCCGGAGGATTTCGTCGGACCTGTTATGGAGAAGCTCGGCGGCCGTAAGGGTGAGCTTGTGAATATGCTTCCTCCTAGCAAGGGTTATACAAGACTTGAGTTCAGAATCCCTTCAAGAGGACTTCTCGGATACCGTACCGAGTTTTTGACCGACACTAAGGGCAATGGTATAATGAACAGCGTAATTAACGGCTTTGAGCCGTTCGTCGGAGAGATTGCAACACGCGGAGAGGGCGTAATTATCGCCTTTGAGAGCGGTACTGCGATGACCTACGGATTGTTCAACGCCCAGGACAGAGGACAGCTCTTCATCGGAGCCGGCACTGAAGTATACGAGGGCATGATTGTAGGTGTTAATCCTAAGCCTGAAGATATTACCGTGAATGTCTGCAAGAAGAAGCACGTTACAAACATGCGTGCAGCGGGAAGCGACGATGCCATGCGTCTCACACCTCCGCTTTCTTTCAGCCTTGAGCAGTGCCTTGAGTTTGTCGAGGATGATGAGCTT
The DNA here is from genome assembly GCA_022484595.1 of Mageeibacillus sp. Classification (GTDB taxonomy): domain Bacteria; phylum Bacillota; class Clostridia; order Saccharofermentanales; family Saccharofermentanaceae; genus Saccharofermentans. Next base: position 100,689 of record JAKVLB010000002.1, on the reverse strand, counting down.
TGCGAAGTTACGCCTAAGAGCATCCGTCTGAGAAAGAAGATTCTCAGCAATGACCTGAGAGCGAAGACAATATCCAAATCAAAGAGGGATGCTTAATCAATGACGGTATCCCCGCTAACAGGGGTGAATATTGATGCTGCCAAAGAAGATTAAGGTTGCCATAAGAATACTTGTAATAATCGTCCTGCTATTCGGCTTTGCCATAGCAGGCGTTATCTTTGGATACAATTATGTCATCTCACAGGAGGAGCGGTTTGATAATCTTCAAAGCGAGATAGATTCCGGCGATCTGGTAATCAATGACAAGACACAGGGCGCAGTAGCACTGGTGGTTGAGACCGGTGATGATACGTCGGATATTGCGGATAAGCTCTATGAACAGGGACTGATAACCAATACTTTTGTCTTTTCGCTTGTGAGCAAAGTAAATGGCTTTGACGGAGCGTATTCTGCCGGCACACATTATCTGCTGCAAGGTCTGTCATACGATGAGATCATGTATTTTCTGACGCTCGAGCCTGCAAGTGTTACCGTGACTATTCCGGAGGGTTCGACATATATTGAGCTTAAGCAGCTGCTTCATGACGCGGGACTCAGTTTCGATGATGCGAAGTTCGATGAGTGCATGAATTCGCCGAATCTTTTCGTGGATTATGATTTTGTTTCCGATATTGAGATGAATGACAACCGCGACTACATTCTTGCCGGATATCTGTATCCGGATACCTATACGTTTGACGTAAACTCAAGCCCGGAAGAGATTATCCGCAAGTTCCTCAATAATATGGAGAGCAAGCTCTACGACGAATACTATACGCGCGCCGAGCATCTCGGAATGACAATGGATCAGGTCATCACGATGGCATCAATCATTCAGAAAGAGACCGGCGATGTGTCTGACATGATGGATATTTCAGCAGTGTTCCACAACAGACTGGATTCCGATGACGAGAGCATGCATTACCTTAGTTCGAGCGCCACCATAAATTATCTTGTGGAACGTCAGGGCGGCGAGTTCTCGCTCATGCATACAGACGCGGAACTGAATATCGACAGCCCGTACAATACCTATCTCAACGAGGGACTGCCGCCCGGACCGATCTGTATGCCGGGTCAGGACGCCATATCTGCGGCGCTGTACCCTGAACCCAACTGCAATTATATGTATTTCTGCGCGACCGGAGACGGCGGAACGGCATTTGCCGTAACGCTTGAGGAACACGAGGCCAACGTTGCGCAGTACTCGCCTAACTGGGGTGTCGGCAACGACGTAACCAGTGAGACCATAAGTGACGACGATTATGCCGGTGACGAGACGGTCGCTGCGGAGGGCTGATGTATGAGCATAGAAGTTCTGTCGCCCGCAGGCAATCCGGAGAAGCTTAAGATTGCCGTGGAATACGGCGCAGACGCCGTCTATATGTCAGGAAAGACTTTCGGACTTCGCGCGTTGTCAGATAATTTTACGCGCGAGCAGATGGTGTCTTCAATTGCCTACGCGCATTCCCGCGGGGTCAAATGCTATGTCACGATGAATGTAATGCCGACCGAAGACGAACTGTCTGAACTTGATTCGGCAATCAGCTTTATAGGATGTGAATCAGGCGCGGACGCAGTCCTCATCTCAGATCCGGGCATATTTATGCGCACGCGCCAGCTTTGCCCGTCACTCGATATCCATATTTCGACGCAGGCGTCCGTAACAAATTCGGCAGCCTGCATTTTCTGGGCGAATCAGGGTGCGAAAAGAATAGTTCTGGCGCGTGAAGTGACGCTTGCGCAGATAAGGAAGATCCGCGCTGCCATACCGGCTGATACGGAGCTTGAGTGCTTTGTTCACGGCGCTATGTGCGTTGCATATTCCGGCCGCTGTCTTATGAGCAATTATTTCACGGGTCGGCGTTCCAACGGAGGTGCCTGCGCGCAGCCATGCCGCTGGGGCTACAGCGTAGTCGAAGAGAAACGTCCCGATATGGCCATGCCGGTGGAAGAGGACGAACGCGGAACCTATATTTTCGGCAGCCGCGACATATGCATGATCGACCACATTCCGGAGCTGGCTGAGGCCGGCATCAATTCGTTCAAGATAGAAGGACGCATAAAGGGCGGATATTATGCGGCGGCGGTCACCAAGGTCTACCGCGAGGCAGTAGACAGATACCTCGCGAGTCCGGCAGACTACATGCCTGACCCGAAGTGGCGCGTGACACTTGATAAGGTTGTGCACAGAGATTACGATACGGGATTTTATTATCACAGCCCTTCTGAAGATGCGAAAATCGATTTTGACAAGTCGTACAACAAGCCTGCCTTCGTGGTCGGGGTAGTAGGAGGCTTCGACCCTGCAAGCGGGCTTTGCGCTGTCACACAGAAGAATAAACTGTATCGCGGCGACTTGCTCAATGTCCTTTGTCCGGACGGATATATTGAGCCGGTAACGGTCTCAGAGCTTTACGACAGGGATATGCAGCCGATTGAGGATTGTCCGCATCCGGAGATGAAGTTTTTTATGAAGGCAGTATCAGCGAACGGAGCTGTAGTGGCAATTCCGCAGATGTCGTTTATGTCGCGTGACGGCGATAAGGACGGAGGAATCACACCGCAAGGCTGAATTTGCGGATTGTGACGCGGATGATGTTTTTCCCGTCTGTATAGTTGAAGGCAGTCAGTTCCTTCAGAAAGGCAGGAGATTTATATGAGAATCAACAGATTAGAGACAGCGGCGGTTGCCGTAACAGTTCTGGTAGCATTGGCAGGATGTATTCCGCAAAGTAAGGTCGAGACAACGAGCGCCTCGTCTTCCGTTTCCGCAGAATCTTCTGTTTCGGAATCACATACATCGGCAGCTGACGTAAGTACCGATTCCTCTGAAAGCGCAGATGAATCTGATATGGTACTCGGCGGATGGGAGACAAACGGCGGGGACTGGAGCATTGAGTCCGGTTCGGATGCCGGGGCTGCTTTTGACAAAGCGACCGAGAACCTTGACGGTGCGGATTATGAGCCTGTGGCGCTGCTCGGGACACAAGTCGTCGCCGGCACCAATTACTGCATTCTTTGCCGTGAAACAGTTGTCATTCCTGACTCTGAACCGACATTCGTAAAGGTTTACATTTACGAAGATCTTGACGGCAACGCAGAGATAACAGGCGTTGAGGACGTCAGTATAAGTCCGGCACAATGATGGATGATGAATCAATCATAGAACTGTTTTTTGCCAGGTCGGAAGACGCGATAACAGAGTCGAAAAGCTCTTACGGACGTCTGCTTTGTACCATTGCCGTGAACATTCTTCACAGCACCGAAGATGCTCAGGAATGCGAGAATGATACATATTTTCACGCATGGAATACCATACCTCCGCAAAGGCCTGATTCGCTATGCAGTTTTCTTGCCAGAATTACGCGCAATCTGTCGCTTGACATGTATGACAGACGAAATGCCGTCAAGCGGGGACAGGGCAGTACAGGACTGCTTACAGATGAACTTGAGGAGTGCATTCCGGACAGAACAGATACCGAATGCTCAGCGGTTGAAGAATCCGCTGAATCAGAACTTCTCACCGGGTTAATAAACACTTTCCTTGGTACGCTCCGCCGCGATTCCCGCGTCATATTCATGCGGAGATACTGGTTCGGAGATTCAGTCGCAGATGTCGCGGCAAATACAGGTTATTCTGTGAGCAAAGTCAAGATGAGCCTCAAACGCTCTCGCGACGAGCTGCGCAGCTATCTCGGGAAGGAGGGCTTCCGGTTATGATGAAATCAAAGGGAAAGATGCTGATGCGCGCGCTTACGGGAGTCGACGATTGCTATGTCGAAGAGGCAGCAAAGTTTTGCACCGGACGCAGGATGATAAGTCTGAGACCGGCGGTGCTCGCAGTATCGGCAGCGGCATGTGCAGTTGCGATGTTTTTTCTTGCACAATATACAGGCATTTTCAAAACTGCGACGGGTCAGATATCGACGGTGTCTTCTGAAACAGCTTCAGAATCGATGCCCGATTATCTCGATTTTTCCGGAAGTCCGATAGAAGAAGTTGACAGCATGGATGAGGCCGCGAAAATAACCGGGTTTACAATGACGGCTCCGCAGACAGTGGAACCATATAGCAACTCCCTAATCAGCGTACGATTCGGAGATACAATTGCCATTACATATTTTGATTCCGACTCAAGTCTCGGTCTCGAAGTCCTCAAAGCTTCAGGCAGTTCTGACATAAGTGGTGATTATACAGATTACAAGGTCACAAGAACAGTTACAGTTGCTGGTAAATCCGTAATTCTTCGCGGTAATGACAACTCCTGGTCAGTAGCGGCATGGACCGCGGGAGGCTTCACATACGCGGTTAACGCACAGAACCGGCCGTTGACTACAGATGAAATCAGCGGGCTGATTGAGGCTGTCGGGTGATTGTTCTTCTTTGTTCAGGGATATTGACTGATATACAAAATAGTTAACATTTTTGTCAAAATTTTGTTGCCTTTTGTTAATGCTTTCCCGGTAATGCAATGCTATACTCGAACTATCAAAAAAAAGAACGGGTCACTTAAGCAAGATAAAGTGATACAGCTACGGGAGGTGAGACCAATGGGTAATGAAGAGCAATCGATTGAGCGGTTGGCCTTGCTTGGTTCAGTTAATTCTTCGATGTAAGGTTATATTTTCTTAAACTGAGCTTAGCTCAAAAGTGAACTGCATATCCAACCGTATCGCGATGATTACAACTTAATAAGTGATTGCCGGTGAGATTTATTTCTCGCCGGTTTTTTTTTGCTGTCTTTTGTTATCAGGGTTGACATATCGTGATTCAAGGTTTATTTTGGTACTAACAATTTCAAACCGTTGAAGCGGAGATAACGGTGATGATGCTCCCACAGAGAGCCTCCGATGCTGAGAGTGAGGCGGAAAACAATTCATCAAATGGACCGCTGAGGGTATGTTCAAATGCGATTTACGGGTCGGTGCGGCTGTCTTGACGGACAGATGGCTGGCTCAGGTGAATAGCAAAGTATAACGTAACGTAGGACTCGCGTAAGCAGTCGGGGATATGTTGGTATCCCGCTAAGCGCGCATCCCGAAGATGCGAATACAAGGTGGCACCGCGGATTTTTATTCGTCCTTGACAGAAATAATCTATTTTCTGTCGGGGCGTTTTTTTATGTCTCTCAACAGGAAATAACACGCCGGAAGAGGAGAGAGAACATGGAATTCAGACCTTCGATTGATGAAGTCAGAGCTATTGCGGATAAAGCGGATGCAACCGGGTACAGATATGTACCTGTCAGCTGCGAGATCCTTTCTGATTTTACTACGCCTATCAATGTGCTTCAGATACTCAAGAACAATTCTGAACACGTGTATATGCTTGAGTCGGTTGAGGACAGCAAAAAGTGGGGAAGATACACTTTCCTCGGGTATGAACCCACTGCCGAGATTACCTGCATAGACGGTGAGCTTACTGTCAGGGACTGTGACGGGGAAGAGAAAGTGTCGATGACGGAAAAGCCCGGGGAGGTGCTGCGCGTGATAATAAGCGAGCACAAGAGTCCGAGATTTGACTATCTTCCTACATTTACGGGCGGTCTTGTCGGGTATTTCGCATATGACTATATCAAGTATTCCGAGCCAAGTCTCAGGCTTGATGCTCAGGATGAGGAGAAGTTCAGGGATTGTGATCTGATGCTTTTCGATAAGGTGATTGCGTTTGACAATCTTAAGCAGAAAATCGTGCTGATTGCAAATATTGCACTTGACATGGTTCAGGAAAATTACGACAGGGCGAAGCGCGACCTTGAGGCAATGGCAGGGCTGATCAGATTCTCGAAGCCTGAGGGCGACAGACCGGGCAGGCTGACTTCCGAGATAAAGCCCCTGTTTGATAAGGATGAGTTCTGCTCGATGGTTGAGCAGGCCAAGCGGCATATCAGGGAAGGAGATATTTTCCAGATTGTGCTGTCAAACAGGCTGTCTGCGGACTACGAAGGAAGTATGCTTAACGTTTACAGAATTTTGCGCACGCTCAACCCTTCGCCTTATATGTTCTATTTCTCGGGAACTGACGTCGAGGTCGCCGGAGCGTCGCCTGAGACGCTGGTAAAGCTCACTGACGGCAAACTCTACACATTTCCTCTCGCCGGGACGAGACCGCGCGGCAAGACGCCTCAGGAAGACGCTGAGCTTGAGAAAGGGCTGCTTCAGGATCCCAAGGAACTCGCGGAGCACAATATGCTGGTTGACTTAGGGCGCAATGACATCGGGCGATTAAGTGAATTCGGAAGTGTTGAGGTTGAGAAATATCATGAGATTCAGCGTTTCTCACATGTTATGCACATCGGATCCACGGTGAGCGGAAGGATTCGTGCGGATAAAGATGCAATTGATGCGATTGATTCGGTGCTGCCGGCCGGGACTTTGTCCGGCGCGCCAAAAATCCGCGCATGTCAGCTGATTAACGATCTTGAGGGCAATAAGCGCGGAATTTACGGCGGCGCGATAGGATACATTGATTTTGCCGGGAACCTTGATACCTGTATCGCGATAAGGATTGCCTATAAGAAGAACAACAGGATTTTCATAAGGTCAGGTGCCGGAATTGTGGCGGATTCCGTTCCGGAGACTGAGTACCAGGAATGCATCAACAAAGCCGCCGCGGTAATCAAGGCGATCGAGGGCGCACAGGACGCTCAGATATAGTTCGCGAAAAGGAGTACTGAATGATACTGATTATTGATAACTACGATTCGTTCTCATACAACCTTTATCAGATGGTTGGAGAGATAACGCCGGATATAAAGGTGGTGCGTAACAATGTTACAAACGTTGATGATATTGAGCTTATGGCACCTTCAGGAATAATACTCTCGCCGGGGCCGGGGAGACCGGCTGACGCCGGAATCTGCGAGGAAACTGTCAGAAGACTGGGAGATCACATACCGATTCTTGGAGTCTGCCTCGGACATCAGGCAATCTGCGAGGCGTTCGGCGCGACAATAACATACGCCGGAGAGCTGATGCACGGCAAACAGTCGGTTGCAAAACTTGATACCGGGAGCAGACTTTTCGCCGGTATGCCGGATGAGATAAAGGTCGCGAGATACCATTCACTTGCGGCGGATCCCGGTACGATTCCGGAATGTCTCAAGGTTACGGCATTGACGGAAGACGGCGAGATTATGGCGGCAGAACACCGATGGCAGAAGATATACGGACTGCAGTTCCATCCGGAATCGATAATGACACCGGAAGGCAGAATGATTCTTAAGAATTTTACAGATATTACAAAGGAGACAAGAAAATGATCAAACAGACAATTGAGAAGGTCGTAAACAAGGAAGATCTTACATACGACGAGGCATACCAGACGATGAACGAGATTATGAACGGTGAGTCTACACCTACGCAGAACGCGGCTTTCCTCGCGGCACTGTCTACAAAGAGCGCGAGATTTGAGACTATTGAAGAGATTACCGGATGCGCTGCGGCGATGCGTGAACATGCGCTTAAGGTTGATACCGAGGGCATGGAGGTGCTTGAGATTGTAGGAACGGGCGGAGATCGCGCAGGCAGCTTCAATATTTCGACCACATCGGCCTTTGTCGCGGCGAGCGCAGGCGTTAAGGTCGCAAAGCACGGCAATCGTGCGGCATCGTCAAAGTCAGGAACAGCTGATTGTCTTGAGGCACTCGGAGCGAATATCCAGCTTGAGCCTGAGAAATGCGTAAAGCTCTTAAGAGAGTGCGGGTTCTGCTTCTTTTTTGCGCAGAAATATCACACATCAATGAAGTATGTCGGTGCTATCCGCAAAGAGCTCGGATTCAGGACAGTGTTCAATATTTTAGGACCTCTGACGAATCCCGCCACGCCTGATTTCTATCTTCTCGGCGTTTATGATCAGTACCTGGCCGAGCCTGTGGCGCATGTTCTTAAAAGCCTCGGAGCCAAACGTGCACTTGTTGTATACGGCGAAGACAAGCTCGACGAGATATCGGGAAGCGCGAGGACTTTTGTTGCGGAGCTTTGCGGGAACGGCGAAGTAAAGACCTACGAGATCAAGCCCGAGGACTTTGGTTTCGAGCGCTGCAGCAAGAGTGATATAGCGGGCGGCACGCCGGAAGAGAACGCGGCTGTGACGCGCGGAATCCTCTCGGGCAAGATTACTGACGCGAGACTCAATGTGGTTCTTATGAATGCCGGAGCTGCTCTCTATGCTGCCGGCAGAGTGTCTTCAATCGCTGAAGGCGTCAGGCTGGCTTCCGAGCTTGTCAGCAGCGGCAAGGCTCTGGCGACACTGGACAGCTTCGTCGCGCTCTCGGTGCAGTGACATGCCGGATATCATTGAGACAATCGCGGAGAATAACAGACGTCTCGTGCTTTATTCGCAGACCATAAAGCCTCTGTCCAAAGTGCGCGGCGAGGCTTTTGAAGCCGCAGACAGAATCTTCTCGGCGCATAAGGAATATGCTTTCGAGAAAGCGCTCGCAGCACCGCAGATGAGTTTTATCTGCGAGTGCAAGAAGGCCTCTCCGTCCAAAGGCATAATCGCTCCGGATTTTCCGTATCTTGATATTGCGAGAGAATATGAGCAGGCAGGCGCCGCGGCTATATCGGTACTCACCGAACCAAGATGGTTTCTTGGCAGCGTGGTCTACTTACGGCAGATTGCCTCGCAGGTGTCGGTTCCGTGTCTTCGCAAGGACTTTGTGATAGACGAGTACATGATATACGAAGCGGTTGCGAACGGAGCGTCCGCGGTGCTTCTGATATGCGCTCTCCTTGACGAAGTTACGCTGCGCGATTACATTCAGATATGCCGGACGCTCAACATCTCCGCGCTTGTTGAGGCGCACGATGAGAGCGAGGCACTGATGGCACTGAGAGCCGGAGCGAGAATAATCGGAGTGAACAACCGCAATCTCAAAGATTTCTCCGTGGATTCGGCGAACTGCCTGAGACTCAGACAGACAGTCGGAGATGACGCGATTTTTGTCGCTGAAAGCGGAATCAGGTCGAGAAGCGACGTTGAACTTCTTGAGCGCAGCCATGTGGACGCGGTGCTGATAGGCGAAGCGGTCATGCGCGCTGAGAACAAGACAGAATTCCTGAACAGTCTGAGGATAAGCTGATGGACATAAAATCGAAAACAAAAATCAAGATATGCGGGATAACGACACCTGACGACATCGCTGCCGTCAAACTGTATCGCCCGGAATACTGCGGATTTGTTTTCTGGAAACCAAGCCTGAAGCGCTTCATAAGTCCTGATAGAGCCAAGTCGCTTATAAGTCTTCTGCCGGGAGATATAAGATCCGTCGGAGTATTTCTTGATGAGCCGCTTGACAGTCTCGTGCAAACGGCGGCAGCTTCAGGAGTTGATATTATCCAGCTTCACGGCAGCGAGAACGACGACTTCATCAAAACAGTCAGAGATGTAACCGGAAAGCCCGTAATCAAGGCTTTTCGCATAGGCGATGCGGCAGACTTAAGAAGAGCCGAGGCTTCTGCGGCCGACATGATAATGCTCGATTCAGGTGCGGGAACAGGCAGAGTTTTTGACTGGGATGTGCTTAAATATTCTGAGAGAGATTATTTTCTCGCAGGCGGACTTACTCCTATTAACTGCGCCGACGCCGTCAGAACTCTTCATCCGTACGCACTTGATGTAAGTTCGGGTGTCGAGCGGGACCGGGCACCGGCTGATTCGAGCGAAGGCATGTCGGGCAAAGATCCGGATAAAATCAGAACATTCATCAGAAACACGCGCGAAGCGTGAGAAAAGGACAGTAATATGAGTGAATCAAAAGGAAGATTCGGCATTCACGGCGGACAATACATCCCCGAGACTTTGATGAATGCCGTAAATGAGCTTGAAGAAGTCTACAATCACTACAAGAATGACGATCAGTTCAACAGCGAACTCACCTCACTGCTTGACGAGTATGCCGGGCGGCCGTCGCGTCTTTATTACGCGTCGTCCATGACAAAAGATCTGGGGGGCGCGAAAATATACCTCAAGCGTGAAGACCTCAATCACACGGGTTCCCACAAAATCAACAATGTTCTCGGTCAGGCACTGCTCGCCAAGAAAATGGGAAAGACGCGCCTGATAGCTGAGACCGGCGCAGGTCAGCACGGTGTAGCCACCGCTACGGCGGCAGCGCTTCTCGGAATGGAGTGTGTCGTCTTCATGGGCAAACTGGATACAGAACGCCAGGCCCTCAATGTCTACCGCATGAAGCTTCTCGGAGCTTCGGTTGTGCCTGTCACAACCGGCACGGCTACTCTCAAGGACGCAGTCTCCGAGGCAATGCGTGAATGGACATCAAGAATCAGCGATACTCATTATTGTCTCGGTTCTTGCATGGGCCCGCACCCTTTCCCCACTATTGTCAGAGACTTCCAGTCAGTTATTTCGCGCGAGTCGAGAGCGCAGATTCTCAAGGCTGAAGGCCGCCTTCCGGATTACATTCTTGCCTGCTGCGGCGGCGGCTCCAACGCCATCGGCTCGTTCTACCACTATATAGAAGACAAGGATGTAAAGCTTGTCGGCTGTGAGGCTGCGGGCAGAGGAATCGACACGTTTGAGACTGCGGCAACAATCAATACCGGACGTGAGGGTATTTTCCACGGAATGAAATCATATTTCTGTCAGGACGAATTCGGACAGATCGCCCCTGTATACTCGATCTCCGCAGGACTTGACTATCCGGGAATAGGCCCGGAACACGCGATGCTTCACGACACCGGAAGAGCTTCATATGTCGCTGTTACCGATGATGAGGCCGTGAATGCATTTGAGTATCTCTCGCGTATAGAAGGCATTATTCCGGCTATCGAGTCGGCTCACGCCGTCGCCTACGCGATGAAACTCGCGCCTGCGCTTGACAGTGACAAAATCATCATAATAACGATCTCCGGACGCGGAGACAAAGACTGTGCGGCAATCGCGCGCTACAGAGGGGAGGACATCAATGAGTAACATCAGATCAGCTTTTACATCGGGAAAAGCATTTATACCGTTTATCACATGCGGATATCCGGATATTGCCACAACGGAGGAGTGTGTCGTGGCAATGCAGTCGGCCGGGGCATCGCTGATAGAACTCGGCATTCCGTTCTCAGATCCTACCGCGGAAGGCCCGGTGATCCAGCAGGCCAACATCAAGGCTCTGGAGGCAGGAACAACTACCGACAAGGTTTTCGAGCTTGCCGGACGCCTTCGCAGCAAACGCGGCATCACGGTGCCGATGGTCTTCATGACTTATGCCAACGTGGTCTTCTCGTATGGAACAGAGCGCTTCTGCGAGCGCGCCCGCGAGGCCGGAATCGACGGCTTCATACTGCCGGACGTTCCTTATGAGGAGAAGGAGGAATTCGCCTCCGTCATGCGCAGGTACGGCCTTGATCTGATATCGCTCATAGCGCCGACCTCCGCTTCACGCGTCTCCATGATAGCGACGGCGGCAGAGGGCTTCATCTATGTAGTTTCGAGCCTCGGCGTCACCGGAGTCAGAGGCTCCATCACTACCGATACAGGTGCCATGTGCGCGAAAATCAAGTCCTGCACAAAGGTTCCCTGCGCTATAGGCTTCGGCATCTCCACGCCTGAACAGGCACGCGTCATGTCGGAATGTTCGGACGGCGTCATCGTCGGTTCGGCCATAATAAAGCTCATCGCTGAACACGGCGCGGACTCTCCGGCAATTGTCGGCGAGTATGTCAGCTCAATGGTTAATGCCGTGAGAGGCGGGAAGTGAAGTACATATAGATCTGAAGAACATACGTCAATATATTGTCAGCATTGGAATCGCGATTGTTTTATCTGCCGTAATTGCTGTAATTCCTGCAATCTGCGGATTATCGCTTGTCGGAGAGAATATGGTTTTTCCCGGTCTGTCATTGTGTATGATTTTTACTTTCGGTATAGGTCTTGTGTTTGGTTTCTCAAAGTATAAGATCAAGAGCTGCGGTTATGCGGGAGTTGCTGTCGCGCACGGAAAAAGAAACAGATCTGTTCAGCTGATACTTTTCGCAAGGGATCAAGGTATATGAAGGCGGCTCTGACGCTCACGCCGTCTGATTTTGACTTTGCCCACCAGACATTGTCAATCAGCAAAACGTGGAATTACAAGGGGAACGGAGGCTTTATGCCGACCAAAAACAAGTCATCTGTACGGAAGATCCGGATCGACTGGCAGACTGTCATCCAGTTCTCAGAGCTTGTCAAAGGCATCCCGCCTGAGCGGCCCATATTTGTAAACGGCGGACATGTCTACAATTCCACGGTCAACGCCATCCTTGAACGGCGGTGCAGAGCGGCGAAAATACCGACCATTACCGTACACGGACTCAGGCACACACATGCGTCGCTGCTGCTTTTCGCCGGCGTATCAATAGCAAGCGTCGCAAGAAGGCTCGGCCACGCCAGCATGACAACGACTGTCAACCTCTCATATGGACACACCAACCAAAGCAGCTGATATTATATAAAATATTTACGTTACATTATAATAATATGTTGATTGTTATAGCATGATATGGTATAAATGCTATGAAATGGGGCGACATAATGATTAATATCGCTATTTGTGATGATGAGCAGATTTATCTGGACAAAATATATTCCTATGTAAATAGTTTCTTTAGTCAAAATAATATAATCAGCAGTATATATATGTATAAAAACGGTACCGACTTATTGCGAGATTGCAATAAAAAAATATTTGATATTTTATTTTTGGATATTGATATGCCTGAAGTTTCCGGGATAGAAATTGCCAATGAAATACGCAAATTCAATTCAGATATTATCTTAATCTTTTGTACAAATATAGATTCATTTGTTTTTCAAACCATCAAATTTTCACCATATCGATTTGTCAGAAAAAGCAATTTGATTTCTGAAATACAAGAATTACTTGATTCGCTGCAAAAAAAGATTGCAAAGGAAAGTGTGTATTTTATAGCTAATAAAAATGATATTCCGATAAAATTAAAGGTTACAGAAATAATATATTTTGAATCGTTTAGGCATTGCATAGATATTCATTATAAAAATGACATATTAAAAACCAGTATTACTTTAGACAATCTGGAAACAGATTACGGTGAATTGGGATTCATACGTATACATAAAAGTTATCTTGTAAATTATCGTTATATTTATGACCTGGACGTTGGAAATAAATCTATTATTTTAGATGATAAAAACCAATTGACGATTAGCCGCTATCGTATTAATTCAGTAACAAAGCTTTATATGAAGTTCACCGGAGGCGACATAAAATGATACAATTAGTTTTTGATATTATTGCAAATGTTATTGATATCATTTTTGTCACCTTATTTATTACAAAGTGGCTTGGTTATAAAAATGAAAAACACCAAAAAATAATTACGCTTTTTATAGCCCTTGTTCCCATTATATTAGGAATTGTTGTGGAAGCTTTATACAGTATAAACATAATCGCAGTAATTAGTTATATGATCTTTCTCTTTATATGTTCGGAAGTATTTCTAAACGGCGGAACTTTAGAAAAACTTTTAGTAACTGTTTTAAGTGTAGCCCTATTATTAATTGTCAGTATGCTTACTCTTTCGTTTACTGCTATGATTTTACGGAATAATTTCAATACTGTGATTTTTCAGCGCGGTATCGGACACTATTTTATTTTATTTACAACAAAGTTTTTGTATTTTCTTATTATATTTTTTACTTTAAATTTAAAAAACAAAATTAAAGTAAATTTAAAGTGGAAAGAATGGGTAGTTATTATAGGTATTTTTCTTTCTTCATTTATTGCAGAAATAATTATCTTCAATTCATATGAAACAGGGTTAAACGACAATCAATCTACATTATTATTTGCTACAATTGGTCTTGCTGTTTTAAACATAGCAACTTTTTACCTTTTCACGATATTAAATAAGGAACATAACAAAGAAAAGCAATTAGAAATGTTAAATGTCAAACTTAGTGAACAAAGCAAGTCTCTTTATGAAATAAATGAACTGTCATTAGAAATGAAAAAAATCAGACATGACATAAGTAAATACCTTGAAGTTGCAACAGAATTATTGCATGAAGGAAAAACAGAAAAGGCTTTTATTTATATTAACGAGCTTAAGACCGGTAAGATAGATAATATTTTTAAAACTATTACAACAACCAGTGATGTCGTTAATGCTGTTTTAAATTTAAAATATGCTGTCTGCCGGAAAAAAAGCATTAGATTTACTTATCAGATTACAGGAGATTTTAGTGAATATTCAGAAATAGATATAAGTATATTATTGGAAAACTTGCTTGACAATGCAATTGAATCATCAGAAAAGAGCGATAACCCTTTTATTAATATAACAATAACAAACAGTAAGGCTTATTTAGTAATAATTGTTCGCAATTCTGTTAAAAGCTCTGTACTTCTTAACAATCCCAATTTAGTAACCGACAAGCCCGATAAAAATATACATGGATTAGGTTTTCAAACTATAATGGATATCGTTAATAAATATAATGGTATGATAAACCTATCAGAAAATGAAACAAAGGACAATTTTATTGTAGATATTAGATTGAAAAGATAATTATGCTTTTGGGGAATATAAAATACCACTGGGGCAAAAAGTGTTGATTTTATGAATATACTTCTTATACTGAATTCAAGGTGAAAATTACCTTGCATTCAGTATATTTTTGTTTGTAGTGAAATTTACATACTCAGCCCATAAAGCTTATAAAAAAGGAGTTTCCAATGAAAACTAAAGTTTTACAGACACATAATTTATGCAAAAAGATCAAAAATCAAGTTTTGGTAGATAACGTGAATCTGTCATTGTACGAGGGTGATATTTTAGGCTTCTTAGGTCCGAATGGTGCCGGCAAAAGCACTACAATAAAAATGATACTGGGTTTAGTTAAACCTACGTCAGGTGAAGTGGAGATACTGAATTATAATATAAGCACACAGCGTGAATCCGCATTAATGTCAATAGGAGCAATGGTAGAATATCCGAGCTTCTACCCCAATATGAGTGGATTTGAAAATTTAAAATTGTATGCCGGATTATATAATTTAAATGATAATAGAGTTAATGCTGTTTTAGATTTAGTTAATTTAAAAAAAGATTCCAACAAAAAATTCGAAAAATATTCTATGGGAATGAAACAGCGTTTGGGTATTGCACGAGCTTTTCTTCACTCACCGCGAATTGTAATACTTGACGAGCCAACTAACGGTCTTGATCCTGAGGGAGTAATCGAAATACGTAATTTGATTATCGAATTAGCTCAAAAGCAAAATATCACATTTCTTATTAGTTCACATATTTTGGGCGAAATACAGACCATATGCAATAAGGTGGCAATAATAAAATCCGGTTCAATTTTAGCTCAGGGTGAAACAGAAACGCTCTTAAAAGATAATGGGTATGAAAAACTGGAGGATTATTATTTAAGTATAGTAAAGGAAAATCCAAATGTTTAAATCTATAATGGTTGAATTAAGAAAAAACTGCCGAATCAAGCAGTTGTTATTCTATTTATGTTCCATTTTTATTTTATGTTTTCTCATTACTTTTATTGAAAACAATATGATGTCTGAAAAATTGGGTTACGATTTTAATCTGATGAGCTTTTTAGAATACAATTCAACATTTCTTATATGCAAACTAATATTTCCAATCTTTATGTTGTATTTATCATCATTAGTTTTTGCTGCTGATTATTATGAAGGTACATTAAAGTATTTTTTATTTTCCGGTATCACACGAACCAAGCTTTACTTAGGTAAGATGCTCTATTTGTTATTGTTATCAATAATCTCGGTTGTTATTATTTTTGCGGGATTAGGATTCAGCTATTTGATTTTTGGCGGCATAGACAACAGTATACAATACCTTTGGAAAGCATTTTTTTCTTATATACTGATAGGTATAGGTTGCTATCCAATAATTTTAATTGCTGCTTTTATGGCTCTTGTCTTTGGACAACATACCAAAACTCTATTTGTAAGCATAGGAATTCTGATTCTGTCATTGTGTATTGATAGTGTAATTGGTGCTGAATTTTATTCTCCTACAAGTTTTATAAGCAATGCAAATTTATATTTCACCGAGCTTTCCGCATACAAAACTTATGTAGTTTCATATGTAGCATATACTTTGGGGTTAATCATAACTACATTAACATTATTTAATCTAAAAGATATTTGGAATTAGGGGGACTTTGTTGTGAGAAATATTATTAAAATTACATTAAATGAACTAAAGAAATTTATAAGAAGCAAAAAATTTTATGTATTGTGTTTTTTGATAATAGGGTTAGCTTTATTAGCTGTATATGCATATAATGAAATGGCACAAAATGTAATGACGAACAGTCCAAAAATCAAAGGCTACTCAGAAGAATTGAAAACCATACTTGTAAATCTAAACGGTACTAATTTTGCTCGATTATTTTTGACAGACTTTATTTACAAAAATTTCTTTTCAATATTTATAATATTTATACTGCTTATTTCAATTGATATTTTTGGTATTGACAAAGAAATCGGAACTTTTAAGTTTACATTATTGACCGGAGTAAAGGTGTGGGAGGTGTATATTGGAAAAATAGTTGCAATTGCTTTGATTTCCCTTGCGATTGTTTCTTCTAACCTAATCACATCATTTGCACTGGGACAAATATTTTTTGATACTAACTTTAATGTACAAAACTTCTCAACGGTAGTTTTACTTTATCTTTCAAGCGTCATTCCTGCTATAATAATTTCATTATTAATTGCAATATTGTGTTTATCTAAAGTATCATCAAAGGTGCTTACAATTGTTGGTATATTGTTTGTTTTTATTTTTGGTACTGTTGACAGCTTGACAATAACCAAGTATTTTTCTCCTATAGGTTTGCTATCGGTCTTTTCAGACTGTTTGCCACAAATAAACAGAACATTTACGCAGTGTCTTTCAACAGCTATAACCTATATAATTATTTTGAGTCTTTCTTTGATCATTACTTCAAAAAAAGTGGACTATTTTAATTAAAGATATTTAATCATTCCATAGAACCCAATAAGTTTGATTGCAAGCTTATTGGGTTCTATTTTTGTTTGATTGAATAATTCAATCAAAATTCGTTCAATTCTCATACAATGTGCTTTTCTGCTCCAAGAGGTATACTTAAATCACGGTAAAACGCTATCACACTTGCCGGCAAGGATAGCAAAGTAACCGAATAAGTATATCATGGAGGTAAAGAGGAATCACCTGTAGAACGCGTTCAGTGCGTCTTTGTCATAGTCCCAGCTTGTTTCATCGGCTGAGACTTCGTATGCGGGATGGCCGGTTACAAAGTCTTTTGCCTGCTGATAGGAGCTTACTCTATATTGGGACAAGTGCTGGAAACTCATTTTCCAGGTATCCGTCTGTGTCATCTGCGTCATTATATATTTGTACTGATCGTATTCGTTGTAAAAACAATCCTTCCGATCGCCCTGCGTGCTTGCCGGTACATCAAGATATGAATCTATATAGAAAACCGGTACAATACTTGAACACATATAGTATCTGTTCCTGTTGCGTCCTGAAGTGTCAGTAAATGTTACTTTGTCAACCCGGATTAAGAATCCGCTGTACTCCGGAGAAGTGATCAGCGGTTCGGTTGTTACGCTCTCAATCCCGCCGTAATTTGTCGGAGCAGCATTGCCCTTAGGAACAATAACAATCTGAATTGCCTCAAGTCTCTTGCTCAAGCCCATTGTTCCGGAGACGCCGCCGTTTTTTGCCCAGCCGAGCCAGCCGTAATCCTGGGCATGAACACGATAGTAAATATCTATCAGACTGTTACTGTCTGCTTCAATCTGAATCGCTTCAAGGCGTTTGCCCTTACCCTGAGTACCTGCCATCTCTCCATTGGTGGCCGTGTCCGTCCATCCGTAATCCTGAACATAAGTCCTGTAGCGGATTCCGGAGTCAGCCTGAGCGCCACCCAATGAGATTGATATGGCTTCAAGACGCTTGGAAGAACCGGTAGTACCGGAGACTTCCCCGCTATTTTTCCAGCTGTTCTCCCATCCGTAGTCCTGAACATGAGTGCGGTAGCTTAATGTGACTGCGAGCGGATTATTGCCGGTAGGGACAATCCTGATTCTCACTTCTTCAAGTCTCTTTGATTCGCCTGTTGTTCCGGCGAGTGCTCCGTTCTGCTGCCAGCCTTGTGCGTCACCGTAATCCTGTATATGAACTGAATACTGAACTGTAAAGTAATTTTTTAAGCTGTCTGTCAGTTCCATCTCTATGCCTTCAAGACGTTTGGATTCGCCACGGGTTCCGGCTGCTTCACCTGAGCCGACATAATTCTGCCAACCGTAATCCTGAACGTGAACCCTGTATATCAGGTCTCCGCCAAGTCCGGTCTGGTTCTGCATATTGATTGTGATGGATTCAACTCTCTTGCTCTCGCCGTGTGTTCCAAGCGTAAGTGTTGATGTTGAAGAATCCCACTTGCCTTCAACATCTCCGTAATCCTGCACATGTGCAGTACCGGATAAAATAATCGATGGAGTCGTATCGGCTGACGCAGGAACTGTAAGCATACAGAGCAGCGACGCGGATGAAATTGAGAGTGACAGAAGTGACACCGTCAGTTTCCTAATCAGATTGTTCATTTTCAAACTCTCCCATAAAAATGCAAATTGCTTGGCCACTTAATCTCGTCAGCTTTGCTGCAGATGCCGCATTCCCGAGTGGACACAACGCAAGCTGATTATATCACATAGTATTGATGTGTAAATCCCGAAAACCTGCAGATTTAAAGTGCAGTCAGTGACCGGATTGTCTCGGGAAAACTGACCTTCTCCGGTCCGCAATAACAGTCGGAAATTAAGTACAGATTCAACTTTTTTGCTTCAGTTTTTGTTTACCTTGATGTCAGGATAATGCAGAATCTCAGCAATAAAGGAAGAACGTCTCAGACGATACGGCTGATGTCAGGTAACTTGTTACCTGAAGCCTGCTGAAAAGGTAATTGGTTACGCATATAGTTCTTATGATATTTCTGCCGTAAAAATAACATAAGTCCCATTATTGACAAACGTCATGGTATATAATTGATTCCAAAAAGGAGAGTGTGGTTATGGAGTATGTAGCGGTGATTTTGTCGGTAGTGACGGTTGTTCTTCTTGTTGTGGTTCTTGCGATGATGAGCAGACTTAAGAAGAACACGGGGAACGAGTCGGTGAGCGATGAGGTCAGGAGTCTTCATGACGGACTTGTCAAGCTTGAAGGTGCGGTTGAGGTCACTTCAAACGAGATAGCACGTCAGGGCAAGGATACAAATGAAGTGCTCCGCGCCGTGGCGGCCGAGCAGCGCAAGAGCGCGCTTGAGTCGTCAAATGCGCAGCACGATTCAATAGTAAAGCTTCAGGAGTCGCAGACGAGGAGTCTCAATGAATTCCGCGACGAACTTCACAAGTCGACGGTGGTTCAGGCGGATTCGTTTGCAAATATGCAGAAATCGCTTCATGAATCAATGGCAAAGAATGCCGCGGCTCAGAACGAAGCTCTCGTGAAGAATACCGCTTCGCAGAATGAAGTTTTCGCGCAGTTCCAGAAGACGGTCGGTGATTCAATGCTCAAGACGCAGGAGACTGTCACGAAGTCGCTTACTGATAATCTTGCGCTGCTTCAGGCGTCGAACGAGAAGAAGCTCGATGAGATCAGAGGCGTTGTAAATGAGAAGCTCGATAAGACGCTTAATGAGAGACTTGATTCGAATTTCAAGCAGGTATCAGAGAATCTCAGCAAGCTTTATCAGTCGTTGGGAGAATTGCAGAATCTGTCGTCAGGCGTTGATAACCTTAACAAGACCCTGACGAACGTCAAGACGCGCGGAACATGGGGAGAGGTGCAGCTCGGTCGTATTCTTGAACAGACACTTACAAACGGACAGTATGTGCATAACATTATCACAAAGCATGGTTCGTCTGACCCGGTTGAGTATGCAATCTGTCTGCCGTCGAGCGAGAATGATGAGACGGTGTATCTGCCTGTGGATTCAAAGTTCCCTTCAGATATGTATAACCACATTGTCGAAGCATCTGACGCCGGTGATGCCGCGGAACTCGCACTTGCACAGAAGGGCCTCAAGGACCGCATACAGCTGGAAGCACGCAAGATACGTGACAAATATATTGATCCGCCGCACACATCTGACTATGCGATTATGTTTCTTCCGACGGAAGGTCTTTATGCCGAGGTGTTAAGACTTGACGGAGTTGTTGAGTATTGTCAGAGCGTCTCAATTATGGTCGCCGGCCCTACTACGATAACCGCTCTGCTCAATACGATTGCCGTCGGTTTCCGCAATGCCGCGCTTAACAGACAGACGGCTGAAGTGCGTAAGATTCTTGAAGCGGTCAAGGCTCAGATTACAAAGCTGGATGACAGTGTCATCTCGGCGCAGAGGAAGATAGAACAGGCGTCTTCCGCGACTCATGTTATTTCTGAGAGAACGAGGATTATGAGGTCAAAGATGAATTCAATCGGAACAATGAATATTGAAGAGTCTGACTCTGTCCTTGGAGTAAATTCCGGCTCTGACGCACAGATTGCTGCGGATGACATTACTCATGACACAGACCCGACGGCTGATGATACGGAGATTGATCTGTAAGTCAGCAGGGTGAAGCGAACCGATACCCGGTCCGGCAAAGACATTATGTTGATGCTGAATCGGGTTTTCTTATGCTTTTTTTGCGGAGTATGTATCCGTTGTTGTAAAGGAAAGCGAAGACGGAGGCGCCGATTATCACGATATACCCGATTATGCTGAGTAAGTCCGGGAATTCGTCGAGAAATGCCATTCCGAGAATGGCGGCGAAGATTACCGTTGAGTAATCGTAGACTGATATCTCGCTTGCCGGGCATGCGCCATAAGCGGCGGTGATTGTAAACTGACCGCAGCAGGCGGCAATTCCTGCACAGAAGCAGAACAGAATCTGAACAAGTGTTACCGGTCGGTATGTCAATATTATGAACGGTATGCAGGCGATGCATGAGAAGACTGAGAAGAAGGCGACTATTACCGTGCTTCTTTCGCCCCGAAGGCTGAGCCTGCGCAGGAATGTATAGGCTACGCCCGCCGCGACTCCGCCGATAAGTCCAATCATGGCAGGAAAGAACCGTGCTGAATCGAAGCCTGAGTCTGCGAGACCGAAGATAAATGTCGGCTTGACGACGAAGATTGAACCCGCGAGAGCGACAACCACCGCGAGCCATTGCCAGCCGTTCGCCACCTCGCCGAGAATAAAGACCGAGGCTATTATTGCGAAGAACGGCGAGAGTTTGTTTAATATCAGCGCATCTGCGATGTTGATTTGCGAGATGGCGTAGAAGTTGCAGAATATTCCGACTGTACCAAGTGTCGCGCGGCCGATCAGGTAAGGCAGATTGCCTTTCTGAATTTTGAAACCGCCTGATGAACGGGCGAGCATCGGAATGGTCAGAAGACAGGCGACGATATTGCGGAAGAATGCCTTCATGAATACAGGCATATCGCCGGCAAGATTGACAAAAAGTGCCATGACGGCAAACGAGAATGATGACATAAGCAGGAATATTATTCCGCGTTTCTTCGATGATATTGAGTTGAGATAATTTTTAATCATATAAGGCACTCCATAATGAATGAATTGTATCGGCGATAGTACAAAAGTTCAATTGACACTATCGCTAACTCTCAATAAAATGAAAAGGTACGCTTTATAAATATTACAAAGAAGGAAACGCTATGTTTAACATCGGAATTATCGGCTGCGGAAATATCGCATCTAAGATGGCAGAAGCTATCAGGCTTATTGACGGAATCAGCGTCGCTGCTGTCGCTTCGAGAGACAAGGGGAAGGCGAAGAAATTTGCCGCACAGCATTGCCCGGATGCGAAGATTTATGAGGGCTATGAGAAGCTTGCCGCTGCGAGCGGAATAGATCTTGTCTATATCGCCACGCCGAACACCTATCACTACGAGAACGCTATTATGTGCATCAAGGAATATAAGAACGTATTGATAGAGAAGCCGTTTTCAATGAGCAAGGGTGAGGCGGACAGTATTTTCGCCGAGGCTAAGAATCGCAATCTGTTTGTGTGCGAGGCGATGTGGACGTCATTTATGCCGCTTCACGAGCAGATGCTCAAGTGGATAAGTGACGGCAGAATCGGCGCGGTAAGGTACATATCGGCCGATCTGGGCTATGATCTTACGGATGTTGACAGACTTAATGACCCGGTTCTCGGCGGCGGCGCATATCTTGACCTGGGAGTATATCCTACGAATCTGGCCCTGTCGGTTCTTGGTGATGACATAAGGCTGTCAAGGGCATTCGGCAGAAAGCTGTCTACAGGCTGCGAGAGAGATGCATGCTACTGTCTGGAGTCGCTCGACGGTTCCGCACTTGCGAGTTTCTATGTTACGATGTGCGCGAACACCGTGAAAGACGGAACTGTAGTAGGTGAGACCGGAAAGATAAAGATTACCAACATCAACACATACCGCAAAATTGAGCTGTATACGGATGATGATGTTCTCATCGAGGAAAGTGAAGCCGATGGTGATATAATACGTGCTTATACATATGAGGTTAAGGCGTGCGCCGAGGCAATACGCAAAGGCCTTATTCAATGCCGGCAGATGCCGTGGCAGAAGAGCTCAAAGCTTGCTGAGATTAATGACAGCGTAAGAGCAATGATGTAAAAACATTTAAAGATTGGTAGATTACATATGACTGAATTATCGGAATCTGCGAGAAACAAACGCAGGATTAAATTTATAGTAAACAACGGAATTATAGCGGCACTCTATGTAGTGCTTACACTGCCTTTTGCGCAGATTGCGTACGGTCCTTTGCAGGTCAGACTGGCTGAGCTTATGACTGTGCTTCCGGCGTTTTCGATTGCGACGCTTCCCGGCATAACGCTCGGGTGCTTTCTCGCCAATCTCTTCAACCCTAACAACCTTGGCCCTGTTGATATAATCTGCGGAACTCTTGCTACGCTTATCGCAGGAGTGCTGTCGTATCTGATCGGAAAGAAGAACAAGATGTTCGGTATAATTCCGCCTGTCGTCGTGAACGGGCTAGTGGTAGGCGGTTATCTGCCGTTCCTGCTTATGGACAGCGCAAGTGAAGTAACACTTCAGGTCATGGCGGTGAGCATGCTTGAAGTGGCCGGATCTGAGGCAGCGCTTCTCGTTGTTCTTGGACTGCCGTTCATTGCGATTATTAAGAGAACAAAGATTAAGGATTTCCTGTAATGCCGCAGTATTTTGAAGAACAACCGCAGACCGAGAGCTGCCGCAGAATTGTTGATTACCGTATGAACGGCATCAATTTCAACTTTACCACGGATACTGCCGTCTTTTCTCGCAGTAACGTGGACTTCGGCACGAATCTCCTTATAAGCGCGATGATTGAGGATATCAGAAAGACAGGCCCGCATCCGGGAAATTTTCTGGATCTGGGATGCGGTGCAGGCATTGTCGGCATCGTAATGAAGTCATGCTTTATGGGGTACAACATGTTCGGTACGGACATAAATTCACGTGCCGTTGACCTTGCAACGATGAATGCCGCAAATAACCGTGTTCGTGTAGACTTCAGGCAGGGTGATGTTCTGTCTGCCTTTGATGACGACATAAGATTTGACATTGTGGCGACCAATCCTCCTGTAAGGGCGGGAAAGAAGACGGTCTTCGCTTTTTACGAGCGTTCATTTGAACATATGAATCAGGGTGCGGTCATCTATGTTGTGCTTCAGCGCAAACAGGGTGCTCCTTCAACATATAAGAAGCTTTCTGAACTGTTCGGTAACTGTGAGAACATAGACGTCGACGGCGGATATCATGTTATGAGGTCATGCAGGTTATGATGCTGCCGTATCCGTTCCTTGATTCCTATATGATGTTCTTCATCTACAGCTTCATCGGCTGGGTGGTGGAAGTTATTTACTACGGTGTTGTGGAAGGCAGATTCATAAACCGCGGTTTTTTAAACGGCCCGATGTGTCCGTTATACGGTTTGGGTTTCTATGCCGCGATATGGTTTTTTGAGCCGTTCACAGGCAATTTCTTCGTAGTGTTCTTCGGGACGGCGCTGGCGGCCACAACCGTTGAGCTTATTGCCGGTGTAATATTGTTCCATGCCTTCCATATGCGCTGGTGGGACTATTCGGATTACAAACTTAACCTGCGCGGCTACATCTGTTTGCGTTTCTTCATCTACTGGGGAATAGCCTGCTCTCTTGGACTCTATGTCATTCATCCCATCGTTATGTGGCTGATACATCATATTGACTACGGTTTTGAAGTCGGGCTTGTTGTCTTTCTTACTGTGATTCTTGTTATTGACCTTATAACCACGATAGCTACCATAATCGGTTTCCAGAAGAAAGTGTGGGCGTTTGCGAAAATAACTTCCGGAGTCAAGGTCGTCTCAGACAAGCTTGGCGAACAGATTTACGGCAGCGTTGACACTATAACTACGGTAAGTGAACCGACGCTTGTTCATTACGAGGAGTACCGTAGATTCTGTGCCGAGAACAAGCGCGCCGAGAAAGAGCTTGCCGCGTCTCACAGAGCTGAGGAGAAAGCGTTTGCGGACCAGTTCACGGCTGCTGAGCGTGAGAGTCTGAAGCTTGCGAAGGATGCTGCGTTGGAAGCGCGCAACAGTTTTGTACATTCATTCAAGCATTCCGAGCAGAGGCTTATAAATGTGCTTCAGTCAGGCGGAAGCTATATATCTTCCGCAGCACTCAAGAGACTCAAGAGCAACGTCAGCTATAAAGAGACGGTTGTATTCCCGGAGATTGAAGAGAAACCATCAGGTGACACTGATAATGACAATGAGGAGAACAGCGATAATGAAGATTTTGGCGGCATCTGATATTCACGGAGATTCATACTGGGCCTCTGCTGTAATTGAGAAATTTCACGAGACAGGATCTGACAAACTGCTTCTTCTTGGAGATTTGCTGTATCACGGCCCCCGCAACAATCTGCCGGAGAACTATAACCCCGGGAAAGTAATTGCGCTGCTGAATGCCGAGGCCGGCAATATTCTTGCGGTGCGCGGCAATTGCGACACCGAAGTTGACCAGATGGTTCTTAAATTTCCGATAATGGCCGACTACATTTATCTTGTGAGTGGAGAAACGGTCTTTTTCGCGACGCACGGACATCACTATTCTCCGGATAATCTTCCAGAAGGCCTTGGAGCAGGTTCTGTCTTTCTCTCGGGACATACACACGTTGCCTGTGATTACATAAGTGAGAAATCAGACGGAATTCGCTGTATGAACCCCGGTTCGCCTTCAATCCCGAAGCAGGATACCAACCCGTCTTATATCATGATAGAGAACGGCGAGGCAAGGCTGGAACGATTCTGAGATATACAGTTCTGAGAGAATCAACCGGATTTCTGCGGAGTGATGTTTTGACATATTCACACTTCGGCTTATAATACTTTGGTTAACGAGATTTTAAATTTATTGATATAGGAGGCATCGATATGTCATCAGCATGTGATTCATGTCCGTCAGCATCAGGCTGCACATCACAGAGCACCTGCCCGTCGGCAAACGGCACCGGTTCTCAGAAGACACCGTCAGGTCCCGTAAAGGAAGCTCTCGCGGCAGGTTCGTCAATCAAAAAGGTTATAGGCGTTGCAAGCGGAAAGGGCGGAGTAGGCAAGTCTTTTGTCACTTCTGTTCTTGCAGCTTCACTTGCCCGCAAGGGGTATAAGGTCGGTATTCTCGATGCCGATGTCACAGGGCCTTCAATTCCGACGGCTTTTGGTCTTGACGGCGTACTGAAATCTGTTGACGGCAAACTCATAGTGCCGGCTGAGACCAAGTCCGGCATAAAGGTCGTCTCTGTAAATCTCGTTCTTGAAGATAAGGAAGCGCCTGTAGTATGGCGCGGACCGATTCTCAACTCGCTTGTCAAGCAGTTCTGGGGAGAAGTCAACTGGGAGACACTCGATGTGCTCCTGATTGATATGCCGCCGGGAACAGGCGATGTACCGCTTACGGTTTTCCAGTCAATTCCGGCAGACGGAATTATTCTCGTCGCTACAGCTCAGGATCTCGTTTCCATGATTGTAAACAAGGCCCGCAATATGGCAACAATGATGAATGTTCCGATTCTCGGCATGGTCGAGAATATGAGCTATGTCAAATGCCCTCACTGCTCTGAGCGTATCAATCTCTACGGCAGCGGTGAGAATGTCGAGAAATCCGCAGCCCGGATTGGCGCGAGCGTATTGGACAGGGTTCCTCTGAACCCGGAAATCACCAGAATGGTTGATTCCGGAAGAACGGAAGATATTACTGACGATATTCTGTCCGGTTCTGTCGCAATGTGTGTAAAACTCATTGAAGAGGCTTGAGATGAATTCGCGTAAAGTTATCGGTCTGATTCTGACACTCTGCATAGTGTTTACCGCTCTTGCGGCAAATGCCTGTTCCGGTTCCGCTTCTGATGCTCCGCTTTATGGCAAAGGCGCGGCATACTATGACGACCTTGGAAGTTTTTCCTATAACACAGATGCGTCATGCCTTGTTTATGAGGCGGTTGACGGAGAGACAGATGACAGCGGTAATCCGCTCTACGGCATTCAATACCGTGAGATTACAAATCTCGATGACCTGCTGTCACGCAAGGATATATCCATACTCATCTATTTCTACAGCTCAATGGCCAGTGATACGGCGGGGATAACCGCTGCAGTCGAAGACATAGCGGCGGAGATGTCAGGCTCGTGCGTGGTAATTGCACTTGATGCGATGGAACATGCCGATCTGACCGGAACCTATGAGATCAAAGCAGTTCCGGATTTTGTGCTGTTGAAGGACGGAGCTGACGCAAGTGTTTTCGGAAGCGGAAATTATTCTTCATGGGATGTAAATGACGTAACCGGATGGCTTGAACAGAACGGAATGACACTGCAGCAGGCGGGCTCGTAACCGGAGGACAATATGGAATACGCATACATCAGTACAATAGGACAGGACAGTCACAGATTTGAGATTGATGCTGCGCCTTCCGGCAATGTTATAAGACTTGGCGCGACAGATATTCCGCATGACAGAAGGCTGATTGCCAACAGTGACGGAGACGTGGTTCTGCACGCCATAACGAATGCCGTATCCGGATACACCGGTGTAAATATACTTGGAAGCCGTGCAGATAAAATCTGCCTTGAACAGGGAATAAGAGACAGCCGGATATATCTTGCGGAAGCTCTGAAATACATGAACGGCGCGACGATTGTGCACTGTTCAATGACGATAGAGTGCCTTGCACCGAAGCTCATGCAGTATATCGACCAGATGAAGTCCAATATAGGAGATCTTCTTGAGATTCCGCAGTCTTGCGTCGGAATCACGGCGACAACGGGAGAAGGTCTTACTTCATTCGGCCGCGGTGAAGGCATTCAGGTGTTTGTTATACTAACGATTCAATCTTCACTCTGATTTCTGCGAAGCAATATCTGCGATGCTATCGCTATGTCCTCTGCAGTGGTGATTTTTATGTTTGAATACTTTCCCGATGCAAGCGTCACAGGGTATCCCATCATCTCGGCTATCGCTGTATCGTCTGTCACAGACAGGCTGTTCAAGGCAGCGTAATCGTAACAGGCCTTAATCTTCTCATAAGTAAATCCCTGAGGTGTCATAATCTCGTACAGCGTGCTGCGGTCCGGAGTGCGCAGTACATTTATTGTACCGTCGGAAGCAATGCTGACTTCCTTGAGAGTTGACTTTACAGGAACGGCACCGGCACATATTCCGTCTTTTTTTACGCCGTCAAAAACTGACTGAAGTTCTTCGCCGGTGACGAGACATCTCGCTCCGTCGTGAACCATGACGATGGCACTGTCAGAAGGATTTCTCTCTGCAAGAGCCTCTACGCCGCGGCCTACCGATTCAGTTCTTGTGGAGCCGCCCAGAGTGAAGATAAAAGGAAAATCATCATAACGTTCACGGCAGAGCCTCCCAAGCTTATCAAGCAGTTCTGAAGATGTGGACAGAACCACTCCGTATCTTCCGATTACATGTTCCGCATAAAGTTCTTTGCAGAATCCTGTCAGACTGTCGAGTGTACGCGAAATAACCGGTAAACCTTCAATGTCCATCAGAAGCTTCGGAACGGTGCTTCCCATGCGTGTGCCTGATCCGGCTGCGGGAACAATAAAGTAACATTCATCACACATATTCAATCTCCATAGATTTCAGTCAATCTTAATCAATATCATTCTGCCTGTAATACATATTCTGTATTCCGTTTTGAAGTCTGAATCAATAAAAAATCAGTCAGCTCTCGTAAACAGCATATCTACAGCTTCACTTAAGTTATCCGGATAAAGGCGCACTATTGATTCCAATGAGTCAGAAGCCGCCTTGCCTGATGACATGAATTCCGACATCTCTTTCTCTATGGAAGACTCAAGGCTTCCGGGAATTACTACGGTAGTTATGCCGAGCTTTCCGGCTTCCGAGATCCTCTTCATTATCCGGCTGACCGGTCTTATCTCGCCTGACAGACCGACTTCGCCGATTATCAGGGTGTTTGGTCTTACAGATACGCCGCGGGCCGACGATATGACCGCTGCACAGATAGCGAGATCTGAAGCGGGGTCGCTTATCTTAAGCCCGCCGATTACATTGATGAAACAATCGTTGGAAGACATGTTGAGCCTGAAAATCTTATCGCACACAGCAAGGAGCATCATTACGCGGTTCCTGTCAGGACCGGAAGTCATGCGCTGAGGGTTGGGATAGCAGCTCTGAGCGACAAGCGCCTGAACTTCGCAGATAAGAGCTTCGTTGCCTTCAAGTACGGAAGTCAGAACCGAACCGGGACTGTCAATGGGGCGTCCCGCGACAAGAAGAGCCTTGGATGATTCCACAGGACGAAGTCCCTTGTCTCCCATCTCAAAGAAAGCAAGCTCGTTGCTCTTGCCGAATCTGTTCTTGACGGATTTCAGTATTCTGTAGCCGCCGGTATTGTCGCCGTCGAAAGTGAGAACCGTGTCAACCATGTGCTCGATTGTCTTAGGCCCGGCGATGGAACCGTCCTTGGTGATATGTCCTACGAGAATAAATGAGATGTTGTTGGTCTTGGCGATTCTGATGATTCCGGCTGTCACTTCGCGCGTCTGTGTGATGCTTCCCGGCGTTCCCGATATCTCATCCGAATAAAGAGTCTGAATTGAATCAACAATACACAGAGAAGGCTTGTATTCCTTTATCTGCTCCGCAATCGACTCAAATCTGGTCTCGCCGCAAATAAGAATATTCCTTGTGACACCGAGCCTTTGCGCACGCATTCCGATCTGAGCCGGGGATTCCTCGCCGGATACATAGAGTATCTCGCTGTCTGACTTGAATGTATTTATGAGCTGCATCAGAATGGTTGACTTGCCTATGCCGGGTTCGCCGACGACGAGTGTTACCGAGCCGTCGGTAATTCCTCCGCCAAAGAGTCCGTCAAGGCAGGCAACACCGGTGCTGTGACGGCTGTAGTGTTCCTTGCCGGCATCGCCCAGCCTTACTGTAACCGCAGAATCGGTCCATGAGAATGAGTTTGCCTTGTATACAGGGGATTCAGGTCTGCTGCTTTTTCCTGATGCAGCTGCGCCGGAAGGCGCCTCCGTGAAAGTGTTCCACTGACCGCAGGCAGGACATTTGCCCATCCAGCCGGCGGCTTCGTACCCGCACTCCTTGCAGAAAAAAGTCACATTCTTCTTTGCCATAGTAATCGCCCCGCTTGAATTTTGATATAAGTATAACAAACACTTTGGTCAAAGTGTTGATTATGCAGTCTCAAACGGGTCTCAGGATACCTTAAAGATCAGCGAGTCTTGCACATGCCTGTTCGGTCGCTTCGCGCGAGCCGAATGAAGTGATGCGGAAGTAGCCGTTGCCTGATTCTCCGAATCCTTCGCCCGGTGTTCCGACAATCTGATATCTGTTTAAGAGCAGGTCGAAGAATTCCCAGCCGCTCATATTGCCGGGGCAGCGCAGCCAGATGTACGGTGAGTTTGTACCGCCTGTGAAATAGATGTTTTTCGAACGCATAAGAGACGCGATTAAGGAGGCGTTGGCACGGTAGTATTCAATGTTGGCGCGGCACTGCTTAAGACCTTCCGGAGACAGTGCAGCTTCTGCCGCGCGCTGAACAGGATATGAGACACCGTTGAATTTTGTTGCCTGACGGCGTGCCCAGAGCTTGGAGAGTTTGACGCCCGAGGCCTCAAGTCCGTCCGGAACGATGGTCCAGCCGCAGCGTGTACCCGTGAATCCCGCGAACTTTGAGAATGATGAGACTTCAATGGCACATGACCCAGCTCCGGGAATCTCATAAATGGTGTGCGGAACGTCTTCGGTGATGAAAGCTTCGTAGGCGGCATCGAAAATAATCAGCGAACCTGTCTTAAGTGCGAAGCTGACCCATTCGGTGAGACCTTCGGCGGAGTAGACCGCACCGGTCGGATTGTTTGGGGAACAGATGTAAATGACCGCACCGGATACAGTACCCTTAAGCGATGATGGGAGCGGCAGAAAGCCGTTGTCGCTTGAACCGGGAACCAGTGTGATGCGGTGACCGGACATAAGGTTGGAATCGACGTAGACGGGGTAGACGGGATCCGGGATGATAATCTCGTTATCGCCCAAGATATCGACGATATTGCCGATATCGCTCTTCGCGCCGTCGGAAATAAATACAGATGAAGACGGAACCGATACCCCCATGCTGCTATAGTGTGAAGCAACCGCTTCGCGCAGAAACTCATGTCCGTATTCGGGCGGATAGCCGCGGAATGTCTCTTTGCTGCCCATCTCGGCAGCCGCCCCGGTCATTGCCGACACTACTGCAGGTGCCAGCGGAAGCGTGACATCACCTATGCCGAGACGTATAACGTCTGCACCCGGGTTTGCCGCTTTATATGCGTTAACGCGCTTTGCTATGTCTGAAAAGAGATAGGTTTCCTTGATATTCTTGAAGTTCTCGTTGATTTTAATGTTCATGCCGTTTGCTCCGATTGTATTGTATTTTTTGCCGGTAAAATATAGCTGTGCCGTTTACAGCGGTGTGGAACCGTTCTTTACCGCTGCGCCTACAAGTCCGAGAAAGAGAGGATGCGGGCGGTTCGGACGGCTCTTGAATTCAGGATGATACTGAACTCCGACAAAGAAGTCGTTGCTGTCAATCTCAATTGTCTCCACAAGTCTCTCGTCCGGTGAGAAGCCGCTCAGTGTTACGCCGACTTTAGTAAGTATATCACGGTAAGCGTTGTTAAATTCATATCTGTGTCTGTGACGTTCTGAAATAAGCTCCGCGCCGTAGCATTTCTCCATCATTGTGCCCTTGCGGATCACACAGGGGTATGAACCGAGACGCAGAGTGCCGCCCTTTTCGATATCGTTGCTCTGACCGGGCATGAAGTCGATGACTTTGTTGGTGGAGTTCTCATTGAATTCGTTTGAGTTTGCGTCAGACAGCCCCGCAAGATTGCGTGAAGCCTCAATTACGGCGATCTGCATTCCGAGACATATTCCCAGATATGGGACGTTGTTCTCTCTTGCGTATCTTGCGGTAAGTATCATGCCTTCAATTCCGCGGCTGCCGAATCCTCCCGGAACGATAATGCCGTTGAGTCCTTTAAGGACTGACTCGTAGTTGTCGTCGGTAACTGTCTCTGAATCAATCCACTCAATGTCGACTCTTGCGCCGTGCTCATAGCCCGCGTGCTGCAGGGCTTCCGCGACTGACAGATACGCGTCGTGAAGCTGGACATATTTGCCGACAAGGCCGATGCGCGTGACTTTGTCGCGTGACCTGATCTTGTCCACAAGAGTCTGCCATTCCGTGAGATCAGGCTCTGCTGTGGCAAGGTGAAGCTCGCGGCACACGATGGAATCAAGACCGGCGTCGCGGAACATAATAGGAGCTCCGTATAGAATAGGAAGAGTGTTGTTCTCTATTACGCAGTCAGGTTTGACGTTGCAGAAGTTCGCTATTTTTCTGAAGATGTTTACGTCTTCAATTTTCTCGTCGGTGCGCAGCACTATGATGTCCGGGTGTATGCCCATGCCCTGAAGCTCTTTTACGGAATGCTGTGTCGGCTTTGATTTATGCTCGCCTGAAGCCTTAAGGTAAGGTACGAGGCAAACGTGAATATAAAGCGAATTTTCTTCGCCGACTTCTCTGCCGACCTGCCTTATGGCTTCCAGAAACGGCTGGCTCTCGATATCTCCGGTTGTTCCGCCGACTTCTGTGATAACAACGTCAGCGTCGGTCTTCTTGCCGACACTGTAAACAAATCTCTTAATCTCATCGGTTATGTGAGGAATAATCTGAACGGTTGAGCCAAGGTATTCTCCTTTTCGCTCTTTGGCAATGACATTTGAATAGACCTTGCCGGTTGTAAGGTTCGAAAATTTGTTAAGATCCTCGTCGATAAACCTCTCATAATGACCGAGGTCGAGATCGGTCTCCGCTCCGTCTTCCGTGACGTAAACCTCACCGTGCTGATAAGGGCTCATTGTTCCCGGGTCAACGTTGATATAAGGATCAAGCTTCTGTGCCGCGACCTTGAGTCCGCGCATCTTCAGAAGCCTTCCCAGAGACGCTGCCGTAATGCCTTTGCCGAGACCTGAAACTACGCCTCCTGTTACGAAAATATACTTTGTCATCTATTTTCCACTCCCTTCGTAAGTGTCAATTATTTCTTCGGCAACCCTGAGCCTGGTGAGCCTTCTGTCCATCGCCTGTTTCTCGATGTACTTGTGCGCCTGAGTCTCATTCATTGCCTCATGTTCGATTATCAGCCACTTGGCGTGGTTGATAACGCGGATTTCTTTGATTTTGTCTTCGAAACTCTGTTGTTTTTCCTCGTACTTTTTAATTCTGGACTGCGTGGCGGAAAGAAGAGATACCGACCGCTTGACTTCGGATTTTGTCGTCGGCTTGGACAGGACAAGGATGCCGAATTCTTCTGTTTTTGCCGATAACTCGTCATATATGTCGGAGTTCGCGAAAAGAAGCACTCCGGAGTTGCTGTCTGATGCCACGTCAATCGCAAAATTTCCGCCGAATTCATCGGGAAGAGGTGTGTTTATGATAATCAGATCAAAGTCCCTGTCCAGTAGTGAACGGCGGGCCATTGCGACATTCCTGACGGCTCTTTTGGGACCGAACCCGGAATCAGGAAGAAAAGACAGTACAGAGTCGGTAAACTTATCGTTTGCCGATACAATCAATACACTGTAAATTACTTCCTTTTGCATAGCCATTCCTTTACTTGCTTTTTATATCAGATACAGTAAGAGTCAATTACCGATTGAGCGATATACTTGTGGACAAATTCGCTCTCGCATGCTGCCGCACGTGCTTCGCCGAGCGTCAGCGGAAGTGTCTTATACTGCTTGAGAATGTCAGAGGACACTTTGGCGAAATTAACGTTGGCCGGCGGATTAAGCTCTATGTTTCTGTTGATTCCGTCGAGACCCGCATAGATAAGTATGGCAAACGCCAGATAAGGATTAATCATAGGGTCCGGTGATCTGAGCGAAGCGATATGATGCTTGCCGGATGCCGGCGGAATTCTGATAAGTGACGCGCGGTTCTCAGAAGACCACGAAATGTATCGCGGTGCCTTGTCGCCGCCGAGTCTCTCGTAAGACTCGGCAGTCGGATTGAAGAAAATCGTAGTGTCATAGATATTGCTCAGAATGCCGGAAATTACACAGGGCAATATCTGTCGGCCGTTATCTTCCGTTGCGGATATTGATATGTGATATCCGCTTCCCGGAAGGTTGGCGAGCGGCTTCGGACTGAAATCAGCAAAAAGTCCGTTGCTTGCAGCTATTGATTTGACAACTGTCTTGAACAGGCAGGCGTGATCTGCGGCGTTGAGCGGGTCTGCGACGGTGAAGTTAATCTGATTCTGGCCCGGACCTGCTTCATGATGCGAGTTGATTGGGGTTATTCCCATCTGCTCAAGTGTCAGTATGATTTCACGTCTGACGTTCTCGCCCTTGTCGAGCGGTGCGACATCCATATATCCGGCCTGATCGCAGGGTATATGGGTCGATCCTCCGTCGTCGTTGGTCTTGAAAAGATAGAATTCCATTCTTGATCCGAATGTAAAAGAGACACCCGCTTTCTTGCATTCCTTGACGGCGTTTTTAAGAATTGTCCTTGTATCGTTCTCGAAAGGGGTACCGTCCTGGTAAGTAATGTCGCAGAACATTGAGACAACCTTGCCGTGTTCAGGGCGCCATGGAAGAAGCGCAGTGGTATCCTTGTCGGGGTGAAGGAATAGGTCAGAGAAAGACTCGTCTCCGAAGCCGTCTATCAGCGATGCGTCGATAGGCACTCCGTACTCAAAGGCCTGCTCGAGACTCTCCGGTGTAACTGAGATGTTCTTGCGGTTTCCTTTGACATCAGTGAATGCAAGCCGGACGAATTTAACATCTTCTTCCTCAATATACTCTCTAAATTCTTCATACGAATAGTTCATAATATGAGCCCTCCGATTCTGTTTCAATTCAATCCGGAATAATGCCGAATTCCGGACTAAACAAAAAAATATGGCGCTCATCAGACAGGGACAATACCCCTGTTAAATGAACGCCATTGTTCTGATAAAAATTTAAACACTTGAAAAAGAGTTTGTCAATTACTTGTTGCTTTATCATCATTAACAGTCCAATAGGGATGACCGGTATCAAAGCACAGCCTGCATTCCAAATTGCAGCTGTATAATTGCTCTCACAGAAAAATATATTTAAGGACACAATTGATAGATGTCCGCGTGCATCCGGTGTTTCAAGCTGCACGGCAGATCCGGGTTACAAAGTCTTTGCGAAAACGTTTGACATTTTTCTTCAAATGCGATATAGTCGTTTCATGAAAATTTAACACGGCAAGGGAGCCGCAGAATCAAACTTCTGCGGCTCCCTTTTTTTGTGCTTTTTTCAGAAAAATTGCGCAGGTAGCGCCAAAGTAAAAAGGAGATCGGCATTATGGAGAATGTAGCAGATTATTTCGGCGAAAACGTTTTCAATGAGACTGTCATGAGAGCTCGCCTTCCGAAGGAGACATTCAAACAGGTCAAGGCCGCAATTGAATACGGCAAGGAACTTACACCTCAGGCGGCATGGGTTATTGCCAACGCCATGAAGGACTGGGCCATTGAGAAAGGTGCGACTCACTATACGCACTGGTTCCAGCCTTTGACCGGAATTACGGCGGAGAAGCACGACAGCTTCATTTCGCCGGCTGAAGGCGGCAAGGTAATCATGGAATTTTCCGGCAAGGAATTGTCGCAGGGCGAACCTGACGCATCTTCATTCCCTTCAGGCGGTCTTCGTGCCACATTTGAAGCGAGAGGCTATACTGCATGGGATCCTACGTCATACGCATTTATCAAGGATGGCGTGCTTTGCATCCCGACAGCTTTCTGTTCTTACGGCGGTGAAGCGCTTGATAAGAAGACTCCGCTTCTCAAGTCTATGGAAGTTCTCAACAAACAGGCTTTGAGAGCACTGAAGCTTTTCGGAAACAAGGAAGTTACGGGGATCAGAACGACAGTTGGACCTGAACAGGAATACTTCCTGATTGACAAGAAGTACTTTGATGAGCGTAAGGACCTCATATACACAGGAAGAACGCTCTTCGGCAGAAAGCCGCCAAAGGGACAGGAGCTTGACGATCATTACTTCGGCGTCATCAAGCCAAGAGTCCAGGCGTTTATGACTGACCTCAACAAAGAACTTTGGAAGCTTGGCATCCTGGCGAAAACGGAGCACAACGAGGTAGCGCCTTCTCAGCACGAGCTGGCACCCATCTTCACCACCACGAATATCGCTACGGACCACAACCAGCTTACAATGGAGATAATGCAGAAGGTCGCAAAGAAACACGACATGGTCTGCCTGCTTCATGAGAAGCCTTTCGACGGAGTTAACGGCTCAGGAAAGCACAACAACTGGTCAATGAGCACGAACCTTGGAGAGAATCTTCTTGAACCCGGCGACACGCCGTATGAGAACGCACAGTTCCTGCTCTTCTGCAGCGCGATTATCAGAGCGGTTGATGAGTATCAGGATCTGCTCAGAATTTCAGTAGCATCAGCCGGAAATGACCACCGTCTCGGAGCAAACGAGGCACCGCCGGCAGTAATCTCAATCTTTATGGGAACGGAACTGTCTGAGATATTTGAATGCATTGCAAGTGATAAGCCTTACGGTTCAAAGGAAAAGGAAATTCTTAAAATCGGCGTGGATGTTCTTCCGGATTTGCCGAAGGATAACACAGACCGTAACAGAACATCACCTTTTGCTTTTACCGGCAATAAATTTGAATTCAGAATGGTAGGTTCCGCCGCTTCAATCGCTGACTGCAACACAGTCCTCAACACGGCTGTTGCACAGGTTCTCAAGGAATTCTGCGAGCAGCTTGAGAAGTCAAAGAATTTCGCGGACGATCTGCACTCGCTTATCAAGACGACGATTGCCGAGCATAAGAGAATACTTTTCGACGGCAACGGTTATGATGACAACTGGATTGCGGAAGCTGAGAAGAGGGGGCTGTCCAACCTCAAGACAACACCTGATGCGCTGGCACACTTCCTCGACGAGAAGAACGTCAGGCTGTTTACGGAGAACAAGGTGTATTCCGAGACCGAGCTTTTCTCAAGACACGAGATTCTTCTTGAAAACTACAGCAAGCTGATTCATATCGAAGCCCTCACAATGTCAGACATGGCGAAGCAGGATATTCTTCCGGCAGTGTCAAGCTATATGACTTATCTGTCAGAGTCAATTGAGTCCCGCAGAAGTGTCTGCCCGGATATAGGATCGCTGTACGAGGACGAGACACTTAAGAATCTCGGAAAGCTTATGGGCGACGCTTATGCGGCACTCAAGTCTCTGGACAGCGAGATCAAGGCATGTGAGGGACTTACCGACGATGTCGCTGAAGCTGAGAGTTATAAGGCGGTAGTCATTCCTGCAATGAATGCCTTGAGAACAGCGGTAGACAGCATGGAGGAAATTACTTCGTCAGAGTACTGGCCGCTGCCTAGCTATGGCGAGATTCTGTTCGGAGTACGCTAATTTGTTTTCCCGCGTGCCTCGCCCGGACAGCGGGGCACGCTTAAAGGAAATATAAAAAGAAGGAGGAACAAAATTATGGACATCAATCAGATCAGTGACATGATCACGTCCGAAGCATTTGGAATCTGGTACCTTATCGGTGCCGCACTGGTGTTCTTTATGCAGGCCGGCTTTGCTATGGTTGAGTCAGGTTTCACCCGCGCCAAGAACGCCGGAAACATCATAATGAAAAACCTGATGGATTTCTGTATCGGCACACCGTGCTTTATGATATTGGGATTTGGACTCATGATGAGCGAAAACTATGTATTTGGTCTCATCGGAGTTCCGAACATGCAGATGTTTACGGATTTTTCGGGCTTTATGGAGGCTAACGCATCAAGCTTCGTCTTTAATCTCGTGTTCTGCGCAACCGCTGCAACTATCGTATCGGGTGCTATGGCCGAGAGAACGAAATTTCTGTCATACTGCATTTATTCGGCTGTTATTTCGCTTGTCGTATACCCGATTGAAGCAGGCTGGACATGGAACTCTCAGGGCTGGCTCGCAAAACTCGGCTTTATCGATTTCGCAGGTTCTGCCTGCATCCATACTGTCGGAGGAGTAGCGGCGCTCATCGGAGCTGCAATGCTTGGACCGCGTATCGGAAAGTATGTAAAGAACGCATCAGGAAAGGTGGTCAAGGTCAATGCCATACTTGGTCATAACCTTGTAATCGGTGCTCTCGGCTGCTTTATTCTTTGGTTCGGCTGGTACGGATTCAACGGAGCGGCTGCAACCTCAGGCCCGCAGCTTGCGGCAATTTTCCTTACAACGACCATTGCGCCTGCAGTTGCCACAGTTACCTGCATGATTTTCACATGGTTAAAGAACGGTAAGCCGGATGTCTCGATGTGTCTTAATGCATCACTTGCAGGACTTGTCGGAATTACCGCAGGATGTCACACATTGGATGCCATCGGTGCAACAATCGTCGGTATCGTATCAGGAATTATTGTCGTACTGGTTGTCGAAAAACTTGACACCAAGTTCCATATTGATGATCCGGTCGGTGCGGTCGGAGTACATCTTGCAAATGGTATCTGGGGTACATTGGCGGCCGGCCTTCTGTCAACAAGCAAAGCTTCTGCCGGTGTAGACGGACCTATATATGCTCTTGTCAACGGAACTGATTTCCTGGCAGGACTTAAGGTTTTCGGAGTTCAGATCCTCGGAATTACATGTATCATTGCATGGACCACAGTGACAATGCTCATTACTTTCACGATTATTGAGAAGACTGTAGGTCTTCGCGTATCCCGTGAGGAAGAGATTGAAGGACTCGATGCAACAGAGCATGGACTTCCGACAGCGTTTGCCGGTTTCGCAATGAGACCGCAGGCGATTGTTGAAGGTGATGATGCACCGGTTGCGGTTACAGGGTCTATCCCTGCAGCTGAGGCAGTCGAGATCAAGTCGGTACCTGTTTTCGATGAGAACCATGCCGATGGTCCGAGATTTACAAAAATTGAGATTGTCTGCAAAGAGGCCCGACTCGATGCTCTTAAGAACGCAATGATGAAGATCGGAATTACAGGAATGACGGTTTCACATGTGCTCGGCTGCGGCGTACAGAAGGGACGCCAGGAATACTACAGAGGCGTACCTGTTGAGGCTTCACTGCTTCCGAAAGTACAGGTTGACATTGTGGTATCAAAGGTACCGGTTCAGGATGTTGTCGATGCAGCAAGAAAGACACTATATACCGGTCATATCGGTGATGGCAAGATATTTGTTTACAATGTTCTTGACATCATGAAGGTAAGAACCGGAGAGACAGGTTTTGCCGCTCTCCAGGACACTGCCGATTAACTTAGCTCGAATACGCCTCATAGCAGGCATATTCTGACACCCCCATGATAAACCCTCCAAGATAACTCTTGGGGGGTTTACCAATGTCAGAATTGAGTATATTATTAAACATAATTGATTTTAGGAGCCTGAATATTGGATAACGTCTGGAACAAATTCTATCCTTCATACCTGACGGAGCAGACCGGATCCGCCGCGAACAGCGGTGATACATTGTATGGCAGGCTGGCAAGAGCGGCACATGAATATCCCGGGAGAGTCGCATATGAATACTGGAAGCTCAAGGTAACATATGCAGGACTGATTGACCAGATTGATTACGCCGCACATGCATGGAGTTCTGTCGGAGTGCGCGAGGGTGATACTGTGTGCCTTTGCATGGGCGGCTGCCCGAATATATTGATATCAATCTATGCTTTGGACAAGATTGGTGCGTCTGTTGCTTTCTGTATTCCTGACAGCACACCGGAGGATTTCAGAAGATTTGCGGTCGGAACCGGAGCCACATACGCATTGATGTCACACAATCAATACAACACATATATTGAAGCCGCCAAAGAGACAAAAATCGGGATGATAGTAATAGGGAAGTATTCCGACTATATATCAGGTGTCAGCAGGCTGGAATATATTGTCAATCCGCTGTCCATATATGATAAACCGTCCTGTCACCAGAACGGAATCAGGCTTTGTTTCTGGGATTCATTGATGTCCGATACCGGACGCAAAGACATTACCGGAGCGTCTGAAGATGTCAGGGTATGTGCAGACAACTCCCACACGGCACTGTTCTTCACTGCAATAAGCTTCAACGAGGATATCATAGCTACTGAGCTGAGTTCCGGGGCTGTCAATCTTGCGGCTGACAAGGAGATGTTTCTGCATAAGCACTCACATGACGTTCTCAAGAGGCAGTCGCGGGTGCTGTGTCTCAATGAGTACTGTTATGTTTACGGTTTCACTGTAGGTGTCCATGACGTTTTGCTGTCAGGCCAGACCGTGCTTCTGTTTACCTGGTTTGACTGCGACAATATTGCCTATGCTATCAAAAAATACAAACCAGATGCGCTTGTAGCCTATGCCGGAACACTTGCCAAATTCAACGGCATGATAGATTATCGCAGTGCTCTCAGATGTGTGTCGTTCATTATCTGCGGCGGCGGACTTCTGACTTCTTCGCAGAAAGCCGGCATTCAGAACATTTTCGACATGATGAGGAAGAAGTGCGAGATCCATACGATGAACGGATACGATGAGACTTTCTCGTGCATATATGCACCGCCTGATTTCGCGACAGACAGAGCATTCGGTATTCCGCTTCCCGGGGTTCTGATGAAGGTAGTCAATAAAGATACGCTTTTCGATGAACCGAATGCCACCGAAGGGGAGATAGCAGTGCGTTCCGA
This sequence comes from Mageeibacillus sp., assembly GCA_022484595.1. Classification (GTDB taxonomy): domain Bacteria; phylum Bacillota; class Clostridia; order Saccharofermentanales; family Saccharofermentanaceae; genus Saccharofermentans. The sequence goes on along the minus strand of JAKVLB010000002.1, from coordinate 60,260 downwards.
CTGCAAATGCAACGGATACCGGATGAAGGACGGAAGCGTCAGATCTGTCTATGACAAACTGACCGACGGCAGAAGCTGGTTTCTTACAGGTGAGATCGGCAAAGAAAGTGAGGACGGGAAATTCTATTATCTCGGCACATACAGACGCGTGTTCAAGATCAACAACAAATCGGTATATCCTGTGCGGATAGACAAAGTAGTCGGGATGTGTGAGGGCGTGGTTGAGGTCTGCAGTGTTGTTATCGATTCCATAACAGGTCCTGTGGTTGTCTCGGCGGTGGTTCCGGAAGAATCATATTTTTACAACAACACCGGGATGGAGAGACTTGAGACGGCAATCAATGAAGAATGCAGTCTGATTCTTGAAGAGGAACAGCGTCCGACGGATATAGTTTTCCTGGCATCAATTCCCAAGCATGCCGACGGCGCGGTAGATTACCGCAGGCTTGTCGTTCGTGTGCATGAGATTCGCGACATGTTCGCGAATGATTTACCCGTTGACGAACAATTATGAGCATGTTTTGATATAATGATGTCCGATAAATACAGGAAGGGGATATTCCTAAATGAAAAAATTCCATATCAAATTAACGGCGCTTCTTGTTATGGCCGCCATGCTGTTTTCATTATCAGCATGCAACGCGCGCAGGAGTACGAAGGATTCCGACGATGACGACGCTGTCAGTGGGGGCGCTTCCAAATACTGCGACAGCGGCGAGACGGATTCATCTGTTCCGCAGGAGTCTTCAGATGCGTCTTATCCTGATGAGTCTCAGGCTTCCCAGCCCGATGGACTTGATGATTACATCGAGACATCAGACGATCTGACGTACCCGGATCACGTGGCTACAGCAGAAGAGATTCATCCCGAGCATGCGCCCGGCGATGTTGCCGGCGATGATGCGGCAACGCTTCTTGATCAGGTTGAGACTGAATACCTTCAGCACTATGTTGATGATTATGCCGATATAGAAATTTACTTCAAGAACCCTGAGGCTTTGGGACTTGAATGTGACGATGTGTCCTGGAGTGATGTCGATATAACCGCTGATGATTATCCCGAGGAGAAGGCTTTCTGCAGCGGCGAGCTCGAGAAGCTTTACACTATAGATTATTCTACTCTGGATGATGACGACCGCATCTGTTACGACAAGATGGTGTATGACATTCAGGAAGCAGTGTACGGATACTCATATACAGCTTTTAATTATTACACTACAACATTCAATTACCTTGTCGGTCCTCAGTCTGATATTCTTTTCATTCTCGACCTTTATCAGTTTGACACCGTTGAAGATGCGGAGAATTACATTCTTCTCCTTGACGATATTGACAGATATTATGACGACATGTGTACGTTTGAAGAGAAGCGGGTTGAGTATGGTTTTATCTCATCTGACAACAGTTATGAGAAAGCCGCCGAGTCTTTTGACAGTCTCGTCGAGCAGAAGGACGACTGCTTCCTGTATGATTCTTTTGCTTCAAGGCTCGACAACATCGACGGCCTGTCAGATACGGACAGAGACAGACTTATAGATGAGAATGATACGGCGATGCACGATGTCGTTTTCCCTGAATTTGAAGAGTGCGCTACGCGAATGAGAGCTCTCGAGGGTTCCGGCGGAGAAGACGCGGGTCTTTGCAGATATCGCGGCGGAGATGCCTACTATGCCTATATCGTAAGAGGACAGTCAAACAGCGATGAGACTGTTGATGACTCCATAACAAGTGTTGACAATGAGATCAGCGGTATAGCTTCCGGCATGCAGACAATTATCAACGGCGGTCAGGACTGGGTTGATGAGTATTTGTCACACAGCTACAGCAAGGGAACTTTCCAGGAGAATCTCGATTACCTTTACGGAGAAATCAAGACTGATTTTCCGGAGATCCCTGAACACAAGTATTCACTGATGGATGTTCCTGAAGCACTTGAAGAGAATTTCAGTCCTGCCGCATATATTGCGTACCATGTTGATGATTTCGATTCCAACAGAATCATAGTTAATAACAGCAATGCCGATAGCGATATCGGCGTGACACTCGGTCACGAGGGCTACCCGGGGCATATGTATCAGTCAATCTACACGCGTTCACACACGTCGCACCCCTACATGTATATATGCGATTCAATTGGCTATGCTGAAGGATGGGCAACATACTGCGAGTGTTATGTAATGAAATATTTCGGCGAAGGCGGGTCCGAGGATGTTCAGCAGCTGCTGAAGCTTGAAGATGCCATGAATACCGTTTACGGCACGAGAATCGATTTCGGAATTCACTGGGAAGGCTGGAGTCTCCAGGACTGCGTTGATTACTATAACGATAATTTCAGCAGCTTTTACGGAGAGATGACTGCAGACCAGCTGCAGGATATTTACACACTGGTGCTCACAGACCCGTGCTATTACGTCAAGTACGGAATGGGTTACATCAACACCTGTGAAATAATCAAGGAAGAGCAGGAGAAATACCCTGATGCGTCTGACATGGAGATCCATACGGCATATCTCAATGCTCTTTCAGGTACGTACTCACAGATTCAGGCACACATGGATGCTGAACTTGCAGGAAACTGACAGCACGGCATTGCCGGATAATTACGAACGCGGGGAGTATTCTCCGCGTTCTTTTATGACAGTAGTGTTAAAAAACCCTTAAAATGTTTGTCAAAATAATCGATGTGTTATAATTATTTTGAATAATTACTCGGAGGACAATTTCAAATGGCTACGTTGACACGACTTGCAAGTACGTTAACGGCGAGATATTTTCCATCACAGGTTTTGACGGATGCATTCTATATGGACGGAAGACTCTGCGGCAAGAGGGAAAACCGTCAGGCAGATATTACGATAGACAAGGAAGAGAAAGGTTTCTTCTTCTCTATCTTTACACACCCAACAATTCAGGGCTTTGAGCCGGGAACACTTCCCCCGTTCGAACCCCAGCTTCGTAATCTTTGTTCCGATGTTAAGTTCGGCCACAAGGAAATCGATTCTATGATCGAAAAGTTCCTTTCGACTGCGGTAGACGTAGCCGGAACGATGAAGCTCCCGGACAGTGAAGTCAGAACACCTTATTTCTCTGGCGTAATCGTTAAGGATGCGGAAGTCTTTGCCGTTACAATCGGCAACGGTCTCGCCTTTCTTTACAGAGACGATACTTTATTCCCGCTCACGGACGCGGGTATTCCAATGGAGGCAATTGACGCATACGGCAACAGAGTCGGAGATTTTCAGTATTACTGTTCGTCCAAGACCGCCAATGCCCTGTGGTCAAATTTCTTCACACTTACACCGGATGACTGCATTATTCTTTGCAACAAGGCCGTATATGATGCGTTGGGACAGCGTGAGATCCTAAGGATACTTACTGATGCTGACGATCAGTGTGACGCGGCTGGTGCCGTTATTACCCAGGCATCGGCAAGAATTCCAAATACACCTATGCAGTTCTCGATATCTTTTGTCGAGAGCGTGACGAAGGAAGAGAAGAAAGGACTGTTTGGTTTCAGAAAGAATAAAGCAGCTTCAGAAGATACGTCGGAGATAATTGAGTCTACTGTTGAAGGCGGTGTTGTAGGAGCTGCGGCTGAAGCAGTCGCAGATGCCGGATTCGTCAATCTGGACGGCAAGGGTCCTGAGGCGGACAAGAGCAATGCAGTCAAAGAAGGCGACGGCGCAAAGCTGTTCTTCGGTGATGAGACGGCGGTAAGCGGTCAGAGTCCCGTGAAGGCTGATAAAATTGATTTTCCGGGAGCTTCAGAACCTATTCAGGAGATATCAGCAGAAGAAGTCATGAAGAACCTGTTCAGCGCGATGCAGACTTCCGCGGAGAAAGACAGCAATACGGCAAAAGCCGCGGCACAGGCTGCGGCAGCGGCACAGACTGCGGGAACTGCTCTGGGTTCTGCAGCTGTATCAGCGCCTGCTCAGGCAGCAATGACTTCGCCGTTTGTTACAAGTTTCGGTGATGTACCGGAGAACGGCACAGATGCTGCTTCCGGCGGAAACGATAATTCCAATACCGTAAAGATGCAGACGATTTCACAGACAGCGTTTACGCCGGATACTTCCGACGATTCGCCGACGAAGCCTGTGGAGAATCTGAATTCAATCCTGTTTGCGCAGGACAGTAACGGAATTCTTGCAAAAGCCATTCAGGAATCCAGAGCAAAAGCAGAGGCACATGTTCAGGAGACCAATCCTGAAGAACTCAGTGAAGAGCCTGTGTCAGAAATCAAGATGCCGCAGGCCCCGGAGATAGTAAACAAAGCTGATGAGATAGTCTTCAATACAGATACAGTAGGTTTGTCGGAGCAGAAGACAGATGATGCGGCAGTCAAAGCGTCAGAGGTTCCGTTTGACCCTTACGGCAAGGCGGGAGCAGAAGAACTTATGGATACTCCGCCGCTTGTTTTTGGTGATGATGCGACGCTTGCGCCTGCACCTGCGCCGGTTCCTTCCGAGGATGCAACGGAGCTGTTTGTTCCGGAATATGATATCAATGAAGAGAAGCCGGTTGTCCGCGATGAAGATAAACTCAACGTTGATTTCCCTGAGACAGGCAAGGTTGAGCCTGCAAAGCCGGTACAGACTGAAGCACCGGCCGCATCACAGAGCGATGCTGAACGGACGCAGGATGATTCGTTCGTCCTGCCGTTCGGAAACGGCGTCGAGATGGTTGAGGATGATTCAATTTCTTCTGCTGACGATATTCCTCAGATGCCGCTTTATGACGGCGACAATTATGATACTCCGGTAAATGCCATCAACTCACAGCAGCCGGTTAATGAGGAGCCGAAGGATACCTATACTTACGGTGATTACGACAATTCAATACTGAGAGAGGAACAGACACAGGCTGCTCCGCCTTATCAGCCGTACGGCGGTGAAGCATTCCCTCAGAACGACCAGCAGAACTATGGTGCATATAATGCTCAGGGAGGTGCAGCTATGGACGGAAATGAATTTGTTAATTTTGGAGGCGATGATACAAATAATCAGGGTTATACGGGCGGCAACGGGGAATATCCTCAGAACCCGGATCAACCTCAGATGCCTCAGTACGAGCAGCCGGAGGCTGAGGTTCAGGCACAGACAGCTTCTGCTTCGTCTTCTTCCAAGCTTGACGATGACTGGGTGAATTCTATTCTCGGTGTTGACGATACGAGCGCAAGAAACGCCGGCAATGCTTATGATTATGAGGGTGTCAACGGTTCTCAGACACAGCAGCCGCTTGACTATTCACAACAGCAGTCACAGTACACGAATCCGGGTCAGTCAGCCTACAGACCGTCCGGTGCCGGAACAGGTGCCGCCGGAACAAGACCGGGCGGACCGAACACATCCCGCACAGCACAGTACGGAGCAAGAAGCGGCAACGGCGGCAACGGTGGCAAAGGCGGCAAGAGATTTAAGTTAAACCGCAACGGCTATATTTTCCTTGCATTTGTCGCAGTTTTACTGATCTTTATTATTATTGTCATATCCCTTATCGCGAAAGGCTGCAGCAACTCCAATGCCAACGAGTCAACGGAGTCGACGCCAAGTCCGGTTGCATCCGAGAGTGTCGTTGAGACTTCGGCAACAGATACTACCGCTGCGCCTGCTGCTGATACTGCGCCTATCGGTTATTACGACTTTTCCGATTATATAGGCTACAGAACATGGTGGGATCTCTTCCACAATGTTTATAACATCGATCTTGAGAACGCATCAGATCCGAGAATCGGAATTATTCTTGCATACAACGGTTTGAGTGCTGACACATATACCGGACCGAACACAAATGACAAGCTTCTGCTTCCTCCGGCAGGCGTTATCACGGGAGAAATAGCAAGTGATTATACGACTGCCGCGACAACAGCTGCAGGAGGCGACACAGCCGCAACTACTGCTGCAACAACTGCGGCAGCTGCAGACGGCAACACAACTACGACCACAACTGTGGCAGGTGCGATAACTGTGAACTGATGTAAAGGAAAGCGAAAATCATTAAGGCTTTGAATTCCCCGTAAACCAATAAAAAGGTTGCGGGGAATTCTTTTTTTGTTGATTCGCACCATTGTCGACAACTTCATTTTCAATTTGCACAAGTATATAATAGCTTTGCTTAAAGCAAATATGAGCGAAAAGAGGACTTTATCCATGCACAAGAGACTTTACATTCCGGGTCCGGTAGAGGTTAGTGATGACGTTCTGGAGAAGATGTCAACGCCTATGATCGGCCACAGGACCAAGGACGCTTCCGCCCTGCAGCAGAGAATTTCCGAGAAGCTGCAGAAGGTAATGTGTACCAAGAACACTATTGTTCTCTCAACCTCATCAGGCAGCGGTCTCATGGAGGGAGCTGTAAGAAGCTTTACCAAGACAAGAGCGGCTGTTTTTTCAATAGGCGCTTTCGGCAAGAGATGGCACAAGATGTGTACCTCCAACGGTATTGCAGCAGATATTTTTGAGTCCGAGTTAGGACAGATTACAACTCCGGAGATGCTGGAAGCAGCTTTATCCACCGGTAAGTATGACCTCATTACAATTACACAGAACGAGACTTCAACCGGTATACATAATCCTATGGCGCGCCTTGCTGAAGTATATAAGAAGTATCCTGACGTTATCGTATGCGTTGATGCTGTATCTTCAATGGCCGGCGACTATATCCCGGTTGATGAGCTTGGAATCGACGTCTGCATTACATCATCGCAGAAGTGTCTCGGACTTCCTCCGGGACTCGCAATCGCATCCGTTTCAGACAGAGCGATTGAGAAGGCAAAGACAATCGAGAACAGAGGACTTTATTTCGACTATGTCGAGCTTGTCAAATTTGTCAAGGAGAAGCCTTACCAGTATCCTTCAACACCTTCCGAATCACACATGTTCGCGCTTGATTATCAGCTCGACAAGATACTTGAGGAAGGTATCGATAACCGTTACAAGAGACACTGCGAGATGGCGGAGATTGTTCGCGACTGGGCAAGAAAGAACTGTGAACTCTATTCAGATCCGGACAATCTGTCAGTTACGGTAACTTGCATCACAAACACAACCGGAATTCCGTTTGCGGATATCAACAAGGCTATGGGCGAGAGAGGCTATCTCATGAGTAACGGATACGGACCTCTCAAGGACGTAACGTTCAGAATTGCGCATATGGCTGATACAACACCGGATGATATCAGGGTGATGCTCAAGGATCTTGATGAAGTTATAGCAGATCTTAAAGCCAAGGCATAAGCTGATAAAGCAGTTATTATAATCACACAACACAAGGGGGAGTCACAGATGAAAGTATTAATCACAGAGAGTATTGCTGAAGAGAGCGTACAGTATCTTAAGGATGAAGGCTACGAGGTTGAAGAGTACCTCGGTCATTCTCAGGAAGAGATTGAGCAGCATATCAAGGGTTTTGACGCTCTTATAGTAAGATCTGCGACAAAGGTAAGTCCCGCGCTTCTGAACAACGCTGACTGCCTTAAGGCAGTAGGCAGAGCCGGTACCGGAATTGACAACATTGATGTCGCTTCCTGCACAGAGCATGGCGTAATCGCACTCAATACTCCTACGGCAAACAATACTGCAGCAGGTGAGCTTGCGGTAGGCCACGCTTTCTCAATCTTCAGAAATATCTGTGAAGCCAACGAAGGCGTACATAACCATGACTTCAGAAGAGGAAACTGGGTAGGATACGAGCTTGAGGGCAAGACTGTGGGAATCATAGGTCTCGGACGTATCGGTTCAATTGTCGCCCGTAAGCTCAAGGGCGTAGGAATGAATGCAATTGCATACGATCCTTACATTCCCGCTGAGAAGTTCGAGAAGCTCGGCGTGAAGCGTTGCCAGACTCTTGATGAGCTTCTTGCAGAATCAGACCTCATTACACTCCATACACCTAAGACAAAAGAGACATATAACATTATCGCCAAGGAGCAGCTTTACAAGTGCAAGAGAGGCGTAAGAATTGTCAACGCAGCAAGAGGCGGACTTGTAAATGAGCAGGATCTGGCTGACGCGCTTGCAGACGGTCAGGTAGCGGCTGCGGCTATTGATGTTTTCGACAAAGAGCCATCATACAACAAGAAGCCTGAGGATCAGCAGGAGTTCGACAATGTTCTGCTTCATGCTCCTCACTGCTACATCACACCGCACCTCGGTGCCTCGACTGTTGAAGCAACGGCAAAGGTTGGTCAGGGCATTGTTGAGCTCGTATCAGGCGCACTTAAGGGTGACCTTGTTGCGGCAATCAATATGCCTTCGTTCTCGGGCAGCATCGATGAGATCAAGCCTTACTGCTCGCTCGCCCAGAAGATCGGTCTTATGTACTATCAGGCTGAAGCAACACCCATCAAGAAGGTTGAAGTTCGCTACAGAGGTGAGCTTGCCGAGAATTCTGGAACAGGCATCATCACATTGTCGCTTGTCATGGGACTTCTCAAAGGTATGGGCAACGATCACGTATCTTACGTCAATGCTCAGGAGAGCATCAACGAGTGCGGAATTGAAGTAGTTGAGACAAAGACTGATTCGATTCAGAAGTATAACAACCTTATCAATGTAAAGTTCTTTACAGAAGACGGACGAGAGCTCAAGATAAACGGTACTGTATTCGGACCTGACACAGAGGTGATTGTTTCTTTCTTCGGATATGAGATGAACTGCCCGCTTTCGTCGACTGTTCTTGCAATCAAGAATAATGATGTTCCCGGAGTTATCGGAAGAATCGCTACAATTCTCGGCAAGCACAACATAAATATCTGCAGTATGCACTGGGGAAGAAAGAACCAGGATGGCAGCGACAACCAGCATGCGCAGGCTTTCGTTGCAGTTGAGCAGCCTGTAACACAGAAGATTATGGATGAGATTGCGGCAGCTGAGGGAGTTCTCAGAGTATCACTTCTGGAGCTTGACTAAAACTTGAATTATCACTTCAGAAACAGATCCGGTTGGCTGGGCAACCCCTGTGCGATAGCACAGTTCAGGGGAAAGTATCATGCTTTCTTCCAGCACAATCCGCATTCTGAAAGATTTGGAAGTATGCATTGGGGTCACTGCGTGAGCAGTGACCTTATTATGTGGGAGGAAATGCCGACGGCCTTATCGCCGGATTGCGATTATGAGGACCTTCTCGGCTGTATGTCAGGAAGTGCCATAGTAGCGGACGGGAAACTGTGGCTGTTCTATACGTCGGTTTCACGCGGATATTCAGAGACAGTTTCTGCGGCATATTCGGATGATGCGGTAAATTTCACAAAGTATCCCGGAAATCCGGTTCTATATCCGCCGGCCACTGTATCTTGCGCCGGAAATGAATGTCATTACAGCAAGTTCAGAGACCCTTATGTATTTGCTTTCGAAGGAGAGTACAGAATGCTTGTCGGAGCAGGCGACAGCAACGTCGCCAAGGTGCTGCTGTTCAGATCCGGCAATCTCACGGATTGGGAATTTCTGGGCGAGCTTATTTCTGATGCCGGGCTTGGAAGCGTCGCAGAGAGTCCAGCAATCTTCAGGCTTGAAGACAGGTGGGTTCTGATGCTTCAGAGCGAGAGACACCTGCCGTCGAGAATTCTTTTCGCGACAGGATATTTTGACGGAACAAAAATGAGATTTGACTCTGAGCCGGAATGCAGCCGGAATGGCGCCGGAAGCTGCAGTGATCCGGATTACAAGGTTATTGAAACAGGGGAAGAGTTTCTTAAGCCTGTCAGCTTCGAAGACAGCCTCGGAAGAAGGCTCATTACGGGATGGCTGTACAGCAGCCGTCTGGGAGGGTCAAGTGCTATGGCGTGCTTCAGGGAACTGTCTTTTGACCTTGATAATCTGCTGATAATGCTGCCGGCCGACGAGATAATAGGATTTGGTGTCGACGAGAGCAGATTTGTGAGTTACAGCGACGGAAGACTCCGGGTCTCATACGAGGGAAGGACAGTTTTCAGCGAAGCGTTCGCGTATGAGCCGCAGCTGACGGTTCTTGAAGACGTTGGAACGGTTGAGATTTTCATTAACGGAGGGCACGAGGTAATCTCGCTGTTTGTGTGCTGATAATGCCAATTATAAAGCAATATAACAATGTTACAGTTTACGGGAAGCTGCCGGGAGAAGACAGCGAGACAATCTGTAATTCCGTATATTCTGCCAAAGACGGCTATGGTGTGGTTTATCGCCTTGACAAACCTGTCGGAGGAATCATTCTTCTCGCGAAAAGGTCTTTTGACGGAGAGATTGTATCGAAGAAATACAGCTTTATCTGTACGGGACGTCCGGAAGCGGACGTCGGGGAATTTCATGATTTTCTGTATCACGATCCGGGGTCAAACCGAACTTTTCCCGTTAAGAGGATGCGAAAAGGTGTTAAGGAGGCTCTGCTTCACTATGAGCTTCAATCATATGACAAGGGAAGCAATATGTCACTTGTGACGGCAGTTATCCAGACCGGCAGGACACACCAGATCAGAGCGCAGTTTGCCTCGCGCAGAATGCCTTTGGCAGGTGATGGCAAGTACGGCAGCCGCATAAAATGTCCGATAGCATTGTGCTGCGCAGAGGTGGTTGTCAGACCTTCCGTGAATGCCGCAGAGGAAAGATTTGTGTACGGCACGGATGATATATACCCGTGGAACATTTTCACTGAAGCAAAGCGCGGATAGATACTTCCTTATGAGGCAGACGCAGGAGTGACCTTGAATATGTTGAGGTTCTCCGAAGTAAATACCACCTGACCGAGCTTCTTCAAAGTCTCTGTATTGTCGTAGTTATACTGGAAATACTCAAGATTGCCGAGAATTATGTATTCAATGTGGTACTTATTGATGATTGCCTGAATCTCATCGGTATTTGCACTGAGATAAACTATGTCGACATCGGTATGTCGCGGAGTTATATAGAGCTGCCATACGTCATCGTCAGGGTCAGAGACCAGAGTATCAGTTGATTTGTCTACAATGCCGTGGAAACGCCAGAGCCACTCGTGAGTCTGCCAGCCGATTACCGTCGGTAGACCCGTGTATGACGATACGATACAGTTGTCGGTATAGCTGTTGCCGTATGCTTCGCAGATGACAGGGACACCACTGACATTCGCGTTGAGCCAGTCAATCGCGTCAGCGTAGGATTTGAGGCCGCCCTCGTTCGGAATATATGAGTACTGGCTGCTGTAGGTATCGAGGTAGTCTATACCATTGAGTCCATGGTAATTCTCTTTGGTCAGCTCTCCGCATCTTTGCTTGAGTGACAGAACGGTGTAGTGTGCCGGCACAAAGCAGAAGAGAAGGAATACTATAGACAATGCCAGGGCTGCTGTACTGTATACACCCTTGCGGTTTACAATCCAAAACATCCTGAACACAGCGTAAGACATCGCTATAGACAGAATTATAAACGCCGCGAACGCGAACTTGAACATCGTGTTCGACCTTAAATAGCCGCTGGTATAGATATCACGCACATAGAAAATTTCGGGTGCTATAAGCAGAAGTATTCCAACAACGGTCATTCCGCATACGAACACATCTATCAGATTGCGCTCCCCGAAAAAACGTGCCACGGGGTTGGTGTATCCGCCGGCAGGTTCTTCGTTGACCGATACGGTAAATCTCCTTTTGCGGCGCTCTGCTGCAGTCGCAAGCTTATAGTTGCGGTTGATTATGACGGCTATCAGGAAAACAGTGCAGATTATCACGTGCGTTCCCCAGAGAATAAAAAGCTGGAACAGTGAAGATCTGTTCTTAACCGCGCCCAAAGAATTTGAAATCATGTTGAAATTGAGATTGAAAGGCAGTGCCACAAGTGACGACAGTGTGAACATAACGCTCATCTGGAAAGATGTTCTTGTAAGAGCCGAAGGGTCGTATACCGTGTAAAGATACGACAGGAAAGCCAGCAGACCTTCAAATGCAGCAAGCAGAATCGGAATGCTGCCGAACTTTAAGTATATGGCGAGTATACCGGCAACATTTGCCGTAAAAACAAATATACCGGGAATTGAGAAAAAGTTACGGGAAGTTCTTGTGTTGATTATGAATACGGCCATCGAGCAGAAGATGAAATAGATCAGAAAGTCCCAGTAATTCGTCATCTGCGCGACACCGAGAAGAAGACATACCACAATAAATTCGGCTTTAAGCGTGACCTTAAGTTCTGAAGTCAGCCTTCCTCCCGGAGAAGACAGATTGAATCTGCTTCTCCTAATGGACTTCTCAAGATTGTCAGGCATTGAAGAAGATACGACAAGGCTTAGTATCACGGCAATTATAAGGAGCACTATCATCATTGAAATGACGTGGGCGTGAAGGTCACCGACAAGATATGAATAGAAAGGAAATTCCTCGATTGTGTAATCTCCGCCGTTCGTCGTAACTTCGGGATTCCAGCCGATATATCTGGTGCTGTCAGGGAAAAAGTATGTGTCGGTGGTGCCGACCTTGGCTCCGAGCCCTGCGAAAAAACTGAGTATTGAGTTGCCAAGACTGTCCGGATCATAGAAGAATGAATGTGAATTTCCCCAGATTGAGACTGACAGACCGGTCAAAAGACCTGTGAGATATTTTACTGCTGTGTTCCTGTGAAAGCCGAATTTCTCCGAGCCTTCGATAAGCATTGTGCCTAATGAGAAACACATCGCGAAAGGAATCGCCGTAGCCGAACACATGGCGAGATTGTAGCCGACTTCAGGAGTTATTGCGGAAACCTTGATTACAAGCGCCCACATAAACTGACCGAAATAGTAGTAATTGATTGAGTTGCCGGCGAGCCACATATCAGTTGCCGGAAGCGACGGGTTGCGAAGCATTGAGACAATGAAACCGTAATCCATGAACTTTTCCTGACCGTTTATGTTGGGGAGGAAGCCTTTGAAATAGCACATCAGGGTGAGCATTACGGTAAACAGTGTCTGTTCGACTATGATTCTTTCCAGGTAATACTTTTCGCTGACTTTTTCGACAATACCTTTGCGAAGCGGTTTAACTCCGTAACCTGTCGCAGCGACCGCGATGATGGCCGCTATAACAAGCGGAAGCGTGAAACGGTATATTCCGATATAGGTCAGGGTCCAGACGAGCGCGCTGACAAAGACGATGCCAAGGGTCTGAGAGAGAATAAATCCTCCGCTGCCGAAAGAACGGAACAGGCGCGTCGCAAAAGGAAGCACTGAAAGGTTAAGTGCGAGAAGAACGATAACCCAACGCAGCACAAAAATGGTGTCTGTGGCCCCCATAGTCAGAAGACCTGTGAAGATCAGCGCAATAAACGGTACAAGAAAAAGCAGTGCCTTTATCGGAGCTTCAAATACTGTTGCCTCAGCGAGATTAGCGGATTTAAACTTTAACATAGATCCCCCTAAATATATTCTGTGAGATTTGTGACTTCAGGACCGCCGTTGCTGTGAGATTCTGACTCATTCCCGGCTTCAGCTCTGGCGATGATATCAGAGCTTATTTTGATTGCAAGTGCGACAACAGGATCCATGTGGTTCTTCGGTGTGTCAGTCACGCCGTAGCGCGTAAGCCCGGCTGAACAGACATAGAGATTCTCACACGGATTTGTGAGGTCGACCTGCGGGTACTCCGTTGACAGAGCGTAGCGTGTCTTGGTCAGACGCCATGACTTTATGTCGCTCTTCCTTACGGACGGATACAGTTTCCTGAATGCCGCGAAATACTTGTCCATTATTGACGCGTCTGAATCAATCCATATGCTGTCGGTAATTGAACACTGGCTCTTGAGATAAATTACGCTGCCGCCGTAGTCTCTTCCGGTGAAAGCGACCGAATGGTTGATAATGCTGTCGAAAGGCATGCCTGCCGGTGCTTTCTGGTAGAACATGACTGATTTTTGCTGCTTTAGTACCATAAGCGCAGTAATTCCGGCTTTGTATGTGATGTTCATTACGGTATCGCGAAAATCCATAGGAATCGGCAGACCGTGCGACACGTTGATGAATGTTCTGCAGGAACCTGTGAAAATCACGTATTTGCTGTCAAGAACATATCTTGTGGAATTCGTAAGTATGCAGGAGGTTCTGTAACCGGATGAACCGTCGGCCGTTGCGAGTGTCGATATCTCGGCGACAGTTGTCGAAAAAAGTATGTTGCCGCCGTTGTCCGTGATACCCTGCATAAGACTTGATATCAGGCATGAGAAACCACCGTTGAAATACCCGACCGAGCGCGATGACGCGAGTCCGGACCACTTCGTTGCAGCCCACACAATATTGTCCTCAACTCCCATCTCTTTTGAGAGTGATATCAGTGCTTTGTCACTTTTGCGGATATGATGCGGCAGAAGCTCAAGATATTCTCTGCCGATTCTCGTGTATGACAGAAGTCCGCCCGGAGATGTAAGCTCTTCGACGACAGAGACGTTAAAGCCTGCCCTCGCGAGGTACATGCCGCAGGTAAGCCCTGACAGACCGGAGCCTATTATGCATACCGACTTGTTGAAATCTTTCTCTTCCATCATATTTTACTTGATTCTCTTGGCTTCCATATAGAATCTCTTCTCGAATGCCTCGCCCATCGAAAATGTCTTGCGCGGGAAGACTCCCTCGCGGCTTACGGTTGCGAAAAACGTGTTTTTCGAAATTGCGGGAAGAAGCACACCGCAGTTTCTGCCTTTGCCGAGCGATCTTACAGCTTCTTCGCCGTGAATATAGTCTACGGTGATATCAGGATTACTGTCTACGAGACTGTCAATGTATAGCTGGACTGAACCGACAGGGAGCGAATGCGGAGCATTGCCGAGGTTGACAAACATATCGTCGCCGTCACCGGTAACAGTGAAATTCTGTGCTGAATCATCGGCCTTGCTGTCAACTGTGATTCCGTTATCTTTATAGAAACTCAGCGCACCGGCGATGAAATCATTCTGATTCATCCCGAAAACAACTCTGTGTATAGGCTCAAAGTCAAGACCTTTGTCATGAATGTTCACTACCTCTGCAAGAGCATAGCGAGCCGGATGATTTCTGCGTTCATCTTCATTAAGGGAAGCTTTAATGTTCTGCCAGTGGGCTTTGGCGGAAGCGAGGGAATGATTGCCGTCGCCGACAAGAAACAAGAGTCCGTCAGGAGACGATTTATGAAGCTTATCGAGTGCCGACGTGATGCCGTCCGCAATCACGGTTCCTTTCTTTACAAACGTTCCGCTTATATGACCGGATTCCATCATCAGGTCAGTGTCATATAAAGGCGCTGTTCCGGAGGCTCTGCACTTGTCCATGGCAGCGCCTATAACTGTGTCTTCAGGGTCATCTATGAGAAGCATAATGTGTGGAAGTTCAATTCCGGCATTGGCGCGGATTTTGACTCTCGGCGGGATTCTGCTTAAGACAGTTCCTTCAGTTGCGCGGCACAGATTCTTGTTTCCGGGTTCAAAACTGTATGCTTCAAGATCCAGAGCGATTATCAGACCTTTGCGTGAGGAGTGAATAGACGTCTCCCTGTCAATCAGCATATATCCTTCGGGAAGAGTCTCAAGAGTTCCGTCACTCATATATCTGTCGATTGAAGAAGCAATATCCTTAAGCCGGGTTGTCTCTTCATCACTGCCAAGATATACTTCCGGAAGCACAAGCCTGAGAGTTGACGGAGCGTTGCCGACATTCTGTTCAACACTCTGCCAGTACTCAGGCTCCGATGTGAACTGATCACAGGCGATAACTGCCCATTTCTCAAGGTTTGTGCCGTTCTTCGGAAACAGAATGTCAGGAATGGCGCAGCCGATTGAATCATTGATTGTCATAAAAATTAACCCTCCATCATAAAAAAGCGGATATATTTTACCACGCAGTAAGGCGATTTTGTCGGTTTTTGTCGGTTTTTGTCGGCATTTTAAACCTCGAAACCTGTTAACATCTGTATTGTAAGTGCTGCAGCTGAGAAATAAATACAATGCCCCTGAAGGAGGTACAGTTATGAGAACTTCCGGTAAACCTGACATGCTCAGGCTGACAAATGATTTTATGACCGGCAGCTATGTATATGCGTCGGACCTTAGGGCCAAGGGACACAATGCCCTGGCAGAACGTCTTGTAAATCAGGCGCTGGAGCTTGATTATGAGACAAGATTTATTAAGACCGCCTTTAATTCCGATGATTTCGCAAGACATCTCAAGTGTGCGTTCTATGCGGTAACAAAGGCGATTGAGTGTCTCAGGCTGGCAGCGGCTGTAGGAGCCGCATGTGTCAATCATTCGAGCCTGGTTGAGAGCGCCGACAATATACAGCGAATGCTGCGTTCCTCGGTAATTACGGTCCAGTCCAAGTCAATTTGCGTGAACAAAGCAGTTCAAGGTGTTCCGAATGTGCCGGGCGGGTACGGCAGACCTGCCGGACAGAATGATGCAAAGCCGAATTCTTCGCCTGACAATATGAGTATATCCGTCGGTTTGTCTGACAATGAACCGGATTTATCGGAATGCTTCAGTGAAGCTGAGAGCATTGAGAGATCAACGCCTCCGTTGTGCGAAGATGACAACCGTGAATATAATCCTGATTGTAAATCTGACCGTAATTCTGATGGTGTTGCAGAGACCAATCAATGCGTGACCGATTGTGAGTTCGCTGCAGATGACGCCGGCAGAGTTATGTCTTCATGCAGGAAGGACCGGGAGAATGAAGCAGGAGCTGCCGTCTCAGTTGCGGTCGAAGAACCGGTCTGTGAATTAAGCGAGCAGGCTGCTGAAGACAGACTGAGTGAAGCTGACCTGTCCGAAGAAGACTTAAAAGATGTATGTTCGCGTGAGATTGAGCCTGATGATTTCATTGCCGCAGAACGTTCCGGCAAGCGAAGCAGACGCAGCAGGTCAGGGAAGACGGAGTGTAATTAGCTGCAGCTGCTCCGGATAACCATATGTTCAGGTGCCGGTTCAGCCTGTTTGCCTGTTGCTGTTAAGCTGCTTAAGATTATGTTTCTATGCATTTTATGAATAATAGCGTTGCCACTTGTTACGTGTATAATTGCATTAACAGTACAGATACAGGAGGAATAATTATGGCCAACAGTGAACTCTCGAAGCTCAAGATACTTTATCTATACGACTACTTCAAGCACAATATGAGTTCTTTTGATGATGAAGGAGTTACGGTCAGCGAACTGATCGAATATCTGCAGCAGAAGCTTAATAACACGTTTGAACGCAAATCTATCTATGCTGATATAAGCAAGATTAATGAATACGTCAGCCGGACACAGAAAGTTAAGTCAGGATCAGCCTGGATATACGTCGAAGGCAAGAAGTACAGGAAATCAGAGCTTGAAGACGAGATAACAATTGATGAGGCAAGACTGATTGTCGATGCAATCAACACCACTCCGTTTACGAGCACAAGCATATGCTCGAAGATTAAGACGATGTTCCCGAAGTATTTCGTGAATGACTGCAGCGCGCGGGCTCTTTATCCGCATGACGGCAAAATAGATCACAAGCGCATAATGTGGCTCAATAATTTTCGCAATGCAATAGAGAACAGCAGGGCACTTGAGATAAGTTACGGGTACAAGCTCGGCAATGAACTTATGGAGGTCAGCACAAAGTATGTCTCTCCGATGGCGCTTGACTGGGAGAACAACTGCTACTATCTGATAGCTGTTGACAATGAGATTGCAGGCAAACTTGACAGTAATATGCTTGCAAAGGCGCTTAGACGTTACAGGCTTGACCGTGTTGACAAGGTTGTCATTGCAAAGAAGAAACCTTTCTTCGGATTCGCAAGCGACATCATGCGTGATGAGGCTCTCAAGGCACTTCTTGACAATTCACTGTCGGCATATTCGTCGGATTCCGTTGTTAACCTTTCCATACTGATAAAGGGTAGAAGTGCGATAGACACACTCAAAGCCTACAATGCTTTTGCGACAAGAGTAAGACCTGCCGAGAATATAGATGATACAAGGCTTGGGAGCAGAGGGGAGCTGAAACTCGAGTTCCGCGTTGCAGATGTACCTACTCTGTATACCGATTTGTTTGAGATTATGACTTTTGAAGGAGTGGAACTTAAGATAGAGAACGACAGTATCAGAGAGAAGTTCAATCAATACCTGACAAAGGCGATGAATACTATAAGTTCCCTGTCTTGATTGCAAAGGCCTGATTTTAGTTCTATAATTCTAAAGTTTTGAACATTCTTTATTTTTAAGGAGAAGCTGCCATGGAGCCTTTGGGTTTAAATGAGATAAGAGAGAGATACCTGTCATTTTTTGAGTCGAAGGGACATTTGAGACTTCCTTCGTTCTCACTCGTTCCGAGAAATGATCCGTCCATATTGTTGATTAATGCGGGAATGACGCCTATGAAGCCTTATTTTACAGGCGCTGAGGTTCCGCCTCGCAAGAGAGTAACAACATGCCAGAAATGTATCAGAACTCCGGATATTGAGAATGTTGGACATACTTCAAGACATGGCACTTATTTTGAGATGCTTGGCAATTTCTCGTTTGGCGATTATTTCAAGGACGAGGTAATTCCTTGGGCATGGGAATTTCTTACAAAGACACTGGAGATGCCTGAAGACAAGCTCTGGCCGTCAGTATATGAGGAAGATGATGAGGCTTTTGCCATCTGGAGAGATGTAATAGGGCTTCCTGAGAACCGAATCACAAGACTTGGCAAGGCAGACAATTTCTGGGAGCATGGCACAGGTCCGTGCGGTCCCTGTTCGGAGATTTATTTTGACAGGGGAGAACGTTACGGCTGCGGCAAACCTACATGCCGCCCCGGTTGCGAGTGCGACAGGTTTGTTGAAATCTGGAATCTTGTTTTCTCACAGTTCGACAGACAGGAAGACGGAACATATCTTCCGTTGAAGCAGAAGAATATAGATACCGGTGCCGGCCTGGAACGTGTTGCATGCGTTATGCAGGGCGTTGATAATCTTTTTGAGGTTGATACAGTCCGCAAAATTCTTGACACTGTATGCGAGATATCGGGCAAGACATATGGCGTAAACCATGACGATGATGTGGCGATTCGTGTAATTACGGATCACATGAGGTCATCAACTATGATGATTTCCGACGGCGTTCTTCCTTCCAATGAAGGCAGGGGCTACGTTCTGAGAAGACTTATGAGAAGAGCTGCGAGATTTGGCAGACTTCTGGGAATAGAAGACAGCTTCCTTGTCAGAATTGCCGAGGTCGTGGTCGACAGAAATAAAGATGCATATCCTGAGCTTATTACACGCAAGGATTACATCATGAAGATAATTGCACAGGAGGAGCAGGCGTTTGGAAGAACAGTAGCTGCCGGAACCGAGATATTGAATCAGATGATTGCCGGGTGCAAGTCATCAGGCATAACGGTTCTTGCAGGAGAGGATGCATTTAAGCTCCACGATACATATGGTTTTCCTCTTGACCTTACCAAGGAGATTGCGACAGACAACGGTCTGACAGTTGATGAAGACGGATTCAAGGCTGCAATGAAGCATCAGAAGGATACCGCAAGAGCGGCAACTAAGGCTATCAATGACACGGCATGGGGCGGAACAGAACTTCCGGCTGAAGTTGTTGCCGATAAGAATGCAACGACGTTTGTCGGATATTCTGAACTCGGATGTGATGCCAAACTTATTCATATCATCAAGGCTGATGAGGAAGGCAATCTGTATCCGGAAGAAGAGGCGTTTGAGAATGATGAGATAATCGCCGTTTTTGATAAGACTTCACTATATGCAACAATGGGCGGACAGGTTCACGATAACGGCGTTATAACAGGCGACGGATTTGAAGCTTCTGTCATATCGGTTGACAAAGATAATTCAGGCAAATTTTTGCATAAGTTACTGATTACCAGAGGTGCAGTCAGACAGGGCGCACAGGTCAGAATCAATACTGACGCGGCTATGAGAATGGCAATTGCCCGTAACCATACCGCAACGCACATTCTGCAGTCGGCACTCAAGAGCGTTCTCGGCAATCATGTTGAGCAGGCAGGTTCTCTTGTAGCGGACGACAGACTGAGATTTGATTTCAACCACTTCCAGGCAATGACAAAAGAAGAGATTGCCAAAGTCGAAGCCATTGTAAATGATGTTGTATTACAGGATATTCCCGTAATTACCAGAGAGATGGCAATATCGGATGCTCAGAAGCTTGGAGCTACCGCGCTCTTCGGTGAGAAATACGGTTCTGTTGTCAGAGTAGTATCTGTCGGAGATTTTGACAATCCGTTTGATATGGAATTCTGCGGCGGCACGCACCTTAAGTCTTCAGGCCAGATAGGTCAGTTCAGAATTGTCTCTGAGGCAGGCATAGCGGCAGGCACAAGGCGTATTGAGGCTGTTACCGGAGCCAAGTGCTACGAGATGAGCAAAGCTGACAGAGATCTCATTGATGAGGTTTGCGGTGCTCTCAAGAGCGGCAGAGAACAGATAGTCGAGAGAATCAATGCACTTCACGGTGAACTTAAGAGTCTCGAGAAGGAGATTGCTGACATTGAGAAGGCGAAGGCAGGTTCCTTTGCTGAGAATGCTGCAGCCAAGGCGATTGAGATAGGTGGAATAAAGGCTGTCATCTCAACATGTGATGCTTCCGACGCTTCAGCATTAAGAGATACGGCTGACAAGATTCGAGACAATATAGGCAACGGAGTTGTTTTCCTTGCGTCATGCTCAGAAGGCAAGGTTCTTTTTACCGCGATGGCTACAAAATCTGCTGTCGATTGCGGTGCTCATTGCGGAAACATAATCCGTGAAGCTGCTAAGATTGCAGGCGGCGGCGGTGGCGGACGCCCGGATATGGCTCAGGCAGGCGGCAAGGATGCATCCAGAATCCCGGAGGCTCTTGCTAAAGCTGAAGAAGTATTGAGATCTCAGATAAAGTAATCAGGATGGAGAGTAGTTATGTGCTTGTTTTGTGATATTGTGGCTGGCAAGATACCATCTGCCAAGGTTTACGAGAACGACAAGGTTCTGTGTTTTAACGACATCAATCCGGCAGCTCCGGTTCATGTTCTTGTTGTTCCCAAGAAGCATTTTGATGACATACGCGATATGTCGCATTCAGAGGAAGGCCGCATGTATATGGGCGAGGTGATTTCAGCAATTGACAAGGTGTGTGAGAATAAGTCACTTGATTCAGGCTTCCGCGTTGTAAACAACTGCGGCAAAGATGGCGGACAGACAGTTATGCACGCACACTTTCATGTGCTTGGCGGTACCAAATTTACGGAGAAGATTATCTGATAAGTTTATGAGTAGAATGAGAGCTAAGCGCAATATACCGGCGCGTATGGACAGGTGCCATGCATATTGGTTTGAAGCACCGATGCTTAACAAAGGCAAATGGAGACAGGCGTGCGGTTTCGCGCCCGATGCAAAGCTGTGGCTTGAGATCGGATGCGGCAAGGGCAGATTCTGTACTCAGATGGCTCAGCGTAATCCTGATATTCTGTATATAGCGATGGAACGTGACGCTTCTGTTACTCTGGCGGCTGTGGAGAATGCCAGTAATCTTGAACTAAAGAATATATTTTTTATCAACGGTGATGCCGGGCTCATAGAGAATTACTTCGGAGAAGAAGAGGTTGATTGCCTTTATCTTAATTTCTCGGATCCGTGGACAAGGCAGAACAAGCCCAAGAGAAGACTGACATACAGGGATTTTCTTGAGAAATACAAGGTTATGATGAAGCCCGGCGCAAAGCTATGCTTCAAGACTGACAACGACGAACTTTTCGACTTCTCACTCGAAGAATTCAGGCACTGTGGATTTACTCTGACGGAGCTTACCAGGGATCTTCATAACAGTGAGTATGACCCTGACAATGTCCGCACCGAATTTGAGCAGAAATTTGCAGACCAGGGTATTAATATCAAGAGAGTTGTAGCCTGCCTTTAATCTGCGTGAGACGCCCGGTTGTGTTAGAATATCCGAAAGCAATCAAGATATATCTGGTACTCACGGATTCGCGCGTTTTCCGTTTTGTGCGAGATTCGTGAGCGAGTTATTGGAGGCACTTTATGGTAATTCCGGGCAATCGTTACATTCCTTACGAGAACAGACAGGGCGGGAAGGCCGTCGTTTATTTTACACGGGAATTGTCAGCTGATGGACTTATTAAGGCGTATGACAGTGTAAGCGCCCGTATCGGCGGTAAAGTCGCGGTCAAGCTCCATACGGGAGAAGCTCACGGTCCTAATATTATTCCGAGAAGCTGGGTAAGAAAGCTTATGGAGCAGCGGCTTCCGGATTCTTCAATAGTCGAGACCAACACATATTACGAAGGCGACAGGTACACCACAGAGAAGCACAGGGATACACTTGGTATAAACGGGTGGACTTTCATGCCTGTTGATATTATGGATTCAGATGGGACTGTCATGCTGCCGGTTAAGAACGGCAAGTGGTTCAAGGAAATGTCGGTCGGGTCGCATATGACTGGGTATGATTCTCTCGTTGTTCTGACGCATTTTAAAGGCCATGTTCAGGGCGGTTTCGGTGGCTCAAATAAGAACATCGGAATCGGGTGTGCCGACGGAAGAGTCGGTAAAGCCATGATACATACAACTCCGGGACAGAACAACCAGTGGGATATTGCTAAAGAAGAGTTCATGGAGCGAATGACTGAATCAAGCAAAGCCACAGTGGATTTTTTTGATGGCAGGATAATGTACGTCAATATAATGCGAAATATGAGCGTATCATGCGACTGTGAAGGTACGGCGGCAATGCCGGTTGTGACACCTAATGCAGGAATACTGTCTTCGGAAGATATACTTGCCGTTGACCAGGCCTGCATTGACATCGTTTACGCTATGAAGCCGGAAGAGAATCATGATCTTGTGGAGCGTATCGAATCACGGCACGGGCTTCGTCAGCTGACATATATGAAAGAACTCGGGATGGGATGCGACAGATATACGATGATCGATCTTGATAACGGAGGGAAAGAAATCACAGCTGCGGAGGCTGCATCGAATCTTAAGGCATATAAGCCTGACGGTCAGATATAGAGGCCGTGATGATAACGAAATAAAACAAAAATCGTTTCCCCGGAAAATGCGGCTAAAATACGATTTTTTCCACTAATTTATAGATGCGTTACAAAAATCGTGTGGAAAAACATAGCCAAGTGGAGTAGAATTTTGACGGTGCTTAATGCACAACCAGTAAATTATCCCGGCTCACGGGAATTTTTAGGAGGAAAATAATATGGCAGTAAAAGTTGCGATTAACGGTTTCGGTCGTATCGGTCGTCTTGCATTCAGACAGATGTTCGGTGCTGAGGGCTATGAGGTTGTTGCTATCAACGATCTTACAACACCTTCAATGCTTGCTCATCTTCTTAAGTATGACTCTTCACAGGGTCGTTATGTTGGCGTAGGCGAGGAGAATCTCGTTACAGCTGATGACGAAGCTGGCACAATCACAGTTAAGGGAAAGACCATCAAGATCTACAAGGAACCGGATGCAAACAACTGCCCTTGGGGTAAGCTTGATGTAGACGTAGTTCTCGAGTGCTCAGGCTTCTATACATCAAAGGCTAAGGCTCAGGCTCATATCAATGCCGGCGCTAAGAAGGTTGTTATCTCTGCTCCTGCAGGCAATGATCTTCCTACAATCGTTTACAACGTAAACCATAAGATCCTTACAAAGGAAGACAAGATCATTTCTGCTGCTTCATGCACAACAAACTGCCTCGCTCCTATGGCTAAGGCTCTTAACGATCTGGCTTCCATCGAGTCAGGTATTATGTGCACAATTCACGCTTACACAGGCGATCAGATGATTCTTGATGGCCCGCAGAGAAAGGGTGACAAGAGAAGATCAAGAGCTGGTGCGGTTAATATCGTTCCTAACTCAACAGGCGCAGCTAAGGCTATCGGCCTTGTAATCCCTGAGCTTAACGGTAAGCTCATCGGTGCTGCTCAGCGTGTACCTACACCTACAGGTTCAACAACACTTCTGTTTGCTGTAGTTAACAAGGCTGTTACAGTTGATCAGGTTAACGCACAGATGAAGGCTGAGGCTACTGAGTCTTTCGGATACAACACAGATGAGATCGTATCTTCCGATATCGTTGGTATGAGATATGGTTCACTCTTTGATGCTACACAGACAATGTGCAGCGCTCTTCCTGACGGAAAGACACAGGTTGAGGTTGTTTCTTGGTATGATAACGAGAACTCATACACAAGCCAGATGGTTCGTACAATCAAGTACTTCTCAGAGCTTGGCTGATTGACTCTTCTGTTGTAAAGCACTATCCGGTTATCCGGATGCTTTTGGCAAAGAAATGCAATTGACTGCCTCCGGTGTTGCACCGGAGGCAGTTTTTTTGCTGTTCAGGTTTGTATGGTGATTTACTTGTTTTGCGAAAAGTAACGGGGTTCATGACCAAGAGCATTTTGTACAGTAATTACCGGGTGAAATAGGACATAGAGATTTAACAATAGTGCCGCACATGGCAAAAATATTAAATCGATTATTGCTATTAAAATCATCTCATGCTATTATGTATTTAACAGAAGTGCCGTATGCGGCAAAAATATTAAACAGGAGACGCCATGGAGATTAAACGTGATATATACCTGCAGCGCCTTATTGACAGGGAACATAATGGATTAATCAAGGTAATTACCGGCATTAGAAGAGCGGGGAAATCATACCTTATGAATAATATTTTTTATGATCGTCTGCTGGAATCCGGTGTCAGTGAAGATCATATTATAAAGTTTGCATTTGACTCTGCAGATGATCTGATAAAGATCGGAGAGGATCCACTGCGCTTTGATAATGCAGGTGATACCGCAAAGGTTGACCCGGAGAAGTTTCTTTTATACATCAATGAGATGGTAAAGGACAAACATGATTATTATCTGCTTCTGGATGAAGTACAGAATCTGGGAGCATTCGAGGCAGTTTTGAATGGATTCCTCAGAAAGTCATATTTTGATGTATACGTAACGGGAAGTAACTCAAGATTTTTATCAAAAGATATTCTTACTGAGTTTGAAGGCCGTGGTGATGAGATTCATGTCCTTCCGCTTTCATTCTCGGAATTTGAAGCAAATTATGATGGAACAACAGAGGAAGCCTTTGGTGAATATATGATCTATGGCGGACTCCCTGCAGTTGCACTCATGAAAACAGAGGAGCAGAAAGCAGATTATCTGACCACGCAGCTTGCGAACATTTATCTCAGAGATATCATAAAAAGATATAATCTCCAGTCTGATAAAGCGATCAGTGAATTGTTGGATATCATAGCTTCAGGGATTTCTACACTGACCAATCCCAGAAAACTCTCTGATACATTCAGGACTGTGAAGCAGGAGAAGACAGCTCCATATACTGTTGATAAATATATCGAGCATATGGAAGAGGCATTTATGCTGACAAGAGTCAAAAGGTATGATGTCAAAGGAAAAAAGTATATAGAGACGCCTTACAAGATTTATTTTGAGGACATCGGACTTAGAAATGCCAGACTAAACTTCAGGCAGATAGAAGAAACACATATTATGGAGAATATAATCTATAACGAACTTCGATTCAGGGGTTATCGGGTTGATGTCGGTGCAGTAGAATGCAGAGAAAAAGACAGCGATGGTAAGGATAAAAGAAAATGGCTTGAAATTGATTTTATAGCTACAATGGGCAGTAAAAAATACTATATTCAATCAGCATATGCTATTCCTGATAATGAGAAATATAGGCAGGAGACGAAGTCTTTTGACAATGTAAGTGATTCTTTTAAAAAGATTATCATTGTCGAAAAAAGCATGAAACCGCGTCGTGATGATAATGGTTATGAGACGATAGGTGTTAAGGAATTTTTGCTGGATCAGAACAGTCTTGAAATATAAGCTGAAGACTAAAACTGAGTAGAGATTGCTGTGATAAGATGACTGCTTTTTGGTGTGTAAAATCTTTTACATGCCCAAAACAGCGGATGTAAAGAACATTTGATGGATAATCGCCTTGGGATATATTAACTTGGCTGGTGTAAGGAGAGAGACAGCAAATGGAACCGGGAAAACGAATTAGGGAACACTACATATCAGAAGGTACTGAATAGGCATAGACTCCGATTTGCCGATTTGACGCTAAGATTAAAGAGAATGGATGAACAGTCCGTTCTCTTTTTTAGTACAACAAACCCTAGACAATTAGCAACAGGAGCGGCGAGCATGGGACTGCTGTCTTGTCATGTCCGAAAGTTTTACTCGGAAGCGCCGATCTCAACTATGCTGGCTTCCGGTCTGCAAAGAAACCTTATCGGGAGCGTTCCGCATCCGATGCCGCGTGAGATAAATACCGAAGTTCCTTTGTATGCGAAAACACCGTCAATGACGCCAATCATTGGAAGTTCATCCTTACGGATTACTTTGAAAACGAAGTTGAAAGGAAGTCTCAGCTGACCGCCGTGCAGATGTCCTGCAAGAGCATAATCAAAGACCTGAGAACCTTCTTCGTAGCTGCTGAAATGCAACAGTGCATCCGGGTCATGAACTACGAGAACATTGGTACATCCGTCGGCGGTCGACGGTTGCTGTAACCATGTGCGCGACTCTCTGCCGGAGTCGTCAAGACCGGAGAATACTGTCGTACGGCTGTTATATCGCGACGGAATGGCAAACGGCTGAGACTCAAGATTGATAAACCCGCATGAGGCAACGTCTTTTGCGGTCATGTGACAATCATGATTGCCGGAAACGCCGATAAACGGGATTCCGAGACGTTGGCAGCCATCGCTTATGCGTCTAAGGTAGCGGATTCCCATTATCCTGAACGGCGTCCATGAGATTATGTCGCCGCCGAAAATAACAGCGTCAAGACCGCCGTCTCTGCTTGCTCTGTCAATCGCCTTAAGCAGTCTGGCGGATGATATCATGCAGAATTCGGCGTGAAGATCCGAGAAGAAGAAAACGCGCGATTGAACATTTCTTGTATTTATTCCGGGTGTGCTGTCTTTGCCGGCAATGGAATCAAATTTTGAGCACTTCGATGCAGGATTCAGTCTGATTGTAGTGATATCGAGAATAAAGGGTTCGACCAGAGACCAAAGTCCGATAATTACACAGAATGTCAAAAGTATTAGTAGGATTGTCAGAACGGGATTCACTGCGAATATACTCCTTAAATGCCTATTTTTATTAATTATAATATATACATGTGAGTTTGGTATGCTATAATCTCAACATAAAATTATATATTAACGGAGGGTGGTAAATTATGCCAAAGACAGAGATAACCTATGAGATTGTTGAACAGATTGGTGTTCTTAAGGAGAATAAGTCGGGCTGGCAGCGCGAGGTCAATATTGTCAAGTGGAACGCCGGTAAGCCTAAGCTTGATATTCGTGACTGGGGTCCGAATCACGAGAAGGTTGGCAAAGGCATTTCACTTGATTTTGAAGAGTACAGCACACTCAAGGCTTTCTTCGAAGATGGAGATTTTTCAAAGCTGGACGTATAAGTAATGAGAAGTGAAGAGCGCGCGGGAATTGTTTTCCTAATAATGCTTTTTTTGTGGGGGACTCCGGTTGCGGAGCCCTTCCATATTTTTGTGCGATACATCAATAAGATTATTAATTTCATCGCTTTGAAGGCAGGTATACCGCCGGTCGTTTGCGCGGCACTTACCTGTTTTTTGCTGATATTGCTGACATTTATATTGCAGAAGGTTTCTTTGCTCAGCATAGGCGATTACATTCCTGTCGCGATTGCGGCCGGTTCACTTGTGCTGTTCATCGTAAGAACAGTAGTAAAGTCGGAAGTCAAGGTACACGATGCCGTGGCATTGATTGTGCCGGTAGCGGTCATTATGCTTGTGTATCTGTTAAGACTCGGCAAACCGCTTGTATGGATAACTGATTTCTATGTTTACAGTATTCCGGTGGCGCTCACAGCCGCTACGCTGTTCGTACCGCTGTCGTCTCTGAACGGTACATTGGCCGGCCTGCTGTACATAACGAGATACAATGAGCTTGATATTGTCGGACCGTTCGCAGGGCTGCTCGGTGTTCCCGGCATTGTCTGGGGAGTATTTTTTACTGTTGTTGCGGCGCTTCCGATTGTTTTCAGTGCGACAGGAGGACGTAAAGCATGAACGGACAGATGTCGTTATTCGATAACGAAGACAAGATAAAAGAGGAATACCGCGGGCTTGTCGATAAATTGAACTATCATGCGGAACTGTATTATAACGAAGACAATCCGAAAATCAGTGATTATGAATATGATGTTATGAGCAGCCGGCTTAAACAGATAGAGAATGAACATCCTGACTGGATTGTTAATGATTCTCCGACACAACGTGTCGGCTGGAAGGCACAGAAGGGCGTTCTAGTGAAGCACAATGTGCCGATGCTGAGTCTTCAGGATGTTTTCGAACGCTCTGAAGTTGATGAATTCGTGTCTTCTGTAAGGGAACAGTTCGGAGATGAAGCAGAGTTCATTGTTGAGACCAAGATAGACGGGCTGTCGATGGCGCTGCGCTACGAGGACGGAGAGCTTAAGCTTGCCGTTACGCGGGGTGACGGCACGAATGAGGGCGAAGATGTCACAATGAACGCGAAGATGATTACCGACGTTGTTCGAAGAATGAGGGAGCCGGTGCCTTATATCGAGATCCGCGGCGAAGTCTATATGACGCGCGATGCGTTTGCCAGAGTCAATGAGGTCGCGGAAGAAGAGGGGAAGAAGACCTTTGCCAATCCTCGTAACTGCGCTGCCGGAACGCTCAGGCAGATTGACACGAGGATAACAAAGGAACGTCAGCTGTCGATGTTTGTCTTCAACGTTCAGGAGACGCGCGGAGTTACGTTCAGGACGCATCTCGACGGCTATGAATACCTTAAGCGCAACGGTGTCAAGGTCATCGAGAAATACTATAAGTGTAAAACCGCGGATGAGGTATGGGATGCCATCACGAGAATCGGTGAGGCACGAGGCGAGCTTGCGTACGATATTGACGGCGCGGTTGTAAAAATCAACAATATTTCTGAGAGAGATACTCTCGGAAACACGATTAAGTTTCCTCGCTGGGCCATAGCATATAAGTATCCGCCGGAGGTCAAGACGACAATACTCAGGTCAGTTGAAGTCAACACCGGAAGGACCGGAAGGGTAACGCCTGTTGCAGTATTTGACCCGATTAGTCTGT
The DNA here is from genome assembly GCA_022484595.1 of Mageeibacillus sp. Lineage (GTDB taxonomy): Bacteria > Bacillota > Clostridia > Saccharofermentanales > Saccharofermentanaceae > Saccharofermentans. The sequence goes on along the minus strand of JAKVLB010000002.1, from coordinate 31,155 downwards.
GCGGAACGAAGGTATCGCGTGCGACACTTCATAATCAGGCCTATATCAATCAGCTCGGACTCGGCATAGGAGATACGATTCTGGTATATAAGTCCGGCGAGATTATTCCAAAGGTCAATGGAGTGGTCCGCGGAATGCGTCCGGCAGACTGGAAGCTTTATCAGATGCCGCAGGTCTGCCCGGTTTGCGGTCACAGTCTCATCCGTGAAGGCGGCGACGCCGACTGTAATTCCTGTTATAAGTGCGTGAATCTTCAGTGTCCGGGTACAGTGGTTAACCGCATTGTGAATTTTGTTTCGCGCGACTGCATGGATATAAAGGGATTTGGCAGCGAGTACATCAGAAAGCTCGTCAGTCTCGGATATCTGAAGGACATAGGAGATATCTTTTCGCTTGGCGCAAGACGGGAAGAACTGATTGAGCAGAAGGTCATAGGTCTTGCAAAGAATACAGACAAACTTCTTGACGCAATAGAGCTTGCGCGAAGAACAGCTCCCGCTCAGAAGATTCTCGCTGGACTCGGCATTCCGGGTGTCGGCAAAGCAACCGCCAAAGAGCTTATCGCACAGTTCGGGTCAATCGGTAAAGTCAGCGCAGCTACAGTTGAAGAACTGGTCATGACAGAAGACATAGCGGAGACTTCCGCGACCGCCATTTATAATTTCTTCCGCGACGAAGGCAACCGTGAACTTCTTTCCAGGCTTGAAGAAGCCGGGCTGGCATTTGAGGCAGTAACGGATATAACTGCTACTGACAGACTTGCGGGACTTGCCATATGTATAACGGGAACGTTTCCCGGCGTATCAAGAGATGATGTGGCGGCAAAGATAGAACATAACGGCGGCAAGGTTGTAGCTTCTGTATCCGGGAAAACATCACTGCTGCTTATGGGTGATGCCGCAGGCTCAAAGGCCCGCAAGGCTGCGGAGCTCGGAGTCAGGACTATCGGTATGGCGGAGCTTGACGCAATGATAGAAGGGGAGGCCCAGACATGAGCATAGCCGAAGAGAAGCAGATGATAAGACAGCAGATAAGGGAAAGGCGCGCGCAGCTTGATGATGGCTTCATTCGGGATCTTCGCGAGGCATTGCCTGACTATTTTATGTCGATAGATGACGCAGAACTGACCGGCAGACTTGAGAAGGCAGGACGAATTGCACTGTACCGTTCTTCCAAAGGTGAGGTACCGGTTGACGCGCTGGCAAAGTACTTCATGAGGAAAGGAATAAAGTGCTGTTTTCCGAGGATTGCAGGCGGCAGAATGACCTTCTGTGATTGTGCAAGCCTTGATGACGGACTGTTCGAGCGCGGAGAGTTCGGCATACTGCAGCCTCGAAGCGATGCCGGTGTAGTTATGAAGGAAGACATAGATATTGCCGTGATTCCGGGAGTTGCCTATAATGATGAAGGATACAGACTCGGTCAGGGCGGCGGATATTACGATCGTTTTTTCGGGGATGCAAAGACATTGCTCGTCGCGTTCTGTTATGACTTCCAGATGTATTCGGCAATACCGGTTGAAGCGCACGACCTGTGCGCAGATATTTTGATTCCGATCGCAACGAAGGATGAGGATGATGACTGATGCGCTATTTTATTGCTAATCTTTTGGTCCATATAATCATGATCTTGTTTCTTGTTTTCATGATGTGTCTTTGTACACAGCGGAATCGCAAACATAAGACGAAGTACGCGACGGGATATTTTCTCCCGGTGTTTTTCGCGATACTTGCGATATTCTGGGGATATTTCTTCGCGGGACCGAGGCTTCTGGATTTCAACAGTGTGATAAATTCCAATTATTACTCATACACGGGAGTGGTGACAGATGTTTCTTTATTGAAGAATTATTTTGTCATCGATGGTGTCTGTTACTATATGAATCCGCTTCGCAACAGTCTGGAAGCAGGGGAAGAGGTAAGAATAAAAAACACCCAGTATTCTCACTACACGATTGAGATAACCAGACTTGATGATGAAACTTCAGCGATTACTCATGATGCCCCGGACAGCGGCAATTAATTACGTCTGAGCGGTACCGGCAAGTCTCAGAAATCGATTTTCAGTCTCACACAGAGAGCAAATAATCCAAATCTGATAACATCACCGACATTTTTGCCGGGCAGGGTTGTAGACTCATTTTTATCGGAGGTGATGGATATGGCGGACAGGATTCTTATGGGTCGGGTTAATACACAGATTGAGATGAATATCGTTTGCAGTGATTACAGCCTGCTTGAGAATATTAACGGTTATCTGTGCAAGAACGGGATTATCGGAATAAGAGATGGTGACGGAGCTCTGCATTATATAGTTGACGGAAGACATGACCGGCTCAGTGCAAGCAGGAAAGTCTCAACTATTGTTGCAGAGCAGTCTTTGCCGGATGACCGGAATGATGATTATTATGATTCATGTGCCAAGGCTGTTTTTCGCGAGCATGGACTTGATTTCAAACACATCGGCTCAGTCATGATTTATGATGCGATAAAGCATCTGATTTATACCGGGGCGGATGTTCCGATCAACATGAAGACAGTCTATATCGAGTCCGCAGGTAAATACATGATGAACTTCAGTCAGGTCGAGCGTGATGTACGTTACGCGCTCAAGCGAAGTAATCTTGGTGAGTCCGGAAGTCGCAATGCCATGAGAACGCTGATGACGGGGATAAGTGCAAGGGTAAACAGCGGCAATGACTCATGATGAGGACTGCATGTGAATGTACATGTTGAGGTTTGATAGGTCTTGGTGTATTCTTTTGATGTTAGAAAAGTAATCAGGAGGATTTTTTTATGATAGTTACAAAAGATACCATTGTAGGTGATATCGTTTATCAGGATGAGGGCATCGCTCCGATTCTGATGTCTGCAGGCCTTCACTGCCTCGGATGCGCTCTTGCTTCAGGTGAGACAATTGAGGAAGCCTGCATCGTTCATGGAATGGATTGCGACACGCTCCTTGAGGAGATTAACAACTATCTGCAGACAAAGGGCTGATTCACAGTCTTTAGGATATGCCTGAATGACAGGGATAAAACATTGAAAGGCGCGTTTTCCGTATGGAGAGCGCGCCTTTGTAGTTGCTTTGTATAGGATTTCAGTATAGGTCAGATTTACAGGTCGGATTACAGGTCAGTTTACCGCCGGCATAATAATCTCAAATGTGGTGCCTTTGCCGATTTCGCTCGTAACCATTATCTTCGCATTGTGGCGGTCGCAAATCAGCTTTACTATGGCAAGCCCGAGACCGGTTCCTTTAATGTTTATCCCGGAATTTTTGGCGCGATAGAAGCGGTCGAAAATCTTTCCAACTTCTTCTGCCGGAATACCGATACCGTTGTCTGAAACGCTGATATGCACCTGCTGCTCGGACAAAGCCATGTTGCCGTTTGAACGCCACGCCCGGACGGCTATTCTTGCTTCGCCTTCAGTGTAATTGATTGCGTTTGAAATAAGATTCTCAAAGACGCGCGATATCTTCTTCGGATCAGCTTTGACAATAAGCAAGTCGTCGTTAGGAATCTCAAGCTCTATGTGCTTTGTACTCTCCTCCAAATCAAGAGAGTACATGGTAACAAGTTCGTCCAGCATCTCTGACATAGATATGTTTGTAAACTGGAACTCCGCATTGTTTGCTTCCATTCGTGTAAGTTCAATGATATCCGAGACTATGCGTTCCATCTGTTCCGAACGTTTTACTATGTTTGTGAGATAAGATATTATCTGCGCATCCGGCATATCTTTCCCTGAAGACAGCAGAAGCTCGGCATATCCTCGTATGGCGGTAATAGGCGTTCTTAAGTCGTGAGACACGTTGGACAGCACATTCTTGCGTGCGAGTTCGCCTTCAACAAGTTTCTTGTTATTCTCGACGAGGTCGCGGTTAATCTCTGAGATGAAAACTGTCTTCTCCCGTACCTGACGCTTGAGTGTAGCTGCACTCTTTGTCAGCTGCCGCTGTTGTCTGATGAATTCAGTAAGGAAGGTAATCTCTGCGACAATTACCGCAATTACGAAAATAAAGCTGTAGTTAGGAAGCATATAGACAACAATGCTGTCCATCAGAATTGATATAAAGATAAGGTAGACGAAATAAGTGTAGCAAAGCAGAATTGTCAGCGTGTTGCTTCGCTCGTTGAAGTAGCGCAATACTGTCTTTACGAGCGATATAAGCATGACGACAAGCCCGTACAGCAATGCAGGAAACAGCGAAGTAAGGTGACTTCCGAAAGTGTCCATCAGAAAGTAGAATATAAGAAGCGCTGCACCCAAAGCATCGACGATGTACCGGTCATGCTTAAGTATGTGGCTGTTGTATCTTTTCTTTATCCCGTCGGTAAAGCATGAATTCATTGAATAAGCCACTGCCGCGGAAACTACTATCAGGATGAATCGCATATCCGCGCGTGTATGCGAATACATCGACAGAAACCGGCAGTCAACAAGGTAATACAGTATGAAGCAAAACAGATTTGCAATGAAAACAGCAAACATCCGCTTTGATTTGCTTGAGTTGACAATAAGATACGCACCGCCGAAAATTCCGATTATAAACAGCACAAACACAATCGCAAAATGCCCGGCACTGAGAGAAATTCTCATGTCGCTTGCAGCGCCGTTCTCGATTATCGGGTAGGAGAGAATGCCGGGGTTTGTGACTTTGTCACTGCAGGTTACAACAATGAACAGATCAATTCTCCCGTTCTTAGGCCATAACAGGCAGTAGTCTGAGAATGCATTGGTGTTGATGTATTTGGATGAGTTCACACCTATGGATCCGGCATAGTTGCCGTTGCAGTATATTCTGGCTATGCCGTTCATATTGTGGAAAGTAAGATAGACGTAGTCGAGAGGCTGTGTGCAGTCAAAATGTGCTATATAGGCTGATGAATAGGTTTCCTCGCCATCCGGCATCTCGAATGATTTGTATTTGAAATCGTCATCCCTGTTGTGCCATTGCGCGTTGTTGTCGTAGTCGAACCAGCCGTTCCAGGTGTTTTGTATCGTGACATCGGATGCGTAGGTATAATTCTTATAGTTATTGATTGTGATATTGCCGTTCTTAACGTCTTCAGAGGTTATGTTCGGAACGTAAATCCAATTGTTTGCTATGTAGGTGCTTGAGGACTCATTGCTTGTGAGTTCGGGTCCCAGAAAAAAGCTTCCGGTTGTGCCGTTATAAACCGGGCTGCCTTTCCCTGCGTCGTTAAGGTTGCGGACTAGAAGCATCATAACAAACAACAGAACAGCGAAAACCAGAAAGAGAGCCAGATTGCGCGAGAACGGAGCGTCTCCGTTTATTTTGTCGGCTTTGACTCTGTTTATATGAGGTTTATAAATCACAGGATTACTCTCTTTTCACATTCTATGTTCTGTTACTTCGAAATAAATAACGAATGCCCCGGATAGACTCTGTCTGCCGGGGCACCCGTTGTTTTGTATTACGATGATTAATACTGGGTTGTGAGACTGTTCTTGACCGGCGGATATGCGAATGAGTATCCGATACCCCACTCTGTCTTTACGAAAGTAATCTCAGGTGCGACCTTCTCCATCTTCTTACGCAGATAAGAGATGTTTACCATTACGAGATGGTTGTCGCACGGTGAATCATCTCCCCAAACGTGAGAATAAATTCTTGTGAAAGGCACGATGACATTCGGTGTCTCAGCGAGGAGGCAGAGAATATCGAACTCACGGTTTGTGAGGTGGAGCGACTTCTCTTTGAGTGTTACCTCACGTGTCTTTATGTTGATTGAAAGCGGCGGATATTCAACAAGGAATCCCTCGCTCTTCATGTTGCGCTTGATGTGCACGTTGATTCTGAGGCTGAGTTCAGGAAGAGAATAAGGCTTTGTGATGTAATCGTCTGCGCCCACATTGAATCCTTTTATGACGTCTTCCTGCTGATCCTTCGCAGTAAGGAAAATGATAGGCGAATCTGTGTACTGCTTGAGTTTTGGTGCAAGATCGAAAGCGCTTCCGTCCGGGAGCATTACGTCAAGTACAAGGCAGCCGAAATTGTGAAGCTGAACCTTGTCAAGCGCCTCTGCGCAGGACGTTGCGGTAGAGACTTCATAGCCTTCGCCAATGAGAAAGTCTCTGTTGAGTGTGAGGATGTCGTTGTCGTCGTCTACAATCAGAATTTTTTGTTTTGCCATTTTAATGTCCTCCGTTTTGATTTTGGATTTATTACTTACTTGATTATCTACCATTTACAGATAAAGTATAAACTAAGGTTTACAATATTAAAAGTGCAGAATGTAAATTTTTTATCACTAATATCAAATCCCGGAGTTCAATGTGCGATACTCGAAAATATGTTCTTTTTGTGCTACCATAGCACCATGAACAGAATCATATTTCACATCGATCAGAATTGCTATTTCGCTTCGGTAGAGATGATATATCATCCGGAATGCCGCTATGTTCCTATGGCTGTCGTCGGAGACAGAGAATCCCGACACGGAATTGTCCTTGCCAAAAATGAGAAAGCGAAGCATTGCGGCGTCTCGACCGCCGAAGCAATATGGCAGGCAAAAGCCAAGTGTCCGGATCTTGTGACACTCCCGGCGCACCATGAGAAATACGTATTTTATTCTGGACGGCTTCGCGCAATGTATGGCGAATATACGGACAGAGTTGAGCCGTTCGGACTTGATGAGTGCTGGCTGGACATGACCGGCATAGTATCGGATTATGATGAAGCAGAGGCTCTGGCCTCAACTATCAGGCGCAGAGTCAGGGATGAGTTCAGGCTGACTTGTTCTGTAGGAATAAGTTTCAATAAAGTTTTCGCGAAGCTCGGAAGTGATTACAGAAAGCCTGACGCGACGACGGTTTTCCGTGAGGATTCATGGAAGGATATTGTCTGGGGGCTTCCGGCTGAGGATATGCTTTATGTCGGGAAGCGTACTTCCGCAATGCTGAAGAAAATCAACGTCAGAACCATAGGCGAGCTTGCCGGATGTAATTCTGATTACATTGTGCAGTATCTTGGCAGACAGGGAATTATGCTCTGGCGTTATGCAAACGGTCTTGATGATTCGCCTGTCGCCGCTGCATCGGCATCGCGCGAGATTAAATCCGTCGGCAATTCGACGACAACCGCTGTGGATATGACATCCAATGCTGCGATTGAGAAGACCATGCATATGCTTGCGGGAAGCGTCGCGAGCAGGCTTCGTGCCCATGGATTAAGAGGAACTGTTATTCAGATTACCGTTCGTGACAGGGATCTGCATATCTATGAACATCAGAGAATTCTATATGAACCGACTGACAGTGAACGCATAATATACGATAATGCAATGGAACTGTTCAAAGAGTCATATGACTGGAGCAAGGGCGTCAGAAGCGTCGGCGTGCGTTGTTCCAAGGTGATTGAGGCATCAAGCGGTGTCCAGCTGTCAATGTTCAGCGATGAGAAAGCAAGGACTCGCGACGAGACAATAGGGAAACTGATGGATTCTATAAATAAACGATACGGGCCGGGGGTAATAAAGAGCGCGGCTGAAGTCAGAGGAAACATAACTGACGGTAACAATCATGAAGGCTGCCGTTTTTCCGCTCCGGAAGATCCGTTCCATCCCAAGGGAGATGAATTGATGATATGATAACGGCCAATCAGTATTACAAAGACAGGTTCGGACATAAGATGTACAAGGCTTCGATAAGTCTCAATGTAACATGCCCGAACCGTGACGGCACGAAGGGCACAGGCGGATGCATTTTCTGCTCGGCAGGCGGTTCCGGAGAATTTGCGGTGCGCGAAGCTCCTTGTGTAACAGTTCAGATTGACAGGGCTATTGCCCGCGTTGCGAACAAAGCGGGGCATAACGCCGGATATATAGCATACTTTCAGAGCAACACCAATACTTATTGCGAACCGGCTTATTTGAGAAATGTTCTTAAAGAAGCTTCCATGCATCCGAAGGTTGAGGCTCTGTCCGTGGCAACAAGACCAGACTGTCTTTCAGACGGAATAATTGAAGTTCTTGCTGACTGCGCGCGTGGAATTCCGCTGTTTGTAGAACTCGGACTTCAGACTTCTTCTGACAGGACAGCTTCTGTTATTAACCGCTGTTATGCGACTTCAATATACGGTGAGGCGGTGGAACGTCTTCATTCAATCGGGGCGAATGTTATAACGCACGTTATTTTCGGACTCCCGGGAGAGACTGAAGAACAGATGCTGTCGACGGTATCATATGCCTGTGATTGCGGAACGGACGGCATAAAATTCACATGTCTCTACGTTCTTGAAGGTACTGAGCTTGCAAAACTATGGAAGGCGGGTTCTGTTGCAGTTTTGGAACGCGAGGAGTATTTTGAAATTGTTGCAAAAGCACTGGCGCTTCTGCCACCCGGTGTTGTGGTTCACAGACTTACGGGCGACGGACCGAAGAGTCTTCTGCTGGCGCCTTTGTGGACCGCGAATAAGCGGGAGGTTGTCAATTACATAAACAGGAGGTTCAGACTATGAAAGAATATATGCAGGCGACGATGAACAAGGTTCGCGGATACATCGATTCGGAGATGAAGAGCGCGCCGGAAGAACGCACGCGCAGAGTTCTCGGTGAGTTTGAGACGAAGATAGCTTTTTTCCAGCATGAACGCTTCATACATCTGGTAGTGACGTTTTTCTTCGCCCTGTTTCTGCTCTTTGAGATATTCTGTCTGTTTATTCTTCCTGCGGACTGCCTTCTTATGAGTGCCGTGCTTGTGCTGCTTTTCTTCTGTCTTACGGTGGCATATGTCTTCCACTATTATTTTCTCGAGAATTCTGTGCAGAAGATGTACCATATGCGCGATGAGATAGTTCGCTTTCTTGACGGCGAAGATGTTGCCGTTTAAATCTTTGCCGAAGTCTTATCCGAAGTCTTTTCCTGGAATGCGCTGAGACCGAATTCTTCCATGGCGACGAGTGCCAGCTCCGTTGTCTGAGAAGCAAATTCTATGTATTCGCTGTAATTTCCCATATCGGTTGTGAATACCATGCTGACAGGAATGCCGCGTCCTTCGGAATTCCCTGTCGATACTATGACAGGATAATCTTCTCTGGTGTGGCCGCTTTCCCTGAACAGTCCTGCGAGGAAATGGCGGTACAGACAGAGATTTGTCGTGCTTCCGCTGCTGATTGTTCCGGACAAATCAGATAATTCCTTGTGGCTTTCAATCAGTGCTGACGCTTCTTCACTGCTGAGCTGTCTTAATGTTGTAGCATCTATGTTTATTACTGCGGTGAACTGTCTTTTGTCGCCTGCAATGGCCTGCCTGAAGTTGGTAAACGGCGCTGACAGAAAAGTATATGCCGGTACCACGCTTACAGTGTTGTCGAAACATGTTATGCGAACGGAAATAAGCGAAATATCGGTTATGGAGCCTTCCACATGCATTGAAGGTATGCTCACCCAGTCGCCTATATGCAGCAGATCGTCAGCGGTAATCTGGATTCCTGACACAAGTCCGAGCAGCGGATCTTTGAAAACAATTGCGAGGATTGCCGCGAATGCGGACATGCCCGATATGAGAACAAGCGGATTCTGTCCAATCAGTACTGATACCGCAATTGTCGCGAAAACAACGAACAGAAAAATCTTGATTACCTGGAGAATGCCTTTGATTGAACGCTTTTTCGCTATCGGCTTGAGCGAGTAGCAGTCGCCGAATACATCGATTGCGCAGGCGCAGATTATCGTTGTCATAAGGAGCATTGCATACAGACTGACAGCTCCGGCAAACCTGGCAAATGAATACAGATAGCCGGCGAGCTGTGAAATAAAGTAAAAGAAAGAGAATATTGCGACTTTCTGCGGCAGATTGCGCCTTCGTGCAAATCTGCCCATCAGACGTACTGATTCCAAATGCGATTTCTTCGAAAGAATATCTGATACCAGGCTGGCCACGCCCCTTATTATGAACGCGGATAATGCGGATATGGAAATAATGATAACGCAGAACAATAAATGAGATAATGAATTATCTCCGAGAGCGGTAATAAGAAGTTCTTCCATTGTTGTGAACATAATACTTTATCTCCCAAACACATATTTTAACAATTATAACAAAGGACACATGAAAAGATTTATGTAATAATTAACACATATTTAAAGGGGAGAGTCATTATGTCTGTATTTACAAAGTATCTTATAGTGTTTTTTATCTCGATGGTTCCGATTATAGAATTGCGAGGTGCCGTTCCTTATGGCGTATCAATGGAACTCAACCAGTATATCACACTGGCAGTTGCAGTCGTCGGAAATATGATTCCGGTGCCGTTCATATACCTGTTTGCAAGGAAGATTCTTGTATGGGGTGCCAATAAGAAATACATCGGGAAGTTCTTCACATGGTGTCTTGAGAAAGGCGAGAAAGGCGGCAAAAAGCTTACAGAGAAGGCAGGCCGCGGAGTATTTGTGGCACTTATGATATTCGTCGGAATACCTTTGCCGGGAACAGGCGCATGGACCGGAACCCTTGCAGCGTCACTTCTTGATTTCGGATTCAAAAAGAGCGTAATTGCTGTTCTTCTCGGAGTACTGATTGCAGGAGTTATTATGACTATAGGAAGCCTTCTTGTTGCCTTCGGAATAACATCCATTGCAGGACTGTTTTGATTTGTGAAATAACCCCAACTCTTTAAGTATATAACCGTAGTTTCTTTGTGCAAATCCGACAAATTGCACAACGAAATGATTTTCATTTGGTCTTTTCGTTGCATTGTATAAAAAAAGGTGTGCAAGTATCATTAAGGTAGCTCCAAGGAATACGGAAGCAACATAAACCGGATTCCAAGGCAGACCGCCCAAGGTGAGACAATACAACGCAGGGAAGAACCAGAGCCGGCAAAGCTTGTGGCGAAGCCGAAGAGACGAAGCCGATGGCAATAACCGTAGGCAGATTACGAAGTTGAAGGTCAGGATACCAAGGGAAGACGAGCAGGCGATTGAAGGTACAGAAGATTCGTATACAAGTCGCAGGGTTGTAACAATTAGTTGATTCGGTCATCGGATCGCGTGCGAGTGAGATGTCACCGCCGACAGAGAGGAACCGAAGGTGCAGCTGATTAATACACCGGTTCGTGCATAACGAGTAGTCGATACAAATGCGACGGCGGCAAGTCATACCCGTGAGAGTAGGACGGAGCGGATAGTCGGTCAGCAGTAACGTTCGGCGAATGGAAACATGAGTTGCACGGTGTGGCGATAGTTGCAGCAGTCAGTTAGTTGTAACGATGTCACTTAGAGCTCGGGTTGGCAGCAAAGGGTCTGGACGATGGAACGGAACAAGTGAATTTTTGGTTCGTTGGAGCAAATTTAAGAATCCCGTTGACTAACCTCAACGGGATTTTTTTATGCAGATTTTCTGCTGCCTTCAGCGCAATTCAGTTGCAATTGTAACATTTGATTGAATACTGAAATTTAAGGTTTCCCTTGTGATATACTTCGCTCGGTATCAACTTAAGGAGAGCTCGTTTATGGCAGAGACTTCAAACAAAAAAAGAATAAAATCAGGCACATCGTTCATAGATATATTGTCGGGAATCTTTATGCCGATATGTGATGTGTTAAGCGGTGCCGGTCTGCTTAAAGGCCTTCTTGCAGTGCTTGTCATGACATCGGTTCTGTCAGAGAACGGAGGGACATATCTTGTTCTCAATGCTATGGCCGACACTGTTTTCTTCTTTTTCCCGGTCTTTGTGGGACTTACTTCCGCGGCGACATTCAAGACTGATAAATTTATCGCGACCGCGCTCGCCTGCCTTTCGCTGTATCCTGCGATTAATACCATTCTTGAGAGCGGGCAGACAATCCGGTTCTTCGGCATTCCGCTGATAGGTGCAACCTATCAGTCAAGCTGCATACCTGTTATTCTGACTGTCTGGATAATCGGTTATGTCGAGAAAGCATCTGACAGAATTATTCCGGAGATTGTCAGAGGGTTCTTCAAACCGATAATCTGTATTCTTGTCGGCGGTCTGCTTGAACTTGGAATTTTTGGACCGGCAGGAACGCTGATCGGCAATCGTATTTCTTCCTGTTATGAGTTCTTATACAGTCTGTCGCCGGCTGCGGCCGGCGGTCTGCTCGGCGGTCTTGTTCAGCCGATGGTTATCTTCAGTCTTCAGTGGCCGCTGCTTCTTGTGTCTATGAACAATATAGCACTGACCGGAAGCGATACAATTCTTGCGGTAATGGCGGCCGCGCCGTTCGGTCAGGCCGGAGCTTCACTCGCGGTGTTTTTCAAAAGCCGTGACAAGAAGTTCAAAGCAACATGTATCTCAGCCGTAGTAAGCGCAATGGTCGGAGGAATAACGCAACCATCAATTTTCGCAGTTAATCTTCCCCGTAAATGGCCGCTTGCAGCCGGAAGCATCGGAGGGGCGATAGGCGGAGCGATTGCGGGTTATTTCGGAAGTCATGCGATAGCTTTCTCTTTTCCGAGTCTGGTGACACTTCCTATATATCTGGGGCATGGTTTTATCCCGCTGGTAATCGGCTGCGGAATTGGTTTTGCTGCTGGCTTTGTTCTGACCGTTACAGTTCCATATAATTGTGATATTAAAGCGTAAACGGTGTTCAAAAGAAACACAGAAGCAAAAAAAAAGCCCCGCAACCGCTAAGTTACGAGGCTTATAAGCTGGAGCCAATTGTGGGACTCGAACCCACGACCTGCTGATTACAAATCAGCTGCTCTACCAGCTGAGCTAAGTTGGCATTTGCACAATGGCTCATCAGCACGAAAAATTATAACTAAACAAATTATTAATGTCAACGGTAAATTTCCGGCAGATTAAGATATAATTAAATAAGCTGATATCGCGGAGGGCTTATTGATGGCGATAATTACCATTTCACGGCAGAATGGAAGTCTTGGGGATGAGATTGCGAACGGTCTTGCAATAAGGCTTGAGACGCAGGTCATATCGCGCCAGTATGCTCTGGATAATTTCTATGGAAATTTAAAGGATGGTACGGTAGCGAGGCTTAATGAGAGCGCCAAGTTTTTCACAAACCCCATAGGAAAAAGTGACAGAACATACGCCGATGTTCTTGTGGAACGTATCAGGCAGCTGGCTTCAGATTCTGCTGACAGTAATCTTATCGTCCTTGGCATGGGCGGCTGTATTATTCTGGATAATTTTCCCGGTGCTGTTCATATAAGAGTCACCGCAAGCGACAAGGTCAGGGAGAAGTCAGTTTCAAGGCGATATCATATTAGCGACGTTCAGGCGCGGGAAGCACTTATGATGGGAGACCGTAAGCATAAGCGTTTTGTTCAGACTCTGTTCGGCAAGGACATTGCTGATTCTTCCATCTACGATATGATTATCAATACCGATCGGCTCAGTGTCGACGAGTGCGTGGATTCGATTGCCGAGCTTGCTCGCAAACACGATATCAGGGCAAGGCTTGCGGCCGGAAACGATTTTGCGGGAACAGTCGATCATCAGACAAAGACTGTGTCGTTCAAGAACGATACCGAAGAGGAATTTGCGCAGATTCTTAATCTTTACAATATAGAATGGCTTTACGAACCGACGACGTTTCCTGTTGAGTGGGATGACGAAGGCAATGTCACAATGGCGATTTCTCCGGATTTCTACCTCCCGCATTTTCAGTTATATCTGGAGCTTACGACTATGGAACAGAAGTACGTTACTAAGAAGAACAAGAAGATGAAGCGGGTGAGGGAACTGTATCCGGGAACGAATATCAGGATTGTTTACAAGAGGGATTTCCAGGAACTTGTCGAGCGGCTGAGGCTTTTCGGCGGTTAGTATTATATAAGGAGCAGGTATGGACAATCTTCCGAGAGCTTTGGGAACATTGAAGGTAATTTACGATGAAGAGACTATACGGGCGAGAGTAAAAGAACTCGGGAATCAGATTCAAAAGGATTACGAGGGTGACGAACTCGTTGTTATCGGAGTTATCAGAGGCTCGATGTATTTCCTTGCGGATCTTACAAGATCTATTGATCTGCCGCTTAAGCTTGACATGATAGGCTTCTCAAATATTCCGGACACGACTTCCCGCACAGGCGTGGTAAGAATTATCAAGGATATCGATATTGATATTACCGGCAAACGCGTGCTCGTTGTGGAGGATGTAATAAGGACCGGGCTTACCACCGCCTATATTATTCAGAATCTTGAGATGAAGAAGCCGAAGGATATTACCCTCTGCACGATGCTTCTCAATCCGGACAGGCTTCTTATGACTGTTCCCGTCAAATACTACGGGTTTGAGATCAACGATCTGTGGCTTGCAGGATATGGTCTCGATATTGATGAGGTCGGGCGTAATCTGCCGTATATTGCTCAAATCAGGAAAAGATGACATATATTGCTTTCTGAACCGGGTTTTGTAACATTGTTACAAAACCCGACTTCACAATAACGCTATGAAAGAGGTATGTGTTTGTCAGACTTGTTAACAGAATTGTCGATTTTTGTTTATATTATTTGATGATTAAATAATGCCGGATATCCTATAATAGTTGTGTTAATCAGTTGATTTTGACTGTTTGCAGGGAGTGGTCTTATGAACAAATTATTCTATCGTATGGTTAGTGCGGTTCTTGCTTTATCAATGGTGAGCTCAATTGCTTCAAGCTCGTGGGCAGATACAGGAAGCGGGGAAGATCAGTACGGCAGTGATTTCAAGCTGCTGCTAAATACTTCTGAGGCAGATAATACAGGCAGCTGGAGCCTTAACTACGGACAGGATATATCCTTTGACGTAAGCGGTACGGGCATTACCTCCGGAGCGGTCAAATCATATTACTACGTTGCTTCAGGTGAAGACAAACTGGCAGCTTTCACAACTGATACCACATTGAAGTGCGGTACATATAATCTCTCGTATACAGTAGACGATACTACAGGCTCGACTAACGAGTACTACGACAGTACAGGCAATCAGACCTATACGCTGACAGTAAAGCAGGCAACGCTTATGACTCCGTCGGACGCCATCTGGACAAACGGCAGCGCGGCTTCATGGTCTGCGGTTACAAAAACTACAGATTCAGCTGATATTGATGCCGGTACAGAATTGTCTTATTCGGTAAAACTCTATAAGGATGGGGTTGAAGCAGATACAGAAACCACCACATCCACAACTTTTGATTTTACCGATAAAATCATCACACTGGGTAAAGGTGCCTATACATTCACTGTCTCGGCAACCCCTACAACCAATACTGATCTGTATCTTGGCTCCGGCAGTTCTGCCGCAAGCGCTTCTACAACGGCGGTTGACGTCAGCTTCGTAAAGGGCAACGGGGTAACTTCAATTGATAATACTTCAAATGCACTCATGATTACCGGCAACAGTACCTATAATATCGCAAGCAGAACAGCTGCGATTGCTACGGGATTCACTTCGGCAGCATGGTCTGTTTCTTCCGCCTATCTTACTGTAACACCATCAGGTACAGGCAACACGGGTGTATCAGTATCATTCAACGGCAACGCAATCACCTCTACAACAGCTACGGTAAACGTAGTGGGAAATGAGACCGACGTTCCGACAATCACAAATCTTAGCTGCAATAGTAACAATGTTACAGCGACTCTTTCCGATTCCGGTTCCGGTGTTGCCGCATATGCTTTCAGCCAGTCTGACAGCAGCGACGGAGTCACATGGGAAACGCCTGAGACGGTTGTCGGATCGACAGATAAGACTTTCAGCCTTACAGCTACGGGAACATGGTATGTCTGGGTCAAGGATGTTTGCGGTAACGTCACCAGGTCTGATGCAATAAATGTCGGCTCGGTAACTTATCATAATTACTATGATCAGGGAACATCTTCGCTTGCGGATAAGGTAGTCTATTACTCTTTTACGGGAGCATCGAAAACATTAACATCGCTTGAGACGACCGCGCGCCCCGGTTTTACGTCATCAGGATGGTTTACCGATTCTGCTCTTACCGGAACCGCCGCGACATCGGTAACGCTCACAACAGCAGCACCCAGCTGTGAGGTATGGCACAAGTGGACATTGACCGATGCGACATGGACAACAGTTCCCGTTGGTGTTACAAAGACCTATGATGGAAAGAATTCCGCCATTACTGCAGTTGCTTCGACATCTGAAGGAGTCTCGTCAACAATAACGTATCAGTGGTACCGCAAGCTTACAGGTGCCGGTTCTTATGATGCGGTCGCAGGCGCCACGGCTTCCTCAATCAATGTAAAGGATGTTGCTGACAGCGGAAGTTATTATGTCGTCGCCACTATAACAATTGACGGCGTCAGTGCTCAGAACACAAGCTCGGCAGTAGACGTTGCGATTTCTCCGATTGCCCTGACGGTTAAGCCGGCAAACAAGACAATTACTTATCTCGCCGCAGTGCCTTCGTCTTATTCACTTGAAGTGGTTTCAGGTGCGTTTGCTTCAGGCGAGACTGTTTCTGTTTTAGGCAGTGTTGATTACGCAACGAATTATACGGCGGGCAGCAATATCGGAAGCTACGATATAACAGCAACAATCGTGAGCAATACAAACTACAGCCTGACTGTAAACAAGGGTGTTCTTACGGTAAATGCAAAGTCATGCAATGATTCAACTGTAAGTGTAACTCTTGCGCAGACCACATT
Source organism: Mageeibacillus sp. (assembly GCA_022484595.1). Taxonomy (GTDB): domain Bacteria; phylum Bacillota; class Clostridia; order Saccharofermentanales; family Saccharofermentanaceae; genus Saccharofermentans. Next base: position 14,541 of record JAKVLB010000002.1, on the reverse strand, counting down.
CAGTTATGACGGAACCGCGAAGAAACCGGCATATACCGTTACTGACAGCCAGATATCCGGAAGCGATAAAAGTGTTCCGGCTTCAAATTACTCTGTTTCATATTCAAACAATATTAACAGCGGCACAGCATCTGTGATTTTTACATTTACGGGAAATTATACGGGAACGGTTACAAAGACTTTTACGATAAGCAAAGGCAGTTTTACTCCCAGTGTTACTATTGCCAATGCAGGCTCGCTCAAGTATGGTGCTACAGACAGCTATCAGCCGTCGCTCGTGAGCAGTCCGAGCGGAATAGGCGCGGTAACCTATTACTATGCTTCTGCGACGGACAATGGAGACGGAACCTACACAGCAGGTACATATTCCAAGACAAAACCGGTAAATGCTGGAACTTACGCTGTATATGCGACTGTCGCTGCCGGCGAGTATGAAGCAAGCACAAGTGCGCCTTTCTATTACACCATAGCGAAGCGTAACATAACCATTACAACCGGGACAGGTTCGTGGGTTTATGACGGAAATACACACAGACAGAGCGGCTACAGTATCTCAGGAGACGGCTTCGCCACCAGTGAAGGCTTCAAGTCTGTTGAAGTAACCGGATCAATAATTTATGTCGGTACTGTCTCGAATTCGGTTACGGCTACATTTACGGGCGCAACAAACGCGAACAATTATGCAATTGTATACAATCTGGGACAACTGACTGTAACTAAAGCTACATTGACAGCTCCGACGACTTATGTCTGGAATACATCTTCATCCACAGCACCGGCAACGGCTGAGTGGGTTCCGGTAACAAAGGAAAATGTCACTGTTGGCTATAACATTCAGCTATACAAGGTAGATAATTCCAGCGGTACGGCAGTGTACAATGCTGTCGGAGATGCAATCACAACAACTGCCGTCAAGTATGATTTTACTTCAATAATAAGAGCGAACGGCAAGGGTCAGTACGTTTATACAATACAGACCGTTCCTTACGGCGGCGACAGAAAGGATTGTTTTAATTCAAGCGCTGCCGGTAATCCATATTCCTCAAACAGCGGATCGATATATGCGGTAAGTATTGCGGTTACGGCAGGAAGCGGTGTAGACAGCGTGAGTGCTGAAGGCGGTTTCTTAAGCGCGGGCAGTCATCTGCTGATTACTGGCGAGAGCCTTGCAATAAATGCTGTGGCACAAACCGGATACGGATTCAGTTCTGAACTTGGGGTTTGGTCAGCAAGCAACACAACGAGCGGAATTACCATTAATAATGTTGGCAGCAGCTCAACCGCTGTTACAGCCGGCAAGAAGGGAATCTCAACATATGAAGTCGAACTGGTTGCAAAAGCTTATGATGAAGCTCCTGTAATCAGCAACTATCATATGTCAGATCGAGCGGCTGACGGCAGTACGGTTACGCTGTCGGCGGATCTGTCGGATACAAAGGGACTTACAGCGTGGGCAATCTCGACATCTGCCACACTGGCCGGAGTCAGCGATTCTGAATGGCACAGCGTTGAAGGCGAGGCAGCTACCGCTGTTGCGAGCAGAGTAATTACGGTCAGTGATGTGACAGCTCAGGCGAGTTATTATGTCTATGTTAAGGATAACCAGAGCCCTACACCGAATTCTGCTGTCAGCGATGTTCTGTCGGTTTACAGAATCTCTTTTGATAAGGGTGATACGACCGGTGAAGTTGTTATGAATCCTGTACTTAAGGTTCAGAACGAAGACATCACGCTTCCACTCAATGCATTCACAAAGGATCAGTACGCGTTCTCAAACTGGAAACTCAGCGGAGTAAACACATACTACCCGAATGGTGGCGTTTTCGCTGCCAACGGAACAAGCACACTTGTAGCGCAGTGGACAAACGAGAAGTTCAACTACAAGCTCAACTACTACTACATGAATCTTGACGGTACATATAATACGACACCTGATAAATCAGTATCTTCCATTGCGCTCTATGGCACTGTAATCAATACTGATGACAGTTCGATTCAGAAAAACATGACAGGCTTCGTGCTTGATTCGTCAGTCGGTCATTCCGGAAGCATTACTCTGATGCAGAATAATCTTGAACTCAATATTTACTACAAAAGAGTTCTGTATACGATTAATTATTCTTACGTAAAGAATGGTGCTACCGTACAATACGGCACTTCTGATTATTATTACGGTCAGACTATAACTGAACTCGAGAAGCCTGTTGCAGACGGCTATACTTTCTCAGGCTGGAACTACAGCACTGCTGTCAAACCGACGACAATGCCTGCCAATAATCTCGATGTTACAGGTGAGTTTGAGGCAAATACAACTGTTTATTATGTGAACAGGTACCTGCAGAACGTTGACTGCGGCAACAGCTATACTCTTTTGAACAGTACCAGTTGTAACGGAGTACAGGACGAGAATGTCTATGCCGGCAAAGACGGCGCATCTGTGCCGTCTGAATATGCGGACTATACACTTATCCGTGGTAATGATGTTACCGGCTTTACATATCAGGGCGTAGCGGTCACATATGGTTCTCCCGCAGGCTCCACGCTCACTCAGCAGGTTGCTGCTTCAGCGACGGCGACAATATCCGCGGTCAGTTCGAATGCAGTCTATATCAATTTTTATTACACAAGGAACACATATACTATCACACTCAATGTCTGGAAGGGCGATCCGGCCGGTGCAGGCTCGGTTATCTATACCAAACCGTGGACTGTGGCCTATGGCACACAGCTTGATTCATCAGTCTACGAGACTTATGAGCAGGATAAATGGGATGATTCGACAGATCTTACAGATTATGTGCTCGCTGACTACGTTAACTGGAGTACCGGCACAAAGCCAACATCCATGCCTGCAGGCGATGTTACCATTACCCGTGAGTATGTAAACTCCAATGAGATAAAAGATTATTCGATAGAGGTGTATTTCGCAGATGTAGACGGCAATTACAGCGCGTCTGACATGCAGTCGTTTACATACAGGGCTGCTCTTGGTTCAGAAATTACTTTTGGAACAGGAAGCAATTATACTGTCAACACTCAGACCTTTGACATGCTTCTTGCAGACAAGATATATGCAAAGTACAACGGTGAGGTGCTGTGGACATATGATTCTTCAAATCCAAACACAGTAAGTTCGATTGCATTGACTGAAAGCGGCAACAACACAATAAAGGTTTACTATAAGCGCGCGTCTGTTACGTCAAATGTCAGGTATGTGTATATAGACAAGAACGGCGCTTCTCACACCATTGCAACCCAGCAGCTCAGCGGAACATGGGGAAGTACATACACTGTTGATGTAGACAGATTCTTCTATGCTGACAGTGATACAACAGGGTTCAACGGCACAGCAGACAGTACTTACGCTGCGAAAAATTACAATACATCTGATTGTATGTGTCAGGTGCAGTATTCGACGCTTACCAACGGACTGCTTCTCGGAACAACCAATCTTGGCGCGGGGTACAGATCAAGCAAAATAACAAAAGACAGCGAACTGACTTCGGATTTTACCGCTACCTACCGCGGCGATGTCGGCAACTATATATATGTCTATTATTGTGAAGTCAATGCAAACGATTATGATTTCTACCTTGATGTCAAGTATAGTCTGGCCAATCTTGATTCCGCATCAAGAAGCAACGGTTATATCACAAGCAAGTATGGTGCCAGCACCTTTAATTATGAGATACCTACAGCAGGTATGACAAGCTACAGCGGTACTGCAACAACGCTTCCGGTAAGAGTCGCAAATAAGGCTTTCTTCTACAGTGATACAGCTGTCAGTGTATCAGGCACTCAGGAAACAGGGTATCTTGCAGCCGGATATACACCAAGCTATACCTGCTCCACACTTAAGGCAGGATATACCAGGATAACAGATTATACAGATTCAGGATATGAGTTCTACGTTGGTCCTGATGCGAGCGGCAATGGAGAGTATTTCTATATTGCTGCTACGGATAACAGGTTCTATCTGGGCAATATAACAAGCTATACACTGACGTCAACCACGCCGAAGTACTCTGAGCTGACAGGCGCGCTTCTGACTGACTATAAGGCTAATGCGACTTCCGATACCGAGCGCGACGGAGTATATCTGTACAATCACTCATGGGGCTCGGGAATTGTCGGAAATTCCAATGGTACATGTATTATTAACTATGCATATGCAAAGACATATAAGATAAATTTCTGCTTTAACTCGCAGATTTATACTACGGCAGGGTACAGAGAAAATACTAAAGCTGATCTTAATACAGCAATCGCAGGCTGCACTGCATTTGACAGCCAGATACCGGAAGGTTACGAGATCAAGTGGTATTATGACGATGCCCTGACAAGACCTGTAAGTAGCGGCGATACTTTAAAGATGGATGGTTATAAGAGCCTGTACGGTCAACTTATCCGTTCTACAGTGTTCTACAACCAGTGCTCCTTCTATGAGAGTCCTGACACGGTTTCCTACAACGGTGTCAATTATGATTACTTTACTTCAGAGATGCTTGCTGATACCAATCTTGTAGCCTCTTCCACAGTAAATAAAACTGTAAGTATTACAAACGGACTCGGCGTCAGTGAGAGTATTAATACCACCGTCACCACATATACATACAATGGCTTTGTTGTAGCAGTCATAGAGAAAGTTCCTACACTTTCAAACTCAACAATAGTCTGGAATGTATCGGCAATAACTCCGCCGGACGGCTATGAGTATGATTCTTCAAATTCCAATAACCGTAATCAGGCTTACATACGTGCGGCATCAACAGATCTTAAGGCATACTACTGCTGCAAAGAGTATGAGTTGACTGTGAATCAGAATAACGGAACCAACACGTGGCTTGAGGAGCACAACGGTAAATCAACAGTAACACTTGATAATCCTGTTTATGAGGGTTACGTTTTCGATGGATGGACACCATCAGACAACACTGTCAATATTACTTTAAATTCAGGAGTATCAACTTTTGCAATGCCTATTGGCGACATGACGGTTACGGCAAAATGGAAACCTGCGTCTCTGGCTTCTCCGATTGTCGCCAATCACTATTTCCAGAGAACTGACGGCTCTTATGACAAGACACTTCTCACTTCAATCGGGAAAGCGGCAACTAATGAGACAGTTACCGTCGGTTCGGTTGTGTACACAGTATATAAGGATGCCGGCGGTGCCGTTATCGGTGCATCGACCATGACAGGAACCGAGACTGATAACTCTTATACAATCAGATATTTTGATGCGTTCGATGCTGCGACAGGTTCTTCAGAAGCAGATCTTTGCTGTGCAGTAACCTATATCAACAGGCAGACGGACGGAACTACCATCTACACCGAGTCAACGGTTGACAGCACCGGATACATTCTTGACGAAGGCAATACATACAGTTTCAATCATGCATGCTATTCGTTGAACGGCACAAATACGGTTATCACATCCGATTCAGCTACAAAGACATTTATTTATATGCCGGGAATGACGATTGATTACTATTATGATATGCCGTTTGACAATGAGATAAGAACAGCGGCTTTTGCAGCCGACGGTTCGTCGGATACCGGCATCTCGACTCTTACCGGCAGCGATTCATACTACTATGGAAGAACAGTAACAATTGCGGCGACGCTTAACCCGGGTTATGACATTGTCGGATGGTATAATGCTGCTGATGTTCTTGACAACTACGACATAAATTCAAGCGCAAGTCTGTCAAGCTACTCGCTTAAAGCCAATATCACGGCGACGCCTGTATCAACAGCCTTGTCATTTAGCGCTGTAGCTGACGCCACCCGTAAAGATTATGTACTGATTACAAGCATCAAGGCTGTGGGAGATGCTACCGTATCAGTCAGCGGCAAGCAGACATACGATTACAACTATTCATCAGCAGACACGTCCCGCTTCCTGTCGACAACGGTGAATTTTGCGCAGGGAGTTGACACAACCGTCAACTATGTCTCCGGATACCAGTGGTATACAAAGGATGCCGGCGGCAATCTTACTGCAATTACTGGCGCAAATTCAGCCGCGTATAATTTCACGTCAGGGAAGAATGCCGGAACATATACATATGTGTGCGAAGCTACAATTACGAGAACTGATAACGGCAAGACGCGAAAAGTAATGTCAGACGACTTTAAGATTACTGTCAATCCTATTTCCGTGCCTGTCAGCGCTACAAGTTACAGCTGGATATATGATTCAACTTCAAAGTCGCCTGCCGTAAGTTACAATCTTGATTCCACGACATCAGCTTCCATGACCACATATTACAGTGCCAGAGAACTGACTGCTGCCGAGATAGCAACTCTTGAAGGCGGATCCGGAATATCCGGCGTTACCCAGACGGCTCCGTTCTCATTCAGTGATGTAGCTGTCGAAGTGCAAATAGACGGAACAACCAGAGTCGTTCCCCACACAGTCTATTACTATATAGTAACGACAAACTCAAACTATAAGACGACCAGCGGCAAGGTGACAGCAACAGTATCTCCCAAGACCATTACTCTTACGCCGAGATACGATAATTCCTATTCGCGTGAATACGACGGAACTGTTGTAATAAGCGGCACTCTTTCAGACACGACATCTGATAAATACAAGCTCTCCAAGGGCAGCAATTTCTACACTATCAACGGAATCTGCTCAAAGGATGTTGACGCCACGGTTCTTGATTTTGATGCTGCTTACAATGATAAGGATGTAAGTGATGCAAATCAGATTACACTGACTAATATCAAGGTAATGATTCTTGATAACGGAAATACTGTTCGCGATTATAACTACATTTTAAACGGAAGTGACAGCTTCGTTATGTCGGGCTATATATCACAGCGCAGTCTTCCGGTTGCATGGTCGGCAGGCGTTGGCGGAACATACAGCAGTGGCAGTTATGTATATACCTATGACGGCGAAAAGCATGCCCCACTGGCGGCACTTGACGACAGTATATCAACAGCCGGAACGGTAGAAATAGCAGAAGGAGTAAAGGTCTCGGTATCCGGTGAGCAGAAGAACGTGGGTAACTACAATGCCTATGCCGCTCTGTCATCCGACAGCTCTGAATTCAGTTCAAGCAATTACGTTATCCAGAATGATGTTCAGGCGTTCGCCATCAAGAAGAATGCCGGAACAGTGTCGCAGGTAGACCTTAGTGTGGCAGGGATAAGCGGAGAAGCTGTATATGACGGGAAGACGCATACTGTAAACAGCAGCTATTTCGGACTCGGAGATCTTCTGCCGTCAGGTTATACGTGGACTATTGATGTCACTTATGAAGATGCGGCAGGTAATGTGGTGGAAGCGCCAAAGGCAGCCGGTACATATTCGGTTATTCCCGGCAATCTTAAGATATACGACAATGAAGGCATAAATGTAACTGACAACTATGATATGACATACAGCAACGGAAGTTATGTCATAAAGCCGTGTGAGCTGACGATAGATCTGAGCAGTCTTGTCAGGGCTGCGGACAATATCGTGGCAGACGACAAGGAATATGATACGACGACTTCGGCTACCATAAATTCTTCGGTTATCAAGCTCGCCAATGTCGTTGACGGAGAGACAGTAGGTATTACCGGTGTCACAGGCACTTTTGAGAATAAGAATGCAGGATCCGACAAGACCGTAAATCTTGACACTTCAAGTGCCGTATTGACAGGTGCTGACAGCTCGAACTACGTGTTTGTTCAGTCAACAGGTCTTACTACCACAGCGTCTATAAGCAAAGCAAATATTACCGTAACAACTTCTGACGGAAGCTGGGTTTATGACGGTACGGCTCATACCATGCATACAACGGCAAGTATAACCGGACTTAAGGGTGAAGATACTCTTGTTGATTCAGACATAGTCTTTACCGGAACCATTACCGAAGTCGGAACTGTGAAGAACACAATCAGCGGCATTACTGTCCGTAATTCAGGTGACATTGTATCTGATAACTACACATATAATGCGGTTGAAGGCACACTTGAAGTTACAAAGGCATCAAGCTTAAGCATAACGTCCGGTACGAAGACATGGGTGTACGATGATACGGTTCACACGGATAAGACGTACAGCATAGATTTCGGTTCTCAAACGTATACGGCGACTGATAACGGAAACGGAACATTTTCGTATGTTCTCTCAACCGGCGATACCGTAACTATCACACCTTCCGGCATAGGAGCAAGCGGAGTCAGGAATGTATCCGATACTGCGGCTTCTAACAACAAGTTTACATATACTGTCACAAATTCTTCCAATTACAGCAGTATATCAACGGTTTACGGCAAACTGTCTGTCACGCCGGCTGCAATTACCGTGAAGTCGTCCGATACACCGACTGTATCCAAGGTCTATGACGGAACAACAGCCGGTACAAGCTTCGTTGGAACTGATGATTACGTTTTCGAAGGTCTTCAGGGCGATGATACGCTTCAGCTAAGTGCCTTTACGGCAACCTACGATTCCGCTGACGCTTCCCAGTATGACCTTAACAATAATTGGACTGCGGGTGCATCCAAGGTGACAATGACCGGACTTGCCATAAATGACGGCAACTATACTTTAGTCACAACGACATTTGATATTACGGCAAAAATCACGGTCGCGACACTGGTGATCAATGTTGTAAACAAGTCGGTTACTTATGGCGGCAGCTATTCATTTGACGAGACTTCCGGTCTGACATACGGAACTTCCGGTGCAAACGGACTTGTAGCTTCCGATGTCGGCAAGACTCTCGCGCAGATAGGAATTACTTACAATGTAACCTGCGACTACGATCCTTTGTCAACTGATAACACGAAGTATGGTGTAGGCGCATATGACATTACATTCAATACAACTGCGAATAACAGCAACTATAATGTAATTACAGTCAATAACGGTAAACTTACTGTTAATCAGAAGGTACTGTCCGTAACCGCAGATGACAAGACTTTTACTTACGGAGATATTGAGACATATACAAGCAAGATCAGCGGTTTTGTCCGTTCTGAGACAGAAGCCGGAGTTATAAGCGGCGCTGTAACATACAGCAGCACATGCAGTTCAACGACTGTAGCGGGAACCTACAGCAAAGCTATAACACCAGTCACAACGGGACTTACCATAAGCTCAATGGGCAAGGACGGAACAACTCCAAACTATAAATTCAGTGTTGCAAACGGCACTGTGACAATAAACAGAAAGGCTATTACACTTACAGGAGTTACGGCTTCCGACAGGACTTATAACGCTGCCAAAACAGCTGTTCTTGCGGCTGCAAATCCTTCCTGCGCACAGCTTGATTTTGGAACTGCAACCTATAGCAACGGAGTTCTTACAATTCCGGTTACAGGACTTAACCTGAACGGCACGGATGATGTTAATAATCTGAGCTACAAAATAACAGTTACCGGCGTTTATGCTTCCGGTGATGCAGGCGAGAATATTGCCGTTACTTTGACCGGAACACTCGATACCGAGCTTGCAAAGAGATATACACTTAATGCTCTTGGTTCGGCAAACGCAAACATAAACAAGGCAGTTCTTACTGTTACATGTGTCAACAAGTCAGTGGTTTACGGTTCTGCCGCGCCTTCATATACTGTAAGTTATTCGGGATTTGTAGGAACACAGACAACAGCGGTTCTTACTACTGTTCCAAAAGCAACTTGCAACGAATACAGCGGAACATCCCCGTTTACTTCTGTAGGTACATATACCGGCGTTATTACAGCGGCGGGCGGAGTTGATGAGAATTACTCATTCAGTTATGTACCGGGCAACGTAACCGTCACGCAGGCTCAGCTTGCAACTCCGGCTCCTGTCTGGAGCAGTACAGCTCCGGGCAGTATCAGCTGGGCAGCGATTGCAGGCAAGGGTGATGCCACTGTTACGGGTTATACGGCGACTCTTTATGATCAGAATAATGCGGTAGTTGATACTCAAACAGTTACAGGCACAAGCTATGATTTCGCTTCTGCTATACGCGCGCATGGAGCTGGCGCCTACACTGTCGGAGTCGTTGCGAATTCTTCCAACCAGACCAACTGCAAGAATTCAGCTCAAGGCAAGTCAGGCTCGGTCTATGCAGCGAAAATCACCCTCAGCAAGGCATCTGACACTTACAGCACAAACGGTATCACAGCGATGACAGTCAACAGCGCATCGACATATGTGATGATAGCGGGAGAGAGCGGAATTGCAGTAGATGCAACTCTTGCGAATGCGACCGGTTACAGCGTCAAGTCATGGATGACATCTTCTAAGACCACAACGGACAGCACAGTATCTGCTGTTGTCAGCCCGAGCAGCACGACATCACCGGCAGGCTCATTCAGCGGAAATGTAGCCGTATCGTCAAAACTCAATTCCTATGCGGACATCAATCTTGTTCTGACGTTAACGCCGACCAGCCCGACGCTCAGCCTCGCGTACAGCGTTGATAATCCGGTTGCTATGGATTACAACTATCCTGACACCAGAACAATAACTGTCACGCCTTCTGTAGTATCAGGCGATAATGTAACAACAGGCGGTTACACATACAGTTATGTATGGCATTACTACAAGGGTGCCAGCGACATCACGATAACAGATGGAACGACCTCCAATATCGGAGACAAACAGGGCAAGGTTACAGCAAATGGAAATCAGCTTGTTTTCGAGACAGGAAATCTGGTCGGAACATACATTTACTATTGTGTGGTTACTGCAACCAGAACAGATAACAGTGCTTCAAAGACTGTCGACGATAATTCAAAGAAAGTAACGCTGACTGTAAACAGAGGTAAATTCTTGCCTGTTATAACAATCAGCGGCTGGACATGGGGCGACGAGCGCAAGGCTCCGTCTTATCCGGCAAACTTCACTCCGCCGGTTGAGCTTCAGACAACCAACAGCTCGGGAGTCCGCCTGCTCGAAGCAAATACAACATATATGTACTCTACAGATAATTCGAACGAGACTGCTGCTGATGATACGACAACTGTTCCAACGAATGCCGGAACATACTATGTATACGCTGACGTTGCTGCGACATCATGGTATGACAGACAGAAATCAGCGCCGGTTGAATTTACGATTGCCAAGACACAGCTCAGTACCCCGACAGGACTGGCTTGGACGACATCAGGGTATACTACAATCGGAGATCTGTCGTGGAATGCGGTTGCTTCCACAACAGAACCGAATAACGGAAGTCTTACCGAGAATAACGGAAGCGGAACAGACAAGATCAGCGTCAGTTACACCGTCAGGCTTTACAAGAAAGACGGGACTGCCGGCAGCCCTGATACGCTGATAAATACATATACAATGACCGCGACCAAATACGATGCCAGTGCCGACATAAACAAAAACGGTCAGGGAACGTATTATTTCACAGTTGTTGCAAACTCAAGCAATACAGGCAACTGCGATGATTCGGCATTGGAAACAAGTCCGGAAATCACGGTCGATATTGTGCTGTCAGCTGTTAATCTTGCGGACTCTTTGTCAAGCACAAGCACTTCTGTAAGCAAGGTATACGACGGTTATCCTTACAGACTCAACGTAAGCTCTAATTCATTGAATCTTACCGGAGCGACATACGCATGGTATAAGAACGGACAGCTTATTTCCGGCGCGACAGGTTCAAGCTTTGATGTGGCGAATGTATCTGATACAGGCAGCTATCACTGTGTTATCAGCGTCGGCGGTACAACGTACAGAACAAACTTTATGTCAGTTACGGTTACAGCCCGACCGATAAACGTCGAAGCTTCAAGCCAGACAAGAGTTTATAATGCACAACCGCTTACAAATGCGGGCTTTACAGTAACAGGTACGGCAATGGGAACATCGGTCAGTGGTGTTGCCGGAAATCAGTCTACAATTCTTAACGTTACTTATAAAGGATTGGACGGAAGTAATAAGACCGTTACTGAAGCTATAGCCAACGTATCAGTAACAGGAAGCCAAACCTATGCAGGCTCCTCCGATAATACTGCTTCCGGAGCCGCAATAATGAACGGAAGTACTGATGTATCAGGCAACTATGCTATCAGTTACAGTAAGGGCACGCTTAAAGTCACGAAGGCGGCGCTGACGATTACGGCGAACAGCACAAGCTGGGTATTTGACAACACAGAGCATACAGACGCGGGATTCAGCAAGACAGCGCCTGTAGGGCTTCAGGGCTCTGATAAAGTCAATTCGATCACAGCGTCCGGAGCTATAACGGATGTCGGTACATGCGATAATGTGCCGAGCGGTGCGGTAGTGAAGAGCGGAACAACAGATGTTACCGCGAACTATGAGATCAGTTATGTAAAAGGAACATTGACGGTAACGCAGTCCGGTGCGCTTACGGCAAATGTCACAAGCTACAGTGAAACGTACGATTCGGAATCGCATTCAATCGCGGTTGCTGCTACAGGAGCGGCAGGATCCGCCGCAACAACGATATCGTACAGTACGGACAAAACGAACTGGATCACGACGGCACCTGAGTACAAGAACGTTACCGGCGGAGCAGTTACAGTCTATGTCAAGGTTGAGAACAAGAACTATGTAACAGTAGAAACAAGCGGAACAGTCACAATCACGAAGGCGCCGCTGACGATTACGGCGAACTCGAACAGCTGGGTATACACATCTTCAGTCCATAAAGACAGCGGATACAGCGTAAGTGCTACAAACAAACTTCAGGGTTCTGATACTGTAAGTGCTATAACGGTAACCGGCGAGATAACCAATGCAGGAACAGCCGACAACACAATTACTCCTTCGTCAGTCGTGATAAAAGACGGCAGCGAAGATGTTACCGGCAACTATAGCATCACATGCAATAACGGCACGCTTGAAGTAACGAAGGCGCCGCTGGCGATTACGGCGAACTCAAACAGCTGGGTATACACATCTTCAGTCCATAAAGACAGCGGATACAGCGTAAGTACAACAAACAAACTTCAGGGAACTGATGCCATAAGTGCCATAACGGTAACAGGTGAGATAACCAACGTAGGAACAGTTGACAACACAATTACTCCTGCGTCAGTAAAGATTGTCAACGGCAGTAATGAAAATGTTACCGGCAACTACAGCATCACATGCAATAACGGCACGCTTGAAGTCACGAAGGCGCCGCTGACGATTACGGCGAACTCGAACAGCTGGGTATACACATCTTCAGTCCATAAAGACAGCGGATACAGCGTAAATACAACAAACAAACTTCAGGGAACTGATGCCATAAGTGCCATAACGGTAACAGGCGAGATAACCAACGTAGGAACAGTTGCCAACACAATTACTCCTGCGTCAGTAAAGATTGTCAACGGCAGTAATGAAAATGTTACCGGCAACTACAGCATCACATGCAATAACGGCACGCTTAAAGTAACGAAGGCACCGCTGACGATTACGGCGAACACGAACAGCTGGACATTTGACGCCACAAGTCATACAGACAGCGGATACAGCGTAAGTGTTACAAACAAACTTCAGGGAACTGATGCCATAAGTGCCATAACGGTAACAGGTGAGATAACGGATGTCGGTACATGCGATAATGTGCCGAGCAGTGCGGTAGTGAAGAACGGAGAAACAGATGTTACCGCGAACTATGAGATCAGTTATGTAAAGGGAACATTGACGGTAACGCAGTCCGGTGCGCTTACGGCAAATGTCACAAGCTACAGCGGAACGTACGATTCGGAATCGCATTCAATCAAGGTTGCTGCTTACGGAGCAACAGGATCCGCCGCAACAACGATATCGTACAGTACGGACAAAACGAACTGGATCACGACGGCACCTGAGTACAAGAACGTTACCGGCGGAGCAGTTACAGTCTATGTCAAGGTTGAGAACAAGAACTATGTAACAGTAGAAACAAGCGGAACAGTTACAATAACAAAGGCGCCGCTGACGATTACGGCGAACTCGCACAGCTGGACATACACATCTTCAGTCCATAAAGACAGCGGATACAGCGTAAGTACAACAGACAAACTTCAGGGTTCTGATACTGTAAGTGCTATAACGGTAACCGGCGAGATAACCAATGCAGGAACAGCCGACAACACAATTACTCCTTCGTCAGTCGTGATAAAAGACGGCAGTGAAGATGTTACCGGCAACTACAGCATCACATGCAATAACGGCACGCTTGAAGTAACGAAGGCGCCGCTGGCGATTACGGCGAACTCAAACAGCTGGGTATACACATCTTCAGTCCATAAAGACAGCGGATACAGCGTAAGCGCAACAGACAAACTTCAGGGATCTGATACTGTAAGCGCTATAACGGTAACAGGTGAGATAACCAACGTAGGAACAGCTGCCAACGTAATTAATTCTGCGTCAGTAAAGATTGTCAACGGCAGTAACGCAGATGTTACAGGCAACTACAGCATCACATGCAATAACGGCACGCTTAAAGTCACGAAGGCGGCGCTGACGATTACGGCGAACTCGAACAGCTGGGTATACACATCTTCAGTCCATAAAGACAGCGGATACAGCGTAAATACAACAAACAAACTTCAGGGAACTGATGCCATAAGTGCCATAACGGTAAC
>JAKVLB010000001.1 GCA_022484595.1 Mageeibacillus sp. | reverse complement strand
AAGCTGACAGCCAGACCTGGACATACGACAACACAAAGCATACAGACAGCGGATACAGCGTAAGTGCTACAAACAAACTTCAGGGAACTGATGCCATAAGTGCCATAACGGTAACAGGTGAGATAACCAACGTAGGAACAGCTGACAACGTAATTGATTCTGCGTCTGTCGTGATAAAAGACGGCAGCGAAGATGTTACATCAAACTATAACCTCCAGTGCATCAACGGAACTCTCAAAGTGGTTTCGTCCAATGGTCTTATAGTTACAGTCACCGGCTACAGCGGAATTTACGACGGTCAGCCTCACAGTGTATCTTTCCAGGTCAATCACACTTCCGGAACAACGATAAGCTACAGTACTGATAATGTGAACTGGACAGACGTTATGCCCCAGTTTACCGATGCAGCAGACGCTGCAGTAACAGTATATGTTAAAGCTGAGAATCCTAACTACGATTCAGATACTTCAAAGGGTACTGTAGTGATTGAGAAGAAGGAACTTACAGTTACCACAGGATCCGATACCATGACATATGACGGAAGTGCGTTGAAGGATGCCGATGCTTCAATCAGCGGTTTTGTCAGCGGTGAGGATGCCACGATAGTTGCAACAGGTTCTCAGGTCAATGCCGGAACAAGCGACAACACGTATACGATTACCTGGACAAGTGCAAAGGAGAGCAACTACTCAGTTACCGAGTCGCTGGGAACGCTTGAGGTTACAAAGGCGGATGCCGAGGTATCGTTCGACTATACTTCTGGCGGAATAAAGTTTGGCGAGAATATTGTTTTCGATGCGACCACAACAAATACCGACAGCACAGCCAAGCTTACAGTACAGACCGGAGATGCGTCTGTGGCGACAGCTTCTGCTTCAGCGGACGGAAAGGTAACGATTACACCGACAGGACTTGGCAAGGCAACAATTACTGTTGTATCGCCTGAGACCGAGAATTATAAGGCGGCTTCAAAGACTTATGAAGTAACCGTTACAATCGGAACGATAAATGCAACGGCAAACAATAATACTTTCACCTTTAATGGCAAAGAGCGCGAAAATGATATTCCTGTCTCAAGTGTTGCGGGAGTCACGGTTTTCTACAGTACAGACAACAGCACATGGTCAACCACTATGCCGCAATATGAGAATGCCGGAACCTATACAACATACTATAAGCTCGAAGCGGCAAACTATACCCCGTTCTTCGGTTCGTTTACCACAACAATCAATCCTAAGGCGGTAACAGATCCGACAGTTACATTTGGCAGCGTAGAAGACCAGAAGTGGACAGGTGAGAAAATCACACCGAAGCTGGTTGTTACCGACAGTGCCACAGGAAACATTCTTGCGGAAGGAATTGATTATACTCTTGCTTATGTCAACAACATTGACGAAGGAACTGCAACGGTGACGATAACCGGTATCAGCAATTACGAGTATTCAAGAACAATGACGTTCGGTATCAGCAGAACGAGGTACGAACTTACATTCAATCCTGACGGCGGAAACTGGAACGGAAGCACCGAACCTGTGAAGCTCGTATATGTTGAGAATGCCGTTATCACAATCTATCAGGCGCCGACCAGAGAAGGATATACTTTCGTTGAATGGCATGGTTCGTCTTATCAGCCCGGAGACAGCTACACGGTTACCGGTGCTCATACATTTACAGCTGTATGGCGTAAGAACGAGACAGCTCAAGCGGTGGTTGCAACAGGCGAGGATGGAAGATATCTGCTCCGGTCAATGTTCTTCATAGCATGCTCCGCAGCAATCGTTCTGACAATGTGCATCAGAAAGAAAAAGGAGAATCATAAGAACAAGGAGAGCTGAGGCTTCCAAACAAGAAACACAAAGAAAAAACAGGCTTCCGATGAGGGAGCCTGTTTTCTTTGTTAATCAGCCTATGAGCTTCCGCTTAATTCTTCAGTATCTCATCAACATTAGAAACGACACTGTTAATAGAATCGTTGTGTGTGTTGATGGAAGATGCTGCGGCACGGGCTTTGTCGAGATATGTTCCTATCCCAAAGATTGTGACGGCCGCAAGAATTACAATAATTGCAATAACAAGAACCATCTCTACGAGAGTGAAACCGCGACGAGATTTGAATGATTTTTTCATAACAGCCTCCTATTAGCATAAATTGAGAATACTATAGCAGATAATTTACAGAAAAGCCACATTTGCGCCATATTTTACATATTTTTAAATTAAAAACCGGAGTGGCAAACTCCGGTTTAGTTTTGGCAAAATTAAGAAAATAAAACAATTATTGAGTGGTGCTATATGAAGTACAGGTACTTAGTACATTGGTGTAACCATCCTTTCTTTCTTGATGCTTACACTATAAAGCACGAACCTTAACTCAACTTGTGAAATTTTCGGCAGAAATGAGTGAAAACTCAGGCAGACACTCAATTCTTTTTGCTTTCGATAAATTTGTAGACTATTGAGGCGATTGCGGCGCCGGCGAGCGGTGCAACAATGAAAATCCAGAGACTGCTGACCGGTGCCGTGTTGCCCTGAATTGCGCAAACAATTGCAGGTCCGATGCTTCTTGCAGGGTTTACCGAAGTTCCCGTGAGGCCGATTCCGAGAATGTGAACAAAAGTCAGAGTCAATCCTATTACAAGACCGCCGAAAGAGCCGTGTGAAGCTTTTTTGGATGTTACGCCAAGTATGGCGATTACAAAGATAAACGTTAAGACGAATTCCGTGATAAATGCCGCAGCGCTGCTTCCGCTGACACCTGCTGTCCCGTTGCTTCCGAGAGCTCCTGTCTTATCAGTTACCTTGCCGAGCGAGAAAATGAGGCAGAGCAGTCCGGAACCGGCGAGTGCGCCAAGAATCTGCGCAATGATATAGCCGGCAAGATCAATGCCGTCGATACCCTTGTTCATAAACACCGCGAGTGATACCGCCGGGTTGACGTGACAGCCTGACACATTGCCGATAGAATAAGCCATTGCCACAATAGCAAGACCGAATGCAAGTGCCGTCAGAATATAGCCGCATCCGGCAGCAGAGTCACATCCGACAAGCATTGCTGTACCGCAGCCCATCAGTACGAGAACCATTGTTCCGATGAATTCGGCAACATACTTCTTAAATCTTTCCATAATAAAACCTCCTTGTGAAATGCTTTCATTATCCCATTCGGAGGTTATTTTGCAATTGTGCAGATTATTATCAATGACCGTGCGATCCGTGTCCGAATCCGCCGTTTTCACCCTGTGACACTGAAGAGTTTGGGTTTGTAAAATCAACACCGAGAGCGTCAGCGACCGCTTCGATAATTCCGTTTGAAGAGAAAGTTGCTCCGGATACGGTTGACACGTCTATGCTCTGAGAATCAAGAATCTCATCAATGACAGTGCTTTGAGCTCTCGAAAAATACTCCTGGTCATCCTCGTATGATTCTACGGTGATGTCTGTAATCTGACCGTTTGCAACTGTCACACTGACATTTGTTGTACCGCGAAGACCGGTTCCCGAACCGGTGTAGGTTCCGTCTGAATAAGTGCTGCCGGAAGAAGTCTGTTCACTGTCGGATGAAGTCTCAGTTGTTTCTGTCACTGACGTGGATGAAGAACCTTCGTCTGAAGTTGAATTCACACTGTCTGTTGATGCGGAGACTGTTCCGAGAGCGTCGGCGACCGCTTCGATAATTCCGTTTGAAGAGAATGTGGCGCCTGTTACTGTGGCTACATCCGTGCTCTGTGAAGAAATTATCTCGTCAATGACGGTACTTTTCGCTTTTGAGAAAAACTCATCGTCATCTTTGTATGAGTCGACACTTATGTCCTGAATGTAGCCGTTAGTGACTGTTACGGTAACTTCGGTGGTTCCGCGGTAGCCTTGTGCGCTTCCGGCGTAGGTTCCGTCTTCGTAAGGACCGGTTTCGGATTCAAGTGAGACTACAGCGGATGAAGTTGCGGATGAAGACAGTGCGTCAATTGTTCCAAGGTATCGGAAACCGGTGATTGACAATACTGCTATTGCTGTTGAGACTGCCGGTGCCGGATCGGCAGTAATGTTGGCGCGAGGGCAGGCGGCACACGACAGGCAGTTTATGCACTCGTCACTGGTGACTTTGTCAAAACCCTGAAGACTAATGCCCATTGGACATGATTCCGTGCATACTCTGCACTTGCCGCATTTCTCGGAAGGTTTCCTGATTCGGAAGACTCTGAAATGTGAGATTGGAGCGAGTATCCCTCCCAGCGGGCAAAGATATCTGCAGAAAGCGCGGTCCAAAAACATTGAGAGTGTCATTATCACGATGAGCACTGCGCCGCCTATGCTTAGAAGAGCAGTGAAATCCGGGCTGTTTACAGTTATCGCTTTGCCGAATGCTTCCCATGGATTGACAGTGGAGGCAAGCTTAATTCCAAGTATCCAGCAGAATACCGCGATGGCTGCCAGAACAATGTATTTCAGAATGCGAAGAGGTTTGTCGGCATTTTGCGGAATCTTAATCTGCGGTAGCCTGAGCAGCCTGCCGATGTCGGACGTTAAGTCCTGAAGTGCTCCGAATGAGCATACATATCCGCAGAAGAATCTTCCGAATATCGCGGTTATGAGAAGTATTCCCGACCCTAACAGGAGTTCACCGCCGTTTGACTGCATGGTGAAAGTGCCGCTTATAAGCGATGACACAATATCTCCGATTGAAGAGAACGTGATTGCAAACAATCCGGGAAACAGCAGAAATGATGCGAGCTGGATTGCGTAACGTATTACCTTTAATTTGGTAGACTTTTTCATTGTTTTGCCTCCTTTTTTTGCGGAAGAAATCTTAACTGTTTACCTATATTGTCAGTGCAGATAACTTCCATATTGTCTGTTATTGCTATACATTCGATGTTTCTTTTCCTTATAAGAGACGCCCCGGCTTCAATTCCTGCGACATAGACCGCAGTGGAAAGTGCGTCGAGGAGCATCGCGCTGCCGCCTGTGAGCGTCACACCGGCAAGGCGGCTCCTGCAGGGCTCACCGGTTCGGGCGTCAATTATGTGATGGTATCTGCGTCCGCGAAAATCAAATCCCTGTTCGTAGTCTCCGCTGGTTACCGCCGACTGATTGCAAAGCGTGACGGCTGCGAACGGGACGCCTGTCATCATGCGCGGATGCTGAATTCCGATCTGCTGTGCCCTGCCAATGACACAAACTGTACCGCCACAGTTGATGATGGCTTCATTTACTCCTTCACTCTTGAGATAATCGCGGATTTGATCGGCTGCGTATCCTTTCGCGATGCTTCCCAAATCAATACTCATACCCATAACCGGAAGATATACGGTGTTCATTTCCGGATCTATCTGAATTGCCTTGTCGCTGACAAGCCTGCGTATCTGTCTGACAGTGTGTTGATCCGGTAATGTCATGCTTTTCAGCGCTTTTCGCCAGACCTGAGACAGCGGACCGATTGTTATGCTGAACGCGCCGTGGGACTCAATGCTTATGCTGCGGGCGAACGTCAGAAGCTCTATCGTATCTGAACTTACCGTGACGGGCGTTATTCCGGCGTTGCGGTTGATAAGACTTATTTCGCTGCTGTCTTTGAATACTGACCAGCGGTCGTCCATTTCTGTTACCATGGCCTGAGCTCTGTCAAGGACTGAGCTGCTTATTTCTCCTTTGACACTGATGGTGTTTACTGTGCCGAGGCTCTTGAAGCTTCTGATTATGTTCATCCGTATCACCTCCGTCCTGTACTGATTTGAGAGCATATTACAGGCTTTAATTTAAACGAACCTTAACTTGAAGGCTGATTTGAGTTTAATGGAATTTGTTTACGTTCTATTCATTAATGTGTATATTGTACGTGCAAATTATCAGTTTTATTTGCCCGGGTCACAGTCTTGTGGTAAATTGAACAGGTTGAAATTTAAAATCGGAGGGAATTATGTTAGAAGACAATGAGAAGAACGGTTCTGAAACAATTGAACCTGCTAATGAGTCCGCTGAACAGGCCGATGTAATTACAGACGGTGCGGCAGATTTGAAGTCCGGTGAGACTTCTGAAGATACAACGGACAGTGAGGTCAAGTCCGAAGACAAGCCTGATGTTAAGTCCGGATCAATGCCCGGAGCAAAGTCCGGAACAAAGAAAGCAAATGTTACAGTTATCGCGATACTATCGGCCGTAGCTCTGGCTGTTATTATCGTCGGCTTCATAATGCTGAACAAGTGGAACAACCGCAAGACAGAGATTAATCTTGACGATTACATCACTGTTACATATACCGGTTACGATCATTTGGGCCAGGCAACGATAGAGTTCAATGAAGAACAGTTCGAACAGGATTACGGCAAAAAGATCAGATACACTTCCGAGGGCAGAAGAGCTCA
Organism: Mageeibacillus sp.; assembly: GCA_022484595.1. Classification (GTDB taxonomy): domain Bacteria; phylum Bacillota; class Clostridia; order Saccharofermentanales; family Saccharofermentanaceae; genus Saccharofermentans. The sequence goes on along the minus strand of JAKVLB010000001.1, from coordinate 472,141 downwards.
TAAGAAAGACGATGCCGTCGAAATATTCGAATCGATTGTGGAAGATCAGCTTCCTGCTGAAGTATATGCTACTGGTCTGTCAAACGGAGATACTTTCGATTTTGAATGGGAAGATTTCAGCGTCAGCAAGCTTCAGAGAAATTTCAAGGTGCTTGTCAGTTTTGACACTGTAACTGTTAAAGTCAGTGACCTTGAGACGGCACCGTCGGTTGACCTTTTCGAGGGGATTGATGTTACCTTTGACGGTATCGGACCTAACGGAACTGCAACTGTTGTGAATAATTCAGAATACTCTGATATTTACTATTCAATTGACAAGTCAAGCGGCCTTTCAAACGGCGACGTCGTCACTGTAACCGCTTCGCCGTATGACAGCGATGATCTTGACACTTACTGCCTGCAGTCGATGAACAAGCTGCCTGAGGCTGATACCAAGGAATTCACCGTTGACGGGCTTGCAGCGTACTGCACAGCTTACGAACAGATCCCTGCCGATACCTTGCAGACAATGCTTGACCAGTCGGCATCAGTTGCATCCGCTGAACTCGCGTCACAGGTAAGTGACGGCGTGACGGCAGTCGGTTCAACATATGTAGGCTATTATTTCCAGACAGCGAAAAATACTGCCGACGACTATTATTACGATGCCAACCGTCTTATTCTTGTTTATAAGAATACAATCCATGTTACGTTATCGGATGATGACGGCAATTCATTCGATAAGGACGTAAGCTATTATAACTACACGATGTTCAATGCTATTATGGTGATGCCTGACGGCACAGGTTCAGTAAGTATGTCAGAGTATGACACGCCAAGCAGTTACACATATACGCTTGATACGGGAGTATCGGAAGGCTGGTTCAGCACATATACCCTGTATCTTGCCGGTTATGACAGCATTGACAGTCTGAAGAATGAACTTGTCGCACAGGTTGTGGATTCGTACGATTACACCGAGAGTATTACTGATGGCGAAGCTGCGCCTGCCGGGACGACGGCAGATCCTGCGGCGGCTGAAACGACATCATCTGAGACGTCGGCAGCAGATCCTGCTGCAACTGAGACGACAGCTGCTGAGACAACAGCAGCGGCATGACATTGCAGTAAAAGAAGACCTCATTGCGGAGGAATAACAGACCCCGTTCCAATTCAGGAACGGGGTTTATTTGCTTTCCATGATTTGAATCCGGCGCGATAAGTCAGATACCGGGAAAAATAAAAGCCCGCAGACTGATTGTCTGCGGGCTTTCCTTTGGTGGGTGATACAGGACTCGAACCTGTGACCCCCTGCACGTCAAGCAGGTACTCTAGCCAGCTGAGCTAATCACCCGAAGCTCAATGAGTATACAATTTTTGGAAGTTGTTGACAAGAGTCTTGAGTAAAATAAACTTATGACATAATTATGCAAATCAACCTTGCCATCTGCGGTATTATAATATCAAAGGAAGTCAGATAATCATTTATGTTCTGATGGCTTGTTTTCGGGGAGGCGTTATGGCACATATTGACAAATACAGTGTAACAGGAATGTCGTGCGCGGCCTGTCAGGCACATGTCGAGAAAGCTGTCAGAGGTGTAAAGGGTGTTGAAGACTGCAGTGTGTCGCTTCTGACAAACAGTATGAGTGTAACGGGTGACGCGAAGCCTGAAGAAATAATCAGTGCAGTGGAACGCGCCGGCTACGGAGCCGGCAGGCTTGGCAGCAGGTCACGGGAGAAAAGTGCGCAGTCCGGCACCGGAGATGATTTCTCCGGACAGACAGATAGTGCGGACAGACAGAATGCAGGCAGCGCAGCCGAAATCGAAGAGGCTCTCAAGGACAAGACAACACCTTTGCTGATAAGGCGGCTGGTTTTATCGGCGGTTCTTCTCGCATTGCTTATATATCTGGCGGATGGAGTAATGATGGCGGGTCTGCCCGCACCTTCCGTCATAAGCGGCAGTAATACAGGAAACGGAATAGTGCAGATGTTTATTGCAGGGCTGATTCTTGTCATTAATCAGAAATTCTTTATAAGCGGAATTAAGTCGCTTCTGGGCAAAGCTCCAAATATGGATACTCTGGTGGCAATGGGTTCGGGAGTATCTTACCTTTACAGTGTCATTGTTCTGGTGAACATGTCGCGGTCTTCAGCCGTTTCTTCTTCTATGAACGGTCTGTACTTTGAATCTTCGGCTATGATTGTTACTTTGATTACGGTCGGAAAATTGCTGGAATCCATATCAAAAGGCAAAACAACGGATGCACTCAAGTCTCTTGTAAGGCTTATGCCTACGAAGTGTACAGTTGTCCGTGACGGCGTCTGTAAGGAAGCTGACATAAGCGAGCTTGCTGTCGGTGATGTTTTCATTGTCAAGCCGGGAGAATCGGTGGTGACTGACGGAATTATAATAGAGGGCGAGAGCAGCATCGATGAATCGGCCCTGACAGGTGAATCCATGCCTGTGGACAAGAACCGTGCCGACATGGTTTACGCTGCGACTGTCAACAAAACCGGAGTTCTTCGATGCCGTGCCGTGAGAGTGGGTGAGGATACGACGCTCTCACACATAATAGAGCTTGTCGATGATGCTTCCAGGACCAAGGCACCGATTGCAAGAATCGCCGACAAGGTAGCGGGAGTATTTGTTCCTTCGGTAATTGCTGTAGCGGTTGTTGTTTTCGTTGTCTGGTTACTTGCGGGCGGCGGCATAGCGACGGCACTTACGCGGGCTATCGCTGTGCTTGTGGTGAGCTGTCCGTGCGCGTTGGGACTTGCCACGCCGGTTGCGGTTATGGTTGCCAATGGTTCGGCTGCCAGAAAAGGCATTCTTTTTAAGACCGGAGAAGCGATAGAGGCTGCCGGCCGCATCAGGACTGTCGCGCTCGACAAGACAGGGACAATTACCGCAGGCAGACCGCAGGTTACGGATGTTGTCTGCGCGGAAGGCGTAGACGAAGATTATCTTCTGTCTATGGCATATTCTATCGAAAAAGATGCCGGACATCCTTTGTCTTTGGCGGTAAATGACTACTGTGAGTCGCGTGAGGTAAAGCTTGTTCATGCTGGCAGGGTTCAGAGTGAATCGGGCAGCGGACTTAACGCCGTTGTCGGAGAAACTGAAGTCTTCGGCGGTCGTGATACTTATGTCGGACGATTTGCCGTTATTCCGGATGATCTTAAGCTCCGCGCACGTAAGATGGCGGAAAGCGGCAGAAGCGTAATGTTTTTTGCGACACATGACCGCGTACTTGGTTTTATCTGTGTCGCTGACCGGATTCGTGAAGATTCCGTTGCCGCTATCAGAGAAATCAAGGACATGGGAATTAAAGTGGTAATGCTGACAGGCGACAATGAGGCAGCTGCCGGATTTATCGCGCGTCAGGCGGGAGTTGACAGCTTCATCGCATCGGTCATGCCGGACGGTAAAGCGGCTGAAGTACGGAAATTGTCGCAGGACGGATCGGTTGCCATGGTGGGCGACGGAATAAATGACGCACCGGCCCTTGCAGCGGCAAATCTCGGAATAGCGATAGGTGCCGGCACAGATGTTGCAATTGACGCGGCGCAGGTTGTGCTGATGCACTCTTCCCTCAAAGACCTGAGTGCCGCGATAAGGCTGTCGTCGAAGACGCTGACTGTAATCAGAGAGAATCTTTTCTGGGCGTTTATCTACAATATTCTTCTGATTCCTCTGGCAGCCGGAGCCTACTACAGATTTGGATTGACAATGAGTCCGGTATTCGGCGCGGCGGCCATGAGCCTGTCGAGCTTCACTGTCTGCATGAACGCCCTGAGAATAAACAGCTTCAGACTTAATAAAAGGAGATATTACAATGATTGACTGGCTTAACGATGCGTGTTTCTATGAGATATATCCTCAATCCTTTATGGACACTGACAACGACGGAACAGGTGACCTGAACGGCATTACCGACAGACTCGATTATGTTGCAGGTCTCGGCTGCAATGCCATATGGATAAACCCTTTCTATGACTCGCCGTTCAAGGACGCCGGATATGATGTAAGGGACTACCTGAAGGTAGCGAAAAGATACGGAACCAACGACGATGCCGTGAGGCTTTTCGAGACGGCGCACAGGAAGGGCATAAAGATTCTTATTGACCTTGTGCCGGGACACACGTCCGAGGAACATGAGTGGTTCAGGAGAAGCTCTGAGGCCTGCCCGAATGAATACAGCAGTCGCTACATCTGGACAGACCACTGGATTAAAGGAATTGGCGGTCATCCGTATATCGGTGGAGAGTCTCCGAGAAACGGAACATATATGCTGAATTTCTTCAAGTGCCAGCCGGCTCTCAATTACGGCTGGGCTTCTCCGTCCGAGACGTGGCAGTCAGCGATTGATTCTCCGGAGGCGCTTGCTACCCGCGATGCCATGATTGATGTCATGCTGTTCTGGCTTAATTTGGGATGTGACGGTTTCCGCGTCGATATGGCGGATTCGCTTGCCAAGGACGACGACTCATCGAAAAGCGCAACATGCCTTATATGGCGATATATACTGTCCGCGTGCCGTTCGAAGTTCCCGTCCGCCGCGTTTGTATCCGAATGGAGCTGCCCGGTTCAGTCAATCAACGGTGCCGGTTTCGATATGGATTTCTATCTTGATCATGACGGAAACGGTTACAACAGACTGGTTCGCAGCAGTAACTCCTACTTTAACGGAGAATGTTCATTCAATGAATTCCTTGACGACTACATTCCGGCTTTACGTGATACCTCGCACAACGGTCTTATATGCATGATGACCTGCAACCACGACACAGTCAGACCGTCGCATTTTCTTTCAGACCGCGCTCTGCGTCTTTTCTATACATTTCTTCTCACCATGCCGGGCGCACCATTTATCTACTATGGCGACGAAATCGGTATGCGCTATCTGGATCTGCCGTCAAAAGAAGGCGGCTACGACCGGACCGGTTCGAGAACTCCGATGCAGTGGGATACTTCAGTCATTGATGCCGGCATTGCCGGACAGCTATATCTGCCATGCGACGATGCTGCAGACGCACCTACAGTCAAAGAACAGGAAAGAGACGTCAATTCAATGCTGAATTTTGTCCGCGGTCTTACTGCGTTGCGCCATAAGAACCATGACCTTCAGGCTTACTCGGATTTCAGATACATCGCCGGTGAAGACATTTCACACGCGGTAATATACCGCCGCGGTGATTTCTATATTGCAATCAATCCGTCTCAATCGCAGACCTCGGTATCTGCTCCTGAATGCCGGGAATCTCACATAATATGGTCTTACGGCGAAGGTAGAGTTGATTCGGACAGGATTGTTATAGATGCCGCCAGTGCGCTTATTTTGAGGCAGAACAGGGAAGTCTGATTTGCTGTTTGTCTTTGATGTTATGTTGCAGATTATTCTCTTTCCCAAGTTGTTGTATGCTATAATTCAGATTAAATAATAAAGATAAGGGGTTCTCAATTATGACAGATGATAAGTCCGGTGAAGATAAGCTTTTCGAGGGTGATAATGCTCAGGAAGAGAAGGTTTCCCCTGAAGACAGTGCGGGTGCCCCGGCAGTGATTAAACCGGTGCAGGCTGAGATTATTCCTGACGTTCCGATTGCTAAGTCTGCAGCGCCGGCAGCAACAGCTGCGGCAACCGCATCGGCAGTTGATGCCAAGGCGGCGCAGAAAGCGCAGGATAAAGCACGCAGGGCTGCCCAGAAGGCTCAGAAGAAGGCAGAGAAGCTAAAGGCCAGACGTGAGAAACAGCAGGCTCTGATTGATTCATGCCCTCCTCAGTATAAGCCGGTATCAACTTCAGGTTTCTTCTGGCTGGGTTTTATAAGTTATCTGCCATGCGTTGGTCTGGTTATTACGATTTTACTGTCGCTTCTGCCACGCAACAAGAATATCAAGCATTTTGAGAGAGCGATTCTTATTATGTATCTGATTGCGGTTATAATTGCGCTTGTTCTCGGTATTGTCTTTTTCTTCTCTGTTCCTGCTGACAACAGACAGGCAATTGCCTCGGCGATTGAGAAAATCTGCATGGCGTTTGGGTTCTGATTTGTTGTCGTAATTTTACCCGCGTGCCTCCTGTTTGTAACATTGTTAATTTAAAATGTTACAAAGAATAATAAAAGGGGAACCGGCACATGGACGACAAACTTATATCGAAGAAAGAACTTCTCAGTCTCGAGCAGATATCTTACGGTACGCTTTACCGCTGGAAGAGGCAGGGGCTGATTCCTGAAAGCTGGTTTATCCACAGGGCTACAGATATCGGACAGGCGACGTTTTTCCCTGAAGAGAAGATTGTGGCCAGGATTGAACGTATTAAAGAGCTGAAGAATGAACTGTCTGTCGACCAGATGCAGGAGCTGTTCTCGGCAAATGTTGAGAGCTTTAAGATTCCGCTTAAGGATTTTCGCGACCTTGAACTGGTAGGCAAGATGGCGGTGACAGCATTTACAAGTGTTTTTCCGAAGAAGGATGTTCTTGATTTCAATGATGTGTTCGGAATGTATGTTGTAGACCACCTGATGAAGCTGTCGGGCATTTATCTTGAAGACGGTAAGCAGGTTCTTCGGCTTCTTTGCAAATATCTGTCTGCAGAGGCGTCAAAAGAGTACCAGCTGCTGCTTCTTCGCAAGATGGGCGTGCCGATGACGGTTCTTGTCAGAGGCGGCGACGAGATCCTGCTTGAAGATAACACGGAAGTTATTGCCTGCGCCAACCTCGGTGAATTCGAGGAAGCGCTGAAAGATCAGCTTATAGCTTAAGGTGGTATGATGACCGGAGAGAATTTCAACGAAGAACTTGTAGGTATCCTTGCTGTTATGGCTGAGCCTGTCAGGATCAGAATACTGCAGTTGATTGCTTCGCGAGGCACGGTATGCGCCCGAGATATTCTCCCTGAGTTTGCTATAACACAGCCTACACTGTCACATCATATGAGGCTGCTCGTCGAAAACAATCTCGTTACGGAACAGCGCTCCGGCAGGTATAGCTGCTATTCAATCAATCACGATACGGTCGATCAGATATCCGGGCTTTTAGCGTCACTCAATGAACCGCCGATTGTTGCTACAACTCCGGAGGGCGTTGAGGCGGCGAGGAGGAAGACCGAGGCAAGGCGCACCAAGATGGCCGGCGCACAGGCACTTAAGAAGACTTCCAGTGTTCCGATTCCTCAGAAGCTTGTTGAAGGTCCGGACCTTGACAGACTTAAGAAAAACAAGAAGAAGAAACTCAAAGACAAAGATAAAGAAAAGAAGAAAGACAAGAAAAAGAAAAAATAGGAGATATATCTCCTGCCGTTTTCCCTTCGTTCAGTATCAAGCCCCATAGGTCACAAAGTGTACCTATGGGGCTTAACCCTTGTCGGGAACCTTTCTGTTTGTCTTTACGGATGAATGCCTGTCAGCGCTGCTTCAGAAGATCCTTGATCTCGGTCAGAAGCTTGACTTCATCGGAGGGCTCAGGCGCAGGTGCGGGCTCATCATCTTTCTTCTTTCTGCCGATGTTCTTGAGGGAATTCACTCCCTTGAGCATTATGAACAGAACGAGTGCCATGATGAAGAAATTGATGATGGCTGTAATGAATGCTCCGTAATTTAGAGAAAGAGACTGAATCTCTTCCAGTGATAATCCTGAGTAGTCAACCCAGGGAAGCTTTATCGAGCCGGCGATGTTGGCGCCGCCTATTGAAGCTATCAGCGGGTTGATAAAGTTGTCTGTAAGTGAAGTTACAATGTCCTTGAAGGCGGCACCGATGATAACACCGATTGCCATGTCGACGACGTTGCCCTGAAGTGCGAATGCCTTGAATTCTTTGGCGAAATTTCTTAATATGCCCATTCTTGTATTACCTCTTGGTTCTGAATTAAAATAGCCCGGTGCGTTATCTGATAATCGCACCGGGCTCAGGTTTGATCAATATCTGTCAGATAAATTTCTTGACTGATTCAGGAAGATTGTCTGTGTCTCCGCTGAAAATAATCGTCGCGGTGACGGGGGTATCCTTGAGAAAAGCGTCAAGACTGTTGAGGAACGCGCCTAAATTCTCCAGGTCGTAGTCTTCGGAAACCTTGCAGATAGCGTCTACATAGATGTGAGTGAGGTCGTAATCTTTTGAGCAGATTCCGCAAACAAAAGCGAGAACCTGGCTGAAACCGGTGACCGGATATTCCTTCATGTTTACAAGGCGAACATTTGGTTTAAGCAGCTGATCCAAGCGATTGCCTCTCTCGATGCAAACAACGTTGCTGTCGGAAGCCGCAACCGCGTTGATATCGTCAACAAGCTTTGCCGTCTTACCTGTTCCCTTGGGTCCTGCGATGAGTTTAATCATAAATTGTATCTCCTTTGGTGTTTTTCCATTGGAATTTTGGATACGTTTATTTTACTGTAATTGAACAATAAATTGAATAGCAAAGTGTAAAGAAAAATAGAAAAATATTTTGTTTGCAAGGGAAATAACAGAGTGGTATTATATTTGAGTTCTTAAGAGTAATATTTTTTGAACGGACTTGCTGCAAGCCCGTTTTTTTTTATTGTAAGGAGTCCATATTATATGGGTAAACGCTCGAAGATAGCGCAGGAAGTATTTGATATTGCGGAGCCGGTTGCAGAAAAGATGGGTTTTGAACTCGTCGATTGCGAGTATAAGAAGGAGGGCAAGGATACATATCTGAGACTCTTTATCGATAAAGCGGGCGGAATAGGAATTGATGAATGTGAAGCTTTTTCAAGAGCTGTCGACGGACTCATAGATGAGGGAACAGAGTCTGACGCTGACTTTTTCGAAGTGTCATCGCCGGGACTTACAAGACCTCTTGAGACAGAAAGCGATTACAGACGTTATATCGGAGAGAAAGCTGACATCAAGCTTTTCAAGGCGGACAACGGCTCGAAGCGGTTCACTGCACAGATTGCGGGCGCTGACGATTGCAAAGTATTGTTCAGAATGGATGACGGCAGTGAATGTGAAGTGGCCTTGAGTGATATATCGAAGGCAACCAGACATATTGATTTTTAACAGGAGGAAATAAACATGGCAAGAAAGAAGCAGAATGAAGAACCTAAGGAGACAATCGTCGACCTCGTAAGACTTCTCGCTGATGAGCGTGATATTGACGAGGAGGACGTTTTCAGAGCGATTGAGAACGGAATTGTCGCAGCATATAAGCGTGAGTTCTGCGGTAATAAGCAGGATATAATCAGAAACGTAAACGCTGAGATTGACCGCGACAGCGGTGAGATTTATGTTTATAAGCTTGTTGAGGTTGTCGATGAGGTTGTTGATGACTTAAACGAGATATCACTTGAGGAAGCCAAGGCTCTCGGCGATGACGAAGTTGAAATCGGCGATGAAGTTGAAGTCAGTATTGAGGTTGAAGACCTCGGAAGACTTGCTGCTGGCGCCGCGAAGAACGCAATAAACCAGAAGCTGAGGGATGCGGAGAGTGCGAAGATTGAGAATGAGTTCTCAGGCAAGATTAATGAGATTACTTCAGGCACGATAGTCCGTAAGGATTCACGTAACGTATATGTTAATATCGGCAGGGCCGAAGCGATTGTAAAGCGTGAAGGACAGGTAAAGAACAACCGTAATGAGAATTACGACCAGGAACAGATAATGAAGTTTCTTGTTACAGGCGTTGAAGAGGCTAACGGAAGACCTTCGGTCATTCTGTCAAGGACATCACCGGAGCTGGTAAAGAAGCTTTTCGAGCTTGAGGTTCCTGAAATCAAGTCGGGAGACGTCATTATCAAGTCTGTGGCAAGAGAGCCGGGTTCCAGGTCGAAGGTTGCGGTTTATTCGAGAGATCCTGATATCGATGCGAAGGGTGCCTGCGTTGGACAGCGCGGACAGCGTGTCCAGCAGATTATGGCAGAACTTAACGAAGAGAAGATTGATATTGTTGACTGGAACGAAGATCCTGCACTCTTTATCAGTGAAGCTCTCCAGCCTGCAAAGGTAGTCAGAGTTGATACTGAGATATCGACAAATGAGGCCGGAGATGTCGAGAAGCATGCAAAAGTTATTGTTCCGGATCAGCAGTTCTCGCTGGCTATCGGCAAGAGCGGACAGAACGTAAGACTTGCTGCAAGACTTACCGGCTTCAAGATTGATATCAGAAATGAATCTGATGAGAGCAATGAAGCTTCTCAGGAGATCATAAGTGAGTTTACCGTTGTGGAGGGTAATACTGAAGAATGAGAAAACAGCCGCAGAGACAGTGTGTAGCGTGCAAAGCCCGTAAAGACAAGAGCGACCTTCTGAGAGTCGTCTCGGACAGCAACGGGAATCTTGTTTATGATCCTACGGGCAAAGCTCCGGGGAGAGGCGCTTATCTTTGTAAAAGCGAGGATTGTATCAAGTCTGAACTCAAGAAGGCCGCGAGGCTTTCAAAGGGACTCAGACGCGAGATATCGCAGCAGGAAATAGATGCTGTCGCATCCGAGATACTGGATAAAGCAAATGGCTGAAGATAACAGAGTTTACAATTATTTGGGACTATGCGCGAGAGCCGGAAAACTGGTTTCCGGGGCTGACGCGGTCAGGGCAATGCTCACGAAGGGCGATGCTTTAGTTCTGGTTGTAACACACGACTGTTCGCGTAACACGCTTGACAAGCTGCTGTGCAGTGCGGACAGAGGCAACAGAAAAGGTAAACGGGTTCCCGTGATGTACAGTTACGGAAATTCAGATAAGCTCGGCGAAGCCATAGGCAAGCCGGCAAGAACGGTTGCTGCGACAGGTGACAGAGGTTTTGCCGAAGGGCTTGCAAAATTGCTTGACGGATGCGTTGAGGAGGAAAAAGATTAATGAGTGAAGAGAAAGAACAGAATAGCGGTTTTACTGTCGGAGGTGTATCCGGTAACAAGAAGATGAGACTTGGACGGGTTCACAAGAAGAAGTTCGATGAAGACGCAGTCAACGGAGAAGCTGAGACGAGAAGTGAAACGGCTGCGGATTCTTCTGTTGAGACGGCTTCTTTCACGGCGGCAATGTCCGATGAACCGGAGAGAAATACTGAATCCAAGACTGATACCAGGTCTGAATCAACCGGCGAGTCAAAGAGTGATCCTAAAGTTTCAGCCGCAAAAGCATCACAGGCAAAGTCCGGTGAAGCCAGACCTGCGGTTGCAGATGATAAAAACAAGGCCGCGGAAGACGGTGTTTTGACGGCAGAAGAGAAGAAGACACAGAAGAAGCCCAGGACAAAGCAGAAAGAAGACGAGCCTAAGGATGGCGCGAAGTCTTCACAGACTCATGCTGCAGCCGAGACTTCAAAGAAAGCCGATACCAGGGAAAAGCAGAATCAGGCAAATAAGTCTGAGCATGAAGCAGCTGCTGCAGTCAAAGTTGCGGATAATAATGAGCAGACAGCGAAGACTGAACAGCCAGGAAAAACCGAACAGATGAAGAAGCCTGATCAGACAAAGAAGGCAGAGCAGCCCGCGAGAGCCGAACAGTCGGGAAAGACGGAGCAGAAACCTGTCAGGGCGCAGTCTGCCCATTCCGACCGTACAACGGAGAGCACCGAAGCTGCCGCAAGTGTTGCCGCCGAAGGTAAAGGCAACGCCGGCAAAACGGACAATGACAGTGTGAAGAATGGTGCAGAGCCGGTGGAGCCGAGAAAGACTAAGCTGTCTTCAGCTGTTATTTCACTCGGAGATGCTCCGGCAAGAGGCGAGACCATAAGGTCTTCCACGGTTATTACATATACAGGCCGAGACAGAAAGAGCCCTTCGAGAAGCGGCGGATATAATGGTTCGAGGCCTCAGGGCGGCAGCGGATACGGTTCAAGACCTCAGGGCGGCGGCGGATACGGCGGCTCAAGACCTCAGGGCAACGGCGGCTCAAGAAGCGGCTACTCCGGCGGCGCGAGAGCAGGCGGAGTATTTGATAAGGACAAGGATGAAGAAGGTTCATCAAAGAACCAGCAGAGAAGAGCCCCTAAGCCGAAGGTGAATGCGGGAAATCTCGAAGAAGTAAAGAAGAGCAGGACCTCATATGCTGAGAAATCTGCTTTCGAGAAGAAACACAGTGATTCTGACCATCGCGAAGGCGGCAAGAATGTTGCTGCCGGCAAACGAAAGTCTGTCAGAGGCTCACAGTTTGACGGTGGAGAATATGACGAGTATTCACACAAGAGGAAGAAGAGAAATCAGGCTGAACGTTATGAAGAACAGGAACAGCAGCAGATTACAGAGATAAAGATTCCGCCGTTCATCACGGTTAAGGAATTTGCGGGAGGTATCGGAAAGAAGAGCTCCGAGATTATTATGGAGCTTATGAAGCTTGGCGTTATGGCTACTATCAACCAGGAGCTTGATTTTGATACCGCATGTCTTGTTGCGGATGCGCTCGGCATCAGTGCAGAACTTCTTGAGGAGAAGACCGAAGAGGATATTCTTTTCGCTGAAGAGGAAGATAATGATGCAAATATGGAGCCAAGGCCGCCGGTTGTTGTTGTCATGGGACACGTTGACCATGGTAAGACTTCTTTGCTCGACAGAATCCGTTCGACCAACGTTATCGAAGGCGAAGCAGGCGGAATCACCCAGAAAATCGGTGCGTACACCGTCAGACTTAAGGGCCGTCAGATTACGTTCCTTGATACTCCGGGTCACGAAGCATTTACGACAATGCGTGCAAGAGGCGCGCAGTTCACGGATATCGCAATTCTTGTTGTAGCAGCGGACGATGGTGTTATGCCTCAGACAATTGAAGCCATTAATCACGCAAAGGCTGCCAATACAGAGATTATTGTCGCTATAAACAAGATAGACAAGCCGGGCGCTAATCCCGACAAGGTCAAGCAGGAACTGACCAACTATGGGCTTGTTCCTGAGGAATGGGGCGGATCTAACATAATGATTCCGATTTCTGCCAAGAAGGGAATCGGTATTGATGAGCTGCTCGAGAATGTACTTCTTACGGCTGATGTCATGGAGCTCAAGGCTGATCCGAAGGGTCAGGCAAGAGGAGCGGTGATTGAGGCGCAGCTTGATAAATCAAGGGGTCCTGTAGCGTCCGTTCTTGTACAGAAGGGTACGCTCAAGCAGGGCGATACAGTTGTCTGCGGACCTATTATGGGCAATGTCAGAGCTATGTATGACGATAAGGGCAATCCAATAAAGAAGGCCGGTCCTTCTGTGCCTGTTGAGATTATCGGTCTTCCGGAAGTTCCTGTCGCAGGTGAGCTGCTCTATGCGGTAACCGATGACAAGATGGCAAGACAGCTCGTTGAGAAGCGTAAGATAAAGCAGCGTGAGGATCAGCTCCACAGATCTTCAAAGATGAGTCTTGAAACTCTTGCGGCACAGATGGCAGCAGGCGATGTCAAGGATCTCAATCTCATCGTCAAGGCTGATGTACAGGGCTCGGTTGAGGCTGTTCAACAGTCTATGGAGAAGCTCACGAACGGTGAAGTCAAGGTCAATATCATCCACAGCGCAGTCGGCGCAATCAATGAGTCGGATATTGTGCTCGCTGATGTATCCAATGCGATCATCATCGGTTTCAATGTACGTCCGAATCAGATGATTGTTGACAAAGCAAAGGAAGCCAATGTTGACATCAGGCTTTACAGCGTTATCTATAATGCCATTGAAGATGTTGAGAATGCTATGAAGGGTATGCTTGCACCAAAGATTGAAGAAGTTGTCTGGGGTCACGCGGAGATAAGAGCACTCTTCAAGGTCAGCGGAATCGGAACAATCGGCGGAAGCTATGTTACGGATGGTAAGATTTTGCGCGGATGCAGCATCAGAGTAATCCGTGACGACATCATAGTTTATACAGGTGTGTTAGGTTCTCTGCAGCATGAGAAGGACTCTGTAAAGGAAGTTGTTTCCGGCCATGAGTGCGGACTTACGGTAGAGAAGTACAATGATATAAAGGTCGGCGATGTTATCGAGGCCTTCGGCAATGTTGAGGTGGCAAGAGACTGATGAAGAGAAGAAGACCTGAGATAGTCGGTGATGAGCTTCAGAAGATTATATCTTCGATTATCGCCACAAAGCTAAAGGATCCCAGAGTTCCGTTCATGACCTCCGTTACGGGTGTCAAGATGAGCGCTGACTTATCTCATGCAACAGTATTGCTTTCGGTCTATGGCGATGAGAAGACAAAGAAAGACGCTATGGATGCTATTGAGCATGCCAAGGGATTCATACGCTACGAAGCGGTGCAGCAGATTGATTTGCGCATTGCTCCGGAGCTTCATTTCAAGCTTGATAATACACTTGAAGAAGCTGAACGGATGGAGGCTCTGATTGCTAAGACTCTGGCTGATGATGAGAGAAGAAGAATTGAGCGCGAGGAGAAGGAAAGCGAATAAATGAAGGATATTTACTGCAATGACTCCATCAGAATGGCAAATCATTTTATTGCCGCTGTTCAAAGACTTAAGAAGGAAGACGGGGCGTGCCTCGTCTTTCTGCACAGAAGTGTCGACGGAGACTGTGTGGGTTCGGCATGCGGAACCTGTGCCGTACTAAGAAACCTCGGGGTCACCGCATATGTCGCGATGCCGGAGGTAATTCCTGAGAATATGAGTTTCCTCGGTGTTGACGATCTTCTGTTTTATCCTTTCGATTCCGGCGCGCTCGCCGCAGAATTTGCAAAGAACGGCACAATTGACGGCAGACGGATAATACAGGCTGTGGCCGTTGACTGTTCAGATGCCGGAAGGATGGGAATCTGCGGAGACATATACGCTTCATGCAGGGAAAGACTTGTGATAGATCATCATGCCTCGATTCAGACCCGTGCGGACAATATGTGGATTGATCCCGAAGCTTCATCAGCGTGTGAGCTCTGCTATTACAATGCGATTTCAATTGCCGCAAGGTGCGGAAAACCTCGTAATGAGGTAATCGGACCTCTGGCGGCGCAGTGCTTTATGGCGGGTATTGTTACAGATACCGGACGGTTTACCTATAAGAATACACACCCTGAGACGCTAACGGCGGCGGGAGAGCTTATGGAGCTTGGCGCCGGAATTTCCGAAGTATGCTTCAATCTGTTTGACAGGAAGAAGAAGTCCAAATTCATGCTGTCTGCAATTGCAAGGTCTAGAGTGCAGTTTTATGCCGGCGGTAAACTGGCAGTAACGGTTGTTCCCCATGAGCTTTTCGAGCAGTGCGGTGCCGGTGATGACGGTGTTGACGACGTTGTGTCGGCGATGCGTGACATAGACGGAGTGGAACTGGCGATCGTGCTGAGGGAACTCGGAGACGGTGAGATCCGGGCCAATATACGTTCATGTGACGTGTTTAATTCGGCGGCCTTTGCCGAGAACTTCGGCGGCGGCGGGCATGTTCGGGCGGCGGGATTTACATTGCATAACGTTGACCTTAACGTGCTTGCAGAGGAAGTAATCGGAAAGGCAACAGAGCTTTTATGAGTATAGACGGACTTATTCTTGTAGATAAACCCGAGGGAATGACTTCTTTCGGTACGGACATTTATATGCGAAAAGTTGCGCAGACCAAGAAAGTCGGGCATTTGGGAACTTTGGATCCGTTCGCGACGGGTCTTCTTCCGGTAGCCTGCGGAGGAGCCCTCAAGTACCTGAGATTTTGTGAGAACTATGATAAGACATATCGCTGTGAGGCTCTGTTTGGAGCCTCGACCGACACGATGGATCTGACAGGCGAAGTTATCAGGGAGAATTATCCTTCCGAAGAAGAGCTTGAGAGACTTGAACATGAAGACTTCGAATCAGTCAGGAAAGCGTTCGCTGAGGTTGCGCGTACGACAGAGCAGCTGCCTCCAAAATATTCTGCAAAGAAGATAGACGGCAAGCGCGCCTGTGATTTGGTCAGAGCCGGTGAGAACATTGAGCTCAAACCAAACAGAATTCAAATCTTTTCACTTGTAATCAATTCAATAACACGCGCTCCGCGGGGGTTCATTGTAAACTTTGATACCCACTGCTCAAAGGGCACTTATATAAGAACAATCTGTGACGACTGCGGAAGATTGACGGGTTACGGCGCACATGCCATATCGCTGAGACGTACAGGCAACGGCCCGTTCAGAGTTGAAGGTGCCCTCACACCTGAAAGAATTGCCGCAATGGCTGAATCAGGCGACTTCTCGTTCGTCAGACCTGCGTCTGAGATGATAGCCGCACTTCCGGAGATTGAACTAGACGCCCCACAGGCATCGTTTGTGCGCAACGGACGCAGGATTGTTTTCCCGGAAAGCTTTGACGGAAACGGGAAACCGCTGTACCGAGCCACTTATAACGGCGTGCTTATTGCTGTTGTATACCCGAAGGCAGCTGACGGCAAAGTCCTTATGTGTGTTGAGAGAGGATTCTGCTGATGCTCAGGCCAACCCAGAAGTATTACCTTGATACAATCCCTTTTGCGTCCAGGGGAAGAGTGCTGGCGCTCGGAATGTTTGACGGTATTCATATCGGACATCTTGACATCATCAGGATGGCTGTCAGGCTTGCGAAAACGTCCGGAATACCATCCTGTGTCCAGACTTTTACAGGGCTGAACAAGAACAACGCGGGACTGCTTTATACGGTTGACGAGAGAATATCGATTATGGAGCAGCTCGGCGTTGACGAGGTGCTGGTCCTCAATTATCCAGAGGTCTGCGACATCCGGCCGGAAGACTACTGCCGCGATATAATGAAGATGAGACTCGGCGCCAGAGCGCTGATTATGGGATTTGATTATACCTTCGGCTCAGGCGGGTCAGGCGATGTAAAGATGCTCGAAAGTTTCGCAAAAGAGGAGAAAATTGGAATCAGGGTTATCAGCGAACGGCGGCTTGATGAATCGCCCCGCAAGGTGTCAACGACATGGATGCGTGAGGCGCTGTCGGAGGGCAATGTGGCACTTGCGCGTGAGATGTGCGCAGGAAGACCTTACTTCTATTCAGGATATGTTGCACACGGCAAAAGACTCGGAATCTCGCTTGGATTTCCAACCGCTAATATTCTGATACCTGAGGAGAAGTTTACCGTAAGACGCGGAGTGTACGCCGTCAGAGTCACACTTGGTTCAAGAATCCTGTCCGGCGTGGCAAATGTCGGGAGAAGACCTACGGTGGAGCATGCGGAGACAGACGTTGTCGAGACTTATATTTTCGACTTCGACGAAGATATCTACGGGGCTCCGATGAAGGTTGAACTTCTTGAATTTCTGCGTCCTGAGGCGGCATTCAGAGACGTGACTGAACTGGCGCGCGCTGTAGAAGAGAATAAGAAGCAGGCGCTGGAATATTTCAGTAAGAACAGTTTCATATGAAATTGCCACGAATGGATAAGAAAAGAGACGTTCACTGTGGTAATATATCAACGGTTTTAAGAACCCGAAGGAGTGAATATTTATGATAGTAGGTACACTTGTAAGCTTTCCGGGACTCGGAATTACTGTTGATGTAAATCCTGTCGCATTTACGATAGGAAGTTTCAAGATTTATTGGTACGGAGTGCTTATTGCTCTGGCCATGATACTTTGCATAGTGATTGCGGTTAAGAACTCAAAGGCACATAATTTCCCGGATTCACTTGTATATGACATAATGCTTGTGGCGCTTCCATGTGCAATAGTCGGCGCACGTGCATACTATGTGCTTTGCAACTGGGGTTACTATTCTGCGGATATGTCCAGAATCATAGATACCAGATCCGGAGGCCTTGCCGTATACGGAGGCATCATCGGTGCATTTCTCGGAGTTTTTATAATGTGTCTTATCAGGAAGATTCCTTTTACTGCACTTGTTGACTACTGTATCGTGTATGTTCCTTTGGGTCAGGCAATAGGAAGATGGGGCAATTTTTTCAATCAGGAAGCATTCGGAACTACGACGCATCTGCCGTGGGGTATGACAAGCGCGACGGTTCAGAGCTATCTTACGTTAAACGATCCTACGCTTATTGCCACTCAGCCGGTTCACCCTACATTCCTCTATGAATCTGTTGCAGACCTGATAATTTTCTTTGTGCTTATCTGTGTCCGCAAGAGAAGCAGGCATGCATTTGAGACAAGCGCCGTTTACTTCTGCTTATACGGTATTATCAGATTCATGATTGAAGGTCTTCGTACAGATTCGCTGTATATAGGTTCCACAGGAATAAGAATTTCCCAGGCGCTTTCACTTCTTCTGGTGATAGCATCCCTTGTCTATATCGCAATTGTTCACATAAAGGCAATACCCTGTTCAGTTATTCCGGCGAAGTACTACACTGTCGATGTGCCCAAGGCTGCCGGAGACAGTTCTGATGCCGTAAAGCCTTACGACAGCAAAACCGCAGCGCAGACTTCGGAAGAGAGTGTCTCTTCAGAGAACTGTACCGGAGATAAGAGCGCGACAGGCTGTGACTCTGATACCAGGGACGCCTGATAATGGCCAACAAGGATTCAGGATTTGTAAAACTGCGTGGTCAGGCCGGATTAAAATCGGTTGATTATTATCTTGTTGTCCCGATTCTGTCACTGACATTTATAGGACTTTATGTTCTCCAGAAAGTGCTTTCCAACGGTTATGCCGCATACCCCGGTAATTTCTACAGACAGGTGGCGGCAACTGCGGCAGGAGCTTTCGCGGCGATTCTTATATGCCTCATCGATACTCATTTTCTTAAACTGGTCGGAAGGGGAATATATGTAGTATCGGTTTTTCTGCTGCTGCTGGTTCCTATAGACGGTTTCTCGCTTGCGTCGACATGGGGTGCGGACTCATGGCTCAATCTGCCTGTCATAGGCAACTTCCAGCCGTCAGAGCTTGCCAAAATCGGACTGATTCTTGTGGCATCGGATATCTTCGAGGCTATGGCAGACAAGAAAATTACCATTCTGAAAGGCTTCGGATTAATGGCCGCAGTCTATGCCGTCCCGCTGCTGCTGATATTAACGCAGCCTGATTTCGGTACTGCCATGGTAATTATGTTCACTTTTGTATGCATGCTTTTTGTCTGGGGCATCAAATACAGATACTTTCTGCTGGCTTTCTCGTCTGTGGTAGTTATCTTTATCCCGTTTGTCTGGAATTTTTACCTCGAGCCGTTTCAGAAGGAGAGAATCCTGTCACTGGTATTTGAGGGCTCAGATCCTGAAGCCGAGTATAACCTTGTCCAGTCAAAAGCAGCGATAGCTTCCGGCGGACTCTCAGGCAACACTACCGGAATTATGACGTCCGTTCCGGTAAAAGAAAGTGACTTTATTTACTCGGCTGTTTCGGAACATCTTGGCTTTATCGGAACTACAGCGGTGATTGTACTCGCTTTCTTCTTCATCTGCCGGTGTCTTTACGTAGCCAGCAAAGTGCCGTCAAAGTCATCAGCATACACACTCACCGGACTTGCCGGTTATTTTGCGTTCCACTATATCGAAAACATGGGAATGTCAGTCGGCCTTCTGCCGATTACCGGAATTCCGCTTCCGTTCATAAGTCTCGGAGGAACCGCGATGCTGATAAACTTCATGGCTTTCGGAATTATTCTCAATATTTCAATGTCGCGAAAAACCTGACACCCGGGTAGAATACGGTAAACAAGGATAAATCAGGGATTGGAGAGTTGCAATGATTTACAAGTGGAGACAGAAGCTTCATATCGAACCGCCCACGGGCTGGCTTAATGATCCTAACGGATTGTGTTTTTTTGATGGCAGATATCACGTTTTCTTTCAGTACAGTCCGGATTCTGCAACCGGCAATTCACCTCGCGGATGGGGTCATTACGAGAGCAGTGATCTGCTCTCGTGGAATTTTAAGGGAGAGTCAATTCTTCCGGATACCGCTTATGACTGCGACGGTGCATATTCCGGAAGCGCTGTCGTATATGACGGCAGACTTCACATCTTCTACACAGGCAACGTTAACACGCCGGAGAATCACGCTAACGTAATTCATATATGCTGCGAACACGCAGACGATATGGGCGGGAAGAAAGTGATCTTAAGTCCGGAAGATTACCCGGATTTCGTTACTTCTCAGGTCAGGGATCCAAAGGTATGGGTGGAAGACGGCAAATGGAAGATGGTCCTCGGCGCTCAGACAGTTAACAACGGAGGCTGCGTGCTGCTGTATGAGGGAGACTCTCCTGACAGTTTCAGATTTGTGAAGTCACTGTCGCACGAAGGAATGGGTTATATGTGGGAGTGCCCGGATATTTTCGAGCTTGACGGAAATACCTATATGACTGTATCGCCGCAGGGAATCGGCCACGAAGAATACAGATACCAGAACACGTTTTCGAGCGGCTATTTCAGAATAAAAGGAGACGGGCTTTCCGATTACTGCGAGCTCGACTGCGGTTTTGATTTTTATGCGCCACAGTCATTTGAAGCTCCTGACGGAAGGCGGATTCTCATCGGATGGATGGGAATGGGAGATGCAAATTACTGGAACAAGACTGTCGAGAGCGGCTATCAGCATTGTCTTACTTTGCCAAGGGAGCTTACGGTTGCCGGCGACGGAGCACTTCTTCAGAACCCGGTACGAGAGCTCAAGCAACTCCGCGGCAACGCTGAAGTTGTCGGCGAAGACAAGTGGGCGAGACTTCCGTTCGAAGTCGAGGCTGTCAGATCCGGTGAAGGCGAAATTATAATGACAATCGGCGGAGCAAAGTTTGAGTCTTTTGATGACGGACATTGTGAACTGTCATTTACAGACGAACAGACAGGTGCGAGCAGAAGCGTCCGTAAGGCGAAAACAGGCCGCGTTGACGATGTCCGGATGATAGTGGATACCTCCGGCATAGAAATATACATAAATGGCGGCCGGTATGTCATGTCAACGCGTTTCTATCCTGAATACCGCGAACTGAAAGTGACTGCGCAGGGCGCAACGTCAGTTCTGTACGGTCTTGCGTTTCATGATACTCTCGTATCTATAGGAGAAGCGCTTATAGATTTTATTCCGAATAAAACCGGATGCGAGTTCTGCGAGGTCGATTCATTCGCGCCTGCCGTCGGCGGCGCTCCTGCGAATGTCTGCGCGGCTTTCACCCGCCTTGGCGGAAAATCCAGAATGATAACTCAGCTTGGAAACGACCCGTTTGGCGAAGTTATTACCGGAAAACTGAATGAGATCGGCGTCGATACCTCCTATGTCACTTATACTGACGAAGCCAACACGGCTCTCGCGTTTGTCAGTCTCAAGGCTGACGGTGACAGGGTGTTCTCGTTTTATCGTAAACCGTCCGCTGATATGCTGTACGAGCCGTATATGCTTTCACCATATATGTTTGATGACTGCTATGCGCTTCATTTCTGCAGTGTTTCGCTCGGAGATTTTCCAATGAAGAAGGCGCACAAAGCGGCAATAACTCTTGCATCATCACATGGCGCAATTATCAGCTTCGATCCGAATCTGCGCCTGATGCTTTGGGATTCCGCAGACAAGCTCACCTCCGCGGTTCTTGAATTTCTTCCGGAATGCGACATTCTCAAGGTATCGGAAGAAGAACTTGAATTTATCACAGGCAGCTCGGACATAAGCACTGCAATTCCTACGCTTTTTGCCGGCAGAGTCAAGCTTGTGATATGCACCTGCGGCGGCAAGGGAGCCTATGTTGTAAATGCCGGCGGAACGGCTTTCTCTCCCGCGGTGCCTGTAGAAGCGGTTGATACAACCGGCGCTGGCGACGGCTTCATCGGTGCTTTTCTCTGGCGTCTCAAATCCAATGGCATCGGACGCAAGGATCTTAGTTCTGTATCATCGAGAATTCTCAAAGACTGCGCGGATTTTGCCAACCGGTTCTGTTCGATATCTGTCAGAAGAAACGGAGCCATTCCGTCATATCCGACATACGGGGAGATGCAGAATCCGGACGGCGGAAAGAATTGATCGCCGGTTAGAATTGAATTGCACGCTGCCGCGGAAATCAGATGTTTCCGCGGTTTTTTATTATTCACGTTGTCATTTCCCGGAATTCAGGGTGCCCGAAAAGTCGTACCGAAGCGTTAAGTCTGACCGCGACTTGCTCCGTCTGCCTTTATTTCGGGTGAGTTTCCGGATTACAGCCGGCATGTGCACGACTTCAAAGCATAACTTTTGATACTGTAACCAAAGAAAATTAACAAAATTTCCGAAAAATTACAACTTAACCCTTGAATTAAAAACACATTACGAATAAAATACAAATGTGTGGTGAATTAGGGAGCAAATCCCAAGTAAAGTAGAGGAAAGTGTCAGTAAAACATTTCAACTGATATTACCTCTTGCACAAATAATTTCAAGCGGAGATGTGGTTTTGGCACGTGACACTAAGAAAATTGATGCTAAGGGAAGGTTTTTCGTTCCTGCAAAGCAGAAAGAGACAATGGGGACTGATCTGGTAGTAACCAACAGTCTTGATGTCGGTTATCTTTGTGTCTACACAAAAAAGCATTTTGAGAGAATCGTGGAACAATTGGGAAAACTTAACTCGATGGATCCTAATGTCCGAAAGATTAAGAGGGCAATTATCGGCGAGGCTTCTGAAGTCAGTGTTGATTCACAGGGAAGAATCGCTGTTAATGCCGAGCTGTGGGAAAGAATTTTCGCCAAAGCCGGAGATGAGATCTGCGTATTTAATGATGACGGGAAGCTCGACATATGTTCGAAGAGCTTCTATGAGAACGAGGATCACGATCTGAGCAATATTGAAGGGCTGGATACGAAGTACTATGTCGAAGGACTCTGATTTTAAACATATTTCGGTGCTGCTTAACGAGGCTGTTGATTCGCTCAACATCAAGCCTGACGGTGTATATGTCGACTGCACGGCGGGCGGCGGCGGACACTCGGCCGCAATCGCGGCAAAGCTGGGTGAAAACGGCACACTGATTTCGATTGACAAGGACGATGCCGCACTTGCAACCTGCATGCTGCGCAAAGACGATTTCGCGAGAATCAACTGGATGCCAGTAAAATCGGACTACGGCGATATAGATAATGTCCTTGACAGCATGAAGATAAAGAAGGTCGACGGAATACTCGCGGATCTCGGAGTGTCGTCATATCAGCTGGATCATGCCGAGAGAGGATTCTCCTACATGTCTGACGGACCGCTGGATATGAGAATGGATACAACCGGCGGACTTACGGCGGAATATGTTGTAAACAACTATTCGAGAGACAGCCTTGAGAGAGTATTCAGGACTTACGGTGAGGAGAGACATTCGGGACGGATTGCAGACGGAATTGTCGCAAGAAGACAGACCAGACCGTTTACAACGACTACCGAGCTTGCCGAGGCCATCAAGGAATATATGCCGGGACACGGCAGAGGAGAAGACCAGCACCCTGCGAAAAGGTGTTTCCAGGCTATAAGGATTGAGGTCAACCACGAACTCTCAGGTCTTGAGAGACTGTCGACCAACGGTATCAGACACCTTAAGAACGGCGGAAGATTTTCGATAATCACTTTTCACTCGCTTGAAGACAGGATTGTAAAGGAAGCTTTCAGACTGGGCGAGAATCCGTGTACATGCCCGAGAGACTTTCCGGTGTGCATATGCGGAAAGAAATCGCTCGGAACGGTAATCACCAAAAAGCCTGTAGAACCGGGCGAAGAAGAAGTTGCTTCAAATCCGAGATCGCGAAGCGCGAAGCTGAGAGTTTTCGAGCGCAACGACAACGAACAATATAACTGAGGTAAGCAGAGACAATGGCAGTCAGGGAACGCAGAGAGCTGAATAATCATAAGGTGCAAAGACCTGTTATAACGGATAAGGATTTATCCGAGTCGGTCAATGCGCGAAAAACCAGACTCGCCTACCGCAACGGAGAGGTGATTCCGCTGCCTGACAGAATATATGAAGATGAGAAGCTCGAGATTGTACCTGACAACATCAAACTTATCAGTTACGCCGATGTCAGCCGCAGAAGCCGCGAATTGATGCTTGAACATGAGGATGACAGATTCCGTATCGAGAAGGCTCGGAAAGCGCGCAAACTTACTGCCCGTACGGCTTTTGAGACCGGCGTTGTAGTCGGAATAATAGTTCTTGCCGGTTTCTTTGTTATGATGCTTCTGTTTCCTCAAACGGAGCTTTCTGAGCTGGCGCGGGATAATTCAAATCTCAGGGATGATATAGGCTCACTTAAGACCCAGATTCTTGACGCTGAGGAACATGCCAACGGCGTAACCGATATGGATACTGTACGCGCTCAGGCTTTGGCGCTTGGAATGCAGGATCCTAACCAGAATCAGGTTGTAAATCTTCCGGTTCCGAACAATGATTCTCTGAAAACAGTGGTAACATATAATATGGACGGAATAAATGACGAAGTAATCGAAGATGCCGAGAGCGCTCTTGCCGCTTATTATCAGTCACACCCGGATGCGTAATTACGGAGGGACGGAAGAAACAGATGTCAAGCGCTCAGAATGAAGCGGCTTCAAATGCAAATATTCATGTAAATGCGGATGCGTCACACGGTAACTGGTCAAGAAATGCGGTTACCGTTGTTTTTGCCGCCATGATACTGGGTTTCGGATATCTGGGCTACAGGCTCTATGACACTACCGTAAGTAACTACGCCACCTATGCCCATGCGGCGGCAAGTCAGCAGTGGACACTAATGACATATTCGGCGGACCGCGGAATGATTTACGATTCAAACGGAACTCCGCTGGCTTCAAATACATATGACTATACTGTCGTCTGTTCTCCGAGTTCCGTGTCTTCGTCGGTTCTGTCGAGAGATCAGATAATAGACGCGTGCGTAAGCTACCTCGGTGTAACGGCCGAGAAGATGGATTCCATTCTTCCTTTGGATCCGACAGACAAGACCGATGAGCGCAACAGTGTAGGCGGCTGCGATATCACAAAGAATGTTCCATCTGACACAAAGGACGCTTTTGCGGCTTTTCTGGATGATAACGATGTATCGGGATTCGGTTTTGTGGCTGTCCCGCAGAGATATTACAACTACGGCAGCCTTGCTTCGCAGGTTGTAGGCTACGCCAGAAACAACGGCGAGACGCTCAGCGGCCTTTACGGACTTGAAGCGTATTACAACGATGTACTCTCCGGAAGTGACGGCTACCGCTATTCAGAGACAGATGAGATCACCGGTGGCGTTCTGCCGTACTCTGAGGCTACCACAGAGGCTGCTTCAGACGGAATGAATGTAGTTACGAACATCGACATCAGCATTCAGAGAATTGCGGAAGAAGCTGCACGCGAGGCCTATGAGAAGTACCAGCCTATTGACGGCGTCTGCGCCATTGTCATGAATCCTTATACGGGTGCCGTTTACGCTATGGTATCACTTCCTGATTATGACCTTAACAATCCTTACGCCATGCCTTACGGAATGGATCAGCTCACATGGAACGCAATGACAACCGATGAACAGGTTCAGTATCTTATGGCGAACTGCTGGAGAAACCGCTGCGTATCCGATACATACGAGCCGGGTTCAACTTTCAAGGCGCTCACAACCTGCATGGCATTTGAAGAGAATCTTACAACAGAAGACGAGGTGTTCAGCGATGCCCCGATAGCGGTATCAAGCGACTACACCATTTCATGCTGGCTTCAGAAGACCGGCGGATATAACCACGGCGATGAGACGCTTACAAAAGCGTTTGAGAATTCATGCAACCCGATATTCACTCAGCTGGCATACAGGATCGGCGTAAGCAAGTATTATTCATATGTCCGCATGCTTGGTTTCTACGACAGAACCGGAATTGACCTTCCTGCCGAAGGCAAAGGTATTTTCCATACTGATCCTAAGGAGATCGATATGGCTGTTCTCGCATACGGCGAGTCGGCTACTGTAACACCGATTCAGCTTCTTTCATCATACTGTGCGATTATCAACGGCGGAGATCTGCTTGTGCCTCACATCGCGAAATATATAACTGATCAGGACGGAAATATTGTTGATGAAATTGAACCTCAGGTCGTAAGGACGGTTTTCTCGGAGAATACCTGCGCAAGAGTAAGAAAGCTCATGGAAGGCGTTGTATCCGACGGAACCGGTTCAGCGGGACAGGTTGTCGGATATTCCGTTGCCGGCAAGACTTCCACGTCCACCATCGAGACCGGCGAGCTCGCAGGTTCGCACGTTCTTTCCTTCTCATGCTATGCTCCGTCAAATAACCCTAAGATAGCGGTTCTCGTTGTTATCAATAAGCCTAAGGATCATTCTGTAGGCTCTTCTTCGGCAGCTTCAACAGCGGCGAAAATAGTTGAAGGCACACTGACCTATATGGGCGTTGAACGTGTTTTCGACGAGGATGAATATGATCAGCTTATGACAGAATATTATGTACAACAGGTCAGCGGAATGACGGCATCCGAGGCTTCATCAAGAATTTCTACGAACGGACTTACCGCAATTTACGGAACGCTTGATATGACGGCCGATACGGTCATCGCGAGAACATATCCGGACGATACCCAGACTCTGTATAAGACAGGCGTTGTCGTTATGTATCCGGATGGAGTTACCGAAGACCAGATGCTGACTACCCGCGTCCCCAATATGTCAGGAATGTCCGCAATCGAGTGCATTGAAGCCTGCATCAAACTTGATCTCAACTGCAAGGTTGAAGGCGACGTCTCAGGTTCATGTATCGCGCAGAGCGAAGACAGCGGCGCCACGGTGCTTGCCGGAGATATTATCAAGGTCACGCTGTCCAGCGATCCGGCATTGCAGGCGCAGCAGGGTACGTCTGCCACTGATGCGGCAGGCAGTTCGGATACGGTGACTGACGGTAATGCCGGTCAGAATGAGGATGGCATAGTGACAGAGACAACGCTTCCTCCGGATCAGGGTAACGGTACAACACCGGAAGAAACTACGACTTCAGAACCATAACGGTATCTTTCACATAAAACGTGTCTGACTGAATATTAAATTTCTTCCAATTGCCATATAAATATTAATATTATTTGTTTTAATATTAGTAGGTCAGAATATGAGTTAACAAGGAGCCTTTGATACATGCGTTTGTCAGATATATTAGAGAACACCGGATGCCGTATCGTTGCCGGTGATGCCGGAACTGATATAAGTTCAGTTGAATATGACTCCCGTAAGATTACCAGGGGCGGTATGTTTGTTGCAATAAAAGGCTTCACGTCAGACGGCCATGATTATGTCGAATCCTGCGTGTCAGACTGCGGCGCGGCTGCGGTTCTGGTACAGGAGAACAACGGCAGGCTGGATGATTCTGCCCTCAGAGCTCTGTCTGAGAAGACCGGATGTGTTACTGTCGCTGCCGCAGATACCCGCCGGACCCTTGCACAGGTAACCGCCGCAATATCCGGACACCCTGAAGAGAAACTTCGGATATGCGGAATAACCGGCACCAAGGGCAAGACGACGTCAACATTTATGCTCAGGGCGATTCTCGAGCAGTCCGGAATTAAAGCCGGACTGATGGGCACAGTTGTGAATATGGTCGGCGATAAGAGAATACATTCGGAACATACAACACCGGAATCCCATGAGATATACAGTATGATGAGAGGTATGGTGGACAGCGGCGCGACAGATCTTGTCATGGAAGTATCTTCTCAGGGACTTAAGCTTGACAGGGTTTACGGACTCAGATACAAGTGCGCCTGTTTCACCAATTTATACGAAGACCACATTTCTCAGAATGAACATCCGGACATGGAAGATTATCTGAATTGTAAGCTCAGGCTGTTTGATAACTGTGAATACGGGATAATCAACCGCGACTGTCACTGCGCCGGAAGGGTAACGGAATATGCGGAAGGCAAATGCAGAATTGTAACCTACGGACTTGAGGAAGGCGCTGACGTTCGCGCAGTAAACCTCCGCAAGGAAAGAAGAGGGCATATTACCGGGACAGGTTTTACAATTGTTAGCCCGTTTTATAACGGTGAGCTGTTTGTGGCACTCCCCGGTGAATTCAATGTGTACAATGCTCTGTGTGCCATCTGCTGCGCGGGTGTTCTGGGAGTCGGGTTTGAATCTGTTAAGTCGGCGCTTGCCGTGGTCAGTGTTCCCGGAAGAGTTCAGCCGGTGCCGAACAGTCTCGGAATCAGTATTCTGGTTGACTACGCGCATAATGCTGCGGCGCTTGAAAGTGTTATCAGCACATTGAGAGAGTACACTGAGGGCCGTCTGATCACACTGTTCGGATGCGGTGGCAACCGTGCGCGCTCAAGAAGGTTCGAGATGGGAGAGACATCGGGGAGGCTCTCTGACATAACGATTATTACGTCCGATAATCCGCGAAAAGAAGAACCGGCGGCGATTCTTGCTGATATCAGGACCGGAATAGACAAGACCGACGGATACTACGAGATAATCGAAGACCGTACCGAAGCAATTTACAGAGCAATAGCAATCGCCCGAAAGGGAGACACGGTGCTTATAGCGGGCAAGGGACATGAGGATTACCAGATTTTCGCCGACAGGACAATTCATTATGATGATTTTGAGGTTGCCGGAGAAGCTGTTGAGAAAGCTGAGGCTGGAAGATTATGAGACAGATGTTTACGCTGGACGAGGTAAAACATGCGGTTAACGGCGAACGTGTATCCAAGACGATTGACCGTGTAAACGAGACATCGGTTATTATAAGCGGGGTGTCTACGGATACAAGAACGATTAAGCCGGGTGATATTTTTTTCGGGATCAGGGGCGACAGCTTCAACGGCTGTGAATACGCGGCGAAGGCTCTTGAGGACGGCGCGTGCTGCGTTGTAGTGGATGATGAGAAATACATACCGGAAGGCGGAATCGGCATTGTTGTCGATAACACCGTGACGGCTCTGGGACTTCTCGCGAGACATTACAGATTCAACCTTAACGCCAAGGTTATTGCGATCACCGGTTCTGTCGGCAAGACATCGACCAGAAATCTGATTGCGGCGGTTCTCGCAACCGGCAGAAGAGTACATTCAACAAAAGCCAACAACAATAACGAGATAGGAATGTCCATGACAATCCTGAACGCTCCGGAGTTTACGGAAGTTATAGTTCTTGAGATGGGTATGAGGGGGTTCGGTGAGATATCGTACCTTACGAAGATTGCCTGTCCCGACATAGCCGTGATTACAAATATCGGTTATTCTCATATAGGCCGTCTCGGCTCACGCGACAATATAATGAAGGCAAAGATGGAGATAACCGAAGGCCTTACGGATGGCGGAATTCTTGCCGTGAATGCTGATGACATTAAGCTGTTCGAGTATGCAAAGAAGACTCTGACAATTAACAACCTGATTGCCGCTGTCACGGTAGATGAAGACGACAACGAAAGCAAGACAATCAACTGTCCGGTACTTATACGCGCACATAACCTGAGAAGCAGCGGAAACGGAATAGATTTTGACGTTCATTTCAAGAAAGTCAGCAGTTCCGCGGACAGCAAGCTTCCGTTTCATGTGGATTCACACAGCGAACACTCCGTCAGGAATGTGCTTTTCGCGCTCTTCGGAGCATATATGTGCGGCTTGTATGAGACTTCCGAGTCTCAGGAGGCCATTCGAAAAGTTATTGCCGAACAGTCTGCGGACAGCGGACGCGGCGCTGTTACGCTTACAGACAAATACCTGATTGTAAATGATGCCTATAACGCGGCACCGGAATCCATGGGAAGCGCGTTCAGGAATTTCTCCTATCAGGCTGCAGGAAGGCGGGCGGTTCTTGCACTCGGCGGAATGCTTGAGCTCGGAGATTTTGCCACGGGACTTCATGAGATGGTAGGCAAAGACTGCGCTCAGTATCATTTTGACAGAATTTTCGTTACGGGCGATAATGCAGATGATTTCATCAGAGGCGCGCATATGATCGATATGGGTCTCAGTATAGTCAAATGCGCAAATACCGAGGATGTCGAGCGCAATCTCGGAGAGTATGTCAAGCCTGGAGATGCTATACTGTTCAAGGCTTCTCATTCATTCGGTTTCGAGAAGCTCGCGGAGAGGTTCATTGCCAGAGGTAATGCGAAGAAATGACAGAGATTAGGAAACATAAGAGACTCGACGGAGCTGACATATCGAGACTGATAGAACCGGAGAACGGCAGGGGTCATGACGCCGCAGGAAGCGGAAACAGCCCGTCTGCACCGGCGGTACCGGTTAAGCGCACAAATATCCCTATGGTGATTATGATTTTTGTGATGCTCGTATTCGGCTTTATAGTGCTTTATTCGGTTTCCGGGCCTGATGCGTACGGCAAATATCAGGATTCCGCGTATTTTCTGAGAAAACAGGTTGTTTTCACACTTTTAGGTCTGGCAGGATGCTTTGCCGCATCCTTTTTCCCTATAAAGATATTCAAGCTCAAGGGCTTTATGCTTCTGACGTACGGAATGAGTTTTGTGCTGGCGGTAATAACGCTCGCCTTCGGCAGCGGCGCACAGGAACACGGTGCGACAAGATGGATAAGCATCGGAGGCTTTCAGTTCCAGACTTCGGAGGTAATCAAGGTTGCTTTGATTTTAGCTTTCGCGGGTTACCGTTCCATGATTGACGGAATGCACCGTAATGGAAAGCTCAAGGCGAAGACAAAGAGCAGACAGGCTTTGATGGACACGACGTTTGATTTTCTTATTCCGGTTGTCGCCGCGGTAGCGGTTGATCTGGTCATTGTCCTTCAGCCGCACGTATCATGCTTCATTATAATCGGCATAGTTATTTTCATGTGTGCATTAAGTTCCGAAATACCGCTGCGTTCATGGGTTATGGGGACGGCCATTCTTGTTATTGCGGCGATAGTTTTCGCACTGGCGGCCTTTATGCTTGCGCCTTCCGATAAGCGCGACAGTTTTATGAAGAACTACGCCCACGTCTTCAAGAGATTTGAGATTTTCAACGCCGACGAGTCCGGTACAGATGAGAATACAACAATTACCGAGGATGATACGAGGCAGGTTGACAATGCTTTCAATGCGCTTGGTTCAGGCGGAATGTGGGGGGTCGGTCTCGGAAATTCAAGGTCCAAATACAATTACGTCTCTGAGGCGCAGAATGACTATATTTTCTCAATATATGTTGAGGAGACGGGCTTTGTCGGCGGAGTGGTTCTGATAATGCTTTATCTGGTAATGCTGGTCATGTGCCTTAATGTCATATGGCGGGCTGACGGCATATATATGCGAACGATAGCAACGGGCTGTACAACACTGATTTTTATCGAAGTTTTCCTCAATATGGCGGTTGAGCTTCAGGTCATACCGTCCACAGGCGTAACGCTTCCGTTTGTAAGTTACGGCGGAACCGCGCAGATTTTCCTTCTGCTCGCATACGGTCTCATTATGGCTGTCTCAAGGAGCGGAACGAGACCTGCCGCGCCAAAGAAGGATCAGAGGAAGAGATAATGGAGCGCAGATTTATAATAACTGGCGGCGGAACCTCAGGCCATATCAATCCGGCTCTTGCGATTGCACGGCTGCTTACGGATCATTGCAATGCAGCAGGTGATACCTGCAGGATAATGTTTACGGGACGCAAAGCCGGTCTTGAAGGCGAACTTGTTCCGGCGGCGGGATACGATTTCCGGGATGTGCCGGCACAACCTGTTCCGCTCAGACCGTCAATTAAGATTTTTCCTGCGCTTTTTGCCATCTGCAAAGGTATTTTAAAGTGCCGGAAACTGATTGCCGGATTTTGCCCGGACGCCGTTATCAGCACCGGAGGATATGTCAGCGCGCCTCTTTTATATGCAGCGAGACATACCGGCGTGCCTATTATCATTCATGAATCAAACGCTTTTCCGGGACGCGCCAACAAACAGCTGTCAAAGGGCGCTTCGCTCGTAATGACAGGTTTTCCGGACCAGGAGGCGTCTTTCCCAAAGGCAAGGTGCGTTGTTTACACAGGCAATCCCGTAAGGCCTATAATGTTTGGAAACACATATGAATCTTCGCGTGCAAAACTCAATATTCCCGATGACTGCAAACTTGTTTTCGCAATGGGAGGTTCATTGGGTTCTGCAACAATAACAAACTTCATACTGTCATGCGCAAAAGATCCGGATTTTAAAGGTGTCAGATTTGTTCTGAGTGTCGGCAAACACAATGCTGTGGACATGACCGGAGAAGATCTGTCGGATTATGATATTTCGATAATGAATTACATAGACGAACCGAACATATATATGTCGGGAAGCGATGTCTGTATACTCAGAGCGGGAGCTGTTACATGCGCTGAAATTGCTCAGATTGGCGCATGCGCGGTTATGATTCCGTATCCGTATGCCGCGCATGACCACCAGACATATAATGCGAGAATTTTGTCAGGCAAGGGCGGCGGAGTTGTAATGTCGGACGATGATGTGAAGGCCGGAAAGCTCAAGCCGGTCCTGCTTGAACTTCTTGCTGACAAAGCCAGAAGGCTTGATATCCGTCGCTGTGCCGGCAGGCTTGCGGTACCTGATACAGGCGATAGAATAATAAGTGCGATAGAAGATGTTTTGGAGCAGAAGTAATGGACGACAAAGAGTTAGACAGTTTATTCGGAGTAAACTCTTTGGACGGGACGTCTAAGGACGATTCCGCAGGTGTTGCTGACGCTCGCGTGGATTCCGGAACTTCGGACAGATTGGTGCCGTCAGAAGAAATCGGACTTTCGGAAGACAAGAAGACTTCGGAAGACGAGAAGACTTCGGAAGACGAGAAGATTTTGAAAGAAAAGAAGGCTTCAAAAGACAAGAAGAATTTGAAAGACAGGAAGGCTTCGAAGGATAAGAGAATTTCTGAAGACAAGAGGAATTCGGTCAGACAAAACTGGATCGAGAAATTAAAAGAATCAGGGGATTCCCGGGAAAAATACATATCAGGGCATCCTGAGGCATCCGGTATCTCTCGCGAGAACATGCATGACGTTGCTGATGAGAAAACCATAGCAGACAGCATACATGAACACCGCAGGTCAATTGTAATCACGGCCGTTGTAATTCTTGTGATTACGATGGCTTTTCTTGTAGCGTTCCTGCCGGCTTTCAGAGTAAGAAATGTAACTGTTGACGGCAATGTCGTAATTACGGACGATGAGATACTGAATATGACGGGACTGACGTACAACGCACACCTTATGAGAGGTGTCAGCGGCAACATTTTCGATATCTTAAGTCTCAACTACGGCAAGACTGAACGCAGGATTATGGCAGAGAATCCGTATATCGAGAATATCAAGATCTCAATCCGTATTCCGTCGACAGTATATATTGAGGTAACCGAACGCGAAAAGATGGCTTATGTAAAGACTCCGGACGGATATGCCGCGATTGATCGCAACGGTATCGTGCTTGAATTGTCATCCGGGGAAGATTCGGCTTCTGTGAGACCGGTAATATGCGGCATACAGGTTAATGGCGCGACACTGGGAAAGAAGATATCCATAGCGAATACAGATGACTTTAATCGCGCTGTTGTTGTTCTGGGTGCAATACTTACAGCTGATAACGCGACTGTCGGCGGCGATTACAGTCTCTTTGCGAACACTGCTGAAGTCAGGATTCTTCCGAGCGGTTTTATTTTTCTGACGGTTTATTCTCCAAGCGGGAATAAAATCCAGGTGAAACTTAAGAATACCGAGAAACTGAATGATGATATGGCGTGGCTGCTGTATGCCATGAACGCCAACGCTTTCGACCAGGTGACAGCGGACGGGACGCTTGACATGACCGGAGACGAATATATTTATGATGAGTGATGCGAAAATTCATTAATAATTATAGATTTTTGGGATTTAATGTTAAAATAATCGTGGAGTTTTTTTACAATTGTGCGTTAAATTCGCCTGTTATATTGATTGAGACTTCTGTTTAGGTTAAAATCCAGAGTGATATATAATCATTCTTTTTTAATTTGAATAAAGATTAATTTAATGAAGTAACGAAACTGTTATTACGGAGGAACTTAAGGATGTCTGAGAGCAAGCACAGCTATTCAATGGACGAATCAAATGTAGCAAGCATTAAGGTTATTGGTGTTGGCGGCGGCGGAAGCAATGCAGTCAACAGAATGGTGGAAAGTGGTGTTCAAGGTGTCACGTTCATTGCCATTAATACCGACAGTCAGGCACTTGCAAAGAATAAGGCTGAAGTTAAGATTCAGGTTGGCGAGAAGGTTACCAGAGGGCTTGGCTGCGGAGCAGATCCGAGTGTAGGCGAGAAAGCGGCGGAAGAATCCAGAGATGAGATTGCCGAAGCTATTGCCAATACAGATATGTTATTCATTACCGCAGGAATGGGCGGCGGTACCGGAACCGGTGCTGCACCGGTTGTCGCACAGATTGCGAGGGACCTCGGAATACTTACCGTAGCAGTAGTTACAAGCCCGTTTACATTTGAAGGTGCGAAGCGTGCGGCAAATGCTGAACGCGGAATCCGTGAACTTCAGAAATCCGTTGATTCACTTATCATCGTATCAAACGACAAACTTCTTGATGTTGTCGATGACAGCACAAGCTTTGAAGAAGCGTTCAATATGGCCGACCAGGTACTCAAATTCGGTGTTGCCGGTATTTCTGACCTTGTAGCAATTCCCGGACTTATAAACCTTGATCTTGCAGACGTGACAAGAGTCATGAAGGATGCAGGAATATGCCATATGGGCATCGGTCGCGCTTCAGGCGAGGACAGAGCTCAGGTTGCCATCAAGCAGGCTATCAATTCACCTCTCCTTGACACAACAATCGAGGGCGCTACAGGCGTTATCCTCAATTTCACAGGCGGACGCGGTATGAGACTCTCAGAGATTGACGCGGCCTCGACCATAGTTCGTAATGAAGCTTCACCTGAGGCTGAGATTATTGTAGGTGCTGTTGTTGATGACTCTCTTGAAGACGAGCTCATGATAACAGTTATCGCTTCAGGATTTGAGAACACGGTTAATGCTTCTGCGGGACATCGTGCAAGTACTTCGGTTCTTTCAAGAGAGACTCCGACTATAATTACAAGCAGACAGCCTCAGGCACCTGCGCCCAGAACCGACTATTCACCGAGACAGGCTGCTCCTCAGGCAGAGCCTGCTCCGGCACCGGTTCAGAGAGCGCAGCCGGGATTCAGATTCGGAGACGATTCTGTAAGCAATCCTTCATCTGCTCCGGCCCAGTCGTCGGCGCCGGTTCAGCCAGCAACAGCAACTCCGGTTCAGGCACCCGTTGCACCTGTAGCTCCTGTTTACCAGCAGCCGCAGCAGCCGCAGCAGCCACAGCAGGCTCAGCCTCAGATGGGCGGAAGACCTCAGGCAAATGTTGCTCCTCAGGCCGAAGAACACCCTTCGTCAAAGTCAGCCAAGCCATGGTTTATGTTTGGCAAGGACGGACAGTAAAAAATGATCTGTCCCTTCTGCGGGGAAAATAACGACAAGGTTCTTGATTCAAGAGCCTCGTTCTCAGGATACGGAATCAGGAGAAGGCGAGAGTGCCTTTCCTGCGGTCAGCGGTTCTCGACGCTTGAACAGATTGAAGGCCTCGAGCCTACTGTTGTTAAGAAGGACGGAAGCAGACAGCCGTACAGTGAGTCCAAGATACTGAGAAGTCTTGCTGTCGCATGCTCAAAGAGACCTGTTACGCCGGAACAGATGAATGCGATTGCCGGTGAGGCGTATGACCTTGTGAACAACAGTTATAAGCACGAGATTACAAGTAACGAGATTGGTGAATTGATAATGGAACGCCTTAAGACTTTGGATAAGGTTGCATATGTAAGATTTGCTTCGGTATATAAAGACTTTACCAATCCGGAGCTTTTCGCCGAAGAGGTAAAGAAGATTTCCGATGAGTCGGGAAAGTAGCATTTGGAACATAACAGGAAAGAATTTCAGGGGTGATGAAATTGACTAACAAGGTTTTACTGATTGACGACGATCCGGGTATTATTGAAGTACTCAAGCTCTATTTTGAGAAAGAGGGCTATCAGGTGTTTACCTGCATGCAGGGTGACAAAGCGGTTGCCACATATAACAGCACACAGCCTGACATCATAATCCTTGACCTGATGCTTCCGGGTACTGACGGCAATGATATATGCCGCGAAATCCGCAAGACTTCCGAGGTGCCTATTATCATGCTTACCGCGAGGACTGATACACTGGACAAGATTATAGGACTTGAGCTTGGAGCTGATGACTATATTCCGAAGCCTTTTGAATCAAAGGAAGTACTTGCGCGTGTCAAGGCTGTCCTCAGACGTACTGAGAAGCGCGACGCTTCGCCGGTCAACACTGATGAGAGTAAGAGCGCGGATGTAATTACCTATACGGGTTTCAGTGTCGATAAGATAAGATATGTTGTGACCGTAGACGGCAAAGAGATATATATGCCGCCGAAGGAACTTGAACTGCTGTTTTTCCTCGCATCCAATCCTAATCGTGTTTTTACCAGAGAGCAGCTTCTTGAGAATGTCTGGGGTTACGATTTTTACGGTGAGTCCAGAACGGTTGATGTTCATATCAAGAGAATCAGAGAGAAGATTGAGAACCCAGACAGAGAGCAGAACTGGTGTATAAAGACAGTGTGGAGCAAGGGCTACAAATTCGAGACGAGGTAATAAATGGCGCCGAAGGCTGACAGCAAAAGGATATCTAATAACTTCGCAACATTTATAGTATCGTTTCTGGTTTTTACGACTCTTGTTGTATTTGCTGTACTTCTGTTTCTTTCATACGAGAATATGTACAACAATCTCGTTATCAATATTTCCAACGGCACAGAGCTTGCCGCATCGGATCTGGCTGTGGATATATCTACTACGGTCAATACATCTGATGGCAGTTTCAGCTTTACGAAGGATAATGACGGTTCTTCCAATTTCACTAACTCAAGAATAATCGAGAGATTCGTTTCGTCCAGTATGTACAGGGAGAGCGGTGCGGTCTATTTGGTCAATTCCAGCGGCAGAATCCTTTGCAGAAGCAAACTTGTAGGAGAAAATGGCGATGCTATTGCGACAACCGAACCGTCGTCGGGAAAATCATATATTGCAGACGATGACGTACTGTCATTGATAAAGGGAGCGGGCAGCGACGTTGTCAGTACCGTCGGCAGCAAGAACTCGGGATATGTGACTTCGATAAGCTGTGCAAATGTTAGCGGAACTGATTATTACTGCATTGTAAAGAATACAGAGTCGACCGGATCGACGCGTGCCGAGTATATCAGTGTAATTTTTCTTCCGGCGATGATTGCAATGGTAATTGCGATTGTGCTTTATGCAGTTTTTGTCTATTTGAGTCTTATGCCAATCAAAGATATATCACAGGTAATCGCAAAAGTGTCAGAGGGCGATTACGGCGTAAGGGTGAACCGCAAATTTTCTCAGTCTGAAGATTTCTCAAATTTCGCAGTCACATCTGAATTCACGGAGATGGGCAGGACTGTCAACAATATGATTGAGTCTCTGGAGAATCAGGAACATGACAGGGAGATATTCATATCTTCAATCGCTCATGATATAAGAACACCGCTGACTTCAATCAATGGATTCGTCACTGCGATGCTTGACGGTACAATTCCGCCGGAAAAGAGAGATCATTATCTGGAGCTGATCAAGCAGCAGTCCGACAGAATCAGGACGCTTGTAACTCAGATGACTGAAGCGTCGTCTCTGTCTCATGTTGATCCGTCTATGATGGAAGAATTCAATGTGTCCGAGATGATTATTGATATTGTGGATAATCTGGAATCTCAGCTGTCCGGGAAACAGATTAAGGTCATCAAATCTTTGGATCCAGGGCCCGGTATAATTGCCTACGGTGAAGCACAGCAGCTTTGCAGAGTTATCATCAACATAATTACAAATGCCATTAAGTTCACTCCGGTAGGCGGCATAATCAAAGTGACTACCGAGTCTGACAAGCGCGGACGCAAAATCTGGATAACTATAGAAGATTCAGGAGCAGGGGTTGAGGAATCAAAGCGTTCAAGAATTTTCGAGAGCTTCTATAAGGGCGATCCTTCACGCAAGGTTGAAGGCTTCGGTCTTGGACTCTATATCTGCAAACAGATTCTTGCAGGCCACAGACAGACG
The DNA here is from genome assembly GCA_022484595.1 of Mageeibacillus sp. Lineage (GTDB taxonomy): Bacteria > Bacillota > Clostridia > Saccharofermentanales > Saccharofermentanaceae > Saccharofermentans. The sequence goes on along the minus strand of JAKVLB010000001.1, from coordinate 434,222 downwards.
ATTGTGTGCGAGGAAGGAACTGAGCTCGGCGGGGCAAGATTTGTTTTCTCATTTCCTTATCCGCCGGAAAAGGACTGAATATGACGGATCAAGAGCTTGCCGATCTGACATGGAATGCTCTGACAGCGGCTTTTCCTGATTCTTCATGCTCGCTTGACACTGATAGACCTGAGCGTCTGGCTATAAGAGGAATTCTGTCAGCTCAGTGTACGGACGTCAGGGTTAACATTACGAGCGGCATTTTGTTTGATAAGTATCCTGAACCGGCAATGCTTTCATCTGCGACGGAAAGTCAGATCGCAGAGATTATTAGGCCGTGCGGGCTTTATAAGGCCAAGGCAAAGTCTGTCAAGGCTTTCTGCACCAAGCTTACCTGCGAGTGGAACGGCAAGATACCGAATGATGTACAGATGTTGATGGAAGTACCGGGAGTCGGGCGCAAGATTGCCAATCTTATTGTAGGGGAAATATACCGCACCCCGGCAATAGTCGTAGATACTCACTGTAAGCGTGTAATGTACAGAATCGGACTTACTGACAGGAAGGAACCTGAGGCTGTTGAGAAAGACCTTATGAAGGTTTTTGGCAGGGATAAATGGATTACTTTAGGACATATGGCTGTAGATCTCGGAAGAAAGTACTGCACTGCCGGACATCCCGGGTGTGATATCTGTCCGCTGAGTTCTTTCTGCAGGAGGCATATCGATGGATAAGCCTGAATTAAGCAGCCCGGTATCGGTTATTCACGGAATAGGACCTGCGGCGGAAGATCGCCTTGCAAAGCTCGATATATGCACAGTTTACGATCTTATATCATACCTGCCCAGAAGATATGATGACTGGAGTAATCTCAAGAGCTTCTCCGACGCTGCGGAAGGTGAGGAGATATCTTTTCGCGCGAACGTGCTGACAGTACCTTCAGTCAACGTGAGAAGCCGCGCAAGGCCCGTCAGTTTCTATATAGGAAACGGCATGGGAAGAATAAAGGTGACTTTTTTCAATTCGCCTTATATCGCGAAAAAATTCAATCCCGGAGATGAGTGTTTTGTTCACGGCAAGGTCACGGTATTCGGAACTCAATATCAGATGGTAAATCCATATATGGAAGATGCCGGCAGGATCGGAACTGACACTCTGGTAAAGCCGGTGTATCATCTGACAGCGGGTATTACTTCACTGCAGCTTGCAAGATGGATTAAGACTGCGCTGGATTTGTGCGCGGATCAGCTTCTTAATGTTATACCATCAGACATTGTAAAGTCGGAAGGCTTTACAGCTCCGGCAGAATGTTACAGAACGGTTCATTTTCCGCCGACGGTTCAGAAGGCGGAACAGTCGCGCAGACAGATTGCCTATGAGGAACTGATTCTGCTCGGCATCGGGATGAAACTTATGAACCGGGGCAACAGTGTCAACGAGATGGCAAAGCGCGTGATACCGGACAGCGCTGAAGGTCTTGATGATAAGGTCAGGGTGGCATGGTCGCATGTGCTTGATAATCTTGGTTTCAGTCTGACCAAAGACCAGGTTATGGCTGTGCGTGATATCCAGAAAGATCTCATGAGAAGCAAGCCTATGAACCGGCTGGTTCAAGGCGATGTGGGCTCGGGTAAAACCGTTGTGGCGATACTTGCGATGGCGATGACAGCTCTGATGGGCAAACAGTCCGTACTTCTTGCTCCGACATCGGTTCTCGCCCGCCAGCATTACAATACTGCGGTGTCTCTGCTGAGCGGCTGCGGAATAAACGTGGTATTGCTGCTTGGCAAGACTAAGGCTTCCGTAAAGAAGGAGATAAAGGATCAGCTGAAAGACGGGGAGGCTTCGGTTATAATCGGTACGCACGCGCTTCTTTCAGATGACATTGAATTTGATGATCTTGCGCTTGTGATTGCCGACGAACAGCACAGATTCGGCGTAAAGCAGCGTGAGAAGCTGCTTATCCGGCAGGATGGAAGCGGCGTAAACAGTGTACACAACCTCGTAATGACGGCGACACCGATTCCGCGAACTCTTGCCATGGTGCTCTACGGCGATATGTCAACCTCGATAATCAGACAGAAGCCGGCGGGCAGGCAGGCCATTACTACTTACTTTATACCGTCGAAAACGAGTACGGATATCACAGAAGTTCTCAAGGCCAAGCTGGCTGAAGGCGAACAGGCTTATATCGTCTGCTCGAAGATAGACGAGAATGAAGAAGAGACCCAGGACGACAACTATCTCGCGGCGGATGATGCAGGAGATGTTTCTGCGACGAGTGTATTTGATATGAAAGATGAACTTGAAAGAAATGGATTGTCAGCCTTATATAAGACGGGCATTCTTTACGGTTCAATGAATGAGAATGAGAAACTTGAAGTAATGGAAAAGTTTGTCAGCGGTGAGATTAAAATCCTCATATCGACCACGGTTATTGAAGTCGGGGTTGATAACCCGAATGCAAATGTTATGGTTATAATGGATGCCGACAGGTTCGGACTGTCAACACTTCACCAGCTCAGGGGAAGAATAGGAAGAGGAAATTCAAAGTCGTTCTGTCTTCTTGTGTCCGAGTCACGATCTGAGCTTGCGCTTCAGAGAATGAAGATGATGTGCGAGTCTTCAGATGGCTTTGAGCTTGCCCAGAAAGACCTTGAACTTCGCGGACCGGGCGACTTTTTCGGCACGAGACAACACGGAATTCCTACGCTTCGTGCGGCAAATCTGTATACCGACATGCAGATAGCAAGCCTGGCGTGTGACGCGGTGAACAGGCTTTTCGAGAGTAAAAGCCCGGAAGCCGAAGAAATCTACAGCGCGATTACCCGGATGTTTGACTTGCGGTTCGGGCGCAAAATGGGGGTTTTATAATGCCGAGAGTGGTAACAGGAAAATTCAGGGGTGCAATCTTGCAGACTCCCAAGGGTGATAAAACAAGACCGACGACAGATAAGGTCAAGGAGGCTCTGTTTTCTATTATTCAGGGTATAGTCCCTGACTCTGAGTTTCTTGACCTGTGCGCAGGGTCAGGTCAGATAGGAATTGAGGCTGTGTCGCGCGGTGCTGTTCGCGCAACGCTTATAGACAAGGGTTCGGAACCGGCGAAGATAATTACTGCAAATCTTGCCAAGCTCCATATGCAGGATTCAGAACAATTCAGATTCTGCAGGCTCGGCATTGTTCCGGCTCTCGAAATGTTTGCCTCAAAAGGCGAGAAATTTGATATTATATTTATGGATCCGCCATACCGGCTTGTGCCCGAACTGGCGAGCCAGGCTGCGGCAGTAATAACTTCCGGACATCTTCTTAATGAGAACGGACTTTTCATAGTCGAACATTCCAACGAGGAGCCGCCGGACATCTCGAACATTGATTTGACGTATCTTCGTTCTTGTAGTTACGGGCTGACAGTGATAACATTTTTTAAGAATATTTGTTAAAGGGGACAGCGCTTTGAAGGTAATGCTTTTTCCGGGAACCTTTGACCCGTTCACGAGGGGACATAAAGATATTGCAAGGCGTGCGTCAAAGCTTTGCGACAGTCTTGTTATCGCAGTGATGGAGAACAGTGCCAAGACACCGCTGTTTACCGCTGATGAGAGAGTTGAACTTGTGAGCAGATCTATCGCAGATGACGGCCTTGATAACGTCAGTGTCATGAAGTGGGGAGGCCTTCTTGTTGATCTGTACTCAAAGCTCGGTTGCTGCGCATCTGTCAGAGGCATAAGATCTGAGTCTGATTTCAGGTATGAAGCTGAACTCGCATTGGCAAACAGACTTCTGCTTCCCGGATATGACGCGATACTTCTGCCATGCCGTGACGATTTGTCTTTGATAAGTTCGTCGATAGTAAAGGAAGTCGGTTTCTACGGCGGTGACATCTCCATGATGGTCCCCGCAGAGATTATTAATACCGTAAATGACAAATTCATGAAAGGAAGGCCACAGTAATGGAGAACAGTAATTTCAATCAGGGAGGGCAGCGCTATGATGCTATCAAGCACATAGACTATCTCATTAATACGGTCAAGGATGCTTCCAGCGTTCCTTTCTCTGATAAGTGTTCCATCGAGAGAACTGAGACAATCAACTCTCTTCAGATTCTCAGGAACAATCTTCCGGGTGCGGTCGCACAGTCAAATGACATAGTCGCGCGTGCCCAGGATATAATCACTACAGCAAGAGACAAGAATAAGAAGATTATTGATGATGCAAACAGAATGTATGCGATGAAAGTCAATGATCATGAGATTACCAAGGGTGCAAGGGAAGAGGCGGCAAATATTATCGCCAATGCCGAATCACAGGCGGAAGAACTCAGAAGAAATGCGCATATATATGTAAGACAGCTCCTTATGAGCGTCAATGATACTCTCAGCGAGAATGTTGCTAAGATACAGACGAATCTTAAGGAAATCAATTCAACAATTGACGGCGAGTAAACTTCGGTACAAGAAAGAAGATTTCAGACGGCCGCCTGACAGAAGGTGGTCGTTTGTTTTAACTGCGAGGTGGAAGCTATGATACTTGGTGTGAGAATTGCTAATTTTGATGTTTTTGATGAAGACTGCGCAGGCATTCTTGTCAAAGAAAGCCAGAATAATGAAGGAGCGGGCAACAGGCTTCGCAACCTGAACGCGCTTATCGGGCGCAACAATACCGGAAAGACAAGCTTTATGGGGTGTCTGGCATTTCTTCGCGACTGCGTCGTCGGCAATGTTGCCGATGCTTCGATAAGCTGCGGACGGCCGGGGTTCTCTAACATGGTTATAGACAGATCCAAGCCTGCCGAATTCAACATCTTCTTTAAACTGGGCGACCGCGCCGGAGGTAAATCCAAATATCTTCAGTATGATCTCATGATAGCAGCCAACAAATTCGGAAGTCCGTATGTTGCGGGGGAGAAAGTTGTCTTGTCGCGAAAAGTATCCGGGGGATATGAACTTGTAACACTGCTTGAGCAGGACTGCGGTCACGGCACTTTGGTTAATGACGCAGGAACCTCTGAAGAGTTCGGAATTGAGGACGAACACCTTACCGCACTGAGTCTGTACGGGAAGATATCAGCCTATAAAGACCTCTGCGATCTTCACAGGGAGATATCAAAATGGTTTTTCTGCAGCTTCTCTTCGGATGAGCCGAATTCATATTTCAATGAAGGCGGTGCGCCGGGAGGACACAAGCACCTCAACAGTACCGGTTCCAATATCGGCAATGTACTTGAGTACATGAAGTCAAATGATGAAGATACATACAACAGCATTATGGCGGATATCAAGAACAAGATTCCCGCTATGAAGAAGAAGAAGAATCTTCCGCAGACCCTCTCTGAGAGTCCTGACAAACTGTTTCTGTACCTGCTGCTTCTTCGCGACAGCGAGCCGCATTCAACTATTTTCATTGAGACTCCCGACAAGGATCTCTATCACGATATGGTCGATGTTCTTGCGGATGAGATGCGCGAATATTCTATCAGAAACCACTACTGCCAGATAATCTTTTCGACGCATAATCCATACATTATCGAGACCATGTCGCCGAAAGAGATATGGGTTTTTGAGAGAAGTTTCGAAAAGGACAGCGGTGATGTTACCATAAAGTGCGCCGGTGATAACCCGCTTGTAGATGCCATGTTCAAGCAGGGTGTCGGTATGGGTGCCATCTGGTACGGAGGTCACCTTGACAAGGGAGACGACTGGGAGAACTGAGATGGTAATAGAGATTCTTGCTGAAGACAAATCCGGTTCTGTCGTTGTAAAACGTGCGGTTGAGCGGATTTGCGACCGCGAAAAAATGTCGTGTGAGATTAACGTAAGGCCTCACAGAGGCTGCGGGAGTTTTCCTCCGGACATGAACGCGAAGCCGCCGAAGTTTGCGAGCGCACTGCTCGATCTGCTTCCCGCAAAGTGTCGTGCATACAATGAGATTTACAGGGATCAGGATATGATTCTTATAGTTGTTATGGATTCAGATGATCACGATCCTACTCATTTGCGCAACAGTATTTACAACTGTGCCTCGCGCTATGCTCCGGATCTTAGAAATATCGTCGGTCTTTGTACAGAAGAGGTTGAGGCATGGATGCTTGGCGACAGAAGAGCAGTCCTTGACGCGTATCCTGACGCGGACATGTCTGTTCTTGATTCATATGATCAGGACAGTGTATGCGGGACCTGGGAGGTACTCTGCAGAGCCGTATCTGACAATGCTGATGATATCATCGAGATAGGTTATCCTGCCATAGGACATTACAAGGCGCGCTGGGCGGAAGAGATATCGCGGTATATGATTCCTGCCGACAACATATCACCCAGCTATATAACATTTAAGTATGCGCTTGAGACAGCACTTCGCAACCCTCGTCCGATATACAGGAAACGAACTTTCTGATGGGAAAGCATATCTATGTGCATAATCCGTTTTGCGCAGGCAAATGCCCTTACTGTGACTTCTATTCAGTCGCGGAACCGTCTCTGATTGAAGATTACTACGACTGTGCGGCAAGAGAGGTAAAGCTCTGGGCAAAGCAACTGGAGAACAGTGAGATGTTTTCAGACGACTGCGAAGGTGCCGGCTGCTCTGTTTATTTCGGAGGGGGAACTCCTTCATACCCCGATGCGACTTATATAGTGAACCTCATGAAGACAATAGTCCGTGAATTTAAGATTCCTGAAGATTCAGAGAACACAATAGAGATTAACCCATCCTCAATAACCGGCGAGAAAGCCGGTTTGTACAGGGACGCAGGTTTTAACCGGGCATCGGTGGGAATACAGTCACTTGACGACGGTATTCTTAAGACTCTGGGAAGAAGACATGATTCCGCGGCTGCGGCAGCGGCTGTTGCGATTCTTCAGGATGCCGGTTTTCGCAATATATCGGCGGATCTCATTATCGGAGTGCCCGGACAGACAACAGACGGGATTATACGTGATATAGAGCTTTTCGAGCATATGGGAATAAAACATATCAGCACATACTCGCTTACAATCGAAGAAGGCACACCGTTTTACAAAAAATACCGTCACCTTGAAGATGTTATGCCGCCGGAGACAGAGCGTGAGATGTATCATAAGTCGCGTGATTTTCTTGCGGCAACAGGTTTTGTTCCGTATGAAATATCGAACAGCGCCCTTCCTGGATACCAAAGCCGCCATAACAGCTCATGCTGGCGCGGCGAAGAGTATGCGGCGATAGGTGCCGGGGCTCACGGTTATCTGGACTCAGTAAGATTCGGACATAAAGATGACGTAAAAGACTATATTAATGTATTGCAGGATATCGCTGCGTCGGATAGAATTCCCGAAGGACTTATTTACCGGGAAGAGGTAATGTCAATCGGGGACAAGATGAGGGAGTATCCTTTTCTGAGGCTTCGAACGACGGAAGGAATTGACCGGGTTGAGTTTGAGAGACGTTTCGGAATGGCTTTGGACGAAGTGTTCCCCAAGGCAATCAAGGACAATGTCTCGCGCGGACTGCTTGAGGATTGCGGAAGATATGTGAGATTATCGTCTTCCGGTCTGGACTTTGCGAGTCTCGTAATGGAAGATTTTCTCTGATTTTTTTCTGGGGGTAATATATGAGAAAAACATTGATGTTTGGAGATAATGACGCGCTTGCGGCAATTGTAGGAGATGCTGCCGCGGCAAATATAGCCGACGGGCAGGCTGATACATTTGAGAGCTTTCCGGGCTATAATCTTATAGCTTTCAAATGGTGTGATGTCAAAGCTTTACAGCAGAGACCCGAGAGAGTAATCGTATATTCCGACGTTGATAAACTTGTTGTGGTCTGTGGCGGACAGAATTCATTCAACAGGCTTTCTTCAAATGAAGATAAGGCCACAAACCTTACGGCTTTTCTGCGCGAGCTTATTTCCGGTGATGTCGGACTTCTCGAAAACCTTGAAGGAAGGCTGTATTCTCTTGAAAGAAGGCTCCTTAATTCCGCCGATCAGGAGGCAGGAGCCAATCCGGCTGACGTGAAGCCGGAAGCTCACTCATCTCATAAATCCGGAAAGAAGACTCACAGGGATGTTGCGATGATGCTGCTGGCAAAGAAAGAATTGCTTCAGTTCAAGACCTATTATGAAGAACTTGACGCTATACTGGACGAGACACTTCTTAATGACAACGGCTGTCTTAATGATGACGAGCTGCGAAGACTCAATATTATCCACAGCAGAGTCAACAGACTTCTGTCTTCGGTGCTTGATTTGCGTGAGTATCTGAATCATGTCTGGGAGGCATATCAGACGCAGATTGATATTGAACAGAACCGGCTGATGAAATTCTTTACGGTCATTACTTCAGTATTCATGCCTCTTACTCTGATAACCGGCTGGTACGGTATGAATTTTGTCAATATGCCTGAGCTTTCATGGCAGCACGGATATCTGTCGGTTATTGTTCTGTCAGCAGCTATATGTATTTTTATTGCGGTTTATTTTCGCAAGAGAAAGTGGATGTAATTATGAATGTCACTTCATTGAGAGAAAAATATTTCGGGACGAAGAGATTCTATCTGTCGGTCCTTTCAATAGCACTTCCGATTATGGTGCAGAACGGGATGACCAATGTCGTCTCACTTCTGGATAATATCATGGTCGGAAGACTTGGCACAGACCCAATGTCCGGGGTGTCTATCATCGGGAATCTTATGTTTGTGTACATCATGGTCTGTTTCGGTGCTGTATCGGGTCCGGGAATTTTCTGCGCCCAGTTCTTCGGCAAGGGCGACCATAAAGGTGTTGCCGAGTGTTTCAGAGCCAAGCTTTACATCGTTGGCATCATGCTGCTGCTGTTTGTTGTGCTCATGCTGACATGCGGAGACAAACTGATAAACCTCTATCTGCATGATTCGGGCGACGGAATAGGAAGTATACCGGATACTTTCGCTGCGGCAAAAACATATCTTATGATCATGCTTATAGGGCTTCCTGCGCTCGCCATATCGACGGTTTATGCATCGACACTGCGTGAATGCGGCGAGACGATGCTTCCGATGAAGGCCGGAATCGCAGCAGTTGCGGTGGATCTGGTGTTCAACTGGCTCCTTATTTTCGGCGAACTTGGCTTCCCGAAGCTTGGTGTCGCGGGTGCCGCCATAGCTACCGTTATGTCGCGCTACGTTGAGTGTCTGATTAATGTTTTCTGGACGCACACTCATACGGACAGGGTTCCGTTTGCGAGGCATATTTTCGAGAAACTGACAATTCGTGTCACGCTGTTAAAGAACGTAGTAATCAAAGGCCTTCCGCTTATGATGAATGAGATTTTATGGGTTCTGGCAATGGTTACCGTCACGCAATGCTACTCATGCAGAGGACTTTCAGTTATCGCTGCGCTCAACATCAACAGCACTGTCGCGAATGTTTTCAACATAGTATTTGTCGCTTTAGGCTCATCTGTAGCTATCTTCGTAGGTCAGAAGCTCGGAGCCGGGAAGATAGACGAAGCCAAAGCGGTAGCCCGCAAACTCATCGTGTTCTCATGTCTTGCCTGCGTTCTGACGTCTGTTGTCATGGCGTCGGTATCCGGAGTTTTTCCGCTCATGTTCAAAACCGAACCTGCCGTTCGCGAGACCGCCACATCACTTATCATTATCAATGCTGCAGTGATGCCGCTTCAGGCCATCTCCCACGCCTCGTATTTTGCTATCAGATCGGGTGGAAAGACATTTATAACTTTTCTGTTTGACAGTGTTTTCAGCTGGGTAATAGTGGTTCCGACAGCCTATGTTCTGGCACACTATACGTCACTTTCCATAGTATCGGTATTTGCTGTTGTCCTTTACACCGAGATAATCAAAGTTACACTGGCGATTGTTTTTCTGAGAAAACTTAACTGGGCTGTAAAAATAGTTCCAGGCGCAGACGATACAGTGCCTGCGGATTAATCATCAAATTTTTGTTTGACTTTTCTTGACATTGAAACACATAACGAGTAATATCTCTTTAGCACTCGAAGATAAAGAGTGCTAATCTGTTAAGAAAGGATCAAAGTCATGTCTCTTGATGAACGCAAAAAACAGGTACTGCATGCGATAGTTGACGATTATGTTTCCACAAACGAACCGGTTGGCTCGAATGCACTGATTGAGCGTCACAATTTCAGGGTGAGTTCCGCAACACTCAGGAACGATATGGCTGAGCTTGAGAGGCTCGGTTTAATCGAGAAGCCGCACACTTCCGCCGGAAGGATACCGTCCGACCGGGGCTACCGTGAATATGTCAACTCGCTCATGACCGTAGATCAGCTTACAGAAGAAGAACAGAGTGAGATCAAGTCAAGGATTGACAGCAGCATAGATGAAGTTACAAACCTTCTTAAGAATGCTACCCAGACACTGTCTGAAGCGACGGGCTTTGTGTCGCTGGCGATGAGTCCGAGACTTCGCAAGAGTTTTCTCACTCAGCTTAAGATTCTGATGATAGAGCCCGGTAAAGCACTTGTTGTCATGGCACTGTCTGCAGGAGTCGTCAAGGACAAGGTGGTAAGAATACCTAACTTCATAACCGACGATCAGATTTATAAGATTTCTTCGGCGATTGAGAAGCACCTGACGGGCAAACCGCTCGACGAGATAACGCTTATTACCGTAGAGACAGCTATTGCGGATACCGAGATTCCGAATCAGCTTCTCAAACAGGTTCTTTACGAGGCCTATACGGCAATCAAGCAGGCAGACGAGCTCAACATCTATCTTGAAGGAGAGCACCGTATGCTGAATCTCCCCGATTTCTCAACGATGGGCAGGGCCAGGGAGCTTCTCGGAACACTGTCTGATCCGAGCATGGTTGCGGGTTATGTAAACGAGATGAACGGTTCAGAGGAATCAGGCAGCAAGGATTCTTACATGGTGCGGATAGGCCAGGAGATAACACTTGACGGACTTGATGACTGCAGCTTTATAACCGCGACATATAATCTCAGCGATTCGGTGTCGGGCAACATTGGAGTAATCGGTCCGAAGAGGATGGAGTATTCCAAGGTTATATCGCAGATAGATTTCGTTAAGAAGACACTTAACGAGAATATCAGAAAGATTACAGAATGACGGAGGCATAGACCAATGGCGGACAATGAAGGAGAAGAGATAGTTTTCGGGCAGGACGAAGTGACCTGCAATGAAAGAGGAGATGAACAGGCGGTTGAGGATGCAGCTAGGGCGGACAATGCTTCGGCCGGCATGGACGAGATCGAAAAGGATACCCGGGAAGATGGCGCGGAAGCTGCAAAGTCTGATGACTCACAGAGCGAGACGTATGATGAGGCTTCATGTGCAAAGGAACTTGAAGAGACAAAGAACCGTTACCTATATCTTTACGCGGAGTATGACAACTACCGCAAGCGCACGCAGAAGGAGAAGGACAATCTTTACTCGGATGCCGTTGCAAAGGTTGCAGGTGAGTTTCTCGGAGTAATAGATAACATCGACAGAGCGCTTTCAGCCTGTAAGGAAGCAGATACACCGTCAGATGACAAGATTTATCAGGGAATCGAGATGGTGAGCAAGCAGGCGGTTGAGATACTGAATAAAATCGGTGTCGAAGAGATTGCAGTTGAACGCGGAACCCGGTTTGATCCTAATTTTCATGAAGCGGTAATGCATATTGAGGATTCAGATCTGGGAGAGCAGGAGGTAGCACAGGTATTTGCAAAAGGCTACCAGTATAAAGACAGAGTAATCCGGCACGCGGTCGTGCAGGTTGCAAACTGATACAAAAACAAAGTAAAGGAGATTTACATTATGGATAATTTGAGATCCAGTCTGGTACCGACAGTAATCGAGACGACCAACCGTGGTGAGCGTGCATATGATATTTATTCACGTCTTCTCAAGGAGCGAATCGTTATCTTGTCAGAAGAGGTCAATTCAGTTACGGCGAGCTTAATTACAGCACAGCTCCTGTTCCTTGAAGCAGAAGACCCTGATAAGGATATTCAGTTCTACATCAACAGCCCGGGAGGATCTGTTTCCGACGGTCTTATGATTTATGACACAATGAAGCTTATCAAGCCTGACGTTCAGACAATCTGTATGGGTATGGCAGCTTCAATGGGTTCGGTTCTGCTTTCAGCAGGTACAAAAGGCAAGAGATGCATTCTTCCCAACGCTGAAGTCATGATTCACCAGCCTCTGGGCGGTGCCCAGGGTCAGGCGACAGAGATTCTTATCGCTGCCGATCACATCAAGGATACAAGGGTCCGCCTGAATCAGATTCTTGCGGATAACTGCGGCAAGGATCTTGAGACATTGATGAAGGATACGGACAGAGACCATTGGATGACAGCTCAGGAAGCGTTAAGTTATGGCATTGTAGATAAGATTTTGGAAAGCAAGAAATAAGGAGGACAAGTTTTATGTCAAAGATAATCGGTATTGACCTTGGTACAACAAATTCATGTGTAGCCGTTATGGAAGGCTCGGAGACAGTAGTTATTCCTAATCCGGAAGGCAATCGCACAACACCTTCCGTTGTCGGATTTACAAAAACAGGTGAGAGACTTGTTGGACAGGTGGCAAAGAGACAGGCTGTAACAAATCCTGATCACACCATTCAGTCCATCAAGCGTGAGATGGGTTCGGATTATAAGGTGAATATTGACGGCAAGCAGTACACACCGCAGGAAATTTCAGCGATGATACTGACCAAGCTTAAGAGTGATGCCGAGGCATATCTCGGAACGCCTGTAACAGAAGCGGTTATAACGGTTCCGGCATACTTTACGGATTCCCAGCGTCAGGCTACAAAGGATGCGGGACGTATTGCCGGTCTCGATGTAAAGAGAATAATCAACGAGCCTACTGCGGCATCGCTCGCATACGGACTTGATAAGGACGGAGATCAGAAGATACTTGTTTTCGACCTTGGCGGCGGTACATTCGATGTGTCAATCATTGATATCGGCGAAGGCGTATTTGAAGTTGTGGCAACGGCAGGTAACAACAGACTCGGTGGCGACGATTTCGACAATAAAATTGTTGATTTCCTTGCCGACTCCTTCAAGCAGACAGAGGGTGTTGACCTCAGAGGCGACCGTATGGCTATGCAGAGATTGAGAGAAGCAGCCGAGAAAGCCAAGATTGAGTTGTCAGGCGTTACTTCATCCAACATCAATCTGCCTTATATCACGGCAGATGCAACAGGTCCTAAGCATATGGATGTCACACTTACCCGTGCCAAATTCGACGAGCTTACAAGTGACCTTGTTCAGAAGACCATCGATCCTGTTAAGCGCGCAATGAGCGATGCCGGAATATCTGCATCTGATATCGACAAGGTAATTCTTGTCGGAGGTTCAACAAGAATTCCTGCAGTTCAGGATGCAGTTAAGAATTACTTCGGCAAGGAACCGTTCAAGGGAATCAACCCGGATGAATGTGTTGCAATCGGCGCGGCTATTCAGGGCGCAGTGCTTTCAGGCGATTCCACAGCCGGCCTCGTGCTTGTAGATGTCACGCCTCTTTCACTCGGAATTGAGACAATGGGCGGTGTGTGCACCAAGATTATTGAGCGTAACACTTCAATTCCTGCAAAGAAGAGCCAGGTGTTCTCAACAGCTGCTGACGGTCAGACACAGGTTGATATCCATGTGCTTCAGGGTGAGCGTGAAATGGCTTCAGCCAACAAGTCTCTCGGAAACTTTATCCTTGACGGTATTGCCCCGGCACCTCGCGGAGTCCCTCAGATAGAGGTTACTTTCGATATCGATGCTAACGGTATTGTCAACGTAAGTGCTAAGGACAAGGGAACCGGAAGAGAGCAGAAGATTACAATCCAGTCTTCATCCAACATGAGTGAGGACGATATTCAGAAGGCAGTCAAGGAAGCTGAACTCCATGCTGCTGAGGATAAGGCGAACAAAGATAAGATTGAGACCAAGAATCAGGCTGAATCCACAATTTATCAGGCTGAGAAAACAATGAAGGATGCCGGCGATAAGATAACTGATGCAGACAAGGCGCCTGTCAACGCTGAGATTACAAAGCTCAAGGATGCAGTTGCAAAGGACGATCAGGAAGCAATGAAGAAGGGTACGGACGATGTTCTTCAGGCTCTTTACAAAGTATCCGAAAAGCTTTACGGTCAGGCAGGCGGTGCACAGGGTGCTCAGGGCGGTCCTCAGGCCGGTCCTCAGGCCGGAGCAGGAGCAGGTCCTCAGGATTTTGCAGGTTACGGCACGGAGAACATGGATGGTTCAGCCGGCGGTTCTGCAGAAGGCGGAGACGGATTTAAGAATGCAGGGGGAGACTTCTGATATAGAGGTTCGTAAACGGAGGAATTCATTTGGCCAGCGATTATTATGACATTCTGGGCATCAGCAAGGGTGCAACGGATGATGAATTAAAGAAGGCTTTCAGAACAAAGGTCAAGCAGTATCACCCGGATTTGCATCCGGGCGATGCTGAGGCCGAAGCCAAATTCAAGGAAGTCAACGAGGCATATTCGGTACTGTCCGATAAGGACAAACGCGCGAGATACGATCAGTTTGGCAAAGCCGGAGTTGACGGAAATGCCGGTTACGGCGGCGCCGGCGGTTTTGGCGGATTCTCGGGAGCGGGATTTGAAGATATCGATCTTGGTGATATTTTCGGTTCGTTCTTCGGAGGCGGAAGAAGTTCCGGCAGAAGACGCAACGGACCTTCTCAGGGTGCGAATCTCAAATACGGCATGACGCTTGAATTCATGGAAGCGGCCTTTGGCTGTGAGAAAGACATAACCATAAGCAAGCAGGATAAGTGCTCTGCCTGCAACGGTTCAGGTTCTCAGCCGGGGACGACTCCGGAGACCTGCCCGCAGTGCAAAGGCGCAGGCAGAATTCAGGAACAGATGCAGAGCCTTTTCGGAATGACGATGGTTACCAAAACCTGTCCTATGTGTCAGGGCAAGGGAACCGTTATCAAGACACCTTGTTCGGCATGCCGTGGAAAAGGACGTGTTCAGACTTCCAAGAAGCTTCATATCCGTGTGCCTGCGGGCGTCGATGCCGGCGATATGCTTCCTGTAAAGGGAGAAGGTGAGCCTGGAACAAACGGCGGTCCTTATGGAGACCTTTATGTACAGTTCAGAGTCCGCAAGGATGATTTGTTTTCGCGTGACGGCATGAATACCTTCTGCGATGTTCCTGTAACCTACGCACAGGCGGCTCTTGGCGCGGATATTGATATTCCTACGATATACGGCAACGAGAAGTTCAAGCTTAAGGAAGGTACCCAACCCGGTGAGACATATACCATTCACGGCAAGGGTATTCCCAACAAGAATAACCCAAATATGAAGGGCGACCACACATGCAGATTTGTCATTGAAGTTCCTACAGGCCTGTCCAGAGAGCAGAAGCAGAAGCTCGCCGAATTTAACGATATGCTGTCGGATCGCAACTACTCGAAACGCAGTCTGTTTATGCAGAGAGTCAAGAATCTGTTCAAGTAACGGAAAATTGCAGATGTCATGTTGCTAACGCTGAGATACGTTATCGTATTTCAGCGTTATTTTTTGCCGATTATTTACAAATTGTTAATTATTTGTGGATATTATATAAAAGTGTTGCTATAATGTGCCTTGTGTGTATACGAAATGCATACATATGGGAGGGCACTATGAGACAAAGATTCAGACTACTTAAGAGCGCTTTGGCAACAGCGCTGTGTGTGACGGTTCTTGCTGCAGGATTTATCTTTCCTGTTCACGTTCAGGCGGCGAATGCCATCAGACCGTCAAATGTCACTGAACCCGGTGAAGGATGCAAATTGTATAATTACCAGGGTACATTTGACACGGCGACAAAAGATGAGATATTGACGGAGATCAACAAGATCCGCAAGGATGCCTGCGACAGAGGAGTTCATATTACCGCTACCGGCAGGACGCTGAAACCGTCTGATTATGTCCCGATTAAGTGGTCATCTGCTCTTGAGAATATGGCTCTCCTGCGTTCTGCCGAAACATTCGGCAGTTATGGTACATTCAGACCCAACGGAGACAGTGATAATTCCGGTGCTAGCTACGGCGTACCATCAGACGCAGAGATTATGGACACAAAGACTATAATGAAGTCTGTTTCCGACTGGTATGATACACAGCAGAGAAACTGGCTGATCAACAAAAACAATGAAGCGATAAATGAATATGTGAGTTTAATAGATCCAAACAATACATACTGCGGTCTTGCATCATTCAACAGCGTAAGCGGTGACCATTGTATTGCGGAGTTTTCTCAAACGACAAAGGCGCTTGATACTACAAAACTGGATGTATCGGGCTTCATCGGACAGACAGTTGAGGTTAATACCAGCACAGTAACAGGATTTGAACTGTATTCATATTCCGAAATGATTGTCGGCAGAACATACCCACATGCAAGCTTAATGTTGGTAAATGAGGTTGACGCAAAACCTTACGGTAGCAGATACAATCATCCTGTTATCGAGAATACAAACTGCTGGTCTTCATCTGACACGTCAGCGCTGCCAATTGATTATCTTGGTAATATGACGCCAAAGAAGGCCGGAACGTATACGATCACATATAATGGTGAACTGGGACATTACTCAAAATAGATAACTGTCAGAAAACCGAGCATCTCTGTCGCAACTGTAATGGTAGATGGATCGTATACTTATGACGGAACACCTAAGACGCCTTCGCTGCGTGTCTCTTTTCATAATGTTTTGATTCCTTCAACGGAGTACACCGTAACCTGTAAGAACAATATCAATGCAGGTACTGCAACGGCGATAATTACACCTACAGAAGAATCAGAATATGGCGGAACAAAAGAGATAAGCTTTTACATCAATCGTATATCTCTGCCAAAGAACATAGTGCAGTCAGTCAACAACTCCGATCTGGCATATACAGGCCAGCCGCAGCAGCTCGGATCCGTTACGGTCTCAAGAGACGACGTATATGTAAAGTATTCTCTTTCACAGGATTACTCAAGTTATACTACCGATATACCTACGGCGACCAATACTGGTAGATATTGTGTTTATTACAAGGTCTGCAGCAATGATCCGAATTGTGCTGACAATCAGCCGGCTGCATACTATGTGAACATAGTAAATTCAGGTTCGCCTACAGCGACGGCGACGCCGACACCGCGTCCTACGGCGACTCCGACACCGATTCCGACGGCAACGCCGACACCGCGTCCGACGGCAACTCCGACACCGATTCCGACGGCGACGCCTACACCGCGTCCGACGGCAACGCCTACACCGCGTCCGACGGCAACGCCGACACCGATTCCGACGGCGACGCCTACACCGCGTCCGACGGCAACGCCGACACCGCGTCCGACGGCAACTCCGACACCGATTCCGACGGCGACGCCGACACCGCGTCCTACGGCGACTCCGACACCGATTCCGACGGCGACGCCGACACCGCGTCCGACGGCAACGCCGACACCGCGTCCGACGGCAACGCCGACACCGCGTCCGACGGCAACGCCGACACCGCGTCCGACGGCAACGCCGACACCGCGTCCGACGGCAACGCCGACACCGCGTCCGACGGCAACGCCGACACCGCGTCCGACAGCGACGCCGACACCGCGTCCTACAGCGACGCCGACATCAGGGGTAATATCAACACCAACAACTAAGGTAACACCTTCAGTAACAGCGGCACCTACAGCGGTTCCTACGGCAGCGCCGACGCCTTCGACGAGAGTGTATCCGGGAACAAGAACGAACGGACTGCCCGGTGACTATACCGGAACATATACGCTTACAGGAACAGCGCATGTACAGGATTACGGAGACAGAGAAGGTACTTTTAACAGCACAACGGGAGTGCTCAAACTCGGTTCCAGAGGCGAGAGCAAACGCATGGAGCGGATCTGCATCAATTTTGTGAACAACACAGGATATTCAGGCAGTATGCAGTATCGCGTACATGTTCAGAACATAGGATGGATGGACTGGGTCGATGCCGGTCAGGTGGCAGGAACAACAGGACAGGGCTTAAGACTTGAAGGAATAGAGATCCGCCTTACTGGAGAGCTTGCACAGCATTACAGTGTGCAGTACTGCGCTCACATTCAGGACTATGGAGATAACCAGGGCTGGGTGAGAGACGGAGCACTGGCCGGAACTACAGGAGAGAGCAGACGAGTAGAGGAAATCAATGTAATGCTCGTGCCATTTGACGTGACGGAGTCAATCGGAGTAGAATACCGTGTTCACCGTCAGGACTACGGCTGGGAGACAGACTGGGCAGCAAACGGAGCAGAATCCGGAACAGTCGGAGAAGGCAAGAGACTTGAAGGCATAGAGATACATCTCACCGGAACACAGTATTCGGGCGGAATAGAGTATCGTACACATGTTCAGGATTATGGCTGGCAGAACTATGTGTCAAACGAAGAGATGAGCGGGACCTATGGCGAGAGCAAGAGACTTGAAGGCATAGAGATAGAGCTGACTGGAGAGATTGCGCAGCATTATGATGTATACTATCGTGTACACTGTCAGGATTACGGCTGGCTCGGCTGGGCGTGCAACGGACAGATGAGCGGAACGTCCGGACTGTCAAAGAGACTCGAGGCAATACAGGTAGTTCTTGTGCCTAAGGGCTCGGGCGCGCCTTCGGACGTGTACTACGGCATATCGGCAAACTATTCGCAGTGCGCAATTGCCGGATAAATGTTTTCGCGGTGCCGGACAATCAATAAGTGAGGTAATAATTGATGCAGTGGGTTTGTATGAAGGTAAGAACAACAGAGGACGCGTCAGACGCGATCTGCGAGATGCTCGCTCAGGTAGGTGCCGACGGAATTGAGGTAACAGATCCATTCGAGTTCAGGCGGACCATAGAGGCGGACCCTTTGAGCTATTGTGATGACGGTACCATTGAGTCTTACGGAACGGATGTAGTAATAAAGGCGTATTTTGCGGAATTTGACGACGGCAACATCCGTTTCGGGCCAAAAAGCGACGAGATTATTGACCCGAACGGCGTCGGAATGATTTATGGCAATATCAGAAATAAAACAATGCAGACGGATGCTGCCGTGGCATACATCAAGGACCGGATAACATCAATCGGTGAATTCTTACCTGTCGGTACCGGCCTTGAGGGATACAGTTATGTTAAAGACGAGGACTGGGCCAATAACTGGAAGAAATATTACAAGGCATTCAAGATTTCGGATCGTGTAGCGGTCTGCCCGTCGTGGCTTGACCCTGACAGCATTGAATCGGATATCAAGATAATTCTCGATCCGGGCTCGGCCTTTGGCACAGGAACCCATGAGACTACCTCTATGTGCGCTGAGATTCTTGACGGGCTTGTTCATACAGATGTCAAGCTTCTGGATCTGGGAACCGGTTCAGGGATTCTAGCGATAATTGCAAGACTTCTCGGAGCAGGCAAGGTTGAGGCTATCGATATTGACAAGCTTGCTGTAGATGTTGCCTGTGATAACTGCAGGATTAACGGCTGTCCTGACATCGAGTGCTATACCGGAGAACTTAAGGATGCGCGCAGCGATGATTACGACATAATTGTTGCGAACATTATAGCCGATATCATCTGTGATATTGCTGCCGATGTGCCGGCAAAGCTGGCAAAAGACGGATTGTTTGTATGTTCAGGAATAATTAACACAAAGAAAGACCGCGTGGAGAAAGCACTTGCCGAAGCCGGGCTTGAGATTGTGGAAGCACGCGAAAAGAACGAGTGGCGAGCATATGTGTGCCGTCGCAAATAACAATTTGTAAAATCGACAAAATTAATGACTTAAATCTGTTTGATTGTTGCGTAGTATTTATTTTTTTATTGTGCAACTATAATTATATGTTATTGTATATATGGATATTTATTGGAATGCAGGTTTAACAATGTCGCAGATTTTGGCCATCTCAGACTCTATTGAGAACACACGTTATGATGTGTCCCGTAAGGTAGCGACTTTCAAGGCTTATGGTTTGGATCCTGTTTTGGCAGTTCCTGAGATTATCAACGGTGACGGTTCACAGAAGACGGATATCGGCGGAATACTCGATTACTGCTTTGAGGAATGTACACCTTCCTGTATTGCAATCAGCATAATAAGGGATGCAGCGGCTGTTAAGCTTGTTGCGGATAAGCTTGCTACAAACGAACATAATGCGGTAATTGCGGAGATTTCGTTAATTTCCAGGAGTGGTGAAGTTCTTGTGTCGGCTGATACTTATGAGGCTGTAATCAGCTGTCTTATGCCGCAGGTTCAGTTTATCTCAATTAATACTTTTGAAGCGGAACTTCTTTCTCAGATTACTTGTTCAAATTCGGCAGATTTGGAGAAGGCGGCTGAAGCAATTTTCGCACAATACAGCTGTATTGTGTACATCAATGGTTCTGAGAAGAGCAGCGGACGTGATCTGCTCTATTTTGGCGGAAATTCCAGATGGCTTCCTGCGATTGATGTATCTGGGAGACCACCGAAGGACAGGTCACTTCTGGCATCAATTGCCTGCGAACTGACATTTGATAAGACTATTATTGATGCCGTTGACAGTGCGCGTAAATTCTACGCCGGCGAGTTCAATCCTGCACCGGAAGCGAAGGCTGTCAATGATGTTAAGCCTGAGCAGCCGTCTGCGCCGGTTCAGTCACTCGTATCACCGGCAAAGAGTATACGGGACATAGCACCTAAGAAGATAATTGGAGCTGAGCCTGCGGTTACTTCGGTTATTGAAGAACCGGCACCTGGTCCGAAGGGAATGGTATCTGAGCTCAAAGAGAGCGAGAGTAAACCTGCCGGAGAGTCTCTGTCTGAACTTCAGGCTCTTAAGGCCCGTATGAAGAAGATTTCTGAGATGTAAACCAACTCTGGGAGGGCAATGTAAGGTTCTTCATACGGTTGTTTAAAACTTCTTTCTGCTTTATAATTACGCGTGTTCTTATTTATAAAGGAGATATGTCATGAAGTACAGTGCGCAGAAGGGAACGAGGGATATTCTCCCACAGGAGATTTATCGTTGGCACAAGGCGGAGCAGATGTTCGCGCAGGTTTGCCATTCTTACGGTTACGAAGAGATTAGAATTCCTACATTTGAGCAGACTGATTTGTTCCAGAGAAGCGTAGGTGATACATCTGATGTTGTTACAAAGGAGATGTACACTTTTGAAGACAAGGGTGGGAGAAGCGTTACTTTAAGGCCTGAGGGTACAGCCGGCGTTGTAAGATCTTTCATTGAGAACGGTATGACAAGTCTCGCGACACCGGTAAGGTTGTTTTATAATATTACTGCTTTTCGATATGAGAAGATGCAAAAAGGCAGATACAGAGAGTTCCATCAGTTCGGTCTTGAGGCTTTCGGCGCCGAAGGCCCGGGCATTGACGCTGAGATTATTTCCATAGTAGATGTGTATTTCAAGAGAATGGGACTTAAGAATATTAAGCTTTGCATTAATTCCATCGGCTGCCCGGTCTGCCGCGCCGAGTACAACAAGATCCTTAAGGATTATTTCAGACCGCATATCAGCGAGCTTTGCGAGGACTGTCAGGAGAGGTTCGAGAAGAACCCTTTGCGTATGATTGACTGCAAAATCGACGGCGAAAAGGAGCTTGTAAGGAACGCGCCGCGTCTGATAGATTATCTTTGTGACGATTGCAGGGCACATTTTGAGGGCCTGAAGTCGCAGCTTGAATCGCTTGGAATTGAATACAGTATTGATCCTAACATAGTAAGAGGTCTGGATTATTACACAAGAACGGTTTTCGAGTTTGTTTCAGAGAATGTCGGAACACAGGGAACCATTTGCGGCGGCGGAAGATATGACGGACTTGTCGGAAGCATGGAAGGACCGCAGACACCGGGAATCGGTTTTGCGATGGGTGCCGAGAGATTTTTGCTTGAAGCTGAAGCTCAGAATGTTCTGCCTGACAAACCGCGGTACGTGAGAATATACCTTTGCGCCCAGTCTCCCGAGGCAAAGACGCGTGTCGGCAGACTTTGCTATGAGCTTAGACTAAGAGGCGTCGGCTGCGAGCAGGATCTCGCGGACAGGAGCTTCAGGGCGCAGCTTAAATATGCCGGCAAACAGAACATACCTTATCTTGCTGTCATCGGTGATGACGAACTTGCCACGGGAGAGGTAAAAATCAAAAGTATGGAAGACGGAACCGAGACTGCCGTAAAGATTGAGAATCTGGTTGATTTCTGCGCAGAAAATATCTGAATAATGACTTACGGAGATATGAGCAATGAGTGATAGCAATGATCTTAACGATATGAGAAATGATTTGCCGATTGATGATTTGAATTCGCCTTTTTCGGAAGATTTTATGTCAGAAAGCAGCCGGATAAGCCATGAACAGACGGAACACATGACAAGAAACGTCAATAAGCGAACTGTAGCTGAAGAGATTCTTGACTGGTTCAGAACAATATGTATCGGAGTAATAGCCGGTGTACTCATAGTTGTTTTTGTCGTTCAGCGTGATAATGTCTACGGTGATTCAATGATGGATACGCTTAATTCCGGTGATGTTGTATTTACACAGAAAATATCGACATATTTTCACAGCTATAACCGTGGCGACATAGTCGTTCTGGACGGTCATGACATGGAAGGATATTCAAGAAGCGAGTATTTAATCAAGAGAATTGTCGGACTGCCCGGTGAGACAATCAAGATTGCTGACGGCAAGGTCTATATAAAGCCTGCCAATGCCGCTGATTTCTATGTTCTGAAGGAAAGCTATCTTGAACCCGGAGTCACAACAAACATGATGGATTACGGTCTTGCCAAAGGCTACGATGAGGTTACTCTGGGAGAGAATGAATACTACTGTCTCGGCGATAACCGTCCTATCAGCAATGACTCACGCAATCTGGGACCGTTTACAGAGGACAGAATTGTTGCGGTGGCATTTATAAGAGTGTATCCTTTCAGCGAAATCAGGACATTATAAAGTAAAGGTAAAAAATGAATATCGACAATCAAAAATATATCAGAAACTTCTGCATTATCGCCCATATAGATCACGGAAAATCGACTCTTGCCGACAGGCTGATTGAGCACACCGGT
Organism: Mageeibacillus sp.; assembly: GCA_022484595.1. Lineage (GTDB taxonomy): Bacteria > Bacillota > Clostridia > Saccharofermentanales > Saccharofermentanaceae > Saccharofermentans. The sequence goes on along the minus strand of JAKVLB010000001.1, from coordinate 411,205 downwards.
GTTCTGGAGAAACGTGAAATGCAGGAACAGATTCTTGACAATATGGATATTGAGCGCGAGCGCGGAATCACCATAAAATCACAGGCAACCAGACTTCCATACAAGGCGAAGGACGGCAATGTCTATATGCTTAATCTTATTGACACTCCAGGTCATGTCGATTTCAACTATGAAGTGGCAAGAAGCCTTGCCGCATGTGATGGTGCTATTCTGGTAGTCGATGCTTCGCAGGGTGTTGAGGCTCAGACTCTTGCAAACGTTTATCTCGCGGTTGATGCAAATCTTGAGGTGCTTCCTGTAATAAACAAGATTGATCTTCCGTCTGCACGTCCAGAAGAAGTGCGCGAAGAGATTGAGAATGATATAGGAATTGATGCTTCTTATGCTCCGCTCATTTCTGCAAAGAATGATATCAATATTGATGAGGTACTGGATAAGGTTATCGAATATCTTCCGGCACCTGACGGTGACATAAACAAACCTCTGAGAGCACTCGTTTTCGACTCTAAATACGATTCCTACCGGGGTGTTATAGCATCGGTAAGAGTTCGCGAGGGCAAACTTCGGAACGGCGACCGCATTATTACGATGCATTCGGGGAATGAGTTTACGGTAACGGAGTTAGGATATTTTCACCCCGGACAACTGGTACCGACTGAATCCCTTGAAGCCGGAGAAGTCGGGTATATCTGTGCGTCAATTAAGAACGTCGGTGACACTGCACCTGGCGACACAATCACAACTGCCGAGAACTCTGCAGCAGAACCGCTCCTAGGCTACAAAGGAATACAGCAGATGGTTTTCTGCGGTCTTTATCCTGTCGATGGTGCGAGATACGGCGATCTCAAGGATGCTCTCGAGAAACTCAGACTTAACGACGCGGCACTTTCTTTTGAGCCTGAGACATCAGCAGCTTTGGGATTCGGTTTCAGATGCGGGTTCCTGGGGCTGTTGCACTATGAAGTGATTCAGGAGCGTCTGGAGCGCGAGTTCAATCTTGACCTTATAAGCACCGCTCCGTCTGTTATTTACAAGATCCATATGATAAACGGCGACGTAATCGACTGTTCCAATCCTACAAATATGCCTTCGCCTGATGCAATTGATTTTATGGAAGAACCGATTGTGAAAGCTACTATTATGCTTCCGAAAGAGTTTGTCGGAAATATCATGGAACTGTGTCAGGACAGACGAGGTGAATATGTAGATTTAAAATATCTTGACGAGAAGAGGGTTATGCTTCACTACATGATGCCGTTGAATGAGATTATTTACGACTTTTTCGACGCCCTCAAATCACGAACGAGAGGGTATGCCTCACTTGACTATGAAGAAACCGGCTATGTCCGCTCAAAGCTCGTCAAGCTTGATATTCTTCTGAACGGCGAAGCAGTTGACGCATTGTCGTTTATTGTCCACACTGACAAAGCTTACGCCCGGGGCCGTAAGATGTGTGAGAAACTCAAGGACAATATTCCGAGGCAGCAGTTTGAGATTCCGGTTCAGGCGGCGATAGGCGGAAAAGTTATCGCACGTGAGACAATCAGGGCTTTCAGAAAGGATGTTATCGCAAAATGCTACGGGGGAGATATTTCCCGTAAGAAGAAACTTCTCGAAAAGCAGAAGGAAGGCAAGAAGCGTATGCGCCAGGTAGGTTCCGTCGAGGTTCCGCAGGAAGCCTTTATGAGTGTGCTGAAGCTGGATGAGGAATGAGTTTCTGTCAGATTAATTTTGATGTATAATAACTGAGCACGTCTGATATACCAGACGACTGCTCATATACGCGGGCATGATGGAATTGGTAGACATGTAAGATTTAGGTTCTTATGCAGCAATGTGTTGGGGTTCGAGTCCCCATGCCCGCACCAAAAAAGGCCTGTTCTTCAAAAAGAACAGGCCTTTTGCTTTGTCCAAATCTGTGATACAAAGAGCGTAAGATTATTTATATCATCCAGGGGGTAGCGCTATGGATTGTAATATCAAATCATTATATTTATGCGTGAAAAGCATGGAAAGAGCAATTGCTTTTTATGAAAACTTTTTTGAAAAAATAAACAGTGATTTATATAAAAGCCTGTGAATATGGGCTTTATAGGTGTTTTGTGTGGTGTGGGTAGGTGCTGGAATAGCGAGAAAATCAACAGAAAAGCAACAGAGGGAAAGAAAGCAACAGCAACCGCAAGAATGTATTTTGTAAAAAGTATGTGTACTATGTCTAAAAATAAAGTAACCGCAGTAACACGAAAAAATAAGATAATTTTTTGCATTAAAAGGGTGACTATATGACACTATAACGATTGAAATATAACAAAGTATCTGTTTTTGGGTGAAGTAACATCGAAGTAACAGCAGATAAAAAGGAAGTAACAAACACTTTCAAACTCTATATTTCGCCCGGTGTGAGGTTTTTATGCGTTGGTGAGTGTTATTCATGCTATGGCTGTTGGCGGCTCTATTGGGGCTTTGTGGTTTGCTTATGGGCTGTTGCTGGTGTTGGGGCTTGTTTCGGGCTGTTTTTCATGGGGATTTTACGAGAGCACCGAGTTGCCCCCGGTTTATAGGTGATTTTCTTGTTAAAAAACTCTTTTTAAGGTGTAAACAGGGGCATGAACGCAAGCAAACCGCCCGGAACACTCCGAGCGGCTTATTATTCATATTTATTATTTATTCTGTTTCAACAGCTCCGACAGAATAACCAGCGGTAAAATGATAATACATAACGCTATAAACATACTTTTGCACCTCTCATTCTACGATGGCACAATATAAAGTGTCTGCGAGTGATTCCGCTAATTGTGCGGTATATTTCAAATCTATAGATTGTGTTTCGTCCGGGTCAGTGTTTGCCATAGTACCCAACAAGCTTTTTAATTGCAAAGCTATAATTTTCAAATCCTTATTATTTTCTTTCATTGTTTCAACCTCCTTCTATGCGACTGTGAAACGCTTGTAGCTGGTTTCTGTGGTGTATGCGGCTACTATGTCGGGGTGCTCCTGTTTTAGTGCCTTGCTATCAATTCGGGAGCTTGTGACCGTCTTTAACATGGCTTTTCAAACAAACTCACTCGTGGTACAATAAAATACAGTGAGGTTAAAGAAATTGCTGACATAATCGGCTATAAAGTCGTATGGGAGAAGAAATCACAACAGGAGGTGAAAGTATGAGGAAGTTTGAAGTTCTTTTCGTTGGAGTAGTTCTTTCCCTTGCTCTAACAGCTTGCGGAAGCTTCACCAGCACCACAAGCGGAAGTTCCAATGTACCCAAGCCCGAAGTTGTAGCCGAAGCTGACACAAGCTCCGAGACAGAAGCACCGGCATTGGCAGAACAAATGAAAGTCGATGATTATACCTGTGTGATTGATGATTCATTCCGCTACTATGTAATGTTCATAACCAATGATTCTGATAAAGTCGTAAATGTCGAAGCCAACATCGTTGCCAAAGACGAAGCGAACACCAATGTGGGAGCATATGAGGAAGGTGTAGGAGCTATTGCTCCCGGTCAAACCTCCTGTATATGGACAACCTTTGACGAGTATGACACTATCGAGAAGTTTGATTATGCACTCACAGTCGAAGAAACAGGCGATAACTCGATTTACAACGATGTTGCTATCGAATATAACACCACTGATACGAAAGTCGTAGCAACAGCCACAAATAGCGGTACAGATACCGCAAATTTCGTTTGGTTTGATGTTGTATATCTGAAAGACGGTAAAATGGTCGGTTTCAGCGAAATCTCACTCATGGACAGCGATAACCAGCTTGCCGCTGGACAGTCAATTACCGGGGAGAGCGAATGTTATTCCGAAACTGGTTTCGATAGCGTAGTCGTTGCTTTAAATGGTAGGAAATAAGCCACACCATATCATAGGAGGTTTTCGTGTGAAGAAGGGTTATTATGGTATAGGGTGGGTAATTATGTGCATAATTTTCTTTCCCTTCGTTGTGTTATATTACTTACTCAAAGCTATAAAATAGGTTACAAAAAGCCCCACCCCATTAAGGAGTAGGGCTTTTCTTATACATTTATTCTTCCTGTTCTGCCTTGATTAGTTCGAGTGCTGAAACATAATCCTCGTATTCAGTGTAAGGTAACAGCTCTGCAATATCTGGATTGTTTTTAATAACCTCACTTACTTTATTCAAGATAGTTGTATCGTCTCCCGGTGTTGTTGGGTCAAGAGCGGCTACTTCTCTGAAATACCAATCCACTCTAGCCTTTTCTGTTGGCGATAAGGCGGTTTTCTCTGTTTTACAATCCTGTAACTGTGGTGTTGTATCGAACAAATCAATATACTGCTGATACTTAGGGTCATACTGCTTGTCAGATTCTTTACTGTTTACAGTATAAAAAGCATGATATTCAATAGTCATATTATTGATTTTTTTAGACACTTCGTTGCAAGCTCCCATGAGGAAGTCGTTTGCTTCGTTCAAAGTCTCGTACATTTCTCGACAATCAAGCTGTACAGGTGTGTGAAGCTGAAATCCGTTTCTTTCGCTCACTGACTGTAACACTTTCATTGCTTGATAATTGCCAAAGAACATTGGAAGAATGTGTGTTACTTCCACCAAGTCAAGGTCACCTCTCATCTGTAATGCCTGTAAAAGTCGAAGCTGGTCTTCGGTTGGTGCTGTGGAAATCATTTCTTCGATTTTGTTCATTTTAGAACTAATGAGAGTTGCGATTTCTTTTCTTTCAGACTGAATCAAGGTCTGTACCATTTCTTCAAACTGCTGTGTAAGCTCCTGTTTGTGTTCCTCTACAACCTTTGCACTCCAAAGCTCTTTGAGATTATCAATGTCAGAGTTTAACGTCTTTCTTTCGTTGGCGATGAAAGTGTGAATGTTCTGAATTTTCTTCTGAATCCCGGCAAAAGTGAGTTCCTTATTTGCGTCAATTTTGACATTTTTCCACTGCTCGTTTAAGTTCTTAATATCACTTGCTAACTGCTCGAATGATTTGTATTTTTTCATATCTGTACTCATGGTAAGATACCTCCTAATTTTTCATGTTTCATTATAGTTTCAGTTTCGTTGTTACTTGTAGGGCTGGGGGAGAGTTGCCCCTCCCGAAACCCGACTTTCTTTTGGGATAATTCATAGAGAACATTATGTGATACCTCCTTATTAGGTTGTAATGAACTTGTAGCCATTCGCAGATTGCTGTCTTACAACAGCGTCTGTTACGGTTCGGTTGCCTACCTGTACTATGGTCTGTTCTTTTTTGTCTGCCTGTCTGCGAATATCCTCTGCCATTTTTGACAAATGCCGCTGATAATATCTCTCCAATGCGTTGTCCATGGCGATTTCAATATCGTCCTCAACCACCATTTTGTTGTTGGTTGATACACTCGCTGAAATGCTATCCGCAAATTTCGTAGGATTGAAGGATTCTATTGCCGAGGTATCTACTGCCAAACCAACTGTAGGAGAATACGCTGTGATACCATTCGTCCATGTGTCCATAAGAGAAAAACTCGAACCCATCGTATCTTTGAGACCGATGTTGAAACCTTCGATAACAAAAGAACCTATCCGCTTAAAAGCCTTAGATGGAGAATGTTCCTCTGTTCCTTCCTCGCCTTTTGAAATAATGCTTTTACCAAAATCTTTAATCTTTCTCATAGCGGTATCCCACAAACTGTTTACACCGTCTATGAAACCTTGAATAATGTTTTTACCTATATCAACAAATTTTGACACAAGGGTGTTATTCCCATCGGGTTTTTCAAACCAGTCTTTTACACTATTTGCAAAGGTAGTCATATTGCTTTTTGCATTTATGTAAGCACTCCCGATTTTACTCTTAAAACCATCAATCACATTACTTGCAAACCCGGAGAAAGCACTGTTTGAAGCAATACCGCTGAACCAGCTTTTTACATTGGAAGCCCACGTTGTGATGTTAGACTTCGTATTCGTATAAGCACTTCCGATTTTGGATTTGAAACCTTCGACTACGTTGTTGGCGAAAGTCTGCCAGTTCGTGTTGTTGATACCACCATAACCGTTGTCAGAGAACCACTTCTTTACGTTGCTCGCCCATGTCGTAATGTTCGTCTTGGTGTTCGTGTAGGCACTACCAATCTTGGACTTAAAGCCCTCAATGGTATTGTTTGCGAAGGTACTGAAAGAGGTACTGTTCACTCCACCGAAGGAAGAACTTGTAAACCAGTCTTTAACATTATTAGCCCATGTTGAAATATTACTTTTCACTGTGCTATAAGTGCCACCTATTTTATCCTTGAAGCCGCTTACGATATTTCCAGCGGTTTCTTTGAAATTCTCGACAATACCCTTACTGTCTTTACCAGCAGTGAACCATTCAACAACGCTACCAGCCCATTCCTTGACCTTCGCAATACTATCGGACATTTTACCGTTGATACCAGCAATCAGCCCTTCTACGATATATCCACCTTGTTCTTTGAATACCGTGGAAGGAGAATGAATACCGAGAGCGTCTTTAAATCCTTGTACAAAGCCACCTACAAAATCAGATATTGCTTTCGTTAGTGTTTCCCAAGCTCCCTTTAGTCCAGCTATGAATCCGTTCCAAATGTCAACACCGAGCTGTTTTAACTTATCGGGAATCCCTTTGAAGAACTCAACAATCTTATCAATGACTTTCGGTAGTTCCTGTTTGATTTTTGTAATCATATCGGAACACCATGCGGTAATCTTTTTGACAGTCTCGGAAATGGCGGTGTAAATCTTGCTGGGCAGTTCTTTGAACCATTTCGTTACATTTGTAACTATGGCAGACACTTTTTCTTTGAACTTAGAAAGCATTTCGCTTCCCCATTTGACTACCTTCGATATTGCTCCCGAAATGGCAATATAGATTTTACCCGGAAGTTCCGAAAACCATTTTTTAACTGCTTCCACTGTTTCGGGGATTTTAACCATGAGGTAATTGTAACTATCGATTACCCATTTAACTATTTTTCCAAAAGCAAATCCGAGAGCATAGCCTATCTTCCCGGGTAAGGACAAAAACCATTGCTTAATGGATTCGATAACTTCACCGATTTTTGCCGGAATACCGCTCATAAATGTGGTGATAGCAGTCCATTTTTCAACAAACCATGTGTGAACTGATTCAAAAATACTTTTGAACCAATCTGGTATGCCTGTAAAGAATGGAACAACAGTGCTGTTCCACCAGCCGGGTATAGTAGAGGTAAAGAAATTTGAAATGCTTCCCCATACTCCATTAAACCACGCTGAAACTGAATCCCAATTTTGATATATATAGATTCCTAAATCGGTGAGTAGACCTACGACCAATCCAACCAAAGCACCAATAGCCGTGCCTAATGGTCCTCCTATAGAACCGACAGCCGCACCTATCATAGCACCTGTGCCAGCACCGACAAGCGTTGCACCAGCAGTTATCAATATGCCATTTAACTTATTCAAACCTTCTTTTAGAGCAGACCAAATACCTACGACAAACATCGGTAATCCTGTGACTATTCCACCGATAGCCGCACCTATGAAAGCACCAGCAACTCCACCACCAGCGGCGGTTATAGCTTCCGCAACAGCAGTACCAGCAAATGCCTTTGTTATAAAGTTGGCTATACCTGTGCCGAGTAATGCGAACGAACCTGTACCAGCTAAAGCTCCCCCCTAAGACTTGCCCGAAATTAAGAGAATCTATCCCATCTTGAATTATGCTTTTGATACCAGTCCATTCAATTACTAGACTTGTAGCAGTGAGAACTATTCCGGCGGCAAGCGTGAGTGGTGTAGTCAATCCCAATTTCTTGAGATTTTGCAACCATGCGAGACCATTTAGGAAAGACTTTGCGAATTTCCATGCAAGGAATCCAGCCGCAATTTCCCCAACGAGAATAAGGATTCGACCTAATTTCGTATGGAAAAATTCAGCCCAAGTGTCAATATCATCAGTGAGACCAGCCCATTCTTTGAATTTCTTAACTAAATCCTCAACCTTCTGATTGATAGCATTGTCTAAGAAATCATACTCCGGGAGTTCAAATCCTAAATCGCTCCCTGTTGCTATGCCCGAGCCACTTCCGCTCGAGCCACTTCCGCTCGATGAATCATCGTTAGGAGAAATTACATTTAACTCGTCAATGCCGAGTAAAGCATTTTTCAGCTTCTTTGCCGCCTTTGTTGCGTCACCCAATCCACCAGCAGTATCACCAGCGGAATCAGCCATATCACCCAATGCACTTGAGCCAGAGGAAAGTGAAGAATAATCCACCTCCGGCAATTCAAATCCGAAGAAACTTGCCACTGCCTGTGCTAATTCTTTGATGATTTTAGCAACAGCAATAGCGTAAGGAAGTACAGCATTAAGAGCCGGAATGAAGATATTACCCAAAGCTCTTGCACACTGTGTAACCTGTGCCTGTAACACACGAAGCTGGTTAGCCGGAGCATTAAGAGTACGAGCCATATCACCTTGTGCGGCTGTAACCTGTGTCATAATGGCATAGTAACGAAGTTCGGACTTTTCAGCCTGTGTCATTTTGGTGATAGATTTATCAATACCGAGGTTGTATGCTTCCTGTTGCAATCTTGCCTGTGATAAGTCATAACCCAATCTACGAAGCGGCTCAAGCTCGCCGGAGATACCCGACTGCAATTTTTGCATGGAATCAGCATAGGATATATTGAACAGAGAAGACAAATCGTAACCGAGCTGTGTAAGATTCTGCGACATAGTGTAAGCTCTGTCACTTGCTACACCAAAGCCCTTCGTAATCGTCATAAAGACACCTTGATTTCTCATCCACTCGCCCGGGTCAATACCTATTACTTCTCCGACTTGCTCTGCGCACTTCTGTGCTTCTGCGGCATATTCTCCCATAGCTGTATTGAATAAATTTAAGTTTTCAACATAACTATTGGATTCGGTTATCCACGAAGCAATCGTTCTTGCACCAGTCTTGACTACATTCATAGCCATTCTGCACTTCGCCCAAAGGTTTGCATAACTCATAGCCGCTGTGTTATTGGCAGTAGTGAGAGAATTTGTGGCACTCACCGTACTACGCATATTTGCCGGAAGTCTTGAGAAAGCGGTAGACACCGTATTCAACTGATTTGCCAGCGGAGCGAGAGCATTAGCCAACTGCTGAATTTGTGCGGTAAATTGTGCCATGTTCATATTTTGAAGGGTCTGTGCCAACTGCGGCAATTTACCCAACTGCGTAATGAACGAAGTAAGATTGCTCTTACCTAACGAAGCAAGCAGCTGTAGTGCTGTGGAGAGTTTACCAATGCCGGAAAAATCCACTCCATTGAGGGCGGTTGCGGCACTTCCTATACTCTTTAACTGATTTCCGATGGAGGAAGAAATCTTGAGATTTCCCAACCCGGACAGTTTCGACAGACTGTTTGAAATCTTGTCCAGCTTATCAGCAGAAGAAGCGTCCACACCTTGTAAGGCGGTGTTGAGACCCTTAATCTGATTCGATACACCTGTCAGACCTAATCCCTTTGTGGCACTTTTGAGCTTGCCTAAAGTGTATGTGAGCTTATTAATACTGTTTGCGGCTTCGTTGGAAGGGGCTTGTATCTCAAGCTGTAGACTTTCTATTGTTGTATCAGCCATAATTTATTTTTCCTCCTTTTCTGCAAAATAAAAAAGTGCATGACTACTCGAGAACTTAATCTTGTGCAATCATGCACCCTTTAATGGTATCGCATATAGTTAAATGCGTTCCCATGACAAATCCTTGTTTCGTTTTTCGAGTTCGTCCACAAACTCGTCAATAACAAGGCTATACATCTCTGCGAGCGTGTTTACCAGTTCTTCCTTGTTATCAATCTTTGCAAAGATTTCATCAATAACCTTTCTCTTAGTGAAGCGGTGATTTGCAATAAAAGCCCCAGCGAACATATCGGGTAATACTGTCAATGGCTTTTCCAGCACCTCGGACGCAACAAACCCTCGTTTTTCCAGTTCCTTGACAGAATTTCGAGTAAATTCGAGAATATACTGCTTACCCCCATAGGTGAATTTGATTTTAGATGTCATAATTTTAGTCCTCCTTATTGTTTTTTAGATATTTTTCATATACTCATGCTAATACCGTTGAAGTTTCTCCCGGTTTCGGTCAGCATAGGCTTTTCGTGGAGTTCGTACCTGTTCCGGGTGTTCCTCATTATATTTCCGCTGGTATTCAGCACGTTGCTCCCTGTGGCGGCGGTAATGTTACCTTTGCTACTCATTCTTTTTAGCTCTCTGTGCTTCCGTCATTCGTTGAACCCTCCACAATTAAACCGCCAGCAATAGCAAAATCTCTCTCGAGCCTGTATAACCGTTCTCGCTTGACCGGGTACGCGTCTTCACTTGGATAACAGCCGATTCCATCTCGGCTATCATCATATTGCTTATCAAATACAAAACAAATAAATTTTTTATCTTCATCAGATAAATTTTCAATCCAATGTGTAGTAAAACTGTGCCAATACTGCGGTACTTCACCTGTCACAGATGAATTGCGTACTGTCATACGAAGAAAATGTTCAACCAGTCGTGTGTAAAACTGCATAAATTTAATTTGACCCATGATTACTCCCTTCCTTCTTTGTCTTTATTTTCCAGCATATAGCGTTTGCGAATTTCGTCTGCATTGTAATCGTTATCCGATTGATTCGGTGCAACCGGGGCAAGCTCTATACGGTCAACATGTTCAAAATGATTTTTAAGCTGAAAAATAGTTTGCACCGGATTGGCTGTGTTGAATAATGACGCATTTGTGAGAATGTCTGCCATTGTGTCTTTCACCATGTTTACAAAATTGGTAGTCGGGTGGTCAGGGTGTGATAACAACCAGCGATTGAGATTTTGTCGGGAACACCCCATAGCCCCGGATAAGCCCATCACAGATGGAAAACTTGCTGATAAGGAACAGGCTTCAAGGTACATGAAAGCTCTGTCTTGAACCTGTTTTGTGTTTGATAAATCTACCCTCGGAACATCAAGGGTTTGTTTTAAAGCAGACAATTTATTTTGGGTGTCCTGTGTGATTTGGTCGCATTTGTGTTCATCTGACATTTCCTTATACAGCTTGCCTTTATAGTTACTCCTTTTCTTGTCGGCAGATAAGACCTCTGCCATTGATTTCACTGTAACTAAATCATTCATTTTCTTTTTCCTCCTCATTTTCTTGTAATGCGATTGCTCGTAACCATAAGTAGCGAACAGTCTTGCCATCAGCCACACCCTTAATTCGTTTACCTTTGGTAGACTGAATTTTTCCGTTCTTTACCCGGTCAACTTCAATCATTTCTTCATTGGCTAAGTGACTGAATAATGCCGCCTGTCCTAATGGGAATGACCTCCCTTGTAAAGCATAAAATTCTTTGACTTTTATAAAAATCGCCTGTGGGTAGAAGTAGTAATAATTACCGTCATAGAATCCCACCTTAGAAGGGTTTGTGTAATCAGATTCCTGTCCTAACTTAATTACCCTAATAGTGTTTTGAGCGAGCATTTCCTTAATGGCAGTTAAAAACATCTGCTCCGGCTTTTCTGACGTGATTTTCTGATTCTGATTTTCAGACATTTTCTTGAAAATTAACCACGACTGTTTCTGTATCAGCTCTGCCTTGTCATTGTTGATAACTTCTGCACTTATCAACCAATCACACATAAAAGTGATACCCATTTGCAAAAATGTAATAGTTTCTGCCAGTCTGTTATGACCACCAGTACGAGCTTTTGGATTGATTGTGTCAAATAACTGCCTTGCTCTCGCTTGCAAATTATCCCAATTACATAGAACATACTGGATAAACTCACCCATGCACTGATTCAAGTGTTTTGCATTGTGCCACATATCGACCATGCTGTTTTCACCATCGAGCCTAATGTCACCGGGCTTCAAATCAACTGAAATCGAACGAGCAATAGCACTTTCGCCAACTTCTGTATATGCTTCCTCTGCTGTGATAATAAGATTACATTTCATCTGATATGACGCTTTCATAGTGGAATCCGCATTTAACCTCGCCCTTGCCGCCTTATCACCCGAACCTCTTAATGCCCCTTGTTCTACATCTGATTGATTTGCTTTTGCTTGAGTTGTTCCTGTTGGGTGTTTATCGTCCAATGACACCAGCACAGAATCCGCAATACCATAAATTCTTTCATTTGCATTTTTTGTACTGCTAAAATTAGTAGGTGCTGGTGAATTGTACGAAAATATCCCGAAGAAATTCAGAAACCAATTCGCCATAGATGTTTTTCCGCAACCTGTTGAACCAATGAAATATAAAACAAACCTTGGTTCAAGTAGAATTTCTCGCAACAGTCCATTCAATGATGTCAAAAAAGCAAATGCCACACCAGCGAACATAAGCTCATTGGGAGCTGGAAAATCATCACAAAACATGAATAGCAAAGTTCTGTATCGCTCCGAGCTTTTATCTTCATCGGGAAGAAATCCGTAGTTTGACATTTGCCCCGGTAACACAGCTTGATGGAGTGGAGATTTTCCGTCTTCGGTGATACTATTGATTGCATTCAGAAACACCCGGTTTCCGTTAATAGTCTTGTACCCTGTATGTTGATTAACATAAGCTCGCTCTGCCACTTCACATTGTGCTTGAATCATATCAATCTGCAATGCTTTTGAAGCTCGCACCCATGGATAAACTCTACAACCGGGTTCAAAAAAAGCGTTTGGATTATTACCCAATGCGTCTTTTTGTGATAAATCCACAACCTCGCTCCATTTACCATTGCGGAAGACTGATATTTGTATAATTTGGTTTTTTACCACACCATCATCAATAATTTTCACACATAGCACTTTGGCAAAATGATTAGCAAATATCGTTGTTTCCTCGTAGGGTTCACCATCTTTGGTCTTCAACGATTCCCTTCGAGCTGATTTTCCGCTAGGAGTATAGTAGACATAATCATCACATACAGTAACGCTTTGTTCCTTTTCTTCCATCATGTCACCTCCTTACAGGTTTACAAGGCTGGTATCAGTCACTTTTTCCAACTCTGCAAGTAATCGAGGTATATTAATGAAGATTTTATTGCCATTTCTGATATGAGGGATTTTTCCAGCCTTGAGGTTTTGCTTGAAGTAATACTCTGACAAGCCTGTTATCTTTACAGCTTCTTTTATAGAACGATAAACAGCTCCTTCATAAGCTATTGTGTTATTCACCATGATTCAAAACCTCCTGTCTCATAATTTCTCTCGCCAACCTTTTTTCTCGTGCGGCTTTTTCTTTGCCCGGATTACGTTTTCTCCATTCTCTTTTATAAGCGGCATTTTTAGCTCTTATTTGTTCTTTTGCTTTTTCCAACGCTTCCTGTTCTGTCATTACATCGACCTCCTTTTTGACAATAAAAAAGCACATTAACTGAAAACACCCTATAAAGGGTCAATCAGCTAATGTGCTATATGCTCCGTAACAACATAGTCATTAGTAAACTTGTGTGGCTGTAAATCAGATAAAACTTATGTATAGATTCCCATAGGGATTTTACACTATACACGAGAACGAATTGCGACCTGTCATTATCGCTTTCACTTAGTTCAACCTGTCACCACCAAGCTAAAATGCTTTTGATATTTAGTTTATATGCTTATTATAGTCAGCGTAAGTGACTTTGTAAAGTGTCTTTTGAGGATAAGAATTTATCTTTAATTGTGAAAATCATATTATTCGGATAGTCATATCATACAATCGGTATAAGATTTAGCACTTTTCGAGATGAAAAAAAAAATAAATAAAATATAAGAAGAGCAATAAGAACTTTTTGGGGGTTTTCGCCTAGTCCGTTACTGGAAAATCACTACGGTTACTCCATAGTTACTTCACCCTTGTAACAGTATGATTGTCTTAATCGGATTATTTTGTATCTGTAAAAGGATAGTAGATTGTATATTATAGATTATAATGATTTTTGGTTACTAAAGTTACTACATATATTTATATAAGACACTCTTAAAAAGTCCTTTTTATTTTTTCGGGATATTTAAGCCACTCCCTCCCCCGGGTGGGTGGCTTTTGTATATCCCCCTCCGGGGGTGGTGTTGGTGCTGTCATTCTGTCAGCACACCCACACCGAACCGGGGAACGATGGCAACCCGTGCGGCTTTCCTCATTATAATAAATCAACAGTAAATCAACCAACCTAAATAAAATGGGTTATATAGGTGTTACAACTCGATACACCTATATACACCACTCGACAAAAGCCAAACCAGCGAAAGCCCTTGACTTATCTATGTTTCTATCAAATCAATACAACTTGATATACCTTGAAAGAAATCAATACAAGAAATACTATTGATAATTTGAAAAATCAGTAACAGTAAAAGATGACATCTATAGTGTGTTTGATATTGGCGGATTTCGCTTGGGGCTATTTGCGTTTGAAAAAATGCAGGAAGAACATAGTTATGGGAGCAACTGCCTACCAAGTATAGAAGTCGACAATGTTGAAATTTTACGCAAAAAACTCGCTGAACTTAAAATTGTGTTTCCACTAAAAACCATTGGAGAGAATTGGGTTAGTGAGTTTGAAGATAGCGAGGGGAATCATATAGAGGTTACCGCGCCTATAAGCACCGCAAAATGAGCATCATCTCCGGCATCTTTATCGTTTTGATTTTCCAAAAAAACGACAATTCTCGACAGAAGATTGTCGTTTTTTATACTCTTTTCTCTGCTTTTTTCTCTATAAAAGGACGTTTTTATATTATGGAAGAGATAGTTTTCTCAGAAGAACACAAGAAATAGAAAAAAGAGTACTGAAATATGATAATCGTAACGGGTATTGCATTTCAGGATCTTTCATATGTCATTTGCGGCTCGGTTTTCAAATATCTCAATCTTCCATCTGCCGCCTGCAGGTATGAAAATGTCTTGCACGCAGACTTTTAATTCAGAATTATCATCTTTTGAACACATAGTCTGATATTGTTGACGAAAATTAACAGGTATGCTATATTTACCCGTGGGATAGATAAATAGGGGGAGATAAGTATGGGCGTTTGGAACGATCCGCGTAGCGACATGTCTTCGTTATTTAAAAGCGATTCAGGTAACGATGGTTTTGACAATGTATTTGAGGCTGATAATCCTGATTTGAACGAAGACAGTACCGGGAAAGTCAGTGTTTTCTCGTCGAATGCGAAGAAGTGCCCTTCATGCGGCGCGAACCTTTTCTTTGAACCGAGACTTGAGGTGCTTCTTTGCAGAAACTGCGGTCGATCTTTTGATCCGCAGACAATGGATATGAGAGGCTCGCTTGGAATTGAGAACGAAGAGCAGGAGTATGGTACTGATGAAGATATTCCCGAGGAAGATGAAGATAAACAGGAGATTGTCTGCAATTCCTGTGGCGCGCGCGTAGTCGTTGACAAGACGGTTTCGGCTTCCATCTGTACATTTTGCGGTTCTCCGGCGCTGATTGCCAGAAGACTGACGAAGGAGTATCGTCCGGACAAGATAATACCTTTTGACATAGATCATGATGCTGCCGTGGATATCTTTATAAATTATGTTAACAGCGTTGATGGCGTTCCGAAGAAGTTCAAGTCGAGGAAGGTAATTTCCAAGATGTCAGGCGTATATGTTCCGACATGGCTGATCAGTGCGGATGTCTCGAGCGGGATTTCCGGAAAAGCATATATCAATGACCGTATCACCCGCAGAAACAATGAACAGGCGAGAAAAGCCAGGAGTGCCGCGAAAACGCTTCTTGAAGTTGCTCTGCTGTCACGTATCTCGAGAAGGGCGGTTACAACTTCAATATCTACAGACAACCTGCCGGAAGATATTGGAGTTTTTGTCAGCGCGGATGTTAATTTCGGGCTTAAGTACGTTCCGTTTGACGGCGGTAAACATATTGCCGATCGTCTGATAGCTGCAGCTGAACCGTTTGACTACTCGAAGCTTGTACCTTTCAACAGTTCATATCTCTCGGGATTTTATGCCCAGCGCTATGACGAGAAGCCAATTGACATGACTGACAAGATATATAACCGCTTTGACAAATATGCCCATCAGGTCGCTTCAAACGCGGAGTTTAAAGGCTTTGGTTCTTTTGATCTGACAGGTAATGTGGCAACACGCTATTCAAATGAGTCGGTTACTTATTGTCTGCTGCCGGTGTGGTTTCTGAATATCGAATACAGGGGCAAGGATTATAAATTCATTATAAACGGGGAGACAGGTAAAGTATCGGGAGAATTGCCGTACACGCCGGTCGCTGAAAAAATCACAAAGGCGCGTGAAGGGTACAACAGTTTCAAATTAATGTACAGAGGAGCGTTCTACGTTATTAAATCGGCATCGTGGTTTGTGCTGTTTTTCGCAAGCTACATTTTGATGAATATCTGGAGAAGTGTTGGCAATCTTCCGTATACGGCCTATTTTTTACTGTCCCTTACATTACTTGTTTTTGCAACGAAGGTACTTCCTTCCCTGGTTGTGAATATCCATGACAGAATTTCAGAGAAGAGAAGGCAGAGAGAGAAGTCCTGCAGTTATCAGCATGATCTGGCGGATATGCCGGATGTTGAGACGTATTACAATTTCACAAGACCTTGCAGCATGAGCAATGTCATGTTTGATACCAGTACATATTTCGAAAGGCTGAATACTGACAGGTAGATCTGACAGAACACCGGACAATTTCGTGAGTGATTAAGTGGCTATATACAGCCACTGTTTTCTTATGGTCGCTGCTCTTTGCCGGCTAAAGAGCAAATAAAGCAATATATGTTTCAAATTCAATATACCATTTGATATTTTAATTTTGAATTGACCGGAATTATAGAAAGCACGTATATACGTTAACGGAACAAATATCAGAAATCTGTCAATTTCTTACGCCAAAAACACGATTATCAATACAACTGTGGCAAAAATATGGCACAATTGTTAATGAACTTTGAGCTGCGGCGTACTTGCGCAACCAAAATGACAAGTTGCGCAATAGCGGAAATCATTACAAAATATTAACGATATGAATGAGTAACACATGAAAATTAGGCACAATGTTGTAAATTAATGCAATATATTTAACAAAAATCGTTGCAATTTGCGTTGATATTGCGCTTAATAGATGTTATATTCATGTTAATTAAATGTGAATAAATGTGAACAGACACGATTTTTGCGAAGGAGGTTGATCAGAATGGCTATTTCAGAAGCTACGTAGTCATATGTTGCTATTTGTATAGACGATGCAATTGCTTATTGGGGTTTAAGTGGATTAGTATTCATAGATTAGGAAGTTTTACATACTTATTTTATAAATTTGTATATTTACAAAAGGGGGTTCGAGATATGAATTTCAAGAAAATTACATTCAGCATAATCGGCGGCGCGATCGTACTTATATTTTTACTTTACGGATATAACAGTTTTGCTTCCGGTAATTACAGAGTTGACGGTACGTGGGTTAATACTTCTGGATATAGTATTGTTCTTAACCGTCCTTTCTCCGGCGGAGCTACATATGACATTAACGGAAGCAATCATCAGGGTTCGTTCAATATCATAGATGACAAGATATATATCAGCATTAACGGGTACAGGCGCATGGTTGCTGACCTTCCCAAAGGTAACATTACAAGGCTAAATTTCAGAGTTGATCCTTCAAGTGAAGCCGGCAAGACACTTCCGGAAGGATATTATGCATTAGACAACTGACCTGATATGCCATATAGACGTATGTGACGCTTCCCGGTACTGTGAAGGTGGGCTGATCTAATCCTCTCCTTATCAATTTTGGTTATCACCGGTAGTATCGGGAGGCTCATATACAATTAACGGAATTTGATTTGATTAATTCTCTGATATGTGGTTTATTTTTGTTGAAAAGGGAAATAACATATGGTAGATTAATTATTATAATACATTTAGTAAACGGTAACTGTTAACGGCTGTATTATTATTTTTTTAAAGAGAGGTTGTTTATGAGCAAGGTTGGAGCTATTTTAATTACTTTTTTCCTTGGTGAGCTTGGTGTTCACAGATTTATGACGGGAAAAATCGGAACAGGAATCCTTTGGCTACTTACATGCGGATGCTTCGGCATTGGCTGGCTTGTGGATTTTATCATGGTTTGCTGTGGCAAGTTCAACAAGAAAGACGGAACACCATGGATTACTGAAGAGTAATTTGATTATGCTGAAGACCTGCTGACTGGCAGGCCTTTTTTTAGGGCGAGAAATTCATTGTCATATATGAAACTGAACGTGAAGTTAGTAGGACTTACAAGCGGCTTCTCAGTCGGTGTTCTTGGTCCGACTCACGAATGCATTACGGATCTTGCAATCATGCAGGCTCTACCAAATATTACGATCCTATCTCCTGCTGACGGGATTGAAACCGTGAAAGCAGTAATGGCAGCTGCGGAAATTGATGACCCTGTGTATCTGCGACTTACAGGATCCATGAACAGCCCGATTGTATATAAGAACGATTTTGATTATCAAGTGGGTAAAGCAATAGAACTGCGTGAAGGATTAGATCTGACTATTATTGCCACAGGCTCTATGGTTACAGAAAGCATGAAAGCGGCAAAAAAGCTCAATGAGCAGGGAATCAGTGCTTCGGTTGTTGATATGCATACCATCAGGCCTCTGGATGGAGAAGCAATTAAAAAAGCTGCGGAATCTCCTCTCGTAGTAACAGTTGAGGAGCATGGAGTTACCGGAGGCTTAGGCGGAGCAATTGCTCAGTTCCTTGCGAAGAAAAATATTCATGCACGCCAGATCAACATTGGCGTTCCATGTGAATATTCACCCGCGGCTTCTTACCAGGGTCTTCTTGAAAAATATGGTTTAACAGGTTCTCAGATTGCTGAGACCATATCTAAAGCGGTGAGAGGATAAGTTCAGATGATATTAAAAGAAAAGAATGCAATTATTACCGGTTGTAACCGGGGGATAGGGAATGCAATACTCCAGATGTTTGCAGAAGAAGGAGCCAATATTTGGGCGGTTAGTCGTAATCCGTCAGATGAACTTAAAGATCAGTGTAATGAACTGGCTAATCAGTACGGTGTCGTTATAGAGATTATCCAGGTTGACATCAGTGACTATGATGCGGTAAAAACTGCTATCAACGATATCCGTAAACAAAAGAGATCCATTGATATCCTTGTCAATAACGCAGGAGTAGTAGGAACGAACTACCTTTTTCAAATGACGCCAATAGAAGAAATGGAAAAGGTGTTTAATATAAACTTCTTCGCAACAATGAATCTCATTCAATTCGTTGTTCGCCTGATGGCCAGACAAAAGAGTGGATCGATTGTGAATCTTGCTTCAGTTGCAGGAATTGATGGCAATCCTGGTCAGCTAGAATACTCAGCAAGTAAAGGTGCAATAATCACGGCTACCCGGAAACTGGCGATTGATCTGGGGCAGTATAACATTCGTGTTAATGCGGTAGCTCCTGGAGCGACAGAAACCAATATGATTTCCGGCATGGGCGAAGAGTTGACAAATACAGAACTTGACCGAGTAGTAATGCACCGGTGGGGTAAACCTGAAGAGATTGCTAATGCTGTTGCATTTCTGGCAAGTGATAAGGCAAGCTTTATTACCGGCCAAACTTTGCGGGTTGATGGTGGCAGATTATAGTACTGAGTATGCCATCACAGTGTCGGAAGGGGACCGGAGAAATGGAAGAAACAAATGAGAGTGCGGCACGTCTGGGTGTGTCATTTGAGGCGTACCATCTGCGCCTGCGTATTTACAGGTCCATCATAGATAAGCTGAATAATCCCAAGTACATCAAACTTCTTGTCAATGTAGAAAAGAAACGCCTGGCTATAACGGAAAGCAAAAGAAAAAGGATTCTTTTGAGGTTCCGGAATTCAAAGCGGATGATAGCTTTGAGATCAACAGCAAGCATATGGTCCGTATGATCTATGATCTCTGCAACTGGGAATATGAGAAGAATTATCGCGTCTTCGGCCGGTATTTCGCCAAAGCCAATGTGATAGAGTTTAGCTTGGCCGATGCGGAGATTATCAATGATGAAGGCGTAGCAGGGGAGAACGATGCTACTTCTCCTCAGTGACCTTCTTGACGGCATCCGGGACAGCCTCATACGGATCCAGCTCCAATACGCAGCAGACGGAGAGCCCGACGCGCATGCTGGCCCCGGAAAGTGAGCGCTCGCCCATTTCAAACCGCTGATACTGGCGAAGCTTGATGTTTGCGCGGTCTGCGACTTGCTGCTGCGTGAGATGCAGCAAGTCGCGGCGATGGCGGAGAATGTCGGCGTCAGTCAGTGCTTTCGTGAAGCCGGTCTTCTCGTCGACGGGGAATTCAAAAGGGATATATTCGATCATAGCAGTAGTCTCCATAGGGGTTTATTTCGCATGTCCAAATGGACATATTTATAATATGACCAGACGGACATTATGCCAAGAGGAAGATTATGAATAGTTCCTCGGCTAGATAGACAAAGATCCTCATAGAAAACTGAATAAGTAATGAAGCAGCCCACTTGGCTCGTTTCCTGTTAACACAGACTCTTGTCTGCAGGAAGGGTGCCAGGTGGGCTGTTTTGTGCTTTTGGCAGGGAATCGGTTCAGGAATGTGTACTATTTTTTATGTACAGATTTGTATTCTTATGTATCGAAACACACTATATATTGTGGTAGTGAGTGTATAGATATCAATATCTTGTGTATATCCCAGTAAAAAGTCCCGGAATATTATCCTTGTCGGCGAAGGACTCTTCAATACAAAGGTCACCGGCCCCGGCCGTGTCTGGATTCAGACCATGCCGATACCGACTCTGGCTAATGCCATAATTCCTTATATTCCGACCAAGAACTGATAAATACGGCTTGTTACGTAATCTGATTAGCCCGGTGAACAAAGCGTTTGCCGGGCTTTTAAATTTTTGTTCCATTTTGGTTAAATCTTGCTTGACACAATAATCCCTAATAAGTATAATTATCGAGCTTGCAAAAGCATATGCGGCCGTGGCGGAAATGGCAGACGCGCACGTTTGAGGGGCGTGTGGGAGACCATACGGGTTCAAGTCCCGTCGGCCGCACCAGATAAGAACCTGAGTTATCGAGATAGCTCAGGTTTTTTTATTGCCAATGAGTCAGCTGATTCTTTTCCTCTCATAGTAGAACATAAATTGCTGCATTATTCCCGCACTGTCCGGATATCTTGACGCATCGAAGTTTCCTCCGTAATAGGTGTCTACTATCCTTGCAATCCAGACGTCAACCGGAAATCTTGAGGTTCTTGCGAAGGCGAAAAGCATGATACAGTTGGCGACTTTCATGCCGACACCATACATTGACATCAGAATTCTGTATAGGTCTGAATCCGGCAATTCAGCCAGTTCGTCAGGTATGAGTTTTCCTGAAGAAAAATCCGAAGCGGCCCGGGCGATATATGGTGCGCGATATCCGACACCTGTAGCTGTCAGGTCTTCAATACTTAATTCGGCAAGTCTGACGGGAGTGGGGAAGGCGTAGAATTCATTTTGCGATGGTGCTGTAAAGACCGGCTCCGGGGCGTAAGGCACTATCTTTTCGCCGCAGAGACTGCATATACGCTCAACAGCAGTTGTAATCGACGGGATTGAGCGTCTTTGAGAGATAATGTAACTTATTGCGGTCTCAAAAACTTCCTGACGAAGTATTCTTATCCCGATGCCGAACTCCGCGGCACTGAGCAGGTAATTGTCGTTGCGGTCGATTGATGAAACGACCTTCTCGTAGTCGCGGTTCAAATCAAAATAAGCAGACCAGATTCCGGCAAACTCATCGGCAGTGCATGAAAATGCATAGCGGCTGTCGCCCATATCGGCTATCTGTAGGTATCTTCCGAAGGCGACAGTTTCTGCGTGAGTGGAATCAAGCATGTGAATTCTGAACGCCTGACCAGAATCTGCTATCTTCTCTGGTGAGAAAAACGGAAGTACTGCTTCAATCATGCGTTCCTGTCCAGTTTGTAGAAATTAAAAAGGTGACACATGATGTTACCGTTGTAAAGCTTGACACGTTTGTCCGCTCTCGTTCCGGTCGCATCTTCAAATGCACTGTCCGGAGTAATAACTGAGAGACGGACACCTTTACGGCAGAGTCCGTTTTGTGTCAGATAGTTGTCGGCTATCAGGCAATAGAGGTCGTCTGCTTCCTCTGGTGTCATAAGTCTGCCGCCGTACGGAGGATTCGTGATTATGAGCTGGCGGTCGAAATCTGTGTAGTCAAAGAGATACTCCGGTGTCATGTAATAAGCGTCTGAAACTTTGAATCTGACGAAGTCCGATACTCCGGCAGCCTCGGCGTTGATACGCGCATTATTTATGGCGTCCGGGTCTATGTCGGAGCCGTAGAAGAAACAATCGTCCATGGGCGAGGTGTCTTCGTTAGCCAGTGCTTCAGCCAACGCTTTGCGCTGCATTGCTGTCCCGATATAAGGAAGTTCTTCGTATGAAAAGGCGCGAAGTTTCCCCGGGGCTATGCCAAGCGCCATCAAGGCGGCTTCAATGACTATTGTGCCTGAACCGCAGAAAGGGTCGCAGAGCGCTTCAGACTTAAAAGGTTCATAGTGCGCGAGTGAAACCATGCCGGATGCCAGCGTTTCTCTTATCGGAGCCATATGTGTCAACGGGCGGTAGCCGCGTTTGTGCAGACCCTCGCCTGTGGTATCAATCATCATGCGGCACACGTCGCTTACTATTCCGAATTGAATCTTTACTGTTCCTTTGGAGGAATCTTCATAGAGAGTCGTGCCTTCAGGCATACCGCGCGAAGAAAGAACGCTTCTTGCAATAGCTTTCTTGGAGAGTGACTGCAGTGAAGGAACTCCGAAAAGTATGGACTTGCGCGAAAATCCGTTTACGACAAAAGCGTAATCTTTCGGAATAAAATCGCCCCATGGCAGCTTGCGGCATGACTCGAAGAAACAGTCGAAATCAGTGCACTCAAATTCACCGACTTCAAAGAAGACTCTCTCTCCCCTTCGAACCCACATATTTACGCGTGCTATGTCCAGAGCCCAGTTACTGTCATCGACATCGAGAATTACGACGCCGTCATGAACGGTGATCTGTTCCTTCTTGTAGTTGATTGCGAGTAAATCGTCCCTTGTAGGACTCTCTAATCCGAATAATGTTGTGATAATAATTTTCATGCAGAGATTATATAACATAATCGTTCAATAAAACGAGTGTTTTTTGCGTGTCAAGTGTCAATATTTATTAATTGTTGTCCTTCGTGCGAGGACAACACAAAAAGAACAAATGTTATGAAAAGCGTCTAGTCCAATAAAATAAAGGCATTCAGGGGATTGTTAACATTTTGAAATTGTTTTGTCAACAATTTGTAATAAACTATCAAATCTTACAATCTGTTGGCTTTGCGAGCATCGAAATTTTGAAACGCTTGTATTTGGGTTTTATACAAAGTTTTGAACATTATGAACAATTTGGACTGTATCACTAACGCGTATTGTTAAAAATGTATCATTCAAAATAATCATCTTTGTTGTTATACTTAAAAAAATTAAAGAATGTATGTAAAGTGAGCAGAGGGGGAGAATGATGTCAGAATTATTAAACGCGGCAGCGAGAGCAAAGACTGCATCCTTTGCCATGGCTGCCCTCAGCGAACAGACGAAGAACTCTGCGCTAGAAGCAATTGCAGAAGCTTTGAATGAAAGAAGCGCGAAGATTTTCGATGAGAATAAGAAAGATCTTGATGCTGCAATGAAGGCTGAACTTGACGGTCCGCTCATTAAAAGACTCAGGTTCGGTGCACAGAAGCTGGCTGAGACAACGGCAGAAATCAGCAGTCTCATCTCAATTGAGGATCCTGTGGGCAAAGTCTCGCTTCATACGACGCTGGATGAAGGTCTTGAGTTATACAGAGTGTCATGTCCTATAGGAGTTATCGGGGTTATTTTTGAGAGCAGGCCAGACGCGCTGATTCAGATTGCTTCACTTTGTCTCAAGAGCGGCAACGCTGTTTTTCTTAAGGGAGGATCGGAGGCACTTAATACCAACAGAATTCTGGCGGATATTATCTATGAAGCCGGATTGAATAGCGGGCTTCCTGCGGGGTGGCTCAACCTTCTTACATCCAGGGAAGAGATTTCAGAGATGCTGAAGCTCGACGAGTATATCGACCTTATCATTCCTCGCGGATCGAACAGTTTTGTTCAGTATATTATGAAGAATACTTCGATTGCTGTGCTTGGACACGCGGACGGAGTGTGCCATACATATATCAATGAACACGCTGACAGGCAGAAGGCAATAAAAGTCGTGCTCGATGCCAAGACGCAGTATGTCTCGGTATGCAACGCTACGGAGACAATTCTTGTTGACGAGTGTCTCAGAGAGTCGTTGCTGCCTGAGCTCATTGAAGCATTGAGAGGTGCCGGTGTAATGATAAACGGCGACAAGTATGTCGCTGAAGCGTTCAATACGGATGAAGTAACCGAGTGGCATCATGAATATCTTGATATGAAGGTGTCTGTAAAGCTTGTTTCCGGCATTGACGAGGCAATAGAGCACATCAACAGATACGGATCAGGGCATACTGATGCGATTATTACTGAAGATAAGGCGGCATGTGAGAAGTTCATGATTGCGGTTGATTCGGGAAGTGTTCTGCTCAACTGTTCAACGCGTTTCGCCGACGGATTCAGATATGGATTCGGCGCGGAGGTAGGAGTGTCAACGTCGAAGATACATGCCAGAGGTCCTGTCGGACTTGAGGGATTGCTATCATACAAGTACAGGCTTTACGGCAACGGAGATATTGTTGCTGATTATGCTGATGGCAGCAGGACATTTAAACACGAACACCATAAGTTACAATAAACGGAGGAGAATATGAAGATATCAATTGCATCGGACCATGCCGGCTACGAGCTGAGGCAGATAGTTATCGGCCATCTTAAGGATCTTGACTATGAGGTTATTGACGGTGGAGCTTTGTCGTCCTCCGAGCCGTACTCATATGTGGAAGCCGGCAAGAAGGTCTGTAAGGATATTCTTGACGGAGAAGCAAACAAGGGAATCGCTATATGCGGGACCGGTATCGGGATATCAATGGTCTGCAACAAACATAAGGGTATCAGATGTGCGCTCTGCAACAACGAGTATATGGCGAGAATGTGCAGACAGCATAACGATGCCAATGTTCTCTCATTTGGAGCAAGAGTGGTAGGTCAGGCTCTTGCGCTCGCCATGGTTGACGCGTTTCTTGACGAGGATTTCACGGGCGGTCGCCATGCGGTAAGAGTTGGGGACATAGGGGTACTTGAACAAGAGAACTTTAAGTAATATAATATCCTAATACAAAGGCAATGGAGCCTCGGACAGTTATCTTGACTTTCTGGGGTTTATTTTTGTCTAAAAAGTGTTATGACATTTCAAATAATAGGCGTAAAATGGTGTGAATCAATAATAAGGAGGATTTATATGGGTAATATAGTTCTTTCAATCGGCTCGTGGTTATCAGAATTTCTGATTTCCTTCGGCAAGCAGTTTATTGAAGAGTTCAAGATAGGTGATATCGGGGAAGACATTAACAAAGGTATATTGCAGTGGCAGCATACATTCTTTAATGTAGGTGATATTCCGATAGTTTTGACGGATGCAATAATTGTAACATGGCTCGCTGTAGCCATAGTTTTTGTATTATTCAAGTCAATGGTCGGCAAGGATACTATAAAACCGAACATGAAGCAGACATTTCTATGGATGCTGGTAGACCTTATTGTAAATTCTGCAATGGGATTCGGTATGAACCGCAAAGAGGCCGAGCATGTTTGCCCGATGATTGCAACACTTGGACTTGTTATAGCGGGATGCAACGCCATATCGACTTTCAAGATTGCGCCGCCTGCCAAGAACATCGCTTTTCCGGCTGCTCTGGCTATAGTCTCTATAACATATGTTGTTGCTGTTTCTATTAAATTTGTCGGGGTGAAGGGCTTCTGGGCTTCGCTTACAACGCCTATGAAGGCTATGCTGCCGTTCAAGGTGCTGGATTTTGTCATTAAGCCGGTATCTCTGGCACTGAGACTTTTCGGAAATGTCTTCGGCGCTTTTGTTTTTATGGAATTCTTATATATTGTTGTACCGGTTATACTTCCGGGTGCTTTCGGTCTGTGGTTTGATTTGGCGGATGGCCTGCTGCAGGCGATTGTTTTCGCTTACCTGACAATGTCTTATATTGGAGAAATTGTTGAAGTCGGACATGAACTTCAGGAACATCCTGAGAGATTTACAAACAAAAAATCTTCAAAGAAGCACAGTGCTGACGACGTAAAGTCTCAGGAAACAGTTGCTGCTTAAGAAAGTTTAGGAGGAATTAATTATGACCAATCTACTTTTATCTGCTCTTCCGGTGATTCTTGCCGCCAGTACATCTGCAACATCCGGACTTGATGCTTCGGCGTTTGCAGCGCTCGGGGCCGGAATCGCAATCGGACTCGGATCTTTCGGAGCTGCAGTCGGTATGGGTAACGCGGCAGGAAAAGCACTTGAAGCAAGCGCAAGGCAGCCTGAACTGTTCGGAAAAATTCAGACACTGCTTCTTACGTCGATTGTATTTATCGAGTCTGTTTGTATATATGCGCTTGTTGTCGCACTTTTACTTATATTTACGTTCTAATGAAGGGAATTTGGACCTATGTTTTTTGTAGCTGTAAACATTATGCTGGCGGCAGGGTCAGCGTCTGAGGAGTCTTCTTTATTCTCCCCTGATCAGTTTGCCGGATATGCTGTGACTGCCGTCATGACGGCGGTTAACCTTATTGTGGCGTATATCGTTATAAAGCGTTTCATAGTGAAACCTATTCTCAAGATGATTCATAACAGACAGGATGCGCTGAACAACGAGCTTGAGGAAGCAACAAAGTCAAAGGAAGAAGCCGACAATGTTGTGGCAACGTCAAAGACGACAATAGACGATGCACGCAGGAAGGCAGCCGAGATTATTGATGAAGCAAGAGACAACGCTAACAGACAGTCAGACTTAATTGTTAAGAAAGCAAATGAAGATGCAGCTTCAATCGTTGACAGAGCAGAAGAAGATGTTATAAGGATGAAGCGAGTTGCACTGGAAGACATGAAGGACGACATAACCGATATTGCGGTTCAGATTGCACAGAAGGTAATTGGTGACGCAATTCCGAAGGCTCAGCTTGTTGAGTCGGCGACGGTTCATACAAATGAGGCGATTGAAGCAGAGGTGAGGAAGAGTGAGTGATTCTGTAAAGGATAAGAAACCCAAGACCAAAGGCCCCCTTCTTCGTGTTGAGACGGCCGGTGATATTCCCGGCGAAAAGCTTGACATTATGGTCAGCAAGTTCGCCGAGATGAATGACATTGTCAATTACCGTGTCCAGATTGAACAGAATAATGACCTGGTTGCCGGTTTTGTCATTTATTATCACGGTAACAGATATGACTATTCAGTCAAAGGTCAACTTGACCGTATTAATTCTTTCATGAAGCGTACGAGAGCAGTAGGATCAGGCGACGAAGAGGAGACAACTGTCTTTTCGCGAGAGTCTGTTAAAAGTGATCTTCAGGATTCACTGTCCAAGTTCGCCGAGACTCCCAACTCAAGTATTGACAGTACTGAGCTCTGGCAGCTCAGTGAAGAGGATTTCAATAAGAGAATCGAAGAAAGCTTCAAGATAAATGAGCTTGTTGATGAGGTCGGTAATGTCGTGTCTGTCAGTGATGGCGTCGCAACTGTATCAGGACTCAGTCATTGTATGCTGTCGGAGCTGATTTCGTTTCCGACAGGAGCCTGCGGTATTGCAATGAACCTTGAGAAGAACAAGGTCGGTGTCGTTTTGCTGACCGGTGAAGAAACTGTTACAGACGGTATGTCATGTAAGAGAACTTTGTCGACCGTATCTGTTCCGGTAGGAAACGGCATGCTTGGAAGAGTTGTCGATCCTCTTGGACGACCTATGGACGGAAAGGGAATCATCCGCTATACGGAGGCAAGACCTATAGAGTCTCAGGCACCTTCGATTATTGACAGATCTCCGGTAAACAGACCTCTTATGACAGGAATAACTGCAATAGATGCGCTTACTCCTATCGGACGCGGGCAGCGTGAGCTTATAATCGGCGACCGTCAGACGGGAAAAACCGCAATAGCTCTGGATACAATTATCAACCAGAGTGACAAGGATGTTATCTGTGTTTACGTTGCTATCGGTCAGAAGATGAGTACTATAGTATCAACAACAAACATGCTTTCAAAGCATGGTGCACTTGATTATACGGTTGTTGTGGCGGCTTCAGCCTCAGCTTCAGCCGCAATGCAGTACATAGCGCCGTTCTCGGCTTGTGCTATAGCAGAGAAGTTCATGTATGACTACCATAAGGATGTGCTTATTGTCTATGATGACCTTAGTAAACATGCGCAGGCATACAGAGCAATATCCCTGCTATTAAGAAGACCGCCGGGAAGAGAGGCATATCCGGGAGATGTTTTCTATCTGCATTCAAGACTGCTTGAGCGTGCCGCTAAGCTGTCTGACGAGAAAGGCGGCGGTTCAATAACTGCCTTACCTATAGTTGAGACATTGGGAAATGATATATCTGCGTATATTCCGACAAATGTTATATCTATTACAGACGGACAGATATATCTTGCGCCGGAGTTGTTTTTCTCAGGTCAGAGACCGGCAATCAACGTCGGACTTTCAGTGTCGCGTGTAGGCGGTGCAGCTCAGACCAAGGCTGTCAAGAAAGTTGGCGGCCCGCTGAGAATCTCACTTGCCCAGGCCCGTGAGATGGCGTCTTTTGCTCAGTTCGGTTCTGATCTTGACGAGAATACACAGCTCCAGATAAAGAGAGGTGTCATTCTTAACGAAGTCCTTAAGCAGGAACAGTTTGCACCGTGGTCGATGGCGGAGGAAGTGTTGATTCTTTACATCGCAACAACGGATAAGATGAATTTCCTTGCAAAAGAAGATATCGTGGATTTCTTCCACGGCTATGTCACTTTCGTGAAAGTCGGCAGACCTGATATTGTCGAGAATCTCATGACAGGTGAGACACTTACTGATGAGATTAAGGAACGTGTGGAGTCATCTTTTGAGGACTATAAAGCTACGTATCTGACAGAGCACACCGAGTACAGTCAGGAAGAATAATGAAGGAAGAAGAAAATGGAGAACTTTAACGCAATCAAAAAGAGAATGAAGAGCGTTAATGGCATTAGTCAGATGACCAATGCCATGCAGCTTGTAAGCTCTGCGAAGATGCGCCGTTCATTGATTCTTCACGAGAGCATGTATCCGTTCTTTTCGCTGTGTGCAGAGAGCATGCAGGAAATCAGAAACAACACATCTGAGATTGACAATCCGTTCTTCAGGCTTAACCAGAAGAAGGAGGGAGATACCTGGAAGATAGGATACTTTGTTCTTTCAGGTGATCAGGGTCTTGCGGGCGCTTACAATAACAATATGGTCAAGATTACGGAAGAGCACATACAACGCAAGATTCTTGAGAATACACGCAAGAATCTTTCAACTGAATATGAGCTCAATGTATTCGGAAAACTTGCCAGGGAGAAGCTGCTGAGAAGCGGTTACAATGTTAATCCGGAGTTCTCGTTTCCTATCAGTGAGCCTACGTTTTATCAGGCACGAAGCGTAAGTGCAATCATGAGACACAAGTTCCTGAACAATGAATACGACTTGATTTATCTTCTCTATACCAAGATGGAGTCGTCGATAAAGATGGTGCCGGTTGCAGTAAGACTGCTGCCGGTTGACGTCAAAGCGATGTCCCAGATATTGCCGGACAATCTGGACGATGCAGGTATGGCTATGTCGAAGGGCACGGAGATAGAATACATGCCTAATCCGAATTCGGTGTTTGACTACCTTATTGATACTTACACCAACGCGATTGTTTACGGAGCTATGGTTGAAGCGTATGCAAGTGAACAGACAGCGAGACTTACTGCCATGCAGAATGCGACTGAGAATGCCGACGAGATGATGAAGCATCTTGAGCTTTTGAGCAACCGGGCAAGGCAGGCGAGGATTACGACTGAGCTGACCGAGATTGTCAATGGTGCCGAACAGGCAAACAACATGTAAAAGAGGACAAGTATATGGCTATAGGAAAAGTTATTCAGATTATAGGACCTGTTATAGACTGTGAGTTTGATAAGGGGGATCTCCCGAAAATCAATGATGCAGTCAGAATTATCAAGAACATTGATGGAGTTACTCATGGTGACAATGATGTTTTTGCCGAGGTTTTGCAGCAACGTGGCGGCGGAATAGTCAGATGCGTTTCGTTCAATGCGACGGAAGGCCTCATGAGAGGTCTCAACTGCGAGACAACCGGAAACGCAATAATGGTACCTGTAGGAGAGAACATTACCGGACGGTTGTTTGACGCACTCGGAAGACCAATTGATAACGGCGGAGAAGTAAATGCGGAGACTTACTGGCCTATACATCGCAAAGCACCTTCTTATACTGATCAGTATCCGACGGAATCAGTGCTTGAGACCGGAATAAAGGTTATTGATCTTCTTGTACCGTTCTCGCGCGGAGGCAAAATCGGTTTGTTCGGTGGTGCCGGTGTAGGAAAAACGGTTCTGATTCTTGAGCTTATCCGTAATATAGCCAGTGAACACGGCGGTTATTCTGTTTTTACAGGAGTAGGAGAGAGGTC
This sequence comes from Mageeibacillus sp., assembly GCA_022484595.1. Classification (GTDB taxonomy): domain Bacteria; phylum Bacillota; class Clostridia; order Saccharofermentanales; family Saccharofermentanaceae; genus Saccharofermentans. Next base: position 380,506 of record JAKVLB010000001.1, on the reverse strand, counting down.
GCGTGAGGGCAACGATCTTTGGGGTGAGATGAAGGCTTCGGGAGTACTCGATAAAACCATAATGGTTTTTGGTCAGATGAATGAGACTTCAGGCGCACGTATGAGAGCACCTCTGACTGGTCTTACAATGGCTGAGTATCTGAGAGATGAGAAGCATAAAGATGTGCTTCTGTTTATTGATAATATATACAGATTTGTTCAGGCCGGTTCAGAAGTTTCAGCTCTTCTCGGACGAATTCCTTCAGCCGTAGGTTATCAGCCGACGCTTGCCAACGAGGTCGGGGATCTTCAGGAGCGAATAACATCAACACGTAACGGTTCCATTACGTCAATACAGGCTGTGTATGTACCGGCGGATGATATTACCGACCCGGCGCCTGCAACCACATTCGCACATCTTGATGCCAATATCGTGCTCTCACGTTCAGTTGTTGAGCTTGGTATTTATCCTGCAGTAGACCCGCTTGAGTCTTCTTCAAGAATTCTTATGGAAGATGTTGTCGGTTCCGAACACTACATCGTTGCCCGTAAAGTTCAGGAGATGCTGCAGCGATATAAGGAACTTCAGGATATTATAGCGATTCTCGGTATGGAAGAACTTTCAGAGAGTGACCGCCAGACAGTGTCCCGTGCGCGTAAGGTTCAGAGATATCTCTCACAGCCGTTCTTTGTTACCGCGGATTCTACCGGTTTTGAACCGAGGTATGTTCCTGTGGCGGAGACCGTAAAGGCATTCGGTGAATTGATTTCCGGATCGTTGGATCATATACCGGAGCAGTGCTTCTTTATGAAGGGCGGTCTCGATGACGTAATTAAAGCATATAAGGACATGACACCCTGATGGCTGAATCAATATCGAAAAAGATTAATCTGATTGTTGTAACCCCTTATCAGAACTTCTATGAGGGTGCTGTTACTGTAGCAACGATTCCGTCTGTTGACGGAGAAATCGGTATTATGGCAGAACACTCTCCGCTGGTTGTCGCACTTAAGCCGGGAATAGTAACGATCAGAATTGATGATGAAATCAAGCATTTTGTGGTCTCAGAAGGCTATTCAGAGATTAACCAGAGAATGATACTTGTTGTCTGTAACTCTGCCGAATGGGCTGAGAATATCCATGTAAGATGGATTTTCCAGGCCATAGCTGAAGCTGAGAAGGCATTGGCTGAACAGAAGAACGACGAGGCCGGACAGCTGTATACTGAGGATAATCGCCATAAACTTAGCAGATCTTTGGCCAGAAGGCATTTTATTGAACTGTATGGCTCTGAATCTCAGAAGCAGCGCCTTGAACAGCTCAGTCAAACACCGTACGAAATCTGAAATCGAGATCTCCCACGGTAAGTTTTTGTCCGTTTTTAATCTCATACCTTCGGTCTCCCTGTATTTTGCAGTCTTCAAGGAACGTGTCGCCTTTTGCGGAACAGTCGCTTATAAAAAAACCGGTATCTGTCTTATATATGATTGCGTGAAGAGAGCTGACTTTTGGACTGTCGAGTACTATATCTGACAGAAAACAGTCAGATCCGATATTTGTTCTGTCAAGATAGATGGCATATTGTGGACTTATGCCTTGTGCCGTGTTCTCTGATGCAAGAACCGCCGACGTGATATTCATTTCGGATATATCATTTCCTGCGCTGTTATTTGGAAACAGAATCTGCCTACGTTCTTCGGACATATGCCTGGCCTTTGATTCATTTGTTCTCTGCCGGAGCTTTCTTAAATCTATCGTAATTTTTACAGATATCATTAGTCCTGTTGCCGTGAAGATACCAAACGGCACCGGTCCTATTAATTTGAGTGATATAAGTGCCATAGCCAGACTTATGCAAACGTAGATTACCCTTTTGTCGGGACTGTTTACAGCTGCTCTCTGCTTTGAGCTGTCTGATATGGTTATGTCAGCCTTGTATTCAGTATTGCAAATCCGTTGGCAGCACTCTTCGAACATATGCTCGTCATTTGCTTTTGTGCAGTATACGAGAAGCTGTTTCTCGTCATTGCTTATAACTCCGTCGAAGAAGGAGGAAGATAGTAATTCTTCCAGGCGTTCATACCCCAGTGATGAGAGTGAAAGCTTAGTGGCTGACTGCCTTACGGGAATCAGACAAATCTTCAGTTCTTCTCCGGCGGTGTCTGTGAATACAAAATTCATATCCAGTACAATGCTCGACGGACTGATTAATATGTTGATGTCATTCAGAATTGATGACAGAAATTCCGCGGTCTTTCTTCGTCTTGTCTGCCTGTGTACGGTATCTCTTCTTCTGTCGGTTGCATTCACGATGCTTTGGGAAGATTCGAATTCCGGCAGAGACTGAAGTCCTGAGAAATCAAAGTTAAGATTGATTCCCGCAGGACCGTTGTCAACATAGCACGGAAGAAAGAAACCGTCCTGATTCAAGGCAATTATCCCACTTGCATAATCGAAAATGCTGTCCTGTGAATCAATGGCTTCTGTCGTAAATTGACCGTAAGGTCCTTTCTTTATCAACATATCGCTAATACCCCATTCAGTCGGCAGACTTAACCGAATGCCGTTGTGATTTTTGAATCGTCGAAACAGAAATCCATTATTTTATTGCCGTATTTTACAAGTCCCTGTCTGAAAATCAGAGCGAGAGATACAAGAACCGCTATTATAATTACAATCTCTACGGTTCCCATGCCTTTGCGGCTGAGATGTTTTTTGTTTTTCTTCATTTTTTCCTCCTTTGTTCTTATATTCCAAGTGAAATAATTGCAGGTGTTGTTGCTACTATGAGTACACTTACAAAGTCCAGTGTCATAGGGAAAAGCAGACCTAAAGCCTCTCGTTCCTGTTTCTTCCTTGCCGCATTGCGGCAGAGATTCCAGCATGATGAAGCCTGAAGATGCAGAAGATTAAGTACCTCAGAAGTGCCGAGGCGGCCGTATCTTGCAACAAGGAGCAGGGCTGCCTGGGCTTCGGGAATCTGTATTCTCAGTGAAAATTTCTCAACAGCATCAGAGGCCGAAATTCCGCTTAGCATCATAGCGCGTATATTCTTTATCTCCAGTGACAAATTTTTGTTGTCGCCAAAGGCCTTTGAACATATATCAATTGCCTTAGGCAGCTGCATTCCGGCTTCAAGAAGCGTACATATAAGGCACATGAACAACGGAATGTCCTGCATTAGATCTTCGCGTTTGAGATCAACTTCAGATTTGACGTCACGGCTGTTCAGCAGATACATAGCAATTGTAAGAAATACCGCAAGGAATGGATTCTTGCCGAGAGAATATAGGACAGATGCCCCTACGACAGTTGCTGAAATGCAGGTGAGTGTTGTTTTCTTAAGATATTGTTCATAGGCCAGATCCGCATTCACTGACAGCTCGTTGAACAGTTCATGACGTGATGCCAGGAATCCCGCGGGCATAATGCGCTTTATTAGTGAAGAATAAGGGTGCGAAGCCGATACCTTAAGAGAATCGTTATATCCGATACTTACATTCTGACGAAGTTTGCGACCGGAGTCATGGGACATGAATCTGAACAACAGAGCGGCAGCGATTATGCATATTCCGAACGCCGCTGCGAGAAGGGTCGCTCCTGTCTTTGTGCTTTTGGCAAGTTCAAGATATTCACGGCTCATATTGCCGAGCGCAAAGGTGATGGCAAACGGCATTACGCAAAGCATTGCGGCTTCTGCGTTCTTACCTGCATTTGTGGCGGCAATCTCGCTTTGAACAGCATTCATTTCAGAGAGCATCTGACATGAACTTCTGAGTATGGCCAGGGTGTTATTGCCTATCTCGCCGGAAATCGCAAGAGCGTGGAAAACCGGAAGTGTCTCCTGGTAATTGATTTGTGTTGCAAAATCCATCAGTGCTTTCTCAAGTCCGATGTGAAGCTTGAGATTATTCTCAAGATTAATCAGTGGTTTGACCAGAATGCAGCGTCTTCCGAAAGTGTGTTCTATAACAGGTCTTATCAGCGTGAGCGACTTCTCGATCGAGTATCCGCCCGACACACTGGTGCAGAGCACCTGAAGCAGAACAAGAAGCTGCGTGCGCAGGTGCTTGCGGCTCTGCGCATAAAACTTGCGCATTATCGCTATCCATGGAAAAACGCTGAGAACAGCAGAAACCACAGCTCTTATTCTGACTGATTCGATAAACATTCCTGATACTGCATAAATCACGACAGTAATCAGCGGAAGAACCCAGATGCCTTTAATAACATAAAACGCTTCCTGCCCAGGCTTATGCACGATAGACGAGAAGTTCTTTAAGTTCTTCATAATCGCAGATACGTTCAAGACCGTTACCTCCATTGTTCCTGTATAGTGTTTTGAGACGGTATTCATCGCCCTGAGATGCCATAACAGAGCAGATCTCGTCTATGTAGCGGCGCCCCTCACGATTTCTGGTGATATGGAGAATGATGTCTATTCCCATTGATATCTGTGTGACAATAGCGTTGTACGGAAGACTTGAACCTGACATTACCATTCCGGTGAGACGCTCTAGCATCTCGAAACATGAATTGGCATGTCCGGTACACATCGAGCCAGGATGACCTGTGTTAAGCGCATGCATCATATCGGCGCTCTCGCTTCCGCGCACTTCTCCGACAATGATTCTGTCAGGACGCATCCTAAGCGAGGTTCTTATCATCTGACCTATGTTAACTTCTCCGTTACCGTCAGGTCCGGGAAGACGAGCTTCCATTCTTACGAGGTTATCAATTCCCTGAAGGTTAAGTTCTGCCGAATCTTCTATTGTGATGACACGCTCGTCCTTTGGAATGAATGATGACAGGCAGTTAAGAAAAGTGGTCTTGCCGCTGCCTGTGCCTCCGCTAAGGAAAATAGTCTTCTTGTTCCTGACACATGAGCTCAGAAATCTCGCACCTTCTTCACTTATAAAATTCTGCCTGATGAGACTGACAATATCGTGTGATATACCTGTGAATTTCCTTATTGTTATCGTCGTTTGTGCGGCGATTGGCGTCAGAACCGCATTAGCGCGTGAACCGTCTGGAAGTCTGAGGTCAGATATCGGATTTGCCTCGTTGAGCGGTCTGTTCTGGTTAGCGAAAAAACATGATATCACGGTTCTTAATGTCTCATCGTCCTTAAAATGAATGTCGGACTTGTAAAGCCTTCCTTCACGCTCATAGAAGATATTGTCCGGACCGTTGACCATAATCTCGGTTATTGTGGGATCCTGCATAAGCGGTTCAATTACGTCGAGACGTCTCAGTGAGTTGAATACGCATGATGCCATATCTCGCTTCTGTTCATATGAGAGCCTGAATGAGCCGGACTGTTCACTTATCACGTCCGCAATTATCTCCTTAAGCCTGTCATCTGTAGGATCCGATTCAGATCTTATAGAGTTGAGGACATAATAAGTCATCTTCTCTCGTATATCATCGATATTACAGGGCTTGTTCATAAGTAAAATCCTTCCCGGCCGGATAGAGTCTGTCAAGATAACTGACTTCGAGACTGCCGTGATCCAGCCGACGCTTTAATCCGGATATGAACTCACATGCGCCAAGACTTTCAGCGCTGTCTTCTCCGGGCAGCAGAATGACGACTTTGTCGGCGTCCTTTGTAAGTTCTATGGTGTCATCAGTTCTGAATCCTTCAATCACTACAAGCGCGCCTGAGGATGATCTGCCGTCTGACACAAACTTGCGTGCCGATGTTATAAGCTTAAGGCATGCCGGAACTCCAGCGTCATAAACATCGTCGTAGCCGGATGTCGCGCCGGGAGTATAGAAACCGTTGTTATCGCGGTTGCAGAAATTGAGAATATTGTCGGGTGCAAAACTTCTTGATCTGATCGCATTGAGAAGGCCTGTCATATTGCCGCCGCTAATTCCGGAGCAGTCTTCTCCCGGTGCGCGGAGTCTGCTTATCAGGTCAAGTCTTACGGGAATATCGTCTGAAGAAAAATCTTCTTTAACATAATCAGTTATGAATCGCTCGCGCTCTGCAATATATACAAAAGGGATAAGCACCTCGGTGATTCCGGTGCGGCCAATGGGAATGCACTTACCAGGATTTACGGAATTACTGCCGAGTTGTGCCGCAATAGACATACAGTCGATAATTCCGTAACTGTTAAGAAGAGGAATTGCCTTGGGGTCGTCAATCTCATCCGGGTCAAATTGCTTCTGGTCATATAAAGTAACAGAGAATCTGGCGAGCTGCAAAGAGATGTCGGAATACGGCTCTGATGAAGGAATTACTATGTATGCGTCAGGATAAAGATGAGTTAAGCGCTGCCTGATCAGCTCGCAGATATAACTGTCCTTCTCGTAAATTCTTATTGCAAATGCCATACCACTGTCCTCCCGTAATTAATGATTGAAATGTCGCCTGCTTATTCAGAACGATGCCGTACTTATATTGTAGCGGGGAAAAAACGCGAAAAAGACTACAAAAACCGACAAAAAACTACAAAAGTACGGCTCAGCGGAGATGTCAGGCAGCTGCCGGATATTTATGGTAAATATGACGGAAATAGTGTCAGCAGACAGTATGTGCCTTGCGATAACGTCAAACAGATATGTTTTGACATGCTGTTGTATTTTGTATAGAATTACATTGCTAATAAATTTAGAGTTCATTGCTTATCAAGAGTGGTAGAGGGATCCGGCCCTTTGAAGCCCGGCAACCGCGGAAAGCAGCGGTGCCAAATCCGGCAGGGAAACCTGAAAGATGAGGAACGTTTATACAGACGGCCTTCTCCTTTTGGGGGAGGTTTTTCTTTTCGATAAGGGGCATTGAACAGAAAGGACTCTTTATGAGAAACAGAACAGGAAAATGGCTCTTTACTTCGGAGTCAGTCACAGAAGGGCATCCGGATAAGGTTTGCGATCAGATTTCAGATTCGATTCTTGACGCAATCCTGGAGCAGGACAGCATGGCGAGAGTAGCCTGCGAGACTTGTGCCACAACGGGAATGGTTCTTGTTATGGGCGAGATTACAACGTCTGCGTACGTTGATATTCCCAGCATAGTGAGATCAAGACTCAAGGAAATAGGATATGACTCCAGTGATGTCGGGTTTGACTATAACTCGTGTGCCGTTCTTACTTCAATAGACGATCAGTCGCCTGATATTGCAATGGGCGTTGACAGATCTTATGAGGCAAAGCGCGGAGACAAGAGTGAGCTTGATACCGGAGCCGGCGATCAGGGAATGATGTTCGGTTATGCAAACGACGATACGCCTGAGTTTATGCCGCTGCCGATTTCACTTGCCCACAAACTTACGAAGCAGCTGGCTGATGTAAGAAAAGAAGGAAAAGCTGATTACCTGAGACCTGACGGAAAGAGTCAGGTTACTGTCGAATATGACGGCAATAAAGTAAGCAGAATTGATGCGATTGTCGTGTCTACTCAACACAGCGCTGATGTCGCTATGGAAGAACTGGAAGCTTTTGTAAGGAAATATGTCATTGAACCGGTTATTCCGGCCGAGCTTGTCGATGAGAACACCAAGATTTATGTCAACCCAACGGGCAGATTTGTAATCGGAGGTCCTCAGGGAGATTCAGGACTTACGGGACGCAAGATTATTGTCGATACATATGGCGGATTTGCGCGTCACGGCGGCGGAGCTTTTTCGGGCAAAGACCCTACGAAGGTTGATAGAAGCGCTTCATACATGATGCGTTACGTCGCCAAGAATATAGTTGCTGCAGGTCTTGCAAAAGAGTGCGAGGTTCAGATTGCATATGCCATTGGCGTCGCGAAGCCGGTTTCCGTAATGGTTGATACGTTCGGTACGGGAGTCATCGAAGACACAAAGATTACAGAGATAGTAAACTCAACATTTGATTTGAGACCCGCTGCAATCATCAGGGATCTTGAACTCAGAAGACCGATATATGCGCAGACAGCAAGTTACGGACACTTCGGAAGAACAGACATAAAGCTTCCGTGGGAAGTTACCGATAAAATTGAGACTCTTCGCCTGAAGGCAGGAATCTGAAGGCTTTCCGGAAATTGAAGGCTCCCGCGGAGGGAGCCTTTTTCTTGCTATTTCTGATATGTTTTGTTAGGTTATTTATTATGAAAATTGAAGAAGAAACAGGCAAACTGATATCGATCGGTATCGGTGACATAGGGGAGACAATAACTGACTGTACTGTTACGGCGGTTAAAGTTTTCTGCCCGAGAAATTCCGGAAATTTTGTTTCATTCTTAACCGAAGGTCATTTTACTGTCAGTGGCACTTCCGTAACAGATATTATTGAAGGCGGAACATATCTTGTCAGCGGCAAGGTGACTGAATGGAATATGAGACCGCAGATCAGACTGACGTCTATCAGGGCCGGTAGCACAGGAAACAATGATAGTGTGCTGATAGCGTCATTTCTTGAAGATAATCTTAAGGGCGCAGGCAGGCAGATTGCTTCGGCACTTGCCAGACTGTATGGTGATAAAGTAGTTGATGTGCTTTTGAATAACTGCCTTGATTGCGCAGAGAATATCAGCGGACTTACAAAAGATAAGGCGGTTTTGTTTTGCGACACGGTTACCCTGAACGAGGAGTTTTACCGCAGGGGCTTAAGGCTCAAGCTGCTAGGACTGTCTCAGGCAGGTATTAAAGAATGTTTTGCAAACGGATTCACAGACGACCGGGAGATAATGGACAACCCATACAGACTTTTTATTTTGGGAATAGCAGGATTTGATCTGTGCGACCATATTGCAGGTATGTCATGTGCCGACAGACTTATGCCGGAGCGTTTTGCAGCTGCAGTGGCAAGCAGTATCATAAAGCTTCATGAGAATACCGGGTCAACTTATATAGACAGAGAAACATGTAAGAAGAGCACATTTCAACAGCTGAATTTTTCCGGCAAAGCGAAGGTGAGCGAAAAAGAGTTTGAGGACGGATTTGCCAAGGGATGTGAGCTTGCGGTATCGGACAGGAAGATAGTTGTTTACAAATTTGAAGACGGCAAATGTTTGGGATGCAGTGCCTGTGACAAGGATGCGAGATTCAGTTCCGCAGTGTATTTCAAGGCCGAGAAGAATATAAAGCGAAGAATAGAGGAACTGATAGAAACGGGCCGCAAGGTTCCGCTGAAGAGTGTCTCGGATGCCGCTATGACGGCCGTTGCGGCTGAGCTCGGACTGCTTCCTGACAAAGATCAGCTTGAAGCTCTTTATCTTTGCATGTACAGCAGAATATGTGTGATAACCGGTGGCCCCGGAACGGGAAAGACCACAATAATGGGAATTCTTGCCGAACATTTCAGACAGAAAGGAATCAAGGCTGTCTTCGCGGCACCTACGGGGCGTGCGGCAAAGAGGCTGTCAGAGAGCGTTATATGTGAGGCATGCACAATCCACAGACTTCTTGGTGTTCAGAGAACCGGTGATGACAAAGACGAGGATATAAAGTTTGTTCACAACAGGGACAATTTGCTTGAGGCAAAGGTAGTCGTAATTGATGAGATGTCTATGGTGGATACAAGACTTTTCGACAGTCTGCTTGACAGCATAGGTGAATCAACGTCGATTATACTGGTTGGAGACCCGGATCAGCTGCCGTCTGTAGGCTGCGGACAGGTGCTTACAGACATTCTCAGCTGCAGGAGCGTGCCTTCTGTGCGGCTTACATACCGGCACCGTCAGGGAAAGAACAGCATGATTGCCGAGAATGCCTACAGGATTCTGCAGGGACAGATGCCTTCCGGAGGAACGGATGATTTTGAGATAATAAGGACTGACAGCGATGACGAGGCGTTTGAACTGATGCGTAAGCTCGCTACCGAGAATGACTACTCCGATGTTGCCTGCCTTACACCGACCAAGAATGAGAATGTAAAGCTGGGTACGGTTAAGCTCAACGAAATGATGCAGGAAGTCAACACGGGTGACGAGAGCAGAAAATTGTCAAAAGGCACACATACCCATTTCGCTGTCGGAGACAGGGTGATGCAGATAAAGAACGACTACTCAATCGAATGGTTTGATCAGGCGGCACTTGAGACTGCCCAGGGCGTGTTCAACGGTGAGATAGGCATTGTGGAAGACGTCGATGTCATTGAATCGTCTCTCAGCGTAAGATTCGATGATGGCAAGTTAGTCCTATATCACAGGAAGAATCTTGAGGAACTTGAACTGGCATATGCAATTACCGTACATAAGGCGCAGGGCGCTGAATTTGATAAAGTGCTGATAACGCTCGGAAAAATGAACTACCTGCTTTATCAGAAAAGGCTTTTGTATACCGCAGTCACAAGAGGCAGGAAGCGCGTTGTCATTATCGACTCGTGTGACTGTCTCAGCCATTTTCTTAAGGATCGCAGCAGCAATCTGCGCGACACGTCTCTCAAGGATTTTCTTGCAATTGTTGACGGCAAGCGGAGCGCTTTGTGATAACCCGTGTAATCTCATTTATGCTTCCGCCGGTATGCGATATCTGCGGCGGAATTGCTGACGGAGACGACAGATTCACTTCCTACGGACAGATATACAGGAGAATCTACGGAGTCCTGCCAACGCTGCATATATGCGGCAAATGTCTGTCGCAAATAGTTCCGCAGGATCGTGACAAGAGGTGGTTTCTATGCCTTTCCGAGCCGTTTGAGCATGATCCTGTTCCGTCACAGCCTCTTTATGTTCCGTTTCCGTATGAAGGAGCAATGAGCAGGGCTGTACCGGGAATCAAGTTCGGGCGGAAAAAGGAACTGGCGCGTTTTCTTGGCATCCTTTACGGCGGGCTTTTACGGGAAGACGATATCCGTGCCGATATAATGGTTCCTGTTCCTTTGTCGCCAGCAAGGTTCAGGGAGAGGGGCTTCAATCAGGCAGGTGAGATCTGTTTCCCGGCGGCGAAAATCTGCGGCTTCGCATATGGGGAAAATGTTCTCATAAGAACCCGCGAGACAAACCGCCAGACCGAGATGGCAAGCAATACGTCGAGAATTGACAACGTGTCCGGAGCCTTCGCGGTGTCAGATGAATGGGATGTCTCCGGACTTACCGTAATTCTGGCAGATGATGTGGCGACAACCGGGTTCACTCTTCATGAGGCCTGCATTGCCTTGTATGCAGCCGGTGTATCAAAAGTACTGTGTTCGGCATTGTCCGGCAACAGACAGGTCAAAAACGCAGAACCTTTTTAGCAGTTGGAATATCACGCGTTTTATTTTATAATATAACCATCCTGAGCTAAGTGGTCTCTAAATTGGACCTACATGACATAATATGGAGCCCGGACCGTTTGGTGGAAATCAAGCCTTTTAAGTTGGAAGATTGAAGTCAGACGCAGAGCACCGCCCTGGATAATCCTGGGTGTCAATCAGAGCCTGCTTTCCTCGGGTGTTTTTAATTGGAGTAACATGATATTGCCAATGGGCTTGATTTATGATGCAAAACAAATAGCGTTGCGCGATCCTGCTGCAAGATCTGTAGCAGGTGTTGTTTTGTTATATCCAGGTTTTCATGCTCTGGTTTACTACAAAATCAGTCATTTTTTTTACGGACTCAAGTGGCTCGGACTTGCGAGATGGATTTCGGAACGTGGTAAACACCATACCGGAGTTGAGATTCATCCCGGTGCCAGAATCGGCAAAGGTCTGTTTATTGACCACGGTGCCGGAATCGTTATCGGCGAGACTTCAATAATCGGCGATAACTGCACCATTTATCACGGCGTGACACTTGGCGGACGCGGACATGCGAAGCATACGAAGCGTCACCCTACGATAGGCGACAATGTCCTTATCGGAAGCGGTGCGAAGCTTCTCGGGAATATAACGATAGGCGACAATGCGAATATCGGGGCCAATGCGGTTATTCTTCATGATGTTCCTGCAGGTGCAACTGTTGTCGGTGTTCCGGGAAAGATTGTAAGGATAGACGGTTTGAGACCTACGTCACACGCCATCGAGCTTGACCACACGGATGTGGAAGATCCCCTGGAATGTGAGATACGTGAGCTTTGTTCAGGTATGATAGCTCTTCAGGAGCAGGTGAGAAGATTGGAAGATGAACTCGGACGCGTCAGCAGAGCCGGCACGGAGAAACAGACCGCAACGGTCTGTCCGGGAGAGATGAATGATTGCGACGGCAGCGGAAGTGACGATATTTCCGGAAATGCCGGTACAAATGATACAATATAGAACTGATTACAAGGAGCCATATATATGCTTAAGCTATACAATACACTTACAAGATACAAGGAAGAATTCAAGACAAATGAACCGGGGAAGGTAAAGATGTATGCCTGCGGACCCACGGTGTATAACTATTTTCATCTCGGTAACGCCAGACCGTTCGTGACATTTGACACACTCAGAAGATATCTTGAATTTAAGGGATATGAGGTGACCTTTGTACAGAATTTCACCGATATTGACGACAAGATGATCAATCGCGCGAACACCGAAGGAATTACCGTTTCGGAGCTTGCAGACCGTTTCATTAAGGAATACTACATCGATGCCGACGGACTCAATATCAAGAGACAGGCTTTTCAGCCCCGCGCCACGGAATCCATTGACGCGATAATTAAGCTCATCGGTTCGATGATGGAGAAGGGCTTTGCCTATGTGATTGATGGCGACGGTGTATATTTCGATGTATCGAAGAAGAAGGATTACGGCAAACTTTCACATTACAAGCTTGATGAGCTTGAGGCCGGCGGCGGAGAGCGCAAGGCCTCCTATGAAGGCAAGCGCAATCCCGGAGATTTTGCCGTCTGGAAGTTCAGGAAGGAGGGAGAACCTTTCTGGTCATCACCATGGGGTGAAGGAAGACCGGGCTGGCATATTGAGTGTTCCGCTATGATCAAGCAGTATCTGGGCGACACCATCGATATTCACGGCGGCGGACAGGATCTGATATTCCCACACCATGAGAATGAGATTGCCCAGAGTGAAGCCGCCAACGGCTGCCCTCTTGCCAACTTCTGGGTTCATAACGCTTTTGTCAATGTCGACGGTGAGAAGATGAGCAAGTCGCTTAACAACTTCTTTACCATAAGAGACATAGTTAAGTCATATCCGTATAACGTCATAAGGTTCTTCATTCTGTTGGGTCACTACAGAAGCCCGATCAATTTTTCGGATCAGCTTCTTGAAGCTGCAAAGACCAGCCTGGAGAGAATATCGACATGCGTCAGCAGCATTGATTTTGCTATAAAGTCCGGAAAGCTTGCAACTGACGCCCAGCCGGGTGACAGTGAGCTGTCAGCTTCAATTCTGGCCGCAAGGGACAGCTTTGTCATGCATATGGATGACGATCTCAACACAGCGGATGCGATAACGGATATATTCAATCTCGTCAAGATATCCAACACAGCTCTTGCTTCCGGCAAGGTGTCTGTGATGGCGCTGACTGATGCAAGAGACTGGATAGTAAAGCTCGCGTCTGTTCTTGGAATCAACCTTTTCGAGAACGATGAAGGCGGCGTGCCATCCGAAATCACGGAGCTGGTGAACGCACGTGCCGCCGCCAAGAAAGAACGCGACTTTGCAAAGGCCGACAGTATTCGCGATGAGCTCAAAGCAAAGGGATACATCGTAAAAGATACGCCGAACGGTCCTCAGGTTGAGAAAATCTGATGATCAAGCCGTTTATTGCTGCAGATTTGCGCGAAGTGTCACCGTTGGTGCTTGCATACATCGGTGATTCGGTGTACGAACTTTACGCGAGATGTCATGCCGCAACCCACGGTGCAGGCAATAACAACAGGCTGCACAGGGAGACGATAGGTTATGTCAGCGCGCAGGGTCAGTCAAGGGCTGTAAAGGAACTTATGGATGAACTTACGCCTGAGGAAGAAGAGTATTTCAGACGGGGAAAAAATTCCAATCCCCATGCGGTGTCTAAGAACGCGTCACATGTGGATTATCTCTATGCCACCGGGTTTGAGGCGCTGATAGGGTTCCTGTTCATGGACAACAGGGATGACAGGATGGAATACATTATTTACAAGAGTTTTGAGATAATTGACGGAACTTCGGAGGTCTAGTTTTGGATACTGATAAGATTGAAGGCAAGAATGCGGTTACAGAGGCGCTTGCGGCGGGTCGCACAATAAACAAAATATGGGTGCTCAAGCCTGACGGCGGAAGAAGGCTTGAACCGGCACTTGCGCAGATTCTTGATGAAGCCAACAAACAGGGAATTGTCGTAACGCGCGCACCGCGCAATGTTCTCGACAAGCTCAGCACGACTCATAATCATCAGGGCGTAATTGCTTCTGTTGCGGCACATGAATATGCGGAAATTGACGATATTATCGCTCATGCGAGAGAAGAAGGACATCAGCCGCTTCTTGTCGCGCTCGATGAGCTTAAGGATGCCTATAACCTCGGTTCAATTCTGAGAATTTCCGATTGCTGCGGGGTTGACGGGGTTATAATTCCTGAGAGACGTTCCATAGCTCTTGACTCAATGGTAGCCAAGGCTTCAGCCGGTGCTTTGGAATACGTGCCTGTCGCGAGAGTTACCAATCTTGCACAGACTTTGAGAGATCTTAAGGATAAAGAGGGCTTCTGGGTATGCGGAACCGACATGAGCGGTGAGATGAGCTATGATCAGGCCGACTATTCGGGGAGCATGGTCATAGTTATAGGAAGCGAAGGTGACGGCATGCGCGAAGGAGTCCGCAAATGCTGTGATTTTATGGTAAACATACCGATGAGCGGACATGTGAACAGCCTTAATGCGGCGGTTGCCTGCGGTGTGGTTGTTTTCGAAGCTGTGAAGTGCAGGAAAGCGAAGGAGAACCGGTGATGAGAAGGAGAGCGTTGACAGCTGTTGTGGCTTTGATAATCGCCATAGGCCTTGTTATGCCGCTCTCTGCCTGCAATATTCTGAGCAGCCTTACGTCTCAGATTAAGACCGTAAGCTCGGTACTTACCGAACCGGAACTCGCGAGACTGCTTACAGATGCCATTATTTCCGATAACAATGTCGCTGACAGCTATTCTGCAATATCAGATAAACAGCTCGATGGTGTGACATATACCGCATTCTCCGAATACTGTTCAATATTGCGCGGTATGTCTGTCAAGCATGGCAATGTCACGTCCTTTAGAATTTTGAGCGCAGATGAAGCAAATGAATATTTCGATGATATCGGAAGCTCTATTGACAACATAAAGTCATTGGATGAGTACGGAAATCTCTCGGTAGTCGAGCTTTGCTATGACGATGACACGCAGCCGCTGACTCCGTGCAGATTTGTTCTTAAACAAAGCAGCGACGGAACTTATATGCTTGCCGGAAGTTATATATCGGATTCCATAGTGGCTTACGATTACATATCACACTATTTCTCGATGATTTCTGACAAGAATATCAATGCGCTTGAGGCGATTCTTGCACCTACTTATGCTTCAGACCTGTATCTGTCGTCTGTTATCGCGG
Source organism: Mageeibacillus sp. (assembly GCA_022484595.1). Lineage (GTDB taxonomy): Bacteria > Bacillota > Clostridia > Saccharofermentanales > Saccharofermentanaceae > Saccharofermentans. Next base: position 365,117 of record JAKVLB010000001.1, on the reverse strand, counting down.
CCAAGGCAGATTATATTGTCGATTACTATACGCTTAAGGTTAAGAGCAGTGTTGATGACTATCAGCTTGTGACACTCTCTCCGGTGCTGGTCTCGTTCGAGATTCCGGAGACTGTAGATGTTGACGATGTCTCGGTAATACCGCATGATGTGAGTCTATATATCAACAGTAACAATACGTTTTTTATAAATGATCTGATTCCTGCTGAAGACGACGGACAGCTCTATCTCTGTGACTCCAATTCAAGACTCCTGACATGCGGTGCTTCGTTTACAAACGAGCTTCTGACCGCTACGATGGGCGACCCTAAATACTACGTGAGAGGCGTCGACATTATTGACAGCAAAATCGATTCTGACGGCAATTCGTACAACCTCTACAGACTTGTTGCGGTTTATGACGGCGTGACAATTGCCTTTAACGTCAGATACACAAGCGATGACAAGACCGCGTGGGAAGGTGACATTGTTTCAATCAAGCTCTTTGGCGACGGAGACTATACCATCGGCAACAATATTTATTACGGAATGAATCTGTCAGAGCTTATGCTGATATATCCTGTGATAGATGAGTACGGATTCATTTATTCATATGTCTATGACGGCGAGACGTATAACATGACTTTCGAGTATGACGAGAATTACAACATCACTCAGATCAAGGTCTCAGAGGCTGAATGAACGTCCGGTATTACGATTCACCGATGCACTTGCTGTAAAGCGACCCGATTTCCACGTCTGTCATACCGTTCGACTTCATGAACAGCCTTATATCACCGTTCCACTTTGAGTCAATATAATTGAGGAAGATCTCCATATTTATCGCGTCAGAACGCAGAGTGTGCTTCATATCATCGGAAGTCCGCGCCATAAGCGGGTCAAGAAAGTGTCCGAGATAATCGAAAGACACCTTATAGTTATTGATGATGTCTTCACGTGATGCTTTTGCAAGAAGATAGAGACAAGCGGCGATGACACCGGTTCTGTCCTTGCCGTGCGCGCAGTGGAAAAGCGTGATTCCCTGTGAATTCAGAAGTACCCTAAGAACCTGACACACCTGGTTGCCCAGTTCTTCCATTATTATCACATAATAATCACCCAGGTGGTGTGTGCGCAGATAATCCATTGTCTTGTCATTCAAATCATTCGGGTTGCCGACAAAAAGCGGAATTGAGAAAAAATCCGTGTCAGGGTCGTCTTTGAAGGGATTGCCGAATTCCTCAAGCTCTGCGGTTGCGCGCAGGTCTACAACCGTAGTTACGCCGTATTTCTTAACTGCGAGAAATTCATTGTGATTCAGCCATTCCGGTGAGCCGCTGCGGATGAATATCCCTTTGCGAAAAGTCCGCCCTCCGGAAAGAGGCATTCCCCCAAGATCACGGCAATTAATTAGTGCCAGCTCCCCGATGAGCTGAGTTGAGGGATTAAAATCAGACATATACGACCTCCGTGGATTTTCGCGGATATAATACATCATTTTCAGGTTGACAATCAACAGTTCAAGTAATATTATTATTGCGCTGTCATTAATTGACATGTATGCGCCTGTAGCTCAACTGGATAGAGCGTCTGACTACGGATCAGAAGGTTGTGGATTCAAGCTCTGTCAGGCGCACCATATAAACCCTTGTAACCTCTGTGTTTCAAGGGTTTTGTTTTTTTATCTGATAACCTGCCGTGATGAAATTTGTGGCAGAATCATACATAAATGTGATATTCTTGCATATGTTTACCACATAAGAATTATATAAGAATTATTAGGCTTGATATAGAAAGGTGAGACCATATGCACAGGATACTAATTGTAGTTGATTGTCAGAAAGACTTTATTGACGGCACATTGGGCTTTGACGGTGCGAAAAATATAATACCGGGAATAATTGAACGAATCGAATCATACAGGGCAGCCGGCGACGAGATCATTTATACTCTCGATACACACGGCGCGGATTATCTGGATACGCAGGAAGGAAGATACCTTCCCGTTGTGCACTGCGTCAAAGGAAGCAGCGGATTTGAGCTTGACGACTCGCTGAAGCCTTATCTTGACGGCTGCCGTTTTTTCGAGAAACCGACATTCGGAAGCCTTGAGCTGGCTGAATATCTGAGCGGAATCAGCGAAGAGCTGTCTTCGATAGAACTTTGCGGGCTGGTGTCCAACATCTGTGTAATATCGAATGCGATGCTTGCAAAGGCTGCCGCTCCGGAAGCGCTGATAATAGTCGATAAAGCTCTTACAGCGTCATTTGACGCGAAGCTGAATGAAGCCGCGCTCGATGTGCTGGGAGCAGTTCAGGTTAAAGTGCAGTGAACGGGAAGAAAATTTGCTTTTGAGATTGCAAAGAAGGTATTCTCTGTGCTACAATTCAAACTCGGTTTATTATAAATAAGTTATAACATATTGGAGGAAATAATAATGGCATCCACGATTGAGAAGAAAGAACACTCTCAGGTAGTTATCAGCCTTGAGGCTTCGAAGGAAGAATTTGACGCGGCACTCAAGGTATCTTATCAGAAGAACAAGAACCGTTTCCAGGTTCCTGGATTCCGCAAGGGCAAGGTTCCATACGCTCTTGTATGCCAGTACTACGGTGAAGGCGTTCTTTATGAGGATGCAATCAATGAGATTGCCAACAAGCAGTATCCGGAGGCTATCAAGGAACATGACCTGAAGGTTGTTTCAAGACCGACAATGGATGTTACCGGAATTGACGACACAGGAGTCAAGTATACTATTGAAGTTTCAGTAAAGCCTGAGTTTGAGCTCGGACAGTATGAAGGTGTTGAAGTTCCTTTCGCTGATTCAACGGTAGCAGACGGCGATGTTGACGCTGAACTCGACAGAATGCTTAAGAGAAATTCGTCTCTTGAAGAAGTGACAGACCGTGCGGCACAGGACGGTGATACGGTTACAATCGATTACGAGGGCTTCAAGGATGGTGTCGCTTTTGAAGGCGGCAAGGGCGAGGGATATAACCTCAAGCTCGGTTCACATTCTTTTATTCCCGGCTTTGAAGAGCAGGTTGTCGGACACAATGTAGATGATGATTTCGCCATTGAAGTGACATTCCCTGAAGACTATCACGCAGAAGACCTTAAGGGTGCAAAGGCGACATTCAATGTCAAGCTCCATACCATAAAGACAGAAGTAATTCCTGCACTTGATGATGAGTTTGCAAAGGATGTTTCTGAGTTCGATACTTTGGCTGAACTCAAGGCAGATATCCGCGGCAAGCAGGAAGCACGCTGCGAAGAGAACAACAAGTCCGGATTCGAGAATGAAGTTATCAGAGTTGTATGTGACAACTGCGAGATCGATATTCCTGACTGCATGATTGAGAATGAAGTCAGTCAGATGGCTGACGATCAGGCTATGCGTATGCAGCAGCAGGGTATAGGTCTTGATATGTACCTTCAGTATGTCGGACAGTCAATGGATGATTTTAAGAAGTCTCTTGAGCCTATGGCCCGCGTCAGAGTCAAGTCTTCTCTTGTTGTTGAGAAGATTAATGAGATTGTCAAGCCAGAGGTTACAGCTGAGGATTATGAAGCGGAGATTGCTGCAATCGCTAAGTCTTACAGCATGGATGCTGAAGAAGTCAAGAAGTCTGTCGGTGAGGACAGTGAGTTCCTTAAGAACTCTATCAGCGCAAGGAAGACGGTTGAGTATCTTGCATCCAAGGCAGTCAAGGTTGAGCCTAAGCCTGCTGAAGACAGCAAGGAGGAAGAGAAGAAGTAATCTTCTTTCTCTTTATAGGAAGCAGGACATAAAAAAGCTCCGGAAGCATTTGAATGCTGCCGGAGCTTTTCCTTATGTTGATTTCTCAGTCAGCTTCTGTAGCTTCCGTTTATTTTGACGTAATCGTACGTGAAGTCGCATGTGAACATTCTGTCAGAGTATTCGCCTTCGTGAAGAACCAGACTGATATTGATGTCGTGTGCCTTCATAAGCTCAGCCGCTTCATCTTCGCTGTAGTCGGCGGCAGCTCCGTCCCTGCAGACCTCAAGACCGCAGAGATAGCAGTCAACCTTATTGGGATCAAACTTTGCGCCGGAGTATCCAAGGGCAGTCAAAATACGTCCCCAGTTGGCGTCCTCTCCGAAAATTGCTGTCTTACAAAGAGGGGATTTTGCCACTGCGCTCACTATAAGTTTGGCGTCAGCTTCAGAAGCGGCGCCGGTGACTTCAACTTCGATGAATTTTGATGCGCCTTCTCCGTCGGAAGCAATCATTTTCGCAAGATCCAGTGACAATGATGTGAGCGCTTCCTCGAAAAGGTCAGCATCCTCTATGCCTGCCGTTATGGAAGCCCCTGACGCACCGTTAGCCAATACAAGAACCATGTCGCACACGGATGTATCGCCGTCGACGCTGACTCTGTTGAATGTGTGTGAAACGGCTTTGCTCAGACACTTTGAGAGAAAGTCTCTGTCAATGGCGCAGTCTGTTGTGAACAGACCTATCATCGTCGCGAGATTAGGACAAATCATTCCGGAGCCCTTTGCCATTCCTGCAATTGTTACTTCTTTGCCGTCGGCAAGAGTTATTGTCGCACTGACTTCCTTGGGCATCGTGTCTGTGGTCATCATCGCCCGTTCAGCGTTATGAGCGTCTTCCGGCTCAGACGACATTGACGAGACAAGAGAAGGAATACCGGAGATAACAAGTTCCGCAGGAAGTCTGATTCCGATAACGCCGGTGGAGGCGGTCAGAATCTCATCTGATTTGCAGCCTATCGATCCGGCCGCGCTGCCGGCAATCAGTTCAGCGTCCTCGTAGCCGCATCTGCCTACGCAGGCGTTTGCGTTCCTCGCGTTGACTATGACCGCGCGAACGGGATTGCCTTTGCTGATTACATCTATCGTTCTCTGAAGGGAATGGCCCTTTACGATGTTTGACGTATAGACACCTGCAACCGTAGCGGGTATGTCAGATTCCAATATATTGAGATCGAGGCTGCCGTTTCCTTTGAGGCCGCAGGCGATGCCTGCTGCTTTAAAGCCTTTCGGCATGGTAATATAAGATTCGATTGATTCGTTTTCCATTAAGAGAACCAGCTTTCATAAATTTCGTTAGATTATAGTACAAAGGTTTATACAATGGCAAGAATCGTGCTTGACTTGATTTGGACTTACATTTATAATTCATAGGCGCGGCAAAAGCATGGTGGGATTAGTTCAGCTGGTTAGAGCGCTAGTTTGTGGCACTAGAAATCATGGGTTCGAATCCCATATCCCACCCCAATTATTTGCTCGCACCTTACACTGGGGTGTAGCCAAGGGGTAAGGCACGGGTCTTTGACTCCCGCATCGTAGGTCCGAATCCTGCCACCCCAGCCATATGGTTCACTAGCTCAGTAGGTAGAGCACTTGACTTTTAATCAAGGGGTCTGGAGTTCGAGCCTCCAGTGAGCCACCAAAGCTTTATAAACCTTCGGTTAACACCGAAGGTTTTTGTTTTATTATGTTTACATTTTCTTTATTGTTTCATTGCGGGCATGGCGTTATCATAAATTATTAATTTTTAGAGTGGATTTCATGGGTATATTAAGGAAAAACAACAGAAGAGGAGTTTCAATCAAGTATAAGTTTATTCTGTTTATACTGATTGTAGTCCTGATTATAGTTTGTTCAGTCGGTTCTGTATGCTACAGTATGCTCAGTTCCGTACTTGTTAATGACATAACAAATGAGATGAATCTGATTGTCGGGAAAGACGCTTCACTGATAAATGAGAAACTGTACAGAATGAAGGATGCAGCCGACAGTGTAAATACCTATGTTATCAACTCAATTGAATCGGCTTATGATCTGGCTGATCCGACTTATCGTCAGCAGTTCCAGCAGCAGTTTGAGAGTGTTTTCGTATCAACTTCGCAGAATACCCAAGGTATTATCGCGTGCTATGTCAGATTCAATCCTGATATTGTCGGAGACGGCAGACAGGGCTTTACTTACAGGGAAGATGAAAAGGGCAGGCTGACGCTGACAGAGAACCAGGATCTTGAGGAACACGGAAGCGAAGACAGCGGTTATGCCGGCTGGTATTATGATACAGTCAGTAATCACAGACCGACGTGGACAGCGCCTTATTATGACTCGGCAAATGACGAACTTACAATATCTTATGTCGTTCCGATATATAAGGACAATGTGCTTGCGGGTGTTGTAGGAATATCGATGGATTTCAATGATCTTATGAGTTATGTGTCCACATTTACAGTTCTTGAGAACGGTTACGCATATCTCAAGAGCGGAGATGGATCAATTCACTATCATCCTGATTATTACAGGGATACCGGAGCACATGGCGATGAGGTGGACATGATTACCGAGAACGCAGATAAGATGAATGGTGAGAGCACATCTGGATACATGATCAGGTATCAGTATCAGGGCAATGACCGGGTAATGACATTCAAGACTCTTGCAAACGGTATGAAGCTTGTCATATGCGACAGCTATACCGAAGTATTCTCCGGCAGGAAGCAACTGATTGACTGGATAGTCATTTTTGCGTTCATCATCGGAACAGGAGTCGTTATCGCGGGTTCGATTTTCGCCAATGAGATAACAAAGCCCATAATGGCATTGAGAAACGCGTCCAACAGGATAGCCGGAGGAAGCTTCGATGTTAAGCTTCCGCCTGTGACGAATGACGAGATCGGAGAACTTACCGGCAGCTTTCAGACTGTAATTGACCATCTGAGAGCCTATACCGGTGAGATGGAATCGCTGGCGTATGTGGATCAGATGACGAGAGTCAAGAATAAAGCGGCTTTCTGCAATCTGAAGATGGATATTGACGAGATGATAAAGGACGGGGCTGTGCGTTTCGCATTTGTCATGTGCGACCTTAATTATCTTAAGGTCATTAACGACACATACGGGCATCAGGCGGGCGACGAGGCTTTAATCACCACGGCTGAGATACTTTGTAAAGCTTTTCCGCGAAGTTCGGTCTACAGAATCGGCGGAGATGAATTCATAGTTGTACTTATGGGTAATGAATATGATATACGTGAAGAGCTCATAGCTGATTTCAATGAAGAACCTTCAATTCTTGAACGCAGCGAGGAACACAGACATGTGTCGATAGCATACGGAGAAGCTGCCTATGATCCTTCGACTGACATAAACAGTCAGTCCGTTTACGGGCGCGCTGACGACTCCATGTATGCCATGAAGAAGCTTATGCATGAGGAAAGCGGAACTGACCTGAGATGACTGTACTTTATTCTTGACTATATTTATTATGAATGATATATTATCTTGATTTTGGAGGTGGGTATTATGTCAAAGAGTTTAGAGAGTGTACTTAAACGCAAAAGTATAGTAGGTCTTGTCTGCGGTATTGTTCTTACATTGATCTCATTGCCGATGGCAATTATTATGGTAAACGAAGAGATTATAGCGACGGTTTTCTTTGGTATAATTGCTGCTTTCGGAATATTCCTGACAGTTACATCAGCCATGAGCATAGCAGATTACAGAAAGAGTTTTATAGTACGACGCAATCCGAATCTTCCGGAGTGGTACGAGAAACTGACGGCAAATCCTGTTTACACAGATGATTTTTTCATTGTTTCAGATGATTATATAGGTTCGGTTAATAATGTCTGCTCGATTCTTCCCCGTAATGACATTGTGTGGGCATACAGGAATATAACGAGAACCAACGGTATTCCTACCAGTGATATTATCAAACTTTGCACAGTCTCACATACGATTCAGGTATCCATTTACGGTAAGAAAGAGGAAGTCCGCAATCAGATATATGCTACTGTTGAGCAGTTCTGCCCGAATGCGCAGATCGGATACAGCGGAGAGATGATCAAATACTATAATCAGCTCAGAAGCGAATATAAGAAAGAAATGAAAGCAGCCAAAGCAAAAGCAAATGAATAATGCTTTACGATATTGATACCAGACGTACAAGAGGCGAACTGCTTGCACTTAATACTGCAAGACTCAGACTTGCTGTGCTGGGCAGGCGTGAAGCCGGGCGAATAACTGAGTATCTTGTTAATAACAGAAGCTTTCACCAGGAATTCTCCCAAACACATGATGACTCTTATTTTACCGAGTCTGAGCAGAAGAAGTACATTCATTATGACTGTGAGAGCTTCAGGTTCGGAGAACTTGTTCCGCTGTGGATCATCGAGCGCGAGACCGGACTGATTATCGGAAGAGTGTCATTCTTCAATATAGCCTATGGCGGAATGATGAACTGCGCGACAGGATATCATCTTGATGAGGCCCATACGTCAAAGGGATTTATGACTGAGGCTTTGAAGGCTGCGGTTCAGTTTATGTTCAATGAATACCATATGCACAGAATAGAGGCGTTTATACTCCCTGAGAACAGGGCATCGCTGGAACTGGTTAAGCGGTGCGGTTTTGAATATGAAGGAAAAAGAGTATCATATATGCATATAAACGGCAGTTATCGGGATCATGAGGCTTATTATCTGTTGAATCCCGGAGCTGTAACCAAAAACTAATATTTAAATTCCGGAAACTATGCAATAATAGAGATGATATCCTTGAACTTCGGAGGTGATAATTGGTGAACAGAGAATTAATTACAGGCAGAATAATTGCTATATTACTTGCGGGAACCATGATGGCGGGTCTGTCCGCGTGCGGCAGCAAGACAGCCGAGACCACGGCGGCGTCAGTTGCAGCGTCTTCTGATGCGAGTGCGACTACAACAACAACGGTAGCTACTACGGTACTTACTGAGTATTCCGGACCTCTGGCAAACGACCAGGAGGTAACATGGGAAGAATCTCCTCTTGATGCTGAGCTTACGCTGTATTCGACAGTAACTGCCGGAGAATTTCTCAATGTTCGTAAAGGCCCGGGAACCGAATACAATAAAGCCGGCACTCTTACCAGAGGTCAGACGGTAGTTGTTGTTGCGAGAACCGGAACAGGCTGGTATAAGACCTCGGACGGATTCTATGTGTCTGAGACTTATCTTTCCGCAACGGCGCCAACAGCATAAAAAAAGCAGTTGATAAATTTCGAAGCTTAGTGTAATATATCAAGCGCCGCAAAGAGATTTACGGCGCTTATGATTTGCGAGTGTAGTTCAATGGTAGAACTTCAGCCTTCCAAGCTGACCACGTGGGTTCGATTCCCATCACTCGCTCCAGGGTCATTAGCTCAGCTGGATAGAGCAACAGCCTTCTAAGCTGTGGGCCGGAGGTTCGAGTCCCCCATGGCTCACCAAATCCGCATCAGCTTTGATGCGGGTTTTTTATTTTCGGGGGCTTTGAATTGTGAAACGGGTGGGAGTCTCATATTTTTGCCTCATTTAATCAGACAGTAGGCCTTATGTTATAATTAACGGGTAATTTCAAGCGGGGGTATCTATAATGCCAAAGAAAGATGAATACGGTAACGAGAGTATTTCAATGCTCAAGGGAGCCGACAGAGTCAGGCTTCGTCCTGCCGTTATATTCGGTTCTGATAATCTGGAGGGATGTATTCATTCATTCTTCGAGATTCTTTCAAATTCAATTGATGAAGCTCGTGAAGGCTATGGTGACAGGATAAATATTACAAGATTTCCGGACGGAACAATTGAGGTTGAGGATTTCGGAAGAGGAATACCGCTTGACTATAACGTGAAGGAACAAAGATATAACTGGGAGCTTGTATACTGCGAACTTTATGCCGGCGGCAAATATAACAATAATGCTTCCGGTGACTATGAATATTCACTGGGACTTAACGGACTCGGCGCTTGCGCCACACAGTATGCGTCCGAGTTTTTTGATGTAACCGTAATGCGCGACAAGACAAAGTACCATATTTCTTTTAAGAAGGGTGAAGCTGCTACAGAGCTTATATCAGAGCCTTATAAATTCAGGCGAACAGGTACAATCCAGCGCTGGAAGCCTGATTCTGAAGTCTTCACCGAGACGGTGATTCCGCTTGAGACATTTCAGGAGATAATCAAGAGACAGTCGGTTATAAACAGCGGAATCGAGTTTGTTCTCAAAGACTCTGAGAGCGGTCAGGAGTTCAGTTACAGTTATCCGGAAGGAATAAGAGCCTATGTCGATGAGCTCTCGGATATGAAAGGCTTCACGGATTCGTTCTTTTTTACCGGCGAGGGCAAGGGCAGAGATAAGGCTGACCGTGATGAATACAAGGTTAAGGCTGAGGTTGCTTTCTGCTTCAACAATGAGAACAATTATCTTGAATATTTCCATAACTCAAGTTTTCTTGAATACGGCGGATCGCCTGACAAGGCTGTGAAGAGTGCCTTTGTAAGTGAAGTTGACCGTCAGATCAAGCTGCGCGACAAATACAAGGCCAACGAATCGAAGATTGTGTTTCAGGATGTGGCGGATTCGCTGATACTGGTGACGAATACATTTTCGACGCAGACATCATATGAGAACCAGACAAAGAAGGCGATTAACAACAAGTTCATCCAGGAGTACATGACGTCACTTATCAGGGACAATCTTGAGGTATGGTTTACCGAGTTCAAGGAAGCGGGAGATAAGGTTGTCGATCAGATTCTTGTAAACAAGCGTTCCAGAGAGAACGCGGAAAAGACAAGGATAAACATCAAGAAGAAGCTGATGGGGACGCTTGATATCAATAACAGAATCAAGAAGTTTGTTGATTGCAGAACCAGAGATGTTGACAGAAGGGAACTCTATATAGTTGAGGGTGATTCGGCGTTGGGTTCCGTCAAACTCGGCAGAGATGCCGAGTTTCAGGCTGTAATGCCAGTCAGGGGTAAGATCCTCAACTGTCTTAAGGCGGATTACAACGCGATTTTTAACAGCGAGATTATTACGGATCTTTTGAAGGTGCTCGGGTGCGGAGTTGAGATCTCAAACAAGCATAACAAGGATCTGAGTGCCTTTAATCTCGAGAATCTCAGATGGAACAAGATAATTATCTGCACTGATGCCGATGTGGACGGATTCCAGATAAGAACGCTTATTCTTGCGATGATTTACAGGCTTACACCTACATTGATCGAAAAGGGCTTCGTATATATTGCCGAGTCTCCGCTTTTCGAGATTACGTACAGGCCGAAGGGCAAGAATGCGCAGGAGCAGACACTGTTCGCTTTCAATGAGAAGGAGAAGACGGAGATCCTTGCAGGGATTGACCAGAAGCTGTGCAGCATACAGCGATCCAAAGGTTTAGGCGAGAATGAACCGGAGATGATGTGGCAGACCACAATGAACCCGAAATCCAGGAGACTTATCAAGGTCTGTCCGGAAGAGGCCAGAAAGACCTCGGAGATTTTCGAACTTCTGCTCGGAGACAACCTCCAGGGAAGAAAGCTTCACATAGAACAGGACGGGCATCTGTATCTTGATATGCTCGATATCGGATAAAAGGACCGGAGACAGAAATAATGAGTAAGAAGAGTAAAGAGACAAACAGAAACGAGGATTCTATAAAGGCGCGCTACACAGATGCGAACGCCGCTGATATGCCTGCTGTGGATCAGCCGATAACCGAGATGCTCGAAGTGAACTACATGCCGTATGCGATGAGCGTAATTGTTTCAAGAGCAATTCCGGAGATTGACGGCTTCAAGCCTGCGCACCGCAAGCTCCTGTACACGATGTATAAGATGGGTCTGCTCGGCGGCAACCGGACGAAGTCGGCAAATGTTGTCGGCCAGACGATGAAGCTCAATCCGCACGGAGATATGGCAATATATGAGACCATGGTACGCCTTACGCGCGGCAATGCTTCTCTGCTTCACCCGTATGTTGATTCCAAGGGCAACTTTGGTAAACAGTACTCAAGAGATATGCAGTTCGCCGCGCCGCGTTATACTGAAGTAAGACTTGAGAAGCTGTGTGAAGAGATTTTCAAAGGAATCGATAAGAATGCAGTTCCTATGATGGATAATTATGACGGTACGCTCAAAGAACCGTCGCTTCTGCCTACAACGTTCCCTGCTGTGCTGGTAAATGCCAATCAGGGCATAGCTGTCGGAATGGCATCAAATATCTGTTCATTCAATCTCTCTGAAGTCTGTGCAGCAACAGAGGCATATCTCAAAGACAGAAGCGTAGATCTTATGGACTATATGCCGGCCCCGGATTTCTCGGGTGGCGGATTGCTTCTTTATGACAGGGAACAGATGAGACAGATATATGAGACCGGCAGAGGTTCCATAAGCGTAAGATCCAAATATAAGGTTGACAGCAGGAACAATCTTATTGAGATAACCCAGATTCCTTATTCTACGAGCGTTGAGGCGATAATTGACAATATTGCGGAACTCGTCAAATCCGGAAAGGCAAAAGAAATATCTGATATCAGAGATGAGACAGACCTTGACGGTCTTAAGATTACGATAGACTGCAAGAGAGGCACTGACCACGATGCCCTGATGACAAAGCTGTTCAGATTTACAAAGCTTCAGGATACGTTCTCCTGCAACTTTAACATACTGATAGACGGAAGCCCTAAGGTTATGGGAGTAAGTGAGATTATCTCCGAGTGGCTTAAGTGGAGAACCGGCTGTATCAGACGCGAGCTTGAGTTCAATCTTGAAAAGATGAGAAAGAAGCTTCATCTTCTTGACGGTCTTGCAGCGATTTTATTGGACATTGACAAAGCCATACACATCATCCGCAATACAGAGCTTGAAGAGGACGTTATTCCAAACCTCATGAAGGGCTTTGATATTGATAACGAGCAGGCTGAATACGTCGCGGAGATTAAGCTTCGCAACATAAACAAACAGTATATAATGAACCGCGTTGCGGATCGCGAAGCTCTTGAGAAAGATATTGCCGATACCGAGGACACGCTTAAACGTCCGGAGAGAATCAATACTTTAATTGCAAAGACACTTAAGGAAGTCTCCGCAAAATACGGTCAGCCCAGAAGAACGGAGCTGGTATCTTCCCAGGAGACGCCGGCTTTTGAGGAGACACAGGTAATTCCTGATTACAGACTGCATCTGTTGCTTACCCGACACGGCTATCTTAAGAAGCATACCATGCAGTCACTCAGAAGTGCCGGAGAACTGAGAACAAAGGAAGAAGACGAGATATTCATGGCGTTTGAGGCTGAGAACCGCAGCGATCTGCTTATCTTTACCGATAAATGCAACCTGTACAAGTCGCATGTCTATGAATTTACAGATACCAAACCGGGGGATCTGGGCCATTTCCTGAGGTCTGAGCTCGGCATGGATGCTGATGAGACACCGGTGTTCATGATATCAACTCAGGACTACAAGGGGTTGTTTTTCGTGGCGTTCGAGAACGGCAAGGCAGCGCGATTCCCTATATCGGCCTATGAGACCAAACAGAACAGAAAGAAGCTCGTCAACGCCTATTATGACGGAAGCAAGGCTGTCGGATTTCTGCTTCTTTCTGAAGATGAAGACCCGGATCTTGTGGTTACCAACAATGTTGACAAGGCGGCGGTGTTCAAGTCATCGCTGATTCCGCTGAAGACCACAAGAACGACTCAGGGAGTTCAGCTTCTTGCATCCAAGAAAGGTTCAATTCTTAAGAGCCTTAACAGACTTGAGGAACTCGATGTGACGGATCCGGAATACTACAGAATCCGTAAGGTTCCTGCAATCGGCTACTATATCAGAGAGAAATCTTTAGAGGCGAAGCAGATCAGCTTTGATGACATGAATTGAGTAATTTTGCGACTGAATTAAACATTGGTGACCCGGAAAGAAAGAAAACCGGATGGGGCTACAGACTTGCGGCCTTGCTGTGCGCAGTGACCATGATTGCGGCTGTCGTTGTTTTCGTTGTTATCGGAAAGATGAATGAGTACAAGAACATGACCATTCCTGATTTCCAGGCGGCTATTGATTCCGGCGATTATGACAAGGCGATATCAATTTACAGAAACGTTCAGGATGAGGTGCTTGCCGCCTCTCCGCAGGAAGCCGCGAACATGACGGAAGAGACTTCCATGCTTGACGATATGGAATCAATTGTGAAGACCAGGGTTGATTCCATATGTACAAGAGTCTTGGGTGAGCGCTATGTGCCTTCAAATTCAGATGTACTGTTTCTTGATTCAATGGAAGAGCTTTCGTCTTCGGTTGTGTCACAGTGGCTTAATGATTTGTGCGTACAGTTCCTTCTTGGGCAGCTTGAGAAGCCTGATGTGATATTTGTTTTCGACCAGCTGTCGCCTATAAGCAATTTTTCCGCGACCGCAAAGCCGCTTCTGCGAGAGATTGATTACATTGAGACTGCGACAGGCGATGTTCAGAATGCAGAAGCCTCGTTCGCTGACGAGGACTATATATCGGCGGTTCAGAAATATCAGGAGATCAGCGGGAAGTACGATGGTTTTGTGAACACTTATTCAGTTGAGAGAATAGCGGAAATCAAGGATATAATGTATGACCCGATGATGGAAGAAGGCGAACACATGCTTGATACTTTCAGGTATTACTCCGCCGAATCGCTGCTGTCGGATCTGGCTGTTATATTCCCTGATGATGAGAGAATCAAGACGGATCTGCTTGAGGCAACGGGACATACGACACAGACACAGGAGTATTACGGAGCTGTGGAAGTTCTGTGCGTAAGATCGCTCATCGCAGACCGCAATACGGCTTTTGCCGAGAGCTATGGCAGCAATGACCGTGGTCTTTATCTTACATGTGATGAGTTTACTGCGATATTGAATCAGCTTTACAGCGAGGGGTATTGTCTTGTTGACGGAGAGAATCTTGCGGGCATGGGTGATTCATCCTATCTGGTGGAGCAGAACCTTACGATACCGACAGGCAAGAAACCGCTGATAATCGTAATTGAGAACTTAAGCTACAGTGCTTCGGATTTCAGTTGCGGAACATGCAGAAGGCTGGTTCTTAATGACCGTGGTCAGGTGTGCGGTGAGTATATGCAGACAGGTGACAACGGAGACGATTCGCTTGTGGTAAGCCGGAATGCGGAAGCAATCGGTATATTGGACAGTTTCGTGGAGGAACATCCGGACTTTACTTATGACGGCGCCAAGGGCGTTATCTCGGTAAGCGGTTTTGAATCATGTTTCGGTTATGTCGTAAACGAAGATGAAGTCGACGACCGCAATGCCGACCTCAATGCCAGGAATCTTCCGTCCATCAATCCGAGCAGTGCTGATATACAGGCAAATTGCAACAGTGTGACTGCGATAGCGAATACACTTCGGGATACGGGATGGAAGTTTGCTTCATGTACATACGGGTATCTTGCGGACGCGTCAAAATGTGATATGGCGACAATTCAGTCGGATACCGATAAGTGGAAGACGCAGATAGGGTCCTTGCTCGGCGAGACGCATATGCTTGTTTATCCGGGAGGAAATTATATCAACGGCACTGATGAACGGGCTGTATATCTAAAGAATCAGGGATTCCGGATATTCTTTGGAATAGGCTCAAGGCCGTATTATACATATGGCGACAACTATCTGTATTTTGACAGAGCCATTCTGAGCGGCAATACTCTCGAAAAGATTGACTATTCGAGAATACTTGATGTCAGCACCATATTGGATCCGGCAAGAAACTCTGAAGAGTGATTTATATTAATATTTCGTTTCATTTGTCACAAAAAAAGTGTCATATCTGAGAAAATACTATAATATATCTGTATGTGATTGGAGACAGGAGGATTACTTATGCCCAAAATTGATAAGCTTACCGCACTGACACAAGACGAAGAGATATTATGGAAAGACAAGAAACGATATTTCGGTCTTCCTGTATCATTTACAGATTACAGTTTCAGCAAATCAAAGTTCTATATGTCAAAGGGGCTGCTCAATGTTGACAGAGAGGAACTGCTTCTGTACCGTGTCCTTGATATTTCGGTAAAGCGTTCATTCGGACAGAAGATATTCGGCGTCGGGACGATTGTTCTTAATACGGCCGATAAATCGACTCCGCTGGTTGAGATTAAAAGCGTAAAGTCTGTAGAACGCGTCAGCAAGGCTATCAGCACGCTTGTTGAACAGAGACGTGATGAGAAGCGGGTAACCGGAAAAGAGATGTTCGGAGCTGCCGGAGCGTTCAGCCAGGCCGAAGGGGATATAAACGGCGACGGTCATTTCGACCTTGACGATATAATCGATCATCATTAATAGCAGAGGTGCGTTTTGGAAACGAGAATAGACAGGCTTGGCAGTGTTCAGGAAGACAAACTAAAACAGCTGAAACAGCTTATCGCCGAATCAAACAATATAGTTTTCCTCGGAGGAGCCGGGGTATCGACGGAGAGCGGAATTCCTGATTTCAGAGGCGGAACGGGTATCTATAATACTGAGAGCGGTACGAAATATCGTCCGATAGACATCATTGCACATGATTTTTTCATGACGCACACAGAAGATTTCTATGATTTCTACAAGCGCAAACTGATATATCCGGATGCCAAGCCGAATAAAGCTCACAAGGCACTTGTCAGACTTGAGAAACAGGGCAAGCTCAAGGCGATTATTACCCAGAATATCGATAACCTTCATCAGGAGGCAGGGAGCAAGTGTGTTATTGAACTTCATGGCTCTGTGTTCAGAAATTACTGCATGGAATGCGGCAAGAAGTTTGACACCGAGTATGTTGTGGCACAGCCCGGCGTTCCGCATTGTGATGTCTGCGGCGGAATTGTCAGACCTGACATAGTTCTTTATGAGGAGAATCTTGAACATAAGAATGTTGACGACGCGATTAAAGCGGTAAAGAATTGCGATCTGCTTATTATTGCCGGAACTTCGCTTACTGTTTATCCGGCGGCGACATTTGCCCAGTTCCTCAAGCACGACAGGATAGTTATTATCAACAAGAGTTCAACATATATGGATCTCACGGCATTGCTTACAATTCATGACAATGTCGGAGATGTGCTTGACAAGTGCATACCAAAACGTGTAAACAAACCTCAAAGTGCTGCAAAAAAGTCTGATTCAAAGAGTAAAGGGTCAAAAAAGACCGGTTCAGCGAAGCCTGCCGCAAAGAAAACGGCTGCAAAGAAGACCGGTCCGAAGAAGGCTTCTGAAGGTAAAGCCAAAGATGAAAGCAAATCTTAATGCGTTTGAGGAACGTGAACTGAAGATAACCGGTGATATAAAGGATAGCAGCAGCAAGAGCATAATCCTCAGTATTGTCAGGTTTGCAACGTTTATTCTTGCCATATCAACTCTGGTCTGGTCTGTTGCAAATAAAGCATCAATCATAGGATTCAGCGCGGCGTGCTTCTTTTTTGCGTTTATTATGATGTGTTTTGTTCATGAAGGTGTGCGCAAGAAGCAGAATTACTTTGAGATGCTTTCACTTGTAAATTCACAGTATATAGCAAGAATAAACGGTGATTTCAATACTTTGGGCAATGCAGCCGTGATGGGACTCAAGAGGCGCGATGACATCGAGGCTGCGATGGACAGATTCTCCGGTAAAGAGTATTTCGATGCAAATCACGACTATTGTCTTGACCTTGATCTGTTCGGGAGAAAATCGATTTTCTCGCTCTATAATGTTTCCGAAACTGCAATCGGCCGTCAGGCTTTTGCAAATGAACTGCTTGGAGTCAACTCAGGAAAAAGGAACGTTGCCGAACTTGTCATGCGCCAGAAATCTGTTGAAGAACTCGGAAAGTGTCCGTTTTTCCTTGAACGTTATCAGGCAATAGCCAGAGACGGCGGAATGGAGAGATTGCCGCAGGCGCTTATGGATTTCAGCGCCAACGGAAGAAAACCCGGCAAAGCGGCGACAGCTGTTATGTGCATTGGTCCATGTCTTTGGATTGTGCCGCTTGTGATGATTTTTATCAATCCGTCTCTCGCAGGAACAGCTGCGCTTGGAGTTATCGCGATCAATATCATTTTCTGGGTTATCGGGCTCGGAGCAAACAGTGAATATCTGAGAAGTGCGAACGGAATGAGCAACCAGGTCAGAACTATGTGGAGACTGTTTATGGAGCTCGAAAAAGCGGACTTCAAGTCTGAGCTTCTGTCAGATCTGATTGGAGCCGGGCGTACTTCAGATTCGCTTTTTGCATTGTCGACCGCACTGTTTTTCGCGTCTCTGAGAAACCAGCCGCTATTTGCTCTGCTGTTGAATTCGGTTCTACCGCTTGACTATTTTGTGTCGTTCCTTATGGGAAAGTGGTCAGAAAAGTACGGTTCGGAGCTTTCCGGTGAACTTGATAATCTCGGTCAGATTGAGGCTATGATGTGCGCGGCACAGGTGATGCTGACATCAGCAAACAGCAATTTCCCGCAGTTTGTAGCGTCAGATGAGCCCTCTGACAATGCGTATTTTAAAGGTGAGCAGATTGTTCATCCTCTTTTGTCAAAGGACTCGGCAGTTCCCAACTCCGTGACAATCAATTCCGATATAGCTCTTATCACAGGTTCCAACATGTCAGGAAAGACAACGCTGATACGAACTGTAGGTGTTTCCTGCATTCTTGCATACACGGGCGCGCCGGTTAACTGCGACAGTCTGGTTCTCGGACGTATGAGAATAATGTCTTCGATGAGGATTGTCGACAGCCTGGAGGACAATATCAGCACCTTCAAGGCTGAGCTTATTAGAATTTCCGGAATTATCAAAGGCGCCGGTACAGGCCTTCCTATGCTGTTTCTGATAGATGAGATTTTCCGGGGAACAAACTCTGATGACAGGACCGAAGGCGCACTGACGGTTCTTCACAACCTGTCTTTGCCTCATATCTGCGGAATGATGACGACTCATGATTACGCAATGATTGACAGGACATGCGAGAAGTTTGACAACATTGTTTACTATCATTTCAGCGAGCATTATACGGATTCCGGAATAACATTTGATTATATGCTCAGGGAGGGAATAAGCAGGGAGTCAAATGCGCGGTATCTTATGCGCCTTGTCGGAATCGTATAGACTTTGTCATTTGATTTGTCAAATGGATCAACACAAAAGGATATTTCACTCTTAGTTTTAACTATTGTGCCAAAATCTGACACAATTTCTTCAATTTTGTTGAACGAAAATCACATTTATTATAAAATTATGTTGGAGATTTTCATTCTTTAGGTTGTGAGGGACTATGTTTGAAGTAATTTCGCAGTATGGGGCTGTTGCCCTTGATTATTCGGTCATAAGTGAGTTTGCCGGAACTCCTGTTTTCGATGAATTTACTGAATGGATCATGACAAGTTCTGTTGATGTATACGTCAGCAAGACGTTTAAGACATTGCATTACTGTTCCGTTTATCAGACAGACGTGAAGAACAGCGATGTCAACATTGCGATGAAGAATATCTGTTCATTTCTCCTGCCGGATCACCGGCTTCATCTGGTGCAGGAGATTGAGACCTGCGCGTTTATTGATAAAGTAAATGCAGTTCCCGATTGCGTAATTCTTACTACAAGGAAAGGCATTTTTACCAAGAGATTATACGAGAAGCAGCCTGAGCTTAAATGCGTTCTTGCAATTCTTTGTTCTGACGGAATCAGAACTTTCGGTTCTGTCAGGGATCTTGCCGATCAGTTGCCTCTGCCTGCTCTGAGCAGACTTGCAGGCAACAATACCCATATAGATTCTTCTGCCATAGCAAGTGTCATGGATGTGGTTAAGACTGCTGACGGTTCGATGTCATTTGAACTTGTCAAGCGCCTGAGCGGTGGTGCCGAAGGAATGGTCTTCCTTACGGATCAGCGCAATATTGTTGCCAAGATCTATCACAAGGGTGTCATTACACCTTTACGCTGGGCAAAGCTGAAAAAGCTGTCGGAACTTGGAATTAACGGGGAAGGCTTCTGCCTTCCGCGTCAGCTGCTGTACTTCCAGAATGTGCCGGTGGGTTATACCATGACGCTGGGGAGAGGCGTGACACTTGGCAACGTTTTCGACGGTCCGGATGCTTTGCTTGAGCAGTTTCCAAAGTGGACGAGACTTGATGTCGTTGACACTCTTCTGTCCCTCATTGAGAAATATCTCTATCTTCATATGCATGACGTCATTGCCGGCGATATTCAGCTTAAGAATGCGCTTATTTATTCTTCTTCAAGTGTTTATCTTATCGATATGGACAGTGTACAGATCAGCAACCTGCCTTGTCCTGTGGGAACAGAGGAATTTACTGATCCGAGGCTGTGGGGAAGGAATTTTTCCGGATTTGTCAGAACGCTTGGCGATGAAGATTATTCAATAGCCATGCTGGTGTTCTCAGTGCTGTTCTGCGGGCTTCATCCTTATGCGACAAGGCGTGGCGCGGAGACTCTGCGTGAAGAGATAATCAACAGAAATTTCCCGTATACGCTCGATAATTCTGAGGAGGAACATATTCCGCTCGGAGGGTACAATCAGATATGGAGATTTCTTCCCGAGAGTATCAGAGTCATGCTTTATGAGACCTTCCGCAACGGAAAGGTTTATGAGGCGATTGAATGGCTTGATGCTGTCCTGTCATATAAGGAACAGCTTATGGGACAGAAGATAGACAGCCCCGAGGCATATAAGGTTTTCCCGTTGTCTGACTATGATCAGGCTTCTGTTGTGCTGACCGCAGCGCAAACTGCCGGCAGCGGTTCTTATGAGCCGTTAAAGCCGAGGTATGTTAAGAAGACGTTTACAAACGCACCGTCAGGAAAGTATGTTCCGAAGGATTTCAGACCGCAGGATAACGAAGAACAGAAGAATGCCGTGACAGATGTTGAGAATACCTCGAAAAAAGGCAAATTCTTAGGTCTTTTCTGATATAATTTGTTTGAACAGATATTAATTTGCCATAGTGGCCGGAGGTTTATAATGGCTGAAGATAATTTCAGTGCTTCAGATTTTGGAAGCAGTACCAAGAGAAGATTACCGATTTGTTTCGCGCTTGATACATCGGGTTCAATGATGGGTAATCCGATAAAACAGCTTAACATGGGTCTGCAGAATTTTATGGCGTCAATCAAGGCTAATGACGAGACAAGGTCTTCAACTGATATCGCAATCATAACATTTGGTTCAAAGGTAGATATTGTAATGCCTTTCGGAAAGATATCCAAGGAAAGGGGACTGCCGGAAATCAGCGCATCCACAACGCTTACTCCTATAGGAGAGGGCATCATTACAGCTCTGGAGCTTCTGAATGCCCGCAAGGAAGGCTATAAGGAATTCGGAATCAAGTATTATCAGCCATGGCTTGTTGTTATTACGGACGGCGCGCCTCAAGGTCCGAATGCCATGAAGAATATGGAACTGGCGATTGCCGCGTGTAACGAGCTTGAGAAGAACGATAAACTGGTTGTGTTCAATATCGGTGTCGGTTCAGGCGTTGATTTCGATATTCTCAAGAGGCTCTCCGTGAAGCGTGAGGCGCCTATCTCCGTTAATTCTGCGGACTTTGGGAAGCTCTTTGAGTTTCTTGGTTCTTCGTCTTCTTCGATTGTATCATCCGGAATGAATGACGATGCACTCTATAACATGACGGCTGAACCTGAGGGTGAAGCGGTTGACGTAGATGATTTTATGAAATTTATGGACGAGGATGACAAGTAATGTGTTCAGTTATTACTGTCGGCTGCGTCACAACCATAGGCAACAAACATAAGAACCGCAACACGCCCTGTGAGGATGCGTCATTTGCTGCAACCGTGAACGGAGTTTCAGTGGTTTGTATTGCTGACGGCGCCGGTGGCAAACAGTATACCGACGCGCGTTTTGGTTCAGCCTGTGCCGTAGAGACGATATCGTCGGTGCTGTGTGAGCATTTTGATGCGCTCTATGCCGAGAATTGCGACGCTGCAGTGCGCGGTTATCTTATGGCGAAGCTCCGTGTGGAGTTTGCGAAAATAATGCAGGAGCGAAGTCTTGATGTAATTGACAGACTGTCATGTACGCTGCTGTTTGCAGCTGTTAAGGACCGCAGGATGATGATAGGCCATATCGGCGACGGACTTATAGTACGTATATCGCCTTCCGGCATAAGCCCTATATCTATGCCTCAGAACGATAAGGACGGAAAAACGTATTTTGTTACTGCGGCGCACGCCGACAATTACCTCAGATTAATCAAGACAACAGTTGATGATTGTCACGCAATAGCACTTATGACTGATGGCGTACAGGACAATGTTTATGATGATTCTTCGTGCCTTGTCAAACCTGTTGTGGTAAAACTTGCCGACGAATTTACGGAAGGCAGACAGGCCGGCGAGAAGGCTGTGCTTGAGACCATTGAGAAATATATAGTGGCCGGAAGCAATATGAGCGATGATGCAAGTTTCGGTGTTATGCTTTTCGACGGAACTCGAGCGCCTGATGCTGCAGCGTGC
Organism: Mageeibacillus sp.; assembly: GCA_022484595.1. Lineage (GTDB taxonomy): Bacteria > Bacillota > Clostridia > Saccharofermentanales > Saccharofermentanaceae > Saccharofermentans. Next base: position 342,842 of record JAKVLB010000001.1, on the reverse strand, counting down.
ATGACTCAGGCCGGAGTATGCGGCAAATCGTCCGAGAGTTTTGCGGAACTGATGAAGGCCATCAGGCCTGAGCTTGTCAAGGCTCATGAGATTATTGCTCATAAGAGTTCTGACGCTGCTTCAGATTCGGCTGCACAAAACGTAAAAACAGAGAAAGATTCGGCGGACGAATCAAAACAGGGCACGGCGGCAGACAACAAGACAGTACCCAAGCATTTGAGCCGTCTCACGGTGGCACTGGCGATACTTTCCGCTGTATTGCTGATTATCGCCATTATCGGGTGGATTAACTGATATATCAAGGGAGGGTATTACAATGGATAAGGAACGAAAATATGAATTGCTTCCGGGAGTTGAACTTCCGGATATTGATGCTATAAAGCATGCCGCATCGGATTTCTCGGCATCCGGAATAGACAGTGTTGAGGTTAAGGCTCATGCTCCGAGAATTATGCCGGACGGACATCCTGACGCAGCTACTTCAGAAGAGATGCGAAGAATGCAGGCTTTGGGAGACCAGATTGCTGCAGACGAAGAGAAGCAGGCTTCGGAGAGCAGAGCGAGGATGAATGTCATTCTCAGTACTGCTGTTCAGGCTCCTGAGACTTTGACAAATCTTAAGCTGGATAATTACAACAAGGTAAGTGATGAAGACCGTGCCAGAATTGAAGCCGATCTTAAAGCTGAGAAAGAGCGCAAAGAGGAAGAAGACGCCAAGATCCGTGCGAGAGAAGAAAGAAGGCTTCTTCAGCAGCGAATGCTTGAGGAAGCAAGAGAACGTGCGTCAAGGGAACAGTCAAAATCAAAGGACGAAGAAGACCGTCTTGAGCGGGAAGATGACGATGGTTCTGAAGACGAACTGCCTGAAGATATTGCGCCGGAAACTGTTGAGAAAAATGCTGCTGAAGCAGAGATTGAGTCTGAAGCCGCGGAAGAGAAGGCTGCTGAAGCAGAGTCTGTGCCTGAAGCTACGGAAGAAAAGACTTCTGAAGCAGAACCCGTGCCTGCGAAGAACGAAAGCAGTTCTGCCGGCAGTGTAATTGCTTCTGATGAAGAGACTTTTGACGATTTCAGTGAATTTCTTGATGATGGTGATTATTGATTATTGATTTAAGTAATTTTCGGCCTCTTGCAGACGGAAATGCATTTTATGTCTTTGCCTGATAAGCTTATCCTGCTACCCAAGAAAACCAGTTCTGTAGCAGTAACAGATATTGCATCACCGGCGGCTGGCTCAGCACTTGATCCGGAAGCAGACTGTGCAACAGCAGGAGCACTGAATTAAACGGAGTTGCAATATTGATATCCAATGCTTCATATTCCCTTATCAAACAGAGAACGGAAGATTTGCAGTGGTGGCGAAAGGAATTGTCTGATATAAAATAGTATTGAGAAGGTTGTTGTTATACACCTATAATATGTGATAGCTTATTTCAAATAACCGGGGAAAGAGGAATTGCCAATGGAACTCAATGACTATATTACTATCAACAGTATTCCTTCAGGTGTCGGTGTATATGATCTGACCGGCAGCAGAATCGAGACGGTATATCTCAATGACGGTTATTACCAGATGATTGGTGCCAGACGCGAGGATCGCTCGGAGTATTTCGGCAGAGGCGCGGCCAAGGCTATCCATCCGGATGATTACGGGACGATTGTAAGAGCTGCGCATGAGTGTATCCGTGACAACAAACGTATGCTTGAGATTGTCTGCCGTGTGTTGACCGGAACAGGCTCATATTGCTGGCTCGGACTGAGAGCCAACCATATCCGTCTTGAGAATGGCACAGAACGCTTTTTCGCAGTGTATTTTGATGTTGACAGTTACGTAAGCAAACAATTGTCACTGGAGAAGATAAGCAATACGATGACTTCCATTCTGGATAACATCCCGGGCGGTGTTGCGGTTCTTGTGTATAAGGACAACAGGCTCAGAATTGACTATGCCAACAATGCTTTCTATGAGATTCATTGCGGAAGCCAGGAGTATTGGAACAATAAGAATTCTGACTATCTGCAGGGGGTTATTTCTGAAGAACGGCAGCAGCTGATCAATGAGTTTGAGTCTATGAAGTCCGGTGAGAAGAAGCGCGGGAACATGACTTATAGAGTTACGGGCGAGGACGGAGCGATTCATTGGATTAATTCGGTGTTCAATCTGTCTTACAGCAGCGGTAATGTTTATCAGTTTTATGCTTCTTTTGTCAATATGGATGAGCTGAAGGCTATGGAACAAGCAAAGGGTGAAATCCGCAGGATGTATGAGGCGGCGGTCGAAGATGCCAAGCTTGTTGTCTGGGAATTCGATATTGTGAGTCATCGTGTCATTATGGCAGAGAATGAGTTCAGCATGTATGACTACCGCAAGTTCAATCTTCCAAAAGTTACTGAGAATGTGCCGGCTTCTCTTGTTGGCTATATCGATGATTCATCTGTTGATGCGTTCCTGGATATGTATTCTCAGATAGAAGACGGTAAACCGCATGCTTCATGCGAGGTATGGTATAAGCTGAAACCCGGTACAGAACCCAGGTGTGAGAGAATTATGTATACGACTGTTTTCAACGGGAACGGCGTGCCGATCCGGGCTTACGGTATCGGACAGAATATCACACGTGAGAAGCTTGCGCAGGAAGAGTATGACAGACTCCGCTCACAATTTGCAGGTAATCTTACAAACATAGTCAGTACAACGCATCTTGATATATCGCTCAACAGATATTTAGGCGGATACAGCCCTTATCAGGGTGTTGAAGAGGCAAGAAGGTCAACAGATGCAGACGGTCATTTCAGACTGGTTGCCGATACAATCGATAATGCTGAGATAAGGGAACAGGTTTTGAAGAAATTCAACTGCAAGAATCTGATTGAGATGTACAAGCGCGGAGAACAGCAGTTTGAACAGATATATCCGGTAAGAACGTCGCGCGGGGATATCATGTGGGTTACAACGACAACACATCTTACCCAGAATCCTGAAAGCGGAAGCATTGAAGTTATTACATATACCAAAGATATTACAAGGCAGAAACGTATCAATGAGATAGTTGAAAGACTTTCAAGAATCAATTGTGATTATATTGCGGTTATTGATGTAGCGCAGAAGACATTCAATGTACAGAATAACAACTGGGATTGTGACTATATTATCGAAGAGAAGTCCTTCAGTTTTGACTCTGTGAGAGACATTCTTACCAAGAATTACATATCTGACGATAAGTCCGCGAGCTTTCTTGCTATGAGTGAGCTTGACGTTATTCTTAAGGCTCTTGATGATAAGGAACAATATGTCATAGCATACGATTATTTTTCGCGAAAAGATAACGGGCGGCCATGCAAGAAGCTGATTACACTGAGCTGGCTCAACAATGATCGCAGGGAACTGCTTTGCATGCAGCAGGATGTTACGGAGACCTACCGCAAGGAACAGGAGCAGATTTTTAAACTTGAGAAGGCTAATACTGAAGCGGTCAAGGCCAATGAAGCCAAGTCAATGTTCCTGTCCGGCATGAGTCACGATATGAGGACGCCATTGAACGGTGTTCTCGGTTATACAGCTTTGGCTTTGAAGGAAACTGAATATGATAAAATCAGGGATTACCTCGGTAAAATAGATACTTCTGGTAAGCTGCTCAGAGATCTGATTAATGATGTCCTTGAGCTGTCTAAAATTGAGAGCGGAAAGACAGTCATAGATTACGAAGCTGCTGTTCCGGAAGATGTTATTCCGTCGGTGGCTGTTTCTCTCCGCCCTTCAGCAGAGCTTAAGAACATAAAATATACTACGGATTTTGATATTGATAATACAAAAGTCATATGGTGTGACAAGCTGAAGATTCAGAGAATCGCCCTTAATATTATATCCAATGCCATTAAGTACACTCCTGACGGAGGCAGCGTTTCTGTTAATCTGAAGCAGAGTAATAACGACGGAAATAACATACAGTATGTTCTTGATGTCAATGACACAGGAATAGGGATAAGTGAAGAGTTTATCAAGAACATGTTTGAACCTTTCTCACAGGAGAAACGGTCAGAAGCCATAACCGAACAGGGTACAGGTCTCGGATTGTCAATTGTGAAGAGGTACCTTGATCTTATAGGAGGCAGTATTTCTGTAAGCAGCAAACTTCACCGCGGAACGCAGATAGAAGTGGTTATTCCCGTTGAGAGCATGCAGGAGAATATTGAAAGGGAAAGCAGCATTACTGATGTTAATGCAGTACTGAAAGATAAACATATTCTTCTTTGTGAAGACAATTACATGAACCGTGAAATTGCAGTCATGCTTCTCAAAGAAAAGGGCATGATTGTGGAAACTGCCGAGAACGGACTCGATGGTGTTGATAAATTTGAAGAATCAGAGGAAGGCTCATTTGATGCGGTGCTGATGGATATCCGTATGCCGCTGATGAATGGTTACGAAGCAACAAGGCGGATACGCAGTCTTAACAGGTCTGATGCCCGTACTGTTCCTGTTATAGCTATGACTGCGGATGCATTTTTTGAAAGTGTAAAAGAGGCATCGGAGGCGGGAATGAACAGTTACATAACAAAACCTATCGAGCCGGGTGTTTTATACAGTACAATAGCTGATTCAATATCAGGAGGAGAATGTTCTGTTTACCATAAAGTGTAAATATAATAAAAACTTCATGCTGAACAGACGCAACTGTCACTTGTAAGTGCTATTATAAATTATCTTTTGAAATTTTCTTGCGCGGAGGAGATTTGTGATGAAGAGCAGTTTTAAATTCAGGTTACTTGCGTCATTTATTACTGTAACATGTCTTTTTGTGTCATTATCTCCGACGGTATGTGCCTCAAACGGAAACGACAAAGTAATCAAAGTCGGTTTCTTTGCTTTTGACGGCTATCATATGGTTGATGATCAGGGAAACCGCAGCGGATATGGTTATGATTTTCTCCAGATGCTTTCAAGATACGGCGATTGGACCTATGAGTATGTAGGATATGATAAGAGCTGGGCACAGATGCAGGATATGCTTGCGGACGGTGAGATAGATTTGCTTACATCCGCGCAGAAGACTACTGAGCGTGAGCAGCTTTTCGCTTATTCGGACAAAGCGATAGGAACGAGCGCGGCGATACTGACTGTTAAGAGCGGCGATGACAGGTATTCAGCCGGTGACTATGCATCTTATAACGGTATGCGTGTAGGACTGCTCAAGGATAGCAGCAGGAATGATAAATTTGAGGAATTTGCCGGGCAGAAGGGCTTCACATATGTTCCGGTATACTATGATACCGTTGAAGAGATGGAAGATGACCTCCAGAGCGGTGACAACATCGACGCAATCATGTCCAGCAATCTGAGACAGCTTGACAATGAACTGGTTCTTGATGAATTTGATCCGTCTGATTTTTATTGTATGGTCCGCAAAGATGATACAGAGTTTCTGGAACAGATTAACGATGCGATAAGTCAGATGGATATCAATATGTCTGACTGGCGTCATACGCTATGGGACAAGTATTACTCAGACAGTAATGCTGGAATAGCACTTACAGCTGATGAGAAGGCGTATATCAGAGAACTTGAGGAGAGCGGGACAGTACTCAATGCCCTGGTTGAACCTGACAACGAGCCTTATTCCTACTTTGAGAAGGGCGTCGCCAAAGGAATAATTCCGGAAATATATGCGAAAATTGAAGAGATGACAGGCCTTAAATTCAATATTGTCGAGGTGAAGAGTCGTCAGGAATACGACAGTGTATTGTCATCTGACAGCTCCATAAGTGTCTGTCTCGACGCATACAGTGACTATAACAGGGCAGAACATTTAGGCTATAAACTTACTTCAACATATCTGTCGGCGTCACTGTCTGCAGTATCTTTACGTAGCACCAAAGAACCGTTTCATTCCATAGCGGCTGTTACAAGCGATAATCCTGCAGCGTATATTATCGACGAACTGACAGCTGACATTACTGTAATGCACTACGATACAATTGCTGAATGTCTTGATGCTGTACGTGACGGGGATGCAGATGTTACTTATGTACTCAATTATACAGCTCAGCAATATATGAATAATAATGATATTACCGGAGTGCTTAAGTCAACGCTGCTGCCGCAATACAGCATTGATTACGCAATAGCTGTGAGTAACGGGTCTGACTGCAGACTTATTTCCATACTGGATAAGGCAGTCAACAACATTGGAGGCGAGAGCATCGAAGAGGTCATCCTGTCCCAGACTGAAGGAATAGGACGATCAATGACGTTCAGGGAACTGGTTCTTGCGAACCCTATGATTCTGGTTGTTGCGGTAGTGGCAGCTGCTTTGATTATACTTCTGTCGGCGTATGTGGTGTTCAGGCAGAAGAATATCAAGGTTATTGAAGCAAAGAATACTGAACTTCAATCTGCGCTGATGCGGGCCGACAAAGCCAGTGAAGCAAAATCTAATTTTCTGTCGAATATGAGCCACGATATGAGAACTCCGCTTAACGGTGTTATCAGTTTCAATAATTTCGCGCTGCAGGCCGGCTCTATTGAGAAAAAGCAGGAATATATCGAGAAATCGAGCAAGTCAGCTGAGATGCTGATGAATCTTATCAACGATACTCTTGAAGTGTCAAGAATTGAGAACGGTAAAATGGAGCTCCATAATGACTGGATAGGAGTCAACGATTTATTGTCCGGCATAGTAATGATCATCGAGAGTCAGGCGGCGGATAAGAAAATCGCGTTCTCATGGGAAAGCAATTTCGAGGATTTTGACTATGCTTATGTCGACAAGCTGAAGATGCAGGATGTTGTCCTTAATCTGCTTACAAATGCTGTCAGGTTCACTCCTGAAGGCGGCAATGTCAGACTTACCGCTGTGCGGCAGCGTTCCGAGATGAACCAGGACTGCTGGTATATCAGGATTACCGTAAAAGATACAGGTATCGGCATATCAGAGAAATTCCTTCCTTATATATATGAGCCGTTTTCGCAGGAGAATGAACAGAAAACGGATAATTCCGATGGCAGCGGTCTCGGGCTTTATATCGTCAACCGTATTGTCTCACTTATGGACGGAACCATCGATATCAAGAGCGACAAGGGGATCGGAACAGAAGCTTCGGTAGTGATTCCGCTTACTTTAGAGAAGCGATACATAGTTGAAGGCGCAAGCATTGAAGACAGCTATGATTTTTCCGGAAAGAAAGTACTGCTTATCGAAGACAACAGAATCAACACGGAGATAACCAGAACAATACTCACCGGAAAAGGATTTGAAGTTATCTGCGCGGAGGACGGAAAGAAAGGAACACAACTGTTTGAGCTGTCGGAGGAGGGTGAATATTCGGCAATACTTATGGATATTCATATGCCGGAGATGGATGGATATGAAGCTACGCGATTCATAAGGCAGCTGCGCAGAAACGATGCCGTTACAGTTCCGATTATTGCCATGACGGCCGATGCCTATGAAGAAGATGTAGAGCGGTGCATTGCGGCCGGTATGAACGGTCATACCGCGAAGCCTGTTGATGCCGGAAAGCTTCTTGAACTGCTTGATAGTCTGATAAACAGGAAAGATGACGGAAAAGCAACGTGAATTAATCCAAGACACTACCACCCGTGGTGACGGAAGGAGTTAAAGGTAATGGAAGAATTTGATATAAGCAGCAAAGTAATCCTTGATGAACTTGATATGCCTGTATTGATAACGGATATAGATACCTTTGAAATTCTGTTTATGAACCGTGCCTGCATGAAGCTTAATAAAGTAGAGAATTACTATGGAAAGACCTGTCATGAACTTCTTGAAGGACAGTCGGTTCCGTGCAGCTTCTGTAAAAATTCAGGCCTTTTTGAAGGCAGAACACGTCAGCTGGAGCAATACAATGTCAAGCTTGGCAAGAACCTGAGATGTATTGACAATATTGTAGTATTCAGCGGTCATCATGCGAAAATCACATGGATTCTTGATATTACCGAACAGGTTAAAAGGGAGACAGAACTTAAGGCAATTCTTGCAACCGAGCGCCTTGTAATTCTGACGATACAGACTGTCTGCGGTACTGGTACTATAGGCGACAGACTGGACAGATGTCTTAAGCTTTGCGGTGAATATTACGATGCTGATCGCTGTTACATATGTCCTGTAAGCGAAGACGGAACAAACGATACCCACGGTACTTATGAATGGTATTCTCCGGCCATCAGGTCCAAAGATGGTCTTTGTCATGGAGCGGACATCAGACTTATCGATAACTGGATGCCCGGATTTAAAAAGAAGAAGGCACTTGTTGTTTCCGATGTACGTAAGATTCAGAAAAACAAACCGGAAGAATATTCCATAATGACTGCCAACGGTATCGGGAGCTATATAGTGGCGCCTATGTATTGTGACGGCCGTTTGATAGGTTTGTTCGGCGTTGACAACCCTCGGCGCAATATTATCGGAAAGACAGCGGATCTTCTGCTGTCACTGGCTTATGCAGCGGGCAATTCCATTGAAAGATGGAATAATGAGCAGGAAATATTAAACCACAGGGATGAACTTGAACAGGTCATAAACAATATCCCGGTTGGTGTCAGCATGATCCGCGTAAGAGACGGTAAAGCTGTATCAAAGATAATCAATCCGCTGTTACGTGAACAGTACGGTATATCTGACTTGCAGTCAGGAGATGCGGACAACATCGCGATGTCGAGGCTGTCCGGGTATGACAAGGTCAACATGATGAAGAAAATGAGAAGTCTTCTGATACCCGGTACCGAGGTGAGTTATGATTTCCATTACCGCAGGAACGAAAATGAATTGCCCAGAAGTTATCAGATGCGGGCGAGGTCTGTTAAGGCCGGCGACGAGACGCTGCTGTTCTCATGCCTTATGGACAGGACACAGGAGCGCAATGCAGAGGTAATGAGCGCCAAAAACCAGAAGATTTACGAGGTCGCAGCTGAACTCGGGCATCTCAAAATCTGGGTATATGATGTTGGCAGGCACAGAATCACGCTGTCTGACAATTCGGCGGCTGTAAAAGACATAGAGACTTACGGAATCCCGATTATTTTAGAGAATGTTCCTGACTCGCTTGAGAGTTTTGTTGATGCGGAGTATATGGATGAGATAAGGAGGATGTATAAAGCGCTTGATGACGGTGTGGCAAGTTATGAGTGCGAATACCGCTACAAGAGCAAGCCGGGGATTCCTGAACATTATGAGAGAATTCGCTGTACGATGACTTATGATGACTACGGCAAGCCGCTTCTTGCCTATGCTGTGGGAATTGATATTACTACGGAACATCAGGAGAGAGAAGAATACCGCAGAACCGTGCAGACACTTATGACCACGAACCCGGACTCATTGGGGTGCTTCAGAATTAACCTGTCCCGGAATACTTTTGTAAGCGGTACTTCACGGGTAGATTTTACATATAATTATCTTACAACTGAAACTGCCGATGAGTTCTTTGAACGCGCGGCCACATTGATTACTGACGATGAGATCCGCAAAGACTATAAGCGCCGTTTCAGTCGCAAAGCTCTTCTTGAGTCAGCGAAAAACGGAGACACCAGGCTGTCAGTCGAATACAGAAGCAGACACAACGAAGAGGATAAGCCATGGGTAAGGGCTTACTTCTCACTGATAAAGAATCCTGACAGCGGTGATATCGAGTGCTTCACGTATGCCAATGACATTACGCACCAGGTCTTAAGAGACAGTATCTTCAAAATTATCAGCGATCAGGAATATGATTACGTGGCTCTTCTTCATGTAAAGTCACAGAGATTTGAATTTGTTCACCTGAGCAGTAATCTTCTTGATAAGTACCACAGATCTTTGCGCAATCCGCCGGATCTTTTCAGATATGAGGATATCAGGCAGTTTGCGATTGGTTCTTTCATTGCTGATGAAGACCGTGATATATATCTTAAGGAGAGCACAATATCAAATATTGTTCTGAACCTTGAGAAGAAGAAGAGCTTTGACATCAATCTTCGCGGACACTATACGGGACATCCTAATGAGTTTATGTATCGCAAGATTGAGCATTACTATCTTGACGATGAGAAGGATACGATTCTTCTGTTCCAGCTTGATGTCACGGAGACAGTTGTCATGCAGCAGAAGGAGGCTGCAATGATAAAGGTTGAGGCCGAACATGTCAAGGATATCATCGATTCTATGGGTATGGGTGTAGCTGTTCACAGAATGCCTGATGAGAATCATGTCGATGTCGAATTTGTGAATGACCGGATGCTTAGAATTTTCGGGCTTAAGACACCGAGTTCGCCGGAAGCAAGACGCAAGATGCAGAATGCCCCGGCTGTCATCAGATACACAAGCGATGCTTTCGGTTCGATTCATCCGGATGATGCGGAGAGGGTAAAAAAAGCGTATCATGACGGATTCAATTCTCTTAAGTTCAGTTGCGGTAATTACAGAATAGTACAGACGGACGGCAATATAATATGGGTTAATACAGAATGCACACTTCGTGAGATAAGGCCTGACGGACATATATTCTATTCCACGTACAGAGTCGTTGACCATGAGGTCGAGCTCGAGAATTCTCTCAAGAAGCAGCTGGATAAGGAGAAACTGCTTCGAGTTGCAGCCGATTCTGCAAATGCGGCGAAAAGTGACTTCCTGTCGCGTATGAGCCACGATATCAGAACCCCTCTGAACGGAATTATCGGTATGACTTATCTGACGCAGGAAATGGATCTGCCTGAAGAGGCGCGTGATAATCTCCGCAAGATCGATCTGTCATCCAAATTCCTGCTGAGTCTCATCAATGAGGTGCTCGATATGACAAAGGCCGAGAGCGGCAAAATAGAGCTCAGGCCTGAGCCTTACCGTATACAGGACTTTCAGGCATATCTGAGCTCTGTGATACTGCCGCTGTGCAAGGAGAAGAACATCAGATTCGTATTGGATGTGGAGCCGCTGACTGATTACATTCCGATGATGGATTCATTAAGACTTAATCAGGTGTTTTTCAATCTGCTTTCAAATGCGGTTAAGTTCACGCCGGAAGGCGGCAGCGTGACATTCAGGCTCAGGGAGCATCTTACGGCGCAGGGACGACTGGCAGTTGAAATCACGGTTGCGGATACAGGAATCGGTATGAGCGAAGACTTTCAGAAACACCTTTTCGAGCCATTTACACAAGAAATGCGTGATGACAGTTCTGAAATGCGCGGCACTGGTCTCGGGCTTGCAATCGTAAAGAAACTGCTTGATCTTATGGACTGCAGCGTCAACGTTAAAAGCTATCTTGGCAAGGGTACGTCATTTGCAATTACCGGAGAATTTGACTGCATTACATCTCAGGAGGCTGTCAGTGTGTCATTGAACAACGCACCGTCATCTTCACTTCCGGAAAACTGCCATGTGCTTCTTTGTGAGGACCACCCGCTTAATCAGGAGATTGTTAAGAGACTGCTTACCGAGAATAATGCACTTGTGAATATTGCTGAAGACGGAAGACGGGGACTTAACGAGTTTGCCACTTCACCGTACGGTTTCTATGATATTGTACTCATGGATGTGAGAATGCCGATTATGGACGGCATCGAGGCGACCAGACACATCAGGCGGCTCAACAGGGACGATGCCAGGACTGTTCCTATAATTGCCATGACTGCCGACGCTTTTGATGAAGACGTCAGGAAATGTTTGGATGCGGGAATGAACGGCCACATAGCCAAACCAATAGACCCGGAAAGCCTGTGTGAGACTGTTCGTGAATATATTATGAAAAGGAGGACTTGAAAGATATGAGAGAAAAAGAAGGGGTAACTGAGATAATAGAAGGTCTTAAGAAATGGGGCTGCGATATTGACAGTGCCATGCCGCGATTCGGGGGTGATGAGTCATTCTATTGCCGGTTAATCTATGAAGTTGACGAAGAGAAAGGATTTACCGAACTTGGTTCACAGCTTAAGAACGGTTACATTAAGGAAAGTTTCGAGACGGCACACATGCTCAAGGGAGTTCTTGCGAACATGGAAATTACTCCGATGTATGAGACAACCTGCAGGATTGTTGAACTGCTTCGGGCCGGAACGCTGGAAGGAACGGAACAGCTATACAATAAGCTGATCAGTGATAAAACTGTACTGGATCAGATACTATACAGGGAGGAAGCCTGACTTTTCGGTGATGCGTTCCGGAGCTGTCAGAAGACTAAGGATATGGAGAATGAGAAATTTACAATTCTTGTGGTAGAAGACCAGAAAATCAACAGAGATATTCTGTCTAATCTGCTTAATCCGGAGTATGACGTTATTGAAGCTGAGAATGGTTCGGATGCTGTCGAGAAGCTTGAACATTGTCCCGAGATAACGGCAATACTTCTGGATCTTGTGATGCCGGTAATGGATGGTTATCAGTTTTTGGAATATTTTAAGGATTCTGACTTCTCTGCGCTTCCGCTGATTGCTGTAACAGGAGATAAAGACGATGAGACAGAGCGAAGGGTTCTTGAACTGGGAGCATGGGATTTCATTTCAAAGCCTTATCAGCCGGCTACGCTGCTGACGAGGCTCAAGAACGTAATAATTCGAAGTCAGTATTATCTAATAAGCAGAATGAAGTATGTATACGAACACGACCCGCTGACCGGTCTTTATAACCGCAGCACATTCTTCTCGGAAGCGGGTAAACTTATGACGAACCACCCTGAGATCAAATTCGCAATGGTGAGAGTCGATATTGATCATTTCCAGACATACAACTCTTTCTGGGGTGAGGAAGAAGGTGATAAGCTTCTCCGATCCATTGCCAACCAGCTTCGTCTCGTATCTGAACGTTATCCACCGTGCATATACGGCAGAATCAATGCAGATGCGTTCTGTATCTGTATGCCTGACCTCAAGGATGAAATAGGGATGATTGCTCATAACGCTTTTGATGAGCTTGCGGTGTACAACAAAAAGTACCGCCTCGTTCCTTCATTCGGTGTATATGAGGTTGAGGAACCGTGGGATAAGCCTCAGAAGATGTATGAGCTTGCAAAACTGGCATCGACGGAGTGCAAAGGCAGTTTTATTGATTATCTGGCATATTACCGGCCCGAGATAAGCCGCCGTCTTCTCGAGAACCAGTGGGTGATTAATGAGATGCAGCATGCGCTGGATTCCAATCAGTTTGAGGTCTATCTTCAGCCCAAATACGATATCAACAGAGGTTACCCTTCGGGTTCAGAAGCACTTATAAGGTGGAATCATCCGACGCGTGGAATTCTTTCGCCCGCAATGTTTATACCTGTCTTTGAGCAGAACGGTTTTATATGCAAGGTTGATTGCTTTGTCTGGGAGACTGTCTGCAGGCTTCTTCACGACTGGATAGCGCGCGGTATTGATCCGTTGCCGGTCTCCGTAAACGTGTCTCGCGTAAACATGTATAATCCGCATATTGTCAGAATTATACAGAATCTTGTCGAGAAGTATTCAATACCGCCGAAGCTTCTTGAACTTGAAGTGACAGAGAGCGCATACATGACTGACCCTGAAATAATGGCAAGTGTTGTAAGTGAGCTTCAGAGCAGGGGATTTGTAATTCTTATGGATGATTTCGGCAGCGGATATTCTTCACTCAACACACTAAAGGATGTGAGTGTTGATGTACTTAAGATTGATATGAAATTTCTGTCTGATACGTCAGACAGAAATCGAAGCCGCAAGATTCTCGAATCGACGGTAAACCTTGCCCTGGAACTTGAGACTCCGGTAATTATGGAGGGCGTTGAGACTGAAGAACAGGTGAATTTTCTCAAGAAAATAGGCTGTAATTATGTACAGGGTTTCTTTTATGCAAGGCCTATGCCTGTGCCAAAATTTGAGAAGCTTGTATTTGCCTGAGTCAGTATGTGCCGGTTCGGGATGCCGGTGGAGATGGAGAATTTGCGTATGAAGATTAGATCACTATCGGTGTTTGCAGCATGTGTGATGCTTGTGACTGTTCTCGGAGGCTGCAGCATAATGAAGCAGACGGGAGGAACAGATAATTTGAATCAGACTGACGGCAGTTACGATTGCACGGATTGCTGTATGAAATATCTCAATTATATCGGTGAGAATCTCAAGAACAGAGATATTACTCCTGACGGACAGACTCCTTCTGAAGACAACCGCCATCAGCAAACGATAGACTGGATAGTAGGAGAGCTGAAGTCGGCAGGTTATTCAGACAGTCAGATAGAGCTTCAGAACTTTGACTGTACTGATGATTATTCGGGAGAATCATACAGCGGTACAAATATTGTCCTGTCGATAGAAGGAAGCAAAGGCGACACACAGATTATAGCAGGCAGTCATTATGACGGTGACGGCTGCGGAGACAACGGATCGGGAATTGCACTGCTTCTCGGAAATGCCGTGTCGATGGCAGACATCGTTCCTGAGAGAGATCTTAAAATTGTCTTTTTTGACGCTGAAGAGATAGGGCTGTTCGGCTCCGAAAACTATGTTGAGAATATGAGCAGTCAGGATATTGCGCGTACTGCCTATATGATTAACATTGACGCTGTAGCTTTCGGAGACTACTGCAACATATACGGCGGTTCTGCCGATGGTGATGCTATCATTAATCTAGGTGCGTATGACATGGCAGTGGAAAAAGCGAAGACACTCGGGATAAATGTATATAAGACAGAAGACCTTGACGGGTATTTTGCGGCAAACGGCAAAGGACCTGAGATTGCCGACAATACTCTTTATACAAATCCGTGGACAGCCGAGAACCCGGCTCCGTTAAATCCCGGAATCAATTCACCTTCAACGGGACCGTGGAGTGATCACACGGCTTTTGATGAAGCCGGAATACCATATGTCTATTTTGAGGCATCAAACTGGTTTGCGGCAGGTACCGATGAATCCTTATCATATACGGGGTATTATGAGAGCTCGGATGTGACGCTTGGCGACGGCGGAATGTTCATGAACACTCGTTATGATACGCTTGATAACTTAAACAGGTACTTTCCGGGCAGAGCGTCCGCACACTTCCACGTTTTCAGTCCGCTGCTTCAGGTATTGCTCACAAATCCCGAGAATCAGCAGTAACTCCGAAGAGGAAAGGCTTCGCTATTTTTCGCGAAAACAAATCGACCAGAGGTCCCATAAATAGTGCAAGCACGATTGTACCTGCTCCCACTATCGAATACAGACCGGACAGTCTGTCGCCTGACAGAAGGAAGAGGACTACACCGGAAGCAACACAGATTACGTCAGTAATAATTCTTACAAATCTGAATTGCCCTTTCTGCCAGGTCTGCGTGATTATCAGCGCAATCGCATCGTAAGTGGATACGCCGAGATCAGCTGTGATGTAGAACGCCGAGGCAAGGCACAGGATGACCACGCCGATAATGAAGAAAACAATCCTGACGGCAAGAGACGGCTGTGGGAAAGCGTGCTGCAACACGTAATACGAGAACTGTACAACATAGCCGAGGAGAAACAGGTTTACAAAAGTTGCGATTCCTATGTAATGCCTGTCGCATACAAGGCTGAATATGAGCAGAAGTGCATTTACTATTACATAGAGAGTTCCGAAGCTTATCGGAACAAGGCTCTCAAGGCCTGACATAAACGACTGGAACGGATCCACACCGAAAGTCGCGCATCTGAAGAGTCCCACGGCTATGCCGCACACGAGCACTCCGAATACAGACATAAGAATGCGCTTTACCGGATGGTCTTTGATTTTGAAAATACTGATTACTGACATATCTTTCCTTTAACTGTTCTTGAGACTGTCGCGGATTTTGCGATATTGAATAATCGGTGCGTCTCCTGCGACAAGTTTCTCGTTTGATACAAACGAAGATGCTTTTGGTTTCTGTGTTATGACTACTCTTTTGTCCTGGCGTTCAATGATAAAGTTGGCGGGTTTCCCTAGTGCGGCAATAAAGCGGTCGATGAATCTGACTCCTGTAATATTGTCGTAGAAACGGATGTAGAGTATTGTGTTCTCGTCGTCCACCGGTGCGAAATAAATCACAACCTTGATTTTGTCGCTTATGTGGTTCATCCATATGTTAGGATACATAAACTTGAGATAAGTGCTCTTGATCACGCAGTCCGCGGCTCTGACAGGCTTTTGCCCGACGTCTACATCGTTGTTCGCCGATGTGATGATTCCTCCGTCGACAAGTTCGGTCTTAGGTCCGTTTACAAGCGTCCTGTTGCCCCGGCCGATGGTGGTCCTGTGTACAAACGGGAGATGCACTACGTCAAGCTGGTTCTCAATGCACCTTGAATAGTGGGAATTCCAGAGGTCAGAGAACTCACTGTATACCATTTTATCGTCTATATCGCCTTCGAAAAAAGGCAGTGCCGGTTCCGTCTCATCCGCATCGGATCTGCTGTCAGGATCAATATACTTCATATAGATTATTCCGTGAGCTTCAGATATCGGATAACTTGTAACGTTATAGCGTGTCAAAGACTCAGCCGATGACCGGCCGTTGGCAGGTATCAGCCGGCATACGCCGTTTACGCTGAATCTCAGTCCGTGAAAAGGACATTCGATGCAATCGTTTTTTATCCTGCCTTTGCTTAATGCGGCGCCGCGGTGAGTGCATCTGTCTGTGACGCATCCGAGTTTTCCGCTGTTGTCCCTGAAAATTGCGAGATCAAGTCCGAGTCTTCTGACGCCTGTAATTGTGTTCTTCCTGACTGCTTTTGACGGCAGGACGGCATACCACTGATTGTGTATCATAGATGAACTCCTTTGCTGACGGACTGTCCATCTGAATTATAACCAAAACCGTACGGGAAATGTGCGACAGTTTGTAAATGATTTGTTATCACATGAAGTGAACGGCAACTGTCACGGCAATGTATATGATATCGATTGCGAGCGCGGAAATGACGAGGGTTCTCCATACCTTTGGAACGGAGAATCCGCGGTTCTTCTTAAGCTCTTCGTGAAGCGGGGTTCTTATGTTCTTGAAAAGAATGACTTTCTTGCGGGTAAGTCTGCCGACGGTAATCTTGAGAATTGAGATTCCGCCGTCAATAAGGAACGGAAGTCCTACAATCAGGTATGCGAACGGGATTCTCAGGTAAATCGCATAGAAGGCTATAAAGAAACCGCAGGCGCGCGATCCGGCGTCGCCCATGAGCATACTGCTCGGGAAAAAGTTAAATATCAGATACGCGATAATAACGCAGATGAATATGACACCGATCAGAAAACCCGACAGTGTGAGATTCGCGTTGATGTACGCTATTGCCGCCAGGGTAATCACCGTGAGAACGGCGAGTGTTCCGGATAATCCGTCGATTCCGTCTGTGGCGTTTGTCGCGTTGATCGAGACTACGAAAAGAACCGCTGCAAGTATGAAGAACACGACGCTGTTCAAGACCACAGGTTTCCCGTTAATTCCGAGAGTCACTATTGCAAAAGGAGAATTGAAAAAAACGAGGCAGTTCAGCGCGCCGAGAAGCGACACGAGAAAATCGAGACCGCCCTTGATATATTCGTTCCAGGGTTTGGCTGAACGGTCGTCAAGCAGCCCTGTAATCATAGCGATGAATGTAAGACCTAAGCCGAATATTACGCCCGGCTCGAAAATAACCGATTCAGACGCAGTGCGCATCGCGATGCCGAGCGCCGCCATTGAAACCAGAACAAATGATATTGTGAAATATACGCCTACCCCGGTCGGCTTGCCGATGTTTACTTCCGCTCCCTGAGCGAATTTGCGTCCGCGGTCGTGACCGAGAAGAATCTTTTCTGCGGGTCTTTTGAGCATAAACAGATAAGTCAGAGCGAATGCGGCAACGGCGCTAATCGCAAGAATCAACCAGTAATTCATATGAAACCTCAATCTAAAAATATACCGGCATTATACTCCAACGGTGTACAAAGCGGAATATTTCAGTGGTTTATGTTAATATATTAGCCTGAATATTAGACTTCCCGGAGGCTGGATTATGGATTATAAAGAGAGAATTGCTTCGAATATCGCGAAGATCACAGGACTTGAGCAGGCAAAGGTCAGTGACCTTATTGAGATTCCGCCTCAGATGAGTCTCGGAGATTACGCTTTCCCGTGCTTTGTGCTTGCAAAGACGATGCACAAGGCTCCGGCTGCAATCGCGCAGGAACTCTGCGACAATCATGAACTGACAGACGGTGCCGTTACGGCAAAGAATGCAGGCCCCTATGTCAATTTTTTCATAGACCGCAAGGTGCTGGCAGAAGAAGTGCTTACGGAGATTATTCTGAAGGGTTCACGCTACGGTGAAGAGAACATCGGCGAAGGCCGGAATGTCATAGTTGAGTTTTCGTCTCCGAATATCGCAAAGCCTTTTCATGTGGGTCACGCCTTCACGACTATATTAGGAAACTCAATTTCCGCCATATACGGCAAACTCGGATATAACGTGGTGAGATTCAATCATCTCGGGGATTACGGAACGCAGTTCGGAAAGCTGATAACCGCCTACAGGCTGTGGGGGGATGAGGAGGCGCTCGGTAAAGCTCCTATTGACGAGCTTCTCAGAATATACGTCAGGTTTCATGAAGAAGCCGAGAAAGATCCTTCGCTTGAAGATGCCGCAAGGGAGAATTTCAGAAAACTTGAAGAGGGCTGCAGTGATGAGGTGGCGCTTTGGGAGAGATTCAGGAAGCTGAGTCTTGAAGTTTTCGAGAAGACATACAACAGGATGGGCGTGAAGTTCGACAACTATAACGGAGAGTCGTTCTACAGCAGCCGGATTCCGGCGGTCGTAGATATGCTCAGGGAGAAGGGACTGCTTGAGGAGAGCGAGGGCGCACAGGTTGTAAAGCTTGACGATGAAGGGCTGCCGCCATGTATCATTCTCAAGAGCGACGGAACGACGATTTATGCTTCAAGAGATCTGGCGGCGGTGCTGTACAGATATGAGAACTATCATTTTGACAAGAATATCTACGTGGTAGGATTGCCGCAGCAGCTGCACTTTAAGCAGGTTTTCGCCGTGCTCAGGAAGGCAGGATACAAATGTGCGGACGACTGTGTTCATGTCGGGTTCGGACTGGTCAAGTTCAAGAACAACACCGCTTTCTCAACACGCAAGGGGAACATAGTGCTTCTTGACGATCTGTTAAACAAGACGGTTGAGAAGACCGCAGAGATTATAAAGACGAATGCCGCCGCGAGAGGAGACGACATGAGTGCCGATGAGATAGCGGAGATTGCAGAGAAGATCGGTATCGGAGCGGTTAAGTACACATATCTCAAGTCAGGAAGAGAGAAGGATATTCTCTTTGACTGGGATGAGATGCTCGATTTCGAGGGTGATACGGCGCCTTACCTGATTTATACTTACGCGAGAACAAGATCGATCCTGAGGAAAGCCGATTCATTGGGTCTTGACATTGCGAGCGGAAGCGGGCTGGGACTTCTCACAGGGGACGACGAATATGCGGTAATCAGGAATCTCGCGGATTACAAGGATTCAATCAGGAAAGCGGCGGCAAGTTACGAGCCGTTTATGGTGTCGCGCCAGATAGCTGTTATCGCCAGAAGCTACAACAGATTTTATAACAATTCCAGCATATTGAGCGCAGACAGTACGGAACAGAAGAAGGCGCGTCTTGCGCTCTGCAGCTGTGTCTGCGAAGTTCTCAGGAGCGGACTTGAGCTGCTCGGAATAAATGTGGTCGAAAAGATGTAAGGAGTCCTGCAGAGTATGGGTCAAGAAGAAATTAACATTCCGGATTTCAAAGACATTAAGTATAAAAGGCCGGACATTGGTGCATTCAGCGAGCTTGTAAGGGACGTCAGATTCAGGCTCATGACGGCGAAGACAGTTGAACAGGCTATGGACGCCATGACAGAGTTTGAAGACGCGCAGAGCAGCTTTGATACCGCGTACGCTCTTTGTACGGTTATGCACGACCTTGACACTTCGGATGAATTTTTCTCGCAGGAGAACGATTTCTACGATGAGAACATGGCGAAGATTTCAGAACTCGCGTCGGCAGTGCTGTCTACTTTGCTGGACTGTCCGTGTGCAGATGAATTCAAGGCAAAATACGGGGAAATGATTTTTCGCAAAGCGGCCAACCAGAAAGAGACAATCTCAAAAGAAATTCTCGATGAGCTTGCGGAGGAATCAGCACTTGAGAGTGAGTACTCACAGCTTCAGTCCGAAGCAGAGATAGAATTTGACGGCAGGAAGCTTAACTTAAGCCTTCTTGCGCCATATCTGCAGTCTACTGACCGGAATGTAAGAAAAACGGCACATAAAGCTCTGGATGATTATTATATGAGCCGTAAGGAAACCTTTGACAGAATATATGACGATATGGTAAAAGTCAGAACCCGCGCGGCAAGGAAGCTCGGCTTTGAGAGCTTTACCGAGCTCGGTTACAAGCGCATGGAGAGGTTTGATTACTCGAGACAGGATGTGGAGCGTTTCAGAGGCTATGTACTGAAATATATAGTTCCGATTACATCTCAGATAAGAAAACTTCAGAAAGAACGTCTCGGCGTTGACGAGCTGATGTTCTATGATCTGCCGTGTCTTTTCAGAAACGGCAACCCGACTCCTACCGTCAGTAAGGAAACCTACGAAGAGGCGGCCGGTGAGTATTTCCGCAGGATGTTCGGAAAAGCCCCGAGTTTCTTTGATGTGCTGTCAGGCAACGGCTATACGGACCTGCTGTCACGTCAGAACAAAGCTACCGGCGGGTACTGCATGTACCTTGAAGATTACGGAATACCTTTTATCTTTATGAACGGAAACGGAACCTTCGATGATGTTGCCACTGTTGTACATGAGGGCGGGCACGCTTACGCGGCGATACAGAGCGCAGAGTCGTCACCCTTCTCTGAATGTCTGTCGCCTACGCTTGAGACGTGCGAGATTCACTCAACAGCTATGGAATATATGTCATATCCGTATATGAATATTTTCTACGGTGACAAGGCATCGAGCTACTGTGAGCTTCATATGACGGATGGTATGCTTTTCCTGCCGTACGGGTGCATGGTCGATGAATTTCAGCATGTTGTCTATGATAATCCGGAGCTGACGCCTGATGAACGTCACGGCGTCTGGAAGTCACTTGAAGAGAAGTACCAGCCGTTCATAATCTACGAAGATGAACCATTTCACGCCATGGGCGGCGCATGGATGAAGAAAGACCATATTTTTACAACGCCTTTCTATTACATAGACTACTGCCTGTCGCAGATATGCGCGCTCGAGCTCTGGGACGAATCCAGGCTTGATATGGCTTCTGCGCTCGCCAAATACAACACGCTCTGTATCGCCGGCGGCAACGACACTTTTCTGAACCTGATTGCTTCGGCAGGAATCAGGTCTCCCTTCGATGCGGATACAATCAAAAAAATAGCTTACGAGTGCTGTAAGTTCCTTGAATTATGAAACTGCCGGAGAAATTTGCAACCGAGATGGAAGGACTTTTCGCGAGGCACCCTGAGATTGCCCGCGAAGGCTTCTATGAGAGCTTTGACCTGGAAGGCCGCAGAGGTGTGCGTTTCTCGTGTTCGAAGACGGCTCCCGATGTAAGACCTTCTCTTCTCAAAGACCTGTCTGAACAGCTGTCGCCTGTGCCGTGGTGTTCATGCGGTTATTATATATCGCCGGATATGTCAAACCGCAATCCCTATTACCATGCAGGTGTATATTATCCGCAGGAACCGTCCGCCATGCTGCCTGCCGAGGTTATTGCAGTCAAACCGGGAGAGACGGTACTTGATATGTGTGCGGCACCGGGCGGAAAGGCATGCCGCATGGGTGAAGATCTGCACGGAAGCGGTCTTCTCGTGGCAAATGAGATAAGTTTTGAACGTTCAAAGGCGCTGCTCCGTAATATTGAACGTTCCGGGATACCGAATGTGGTAATACTCAACGAGAATCCGGATAATATCGCGAGGGAACTGCCCGGATTTTTTGACAAGATTCTGATTGACGCGCCCTGTTCCGGCGAGGGTATGTTCCGGCGTGATCCAAGGGCATGCAGGAGTTACGAAGAATACGGTCCGGCGCAGATAGCTCCCGTTCAGAAGTCAATCCTTGATGCCGCGGACATCTGTCTTAAGGACGGCGGAGAGATTGTATACTCTACCTGCACTTTCTGCGAGGATGAAGATGAGGGACAGATAGCGGCTTTTATGGCATCTCACCCCGGTTATGAGGTAATCTGTCACCCGGAAATCAAAGGTGTCACTCATAATGCCGAGGGTTCTTTGCTGCCGGGCTCCATGAGAATATGGCCGCATATCAGCGGAGGCGACGGGCATTTTTGCGTTCATCTGCGAAAATCAGGGGAACGCCGGATTACGAAACTGTCATTTGTCCCGTCTTACAAGGTGCCGGCTTCTGCGAGGCGTGGCGCGGATTTGGCGCGTGAGTTTCTTCTGTCTGATATCCTTTCAGAAGACGGAATCCGCAGTCTGCCGGACGTGCCGTTTACATGTCACGGAAGCGGTCTGTTTCTGATTGAGTTTGACGAGAAGCTTTTCGAGCACTTGAAGACGGTCAAGACAGGTCTTTACATAGGAGATTTCAAGGCCGTATCCAACAAGACTGTTTTCTCGCCGTCAAACAGTCTTGCACTGTGGCTCAGTCGCCGGATGATCAGGGAAGATTCATATATCGCGCTCGATTATGGCGATGACAGAGTAATAAGATATCTCAAGGGCGAGACAATAACGGCGGAAGATTGCAGAGCAAAGAAGAACGGCAGCGTCGTAATCGGAGTGAAGGACTATCCTTTGGGATTCGGTAAAATTAGCGGGCAGACAATAAAGAATCTTTATCCTAAGGCCTGGAGAATAATGTAGAAAAGGAGAGTACTGCCGTGAGACTTATAATTGCAACGGGAAATGAAGACAAAGTAAGAGAGATTGATGAGATATTGCAGGGTACGGGCTTTGAAGCCGTATCAATGAAGAATGCCGGTTATAATCCGGTTATTGTCGAGGACGGAAAAACTTTTGAGGAGAATGCGCTTATCAAGGCGCGCGCTGTACACAGCCTGTCAAAAGAATACGTAATGGCGGATGATTCCGGACTCTGCATAGATGCGTTAAACGGCGCACCGGGAATATTTTCCGCAAGGTTTTGCGGGGAAGACTCGACTTATGAGGAGAAATTCGCGGCGATTTTCGAGATGCTTAAGGGCGTTCCGCAGGATGAAAGAACCGCGCATTTTGTTTGTGCCATCGCGGTTGTCAGACCGGACGGCACCTTTTTTACGGTAAGAGGCGAAGTAAACGGTGTGCTCTGCGAGACTCCTGCAGGGGAGAACGGATTCGGATACGATCCGATATTCTATGTCCCTGAGTTTAAGATGACAACAGCGCAGATGCCGCCGGAACAGAAACACGCTATCAGTCACCGTGGCAAAGCTCTTCGCGCTATGGTTGAAAAACTGTCTGAATAATGTTAATATTTTCCGGCATGTACAATTGTCCGCCTATGATGTACATATCGTGACATCTTACGGCTTGTGCAAATTCTTGATGTAGAGAGGCTTAAGCAAATGGCACAAGGCACTCCTGAATACTATCTCGTAGACAGAAAGGTGCTGCCGGAAGTCTTCATAAAAGTGATGGAGGTCAAGCAGCGTCTTAATACCGGTGAATCGGTGTCGGTTAATGAAGCGGTTCGCAAGACGGGACTGTCCCGAAGCGCTTATTATAAGTACAAAGACTCAGTGCTGCCGTTCTATGAGGCTACTTCGGGCAAGAAAGTCACACTTCTTATCTCGGTCGAGAATTTCCAGGGAATACTGTCTTCGATTATTCAGATAGTCGCGCGTTCCCGTGCAAACATACTTACGATTAATCAGAACATACCGATTAATGGTCTGGCCGATATATCGATATCAATCGAGACCGTCTCAATGTTCGGTTCGGTCGATGATGTCATGAATGACATCGGCAAGCTCGCAGGCGTGCGCAAGTGCACAATACTAAGCCGCGAGTAAAGGAGGAGCGATTATGTCATTTAATGTAGCTGTTTTAGGCTTTGGTACTGTGGGTTCGGGCGTTGCCGAAGTGCTCTCCATGAACAGGGATTCAATTGCAAGAAAGACAGGAAAGGATATTGTTCTTAAACATATTCTTGATCTGAGGGATTTCCCTGACAGCCCGTATGCTTCTCTGGTTACACACAATGCCGATGAGGTTTTCGGTGACAGTGAACTGAATGTCGCGGTCGAGACTATAGGAGGCGCGAGAATCGCTTACGAGTATACCAGGAGGGCATTGACGGCAGGCATAAGCGTGGTGACATCCAACAAGGAGCTTGTCTCCACACACGGCGTAGAGCTTCTTAAGCTTGCTGAGGAACATAACTGCTCATATCTCTTTGAAGCTGCCGTAGGCGGAGGAATTCCTATTATAAGACCTCTTTACAAGTGCCTTGCAGCCAACAAAATCATCAGAATCGCCGGTATCGTCAATGGTACGACCAATTATATACTCTCGAAAATGAAAGAAGAGGGAATCTCCTACGGGGATGCGCTGAAGCAGGCACAGGATAACGGCTTTGCCGAGGCCAACCCGTCTGCCGACGTCGACGGAATCGACGCGCAGCGCAAGCTTTCAATCCTTTCAACAATTGCTCTTGACGGTAACTATATCGCGCCTGACAGAATCAGGACCGAGGGAATATCTTCTCTGACACTGGACGACATTAAGTTCGAGCGTAAAATCGGCTGTGAACTCAAGCTTATAGCGTATTACGAGAACAGGGGCGGGCTGCCTTCAGTATATGTGGCACCTCACTATGTTTCATCGTCAAATCTTCTGAGCAGTGTCGGAGGTGTATTTAACGCCATAAGTGTCGAAGGCAACGCTCTCGGTGAATCGCTGTTCTACGGTCAGGGCGCGGGGATGCTCCCTACGGCGTCTGCTGTATGCGGTGACATAGCAGAAGTTGCCGTAACCGGAGGAGTTCCTTCGGAGCCGCGTCTCTGGAAAGACGAAGGCACAGAGATAGCCTGCTATGATGACGTCGAGGCTTCGATTGTTGTCCGCGCGGATGGCAATCTTACCGAGCTTTCGGCTGCCTTCAAGGGTTATAAGTTCAGGACTTTAGGCGTTGATGCGATTCTTGTAGAATCAATAGCGCATAGGGATATAGGCGCGCTTGTATCCAAGGTAAACGGCGCAAAGTGGCTTCACTATCTGGCCTGATGAAACGGGTGAATATCTATGTTTATCAGACGCGCTGTACTTAAGGATATTCCGAAGATTGACGAACTGCTTCATCAGGTCAACGACATTCATGCCTCGATAAGACCGGATCTGTTTATCAAGGGAGAGAAGAAATATACGGATAACGAGCTGAGCGGAATTATTCGCTCGGATCTGACGCCTGTTTTCGTGTGCTTCGCGGATGAGAACGCGGACGATCTTCTCGGTTACTGTTTCTCAGTCTATGAGGCAAAGAGCGGACACTCTCAGGCACCTGTACGCACATTGTATCTTGACGACATATGTGTTGACGAAGGTGCAAGAGGCAAAGGTGTCGGACGCGAGATATATTCTTTTGTCAGGGATTACGCCAAACGTCACAATGTTTATAACATCACGCTCAATGTCTGGGAGAACAACGATTCCGCCAAATCCTTCTATGAGGCTATGGGATTGCATGTTCTCAAATACGGAATGGAAGATATTATAAGTGACGGGAAGAATCTGTGATATTATCTATTGGCAGGATTAAATATAACCCCCACAGGAGGACATTGATATGAAGGTATTGGTAGTCGGCAGCGGCGGAAGAGAACACGCCATTTGTTACAAGCTTGCGCAGAGCCGCAGAGTAACTGAAATTTTCTGTGCTCCCGGCAACGGCGGCATAGCGTCAATTGCCACATGCGTGGATATAAAGGCCAATGAGGTTGATAAACTTACGCAGTACGCCGTAAACGGAAAGTTTGACCTGGTGTTTGTGGCACCGGAAGACCCTCTTGCTTTGGGACTTGTCGATAAGCTTGAAGCAAACGGTATAAGGGCATTCGGACCGTCCGCCGCGGCGGCTGTCATTGAAGCCTCAAAGGCATTTTCAAAGAATCTGATGAGAAAGTACAACATTCCTACTGCAAAATACGAGCTTTTCGATGATGAGGCGGCGGCACTGAAATATCTCGATACGCAGAAGGCGCCGATTGTCATTAAATGCGACGGACTCGCACTCGGAAAGGGCGTTATTATCGCGCAGACAATTGAAGAGGCCAAAGCTGCGGTCAATTCTATGATGGCTGATAAGAAGTTCGGCTCGGCAGGCAATACTGTCGTAATTGAGGAGTGCATGACAGGTCCGGAGCTTACGGTACTGGCATTCGCCGACGGTAACAAGGCTGTTGCCATGATATCTTCAAGAGACCATAAGCGTGCTCTTGATCATGACGAAGGCCTCAATACAGGCGGAATGGGCGCGGTTACACCGGGAGCAGAGCTGTCCTGCGAGGACAACAGAAGAATCAATGACGAGATTATCGTACCGACCATTGAGGCACTCAAGAAGGAAGGCAGACCGTTCAAGGGCGTCATTTATTTCGGCCTTATGCTTACCGAAGAAGGACCTAAGGTTGTCGAGTATAACTGCAGATTCGGAGATCCCGAGACACAGGCGATACTTCCCAGACTTGAGACTGATTTTATGGACATAATAGACTGCTGCATCGGCGGCGGAATAGATAAGCTCGATATCAGATGGAAACCATGCTGTTCCTGCGTTGTTGTCATGGCATCGGGCGGATATCCCGAGAGCTATGCAAAAGGTTACGAGATAACAGGCATCAGCACCTGCGGCAAACTCGTTTTCCAGGCCGGCACAAAGCTTATGCCTGACGGCACGCTTGTGACTTCGGGAGGCCGCGTTCTATGCGTCTATGGCGAGGGCAGCACTCCTGACGAGGCTATTGACGGCGCATATGAGGGAGTATCGAAAATATCCTTCAAGGATATGCACTATCGTCATGATATCGGCAGAACCCTGGGAAGCAAAGCTTAAGTCATGAGAATCGGAATTTACGGGGGGTCATTCGACCCTTTCCACAATGGCCATCAGGCTATGGTCAGAAGCGCTCTCGCAAGCGGATATGTAGATTGCGTGATAGCGGTTCCGTCAGTCCGCAATTCGTTCAAACGCTATACAGCGGTACTTGCGGCACCTTACCGCTACTACATGACTTTACATGCGGCAGAGAAGTCCGGGCTTGAAGGCTTCTATGTGAGCGACGTAGAGTTCGGTATCGAAGGCGTGAGTTATACGGCAGTGATGCTGTCAATGCTTACGGATCCCGTATATATCTCGCGGTTTCTTCAGAATAACGGTGTGAGCTGCAAAGCCGCTTCGGAAAAACACAGTTATTACTGGATTATGGGTTCAGATACTTTAGCGACATTTGAGCACTGGTACAGACCTGAGACAATACTGAAATATGTTACTCTTCTTGCTGCTGTCCGCCCCGGTGATGACACGGATATCGTCCGGGCTTCTGATTCTGTCACAGGCAACTTTGGCGGAGAAGTCGAGTTCTTCAGACTTGACGGCGTCAACTGTTCGTCTTCTGCGATCAACAGCACAGGTGATTTTGCCTGCTGCCCTGATGCTGTCAGGGAGTTTATTGACATTCATTCTCTTTATACGGACAATACAAAGCTCGCAAACTGCAGCGAGATTGCCCGTGAACAGTTTTTCGATAATGCCGTGAAGCTTTACCCGGAGCTTAAGGAGAAGCGTCTGCTTCATACTCTTAACGTCGGTATTCTGTCTGCTCATCTCGCAGGTGTTTACGGCGCGGATGCTGACAAGGCGCTTATTGCCGGGCAGCTTCATGACTGTGTGAAGGAGAAGGATATCGAGGAACAGCGCAGGCTGGCGGAGAGCTACAGCGGAGACCTTTTCGCCGATAAGAAACTGCTTCATTCGCCGGGCGGAGCGACTTACGCTCGTGACCATTACGGTGTGTCAGACTGCGGAATTCTGGATGCCATCTGCTATCACACGACGGGAAGAGGCAATATGACACTGCTTGAGAAGATTGTTTATCTTGCTGACAAGATTGAACCTTCACGCACATATACAGATCTGAGCGATATCCGCAAGGCGGCGGAGACCGATCTTGACGAAGCGATGAGGATGACGTCGGCCTGTGTTGTTGCGAAATTCAGAAAGCAGGGCAGGGAGCTTCACCCGCTTACCGGTGATATGATGCGCGATCTGGGACTTTAATGTTATAATCTTTGAAAACTTAAAGGAGAACTGTATGGAAAGTAAAGATTTGGCCGAGAAGATTGTTGAGATTCTTGAATCCAAGAAGGGCATAGATATTGAGATTGTTGACGTTACCGGCAAGACAACCCTTGCTGATTATTTCGTAATCGCGAGCGGCAATTCAACCACACAGATCAAGGCTCTCGCAGACGAAGTAGAGTTCATTCTCAAGAAGGATCTTAATCTTTATGCGGACCATGTTGAGGGGAGATCCGGCGACCGCTGGATACTGCTGGACTACAAGGATGTTGTGGTTCATGTGTTCCATCCTGAGGAACGCGCCAATTATTCTCTGGAGAAGCTTTGGAATGCAAAGGGCAAAGAAGCTTAAGCAGACCGGATAACAGCTTTTGAGAAGTGTTTTAGGACCGGCGGGGACGATAATGTCTCTGTCGGTTTTTGTATGTTTTTGTCGGGCCCGGGCAGGATATATGCATGATAACATTGAGCTATGTCTGATAGAAAAGAAAAACTTAAGCCGTTCCTCTACCCGTTGGCGTTTGTTGTGCTGGCGGCACTGAGTCTTGCATACAAGCTGTTTATGAACGGCAGTTCAAGCGGCTTCATATCTTCTGTCAGAGGAGAAGGAACCGGGGTATTCACTTCAGAATCATGTTCCGCCATTGAGTCCGGATATGATTGCACCGGGATGTCAGGCAGTGCACTGCCTGGCGGAAGTGCGGCGACAGCAGAAGATTCGGCTGTTACAGATAACAACACCGAACATATGATAAGCGTATATATATGCGGCGAGGTTAACAATCCAGGGGTTTACGAGGTCAGTGCCGGTACAATCCTTAATGATGTTGCTGAACTCGCAGGCGGATTTACTCCCGGAGCCGAGCTTACGAGAATTAATCTTGTGTATGAGATTTACTCAAATATGTCGGTATACATACCTTCCGAAGAGAATCTCGAAGATACCGGCAATCTCGGGGACTTGCAGGACGATGTGATAAGGGAAGACGACAGCGTATGCGTGTGGGGCGATTCTCAAAGTTCCGGAGAAGACGGTTCCGGCGGACAGGCAGCTTTATCGGGACATACCGAGACTGTAAATATCAACACCGCGAGCAGGGAAGAGCTCATGATGCTGCCGGGAATAGGTGATGTCATCTCCTCCGCGATAATTCAGTATCGCGAGAAGACTCCTTTTGTTACCATAGATGATATCAGGAACGTCACCGGTATAGGGGATGCCAAGTTCGACAGAATCAAGGCTCTGATAACTGTATGAGATTTATGTCGGCGCTTCTTCCGTGTGTTAGGTATGTGCCGTTCAGGTATATCCGTACAGCCCGCGCACGCTGACGTCTCCGCTCTTGACAAACTCATGTGTCTTCGTGTCATCAAATACAACCTCCAGCGAGAAATCATCTGCCAGAGCGACTGCTGTTCCTGTTCTCGGGACTGATTCTGAGGTTCTGTGAACGGCAATTCTGTTGCCGACGGTGATATTGCAGCGGCGGTATTTCTCAAGATATACCTGTCTGCAGGATGGCCAGGATTCAACAAGTGTATCAAGCTGCTTAATAAGTGATGCGGCAAGGCGGGCGCGCGGAAGACATGCGACGCCGCTTTGCAGAGCAATGGATGACGCTATTTCTGACAGCTCGGGCGGAAAATCCCCGTCCTTTTCATTTACATTGATGCCGATACCTATTACGACGCTCTCTATGTGTCCCGATTCGCCTTCGACTGACAGCTCTGTCAAGATTCCGGCGATCTTCATGCGGTTCATGAGAAGGTCGTTTACCCACTTGATATTGCATTCAAAGCCGTAAGCATCACTTATTGCATCACAGACGGCAACCGCTGTCCAGGCGGTAATCTCGCTTATAGTATCAAGTCCGGAAGTCGGGCGCATCAGATAAGACAGATAAATTCCGCAGCCGGACGGCGAGAGAAATTTCTTTCCCAGTCTGCCTTTGCCTCCGGTCTGTTCATCCGAAATTACGACAGTACCTTCACAGGCTCCGTCTCTTGCCATGTTTTTCAGAGTGGTGTTTGTCGACTCAACTGAACTGAAGACAGTCACCTTCTCCATTCTGCTGTCGCCTAATATGCCGAGCAGCTCACCGCGCGACAGAATATCCGGGTGATTCTTAAGCAGATAGCCTTTATTGGTCACAGACACTACGTCATATCCGGATTCTCTGAGCTGTTTTACCGCCGCGTTGACGGCCGCACGGGACACTCCGAGCTTTTGACTGATTTTCTCTCCCGAGACGTAATTATCAGCTGAAATCAGTATTGCCAGCACGCTATCTCTTGTCATAAAAAATGCTCCTTAAGTCTTAATTCAGTGTTCGAAAATCAGTCAGTATTTTTTCTCTTCTCGATAATATTATCACAAAAATTTTGTTGTTTGTTTTTCGCAGATTTGAGTTACAATTAAATTATGGTTTACAAGGTTTTATTGGGTGTAATAGTTATTCTTAGTATTCTCAGTACTTTCGTACTGATTTATTTTTCCAAGCGCGGTAATAACCTTATGCAGATTGTGCTTTCCGTCACTCTTCTGTTCAGCAATATAGGATATTTTGAACTCTCGATGTCGACCGGACTTAATGAAGCACTTCTTGCGAATACCCTGGCCTACATAGGCGGTATTTTCCTGCCGATGATAGTGATGTTTATTCTTGCTGATTTTTCCAAGTCCAAACTGCCGAAATGGTTTGTTTATTTTATACTTGTAATCAATGTTATTCTGTTCTTCGCCGTGATGTTCGCGGGAAAGGTGCCGCTTTACTATAAGTCAATCCGCTTTGTCTACGACGGAGACTTTGCAAGACTCAAAAAGACGGGAGGATTCCTGTACTACATAAGGCTTGTGGTTCTCGGTGTTGAGATGGTGTTGTCGGTGTTCTTTACGGTTTTAACATATATAGGCCGCAAGACTGCTTCGTTCAAGACCATGCTTCTTTATGCGTCAACTCTGTTATTCGGTGTTATCGCCTACATAATAGAGAAGATAACGAATCTTGATTATGATATTGTTCCGTTCTTTTACATAGGATGTTCTCTGGTTCTGATATATATCACTACAAGGTCGATGCTTTATGATGTAAACCTGAGTGTTCAGGAGAAGATAGATGAACTCAGCAACTACGCCTATATCGTTTTCGACGGTAAGCTCAATTATGCCGGAAGCAATGCCGCCGCAGTGAAGTATTTTCCTGAGCTAAAGGATGCCAGAATAGATTTTCCGCTCAAGATTGACAATTATGCGGTGAAGAACCTTATCAACTGGATAAAGGAGAACTCCAAACCTGAAGATGTTCTGCAGAGGTCTACGAAGAGTATTATCATAAACGACAGGGATCCGGAGAAGAGACGGTTCCTTGAGTGTGAGCTCAGCTATATTCATTTCGGAATAAACCGCAGGGTTATGGGATATCTGATAGAGATGGAAGATATCACTCAGCAGCACAACATGATTGAACAGCTCAAATTCAGCGATTCCAGATCGCAGCGTGAGGTGTCAAGGCAGACCGCGAAGGTTAAGAACCTTCAGGAATCGACAATTCTGGGTATGGCCTCTATGATTGAATCCCGTGACAACTCAACAGGCGGTCACATCAACAGAACATCGGCGTGTGCCTCCCTTTTTGTCGATCATCTTAAGACTCTGCCGGAATTCAATATGTCAGAATCTTACTGGTACGCGGTAAAGCAGGCGGCGGTGCTTCATGATCTTGGCAAGATTGCGGTAGATGACGCTATTTTGCGCAAGACGACGGGACTTACCGATGAAGAGTATGAGAAGATGAAGATTCATGCTACAGTGGGTTCAGACATAGTTCATAAGGTTCTTAAGGATGTAGATGATAAGGAATTTATCAAGGTTGCGGCCAATGTCGCGCATTATCACCATGAGAAGTACAACGGAACCGGATATCCGGATCACCTAAGGGGTGAGAAGATACCGCTTGAGGCGAGAATTATGGCGATTGTTGACGTTTTCGATGCTCTCGCGAGCAAGAGATCTTACAAGGAGCAGATGCCTTATGATCAGTGCTTCGAGATAATTAAGAAGGATATCGGCACTCATTTCGACCCTATGCTCGGCAGGGTTTTTCTGTCGATGAAGGACGATATTGTCGCGCTCTATGAGACTTTTGAAGGAACCGATAAGGCAAGGTAAGTTTTACATTACGGTTACAAAAGAGATTCACAGCTTCGGGGAGCTTATTTTATGCTTTTCGCGATGATAAAATCTCAGTATGGATACAAATGTCATTAAAGACAGCTTGATAGCGAGGAAATGTTCGATCAGATTGATAACGCTGGTTGTCGGTGCATTTGTGTGCATAGGAGCGGTTAATGCGGGAAACTGCGGAAGCGATGAATCTGTTGACCTTCAGGCACAGCCGTCTGAGCGCGTTGTTACCGAAGATTACGACGAAGAACGTGACAATGCCGCGAGAACAATTTCTATAGACGATTATACTTATGTCGCGTCGGCCGGAGATGAATGCCCGGTTTTGGATGACCTGGTCTACGACGGCAACTCTTATCTGATAACTGAAGATAATACGAAGATTCTTGAGCAGGCTGCTGCGGATGCCGAGACTGTTGACGAGGCAGACCAGGGTGACTGTATACTTCGCATATCCTTTGACGGAGAATGGTCTTACATAAGAACTCAAAGCGGAACAGAAGGATATGTCCCCACGCAGTATTTAAGTGACGAGACCGTTGATTCATCCGAATTTGTGAACACTGCCTCAGAAGAATTGTCATCCGGTGCAGCCGTTTCCGCAAAAGATGACACGGAGGACGCGGCCGGTGATGCGCCTGATGAGACCGCAGATGCCGGCAATTATACTGAGACACAATGCAGTCTTGCCATGTATGCCGGCTGCTGCATAAATACGAGAACGGGTCCGGGGATAACTTATACCAGAATATCGACGATACCTACGGGAACCCTTATCAACATCGTGGCTCAGACCGACAACGGATGGTATAAATCCGATTCGGGTTTTTATGTAAAAGCGGATCTGTGTCAGACTATGGCGCCGGCTGCAACGCCCGCACCGACCGCTGCCGCGCTCCCGACGGAGACGCCTGCAGCTTCCGAGACAACCGCGGCAAGTGCTGACAATCAGACGGAGTCTCAGTCGCAGGCTGCCTCAGAAGATCCGACGGCAGCAGCAACAGCAACCGCATCTGAGACTGCGCCGTCTGAAACTGAGTCAGCTGCAACGACTGCTGTTTCAGGTTCAGATTTTGCATCGTTTGTATCAGGATTTATCGGTGTTCCTTATGTATATGCGGGAAGCTCACCGAGCGGCTTTGACTGCTCCGGTTTTGTCAGATACTGCTATCTCACTTATTATGGAATAACTCTGCCGCACAGCGCCCATTCGCAGTCACAGCTGGGAACGGCCGTCTCAGTATCGGATATCTGCGCCGGCGACATAGTTTGTTTTGATTACAACAGTGACGGAAGAATAGACCATTCGGGTATTTATATCGGCAACAACACGGTAATCCATGCTTCAAGTTCGCGCGGTCAGGTCACAAGCTCGAGTTTCTCGGCGATGACCTGCATTACCACGATAAGACGCGTCAGATGACGTCCGTAAGTCTTACGATCGCTTCCCTTATGACATTGATGTCTTCTTCGAAATCACTGATACTTAAACTCTCGTTAGCCTGATGACACTGGTCTGTCTGCCAGGGCGCCTGAAGTCCGAATGCTATCGTATTCGGAAGGTGACGAGCGTAGGTTCCGCCGCCTATCGCGAGAGGCTTTGAATACTGCTTTGCGTATTCAGGCCTGTAGCCTGAATAGTTTGCCATGTGACTGTTCCAGATGTCTGTCAGAAGCTTAATCCCGGAAGTGTTCTTCTCCTTGTAAAGCGGGGGCATATGGTTTGTTTCGCAGACACTAAGCCCGTAGGAAGCGGCCCTGCCGGCCATATATGAAACGATACTGTCCTTGTCGGCGGTTACAGGGTAACGGATGTCTGTCACAAGAGATTCTCCGTCCGCCGAACAGCATATTATAGCCGGGTTGGCGGTAATTCGGCCGGACTCGTCAGATAAACGGCATCCTGTGTATTCTCCGGCTTCTTTTCCGTACAGCTCGCGTTCTATATATGTAAAAAGAGGTGACTGTTTAATATCGGATCCGGCATTATGAAGTACTTCAATCAGCCTGTACACAGCATTTATTCCCAGCTCGGGGCGTGAGGCGTGCGCCGTGACTCCAGAAGCTTTGTATGTTACGCCGCCCGTTGTAAGCTGCGCACCGGCAGGGACCATGTTTGTCGCAGAACCGGCGTTTGCTTCTATCTTTGAAGGTCTATCGCTGTAAATCTTAACGTTCAGTATGCCTTTCTCGGCATATATTACCGGGAATTCGGCATCGGGCGTAATTGCGAATGTCGGTATTTCTTCTTTATCCGCATAGCATTCGATGCATGAACATGTGCGCTCTTCATCGGTCCCCAGTATGAGCCGTACCCTTGTTTTTGGCTCAAATCCTTCAGCCATAAGTCTTCGCATCGCGAAAAAGCATGCAGCGGCCGGTCCCTTGTCGTCAATTATTCCGCGGCCGAAGTATTTTCCGTCCTTTACCGTCAGAGTGAACGGGTCGCTGACCCATCCGTCTCCGGCCGGTACTACATCGAGGTGACACACCATCGCGAACAGTTTCTCCGAATCTTCGGGACCGAATTCAACGTAGCCTGCCTTGTTGTCCGTTATGTGGCAGCGCATGTTCTGCGATGCGGCTTCCTCAAGGAAAAAATCAAGAACCTCTTTTGATTTGCGGCCGTAAGGGAATCCTTCCTCCGGCGCGCTGCCAACGCTTTGCATTGCTATAAGGTTTTGCAGAAACTGTTTCTCGTAGCCCATGGTATTACTCCTCCGTATTCATTTTCGCGATAATGTCGCTCAAAAGCTGCGGACGGTAATCCCAGCGTTCGGCGCACATACAGGCGGTTCTTCTTGTAATTGTCCGGTACATGTCGGTGCTGTGGACGTGACCGTAAAGCCAGCAGTACGGCGTGTCATTGCGGTAGTACTCAGGCGGTTCATGCTGCAGAATAATGTATTTATCAAGAATACAGGGCAGCTCACTGGCGTTCTCAAAACCTGCTTCGCGCCACTGCTCCGGTGACAATTCGCGGTCGTGATTGCCCATTATAAGATACTTGCGGCCGTTAAGGCGGCCCGCATATGAAGGAAGTCCGAAGTCACCCAGGTGATAGACGATATCATTGCAGGTTACAGCCGTATTCCAAAGCTCAACCATTCTCTCGTCCATCTCATGAACGGGGAGAGGTCTGTGCTCGTAAAGATTGATGTTGTTGTCACCGAAGTGAGTGTCTGATACAATATAAATATTCATAGAGTTATTAAAGCACAGAAGCGTTGATAATTCTATTTTTTCTATATTCTGGCTCAAACGGTAATCATTCTATTCTATTGTCATAATGCACAAATCAAGCAGGTAAAATTTATGTAAATAGTATAAAAAACCGCTTGCGCAGAAATTGGAAAATTAGTAATATGAGGCTGTCCAAGGAAGAAAGAATTCCGTGGATAAAAAAATCAATACCAATGAAGGAGGTATTACTTATGAAAGCTTTTTATTTGGATAACGTAGATGTGGCGACACTTATGAAGGCGCTTGATGAGTGTAAGGGCAGCGTAATACTTCTTACGGATGAAGGTGACCGCTTCAACCTTAAGAGTAAGCTCAGCCAGATTACAGGCATCATGAAGCTGATCGAGGGTGGTATTCTTTGCAACGCAAAGATTTCATGCTCGGATCCGGACGATGAGGCAATGCTTTTCAGACTCAATCTGTTCGGAAAGGTCGATGAGTAATAGCGACGGCTTGACAGCCATCTGCTGTTATTTACAAAAGTCTTTTATCTGTTAGGGGGATAAAAAAGAGTTTATGGCCGTCTGTTTGCGCAGACGGCCTTTTTTTTGCGCGCTTTTATGGTGGTATGCGAAAAAGTTGCGCACAACCGATCCCGATTTCTTCTTTGACGTTGAGGCGAATTGCCGGATCCGGACGGAAAAAATTGCCGGACAAAGCAGGACAGTCAGACTGCCCGCAGCGAAGCGGCTGTAAACGCATTGCTTCAGTTCTGTCATTTACGCACGGTTTTTCCAAATAATATGTGAAGAACCGCATATAATATGATATACTTCATTTACTGAGCACGTTACAATGCAATTCACGGGGGAATACAGTATGCCACATTCATCAGGCGGCGGTTCACACGGCGGCGGTTCACATTCAGGATCTTTCTCATCATCACACAGCTCCGGCGGCGGGAATTTATCGGCCTTCCGGAACCGTTATTTCCCCGGCGCCAAACATCGTTATGTGTATTACAGAAGAAATGTTCCGCATTATGTCTATTCCAATTATGACTTGGATGATTTCCGTAGAAGTGCAAAGGGTCAGATTTTCGGCTGTATTTTTATGATTCTGTTCATGATTCCGTTCATTGTGACACCGCTGATGAGTATTGTGCCGGTTATCGCAGTCTCGAAACCGATCAAGCTGGATTATGGGGATACATCAGTAGTAATTGAAGACAACATAGGCGTAATTGATGACGAACGCGAGCTTAAGAAGACACTTAAGGATTTCAGGGATAAGACCGGAATTACACCATGCATAGTCACAGTGAAAACTGAAGAGTGGGCAGCTAATTATTCGACCCTTGAGAACTATGCATATGATTATTATGTAAACACATTTGATGACGAGTGCCACTGGCTGTTTATTTATTCAGAGCCGACGTCAGCTTCGAGTTCTTCATCCGGATTCAATAACTGGCAGTGGGAGGGCATGCAGGGTAACGATACCGACAATATACTAACCGAGAACAAGGTCGGCGACTTCAATGAAGAGGTGCAGAAGCTGCTTACAGATAATGACGTCGGAGTCGGAGAGGCTTTCAATACGTCTTTTGAGGACTTAAATGAGACTGTTATGAATTTTGACAGCAACATTATTCCAATGGTTATTTTTTTCGTGGTCTGGTACGGAATAATCGGATATGTGATTTTTGGCATGATTAAGGGTCTGCCGGCTGTTCTGCATGCTGCAAATGCAGTAGAGGTGGATATGGCGAAGAATAAGCAGGAAGCCAAGCAGATGGAGATATGCTGCAACTACTGCGGCGGAATCTACGTGAGATCGCAGACGGGAAATATCTGTCCGCATTGCGGAGCGCCGGCCAGTTCATCGATTGCGTTAGATCAGATGGAGTCAGTTAAACGGCCTGATGATTCCCGCAAGTCTTCATATGACAATGATCCTGAGCTGAAATCTTCGGGTGACAGGATTAAGAATCTGTTTCGCAGATTCAAGTCAGACAATAATGACGATATGTAGGCGGGGTAATCAGTTTTAACAAACCGAATTGCCAAAACACCTCCGTTTTTGGACCTAAATAGCACAAATTAATCAAAGCATGGCCCATGCCTTATGCTATAATTTTAATCTGTAGTAAAAGGCTCATAAGGAGAAAATCTTGCGTAAGTATTATTATAACGCCCGCGATGTAGCGGCATATTTCAAGTACTTCTCGGTGCCGAGTCACCTTGAGGTATCATACATGCAGTATATTTTCAATCTCGGCAGACATGTTCTTGCCGAGCCGTTGACGAGAGACTTTGAACACTTCAAGGACGAAGTCTACAGGGAGCTTTACTTCCTGTGGTCCAACGGATTTGACGGTGAGAAGTCCGATATTTCCGCTATGGCGGCAGACGGACAGCTGTCGCTTATCTGCGATCAGGACTGTATAAATCTTGAGTCGTATATGAAGCTTATATGTCTTCATCTGATTTTCTCCGGCAATATGCCGTATATCAATCTTAATTTTGTCGGATTGATGCTGCCGCTCGGTATAAGGTGTGACATAGAGGTGTATGAGCGCAACGTTATAAATCTTCTGGGACCTTTGCAGATAGTCGTTTATGACTGCTTCGGCAAGGAATTTGATTTGCGGCTCGGCGTACCGGATGAGCTTCTGAGAGTATCTCTCAATGATGATTTCAAGAAATCTCTTACAAACAGAGACTTCAGGGAGAGTCTGAGACTCGAACAGCTGCAGTGGCTTAAGGATCTGAAGGATGCTTCGTCGAAGATATTCGGATCTAAGACAACACGCAAGAAGACCCTGCCAAACAGAAAATCGAGCTCGGCAGTGGCAGGTGACGGCAATTATCAGACATCCGGAAGGCAGACATCAAAGCAGAAGGTTCAGCCTAAGGGGACGCCGACACCCGGAAAGAACAAGTAGTACGGAGGTATCATCAATGGATAAGGTCTATAGATTGGGACTTGATATCGGTTCCACAACCATCAAGGTGGTTTTGCTTGACGGTGAAGAGATTGTCTACAGTGAATATAAGAGACATCATTCGGATGTTTCGGGGCTGCTCAATGAGCTTTTCGAAGAACTCGGCGCAAAATATCCCGGTATTCTTGTAGACGTTGTAATTACAGGCTCCGGCGGACTGTCGGTAGCCAACTGGCTCGGACTTAAGTTTACGCAGGAAGTCATGGCGGAGACTGTCGCAATCAGGAAGTATCATCCGGAGACAGATGTAATCATCGAACTCGGCGGAGAGGATGCCAAGATAACATATATGCACCCGGTTCTGGAGCAGCGCATGAACGGTACCTGCGCGGGCGGAACGGGTGCTTTTATCGATCAAATGGCATCGCTCCTTCAGACTGATGCCGACGGTCTCAATAATTTCGCCAAGGATTACAGATCTTTATATACGATTGCCAGCAGGTGCGGCGTGTTTGCCAAGAGTGATCTGCAGCCTCTCATAAACGAGGGTGCAGCGAGAGAAGATCTCGCTGCGTCAATCTATCAGTCTGTGGTAAATCAGACTATATCAGGTCTCGCCTGCGGAAGACCTATCAAGGGCAACGTCGCTTTTCTTGGCGGTCCGCTGTTCTTCAATTCTGAACTCAGAAATGCTTTTGAGAGAACGCTTGCCGAGAAGGTGGATTCTTTCTGGATGCCTGACGAAGCACAGATTTATGTAGGGCTCGGCGCGGCATTAAGTGCAGACGGGGCAAACCCTGTAAAGCTTGAGGACCTGCTTGCAAAGCTCAAGAACCGCGAGGGCTTTGTGCCGGACATTATAAGAATTGACCCTATTTTCGCGAATGAAGAAGAGAAGGCCGCTTTCGATGAGCGTCATGCCAGGGCACAGATTCCGGTGCTGGATATTAAGACGCAGCACGGCCCGCTTTATCTGGGTCTTGATGCCGGCTCGACAACTACAAAAGCTGTAGTTATGAATACCGAAGGGCAGCTTGTGTATACCTATTACGCAAGCAACAAGGGCAACCCTGTCATGTCGGCGGTAACCATTCTTAAGGATATTTATTCTGTTATTCCCGATGACTGTCACATTGCGTATTCGTGCGTGACGGGTTACGGAGAGAATATAATCAAGGCTGCGCTCGGTATAGATATCGGTGAGATAGAGACTATGGCGCACTTCCAGTCGGCGAAATTTTTCTGCCCGGATGTAGATTTTATAATCGATATCGGCGGTCAGGATATGAAGTGTATGAAGATAAGGAACGGCGTCATTGATTCAATTATGCTCAATGAGGCCTGTTCTTCGGGATGCGGTTCATTCATCCAGACTTTCGCCCAGACACTTAACCTTACAACTCCGGAGTTTGCAAAGGCGGCGCTGAATTCAAGGAAGCCTGTGGATCTTGGAACAAGATGCACGGTATTTATGAATTCCAAGGTAAAGCAGGCTCAGAAGGAAGGCGCCTCCGTCGGGGATATTTCGGCGGGACTGTCTTATTCTGTCGTAAGAAACGCGCTTTACAAAGTTATCAAGATAAGAGATACGGAGCAGCTCGGCAGGAACATAGTCGTACAGGGCGGCACATTCCTCAACGACGCTATTCTGAGGTGCTTTGAGCTGGTGTCCAACCGCGAGGTCATAAGACCGAATGTAGCCGGACTGATGGGTGCGTTCGGTGCCGCGCTGATCGCGAAAAAGAGGTGTCCTCTTGCAAAGGCCGGCAAAGAGTCAGAGTCAAGGTCAGGCGTACTTGCGCGCGAAGACCTTGAGTCATTCTCCATGACTACGGAGAATACCCAGTGTCCGGGATGCACAAACCATTGCAGACTGACTATTGCCAGTTTCTCCAACGGTCAGCGTTTTGTCTCAGGCAACAGGTGCGAGAGAGGCGAAGATATTGCTTTAGACAAGACTCCTGAGAAAGACAAGGAGAAGCTGCCGAACATTTTCGAGTATAAGTATAGAAAGACATTCGCATATGTTCCTCTCAAGGCGGAGGAAGCGCCTCGCGGCGAGATAGGAATACCGCGTGTACTCAATCAGTACGAGAATTTCCCGTTCTGGTTTACCGTGCTCACAAAGCTCGGGTTCAGGGTTATGCTGTCGGCGCGGTCGTCTCACAAGATCTATGAGAGCGGTATGGAGACTATTCCGTCGGAGTCTGTATGCTATCCGGCAAAGCTCGTTCACGGGCATATAGAGAACCTTATTTCGCGCGGAATCAAGACGATATTCTATCCTGATATCCCGTATGAACATGTCGAGAACAAGGCTTCCAACAACCATTTCAACTGCCCGATTGTATGTTCTTATCCCGAGGTTATCAAGAATAATGTCGAGAACCTGCAGGAGTACAGCATAAGGTATATCAATCCTTTCATGCCGCTTGATAATCTGAAGTCTGTCGCACAGAATCTGACGAAGTGTTTCGATTACTGCGCGGTAACTCTTGAGGAAGCGCAGGCTGCGGTTGATGCCGGCGCGGAAGAGTATCTCAGATTTAAAGAAGACATAAGGGCTGAAGGCGACAGAGTGCTTAAGATTATGGAAGAGAAGCATCTCAAGGGCGTTGTGCTCGCAGGAAGACCTTATCATACAGACCCCGAGATAAACCATGGTATCCCGGAGATGATAAATGCTTTGGGACTTGCTGTATTGTCTGAGGATTCAGTAGCAAGAGCCGGAATGCTTCAGCGCCCCATAAGGGTTATCGACCAGTGGATGTACCATACCAGACTGTATGAGGCTGCGGCTTTTGTAATCACCAGACCGGATCTGGAGCTGGTTCAGCTCACGAGTTTCGGATGCGGTCTTGACGCGGTGACGTCAGATCAGGTTCAGGAGATTCTTGAATCTTCCGGAAAGCTCTACACGCTGCTTAAGATTGACGAAGTATCCAATCTCGGCGCCGCCAGAATCAGAATGAGATCTCTTGTTGTGGCGATGAATGAGCGTGATGATAAGCTTAATGCGGGACAATCCGGCGTAAGCGACGGATCAGATAAGGATGGCAGCGTTTCTGACAGTGCTGCCGCATATACTTTGAAGCGCGTTGAATTTACAAAGGAAGACAAGAAGAATCACACAATTCTGGCTCCGCAGATGGCACCTGTTCAGTTTGAGTTTGTCGAGGCTGTGTTCCATAAACACGGATACAGGCTTAAGCTCCTGAAGCAGGCCAGCAGAGCAGATATCGAGTGCGGTCTCAAATATGTCAATAACGACGCGTGCTTTCCGACAATAATCGTTGTCGGTCAGATGATAAATGCCGTACTTAACGGAGACATTGATCCTGACAACACGACTCTCGCGATTACGCAGACGGGCGGCGGCTGCCGCGCCACGAATTATGTGGCATTTATGCGCAAGGCTCTGAAGGAAGCCGGATACCCTCAGATTCCGGTTCTGACGATATCTGCGCAGCAGTTCGAGAAGAATGCCGGATTTGAATACACACCTTCGTTTATTCTTGACGCGATCAAGGCTCTTTGCATGGGCGATATGCTTACGACAATGCTGCTTCGCACAAGACCTTATGAGAAGGTCGAAGGTTCGGCCAATGCTCTGTATTCCTATATCAACCAGATAGGAAGAAAGATGATTAATCCGAAGTCTGTGTCTGATGACCTGACAGAGCGTTACGACGTTATAATGCCGAACAGCTATTATTCCAGAACACCTGAGCAGAAGAAAAAAATACGTGACTGCCTCGCAGATATCGGAGTTGACCTTGAAGATATCCCGGATATCAGGAAATACAAGGCTTTCATTAAGTTTGCTGTTGAGAAGTTTGACAAGCTTCCGTTAAGGGACATTCCGAGAAAGCCGCGCGTAGGGCTTGTGGGCGAGATTCTTGTCAAGTTCCAGCCTGACGCCAACAATAACGCGATAGACGTAATTGAATCGGAGGGTTGTGAAGGCGTTCTCCCCGGTGTCCTTGATTTCTTCCTGTACTGTGCCTATAACCCGGTATGGAAGGCGGAGAATCTCGGTCAGTCAAAAAAGACGGCTTACATAATGACGCAGGGCATAAGGTTCCTGGAGTCACTTCGCAAGCCTATAAATAAAAAGTTTTTAAAGACCGGCGGTAAGTTCATGCTCTCTGAAAAGATCCAGGAGCTTGCGGAGAAGTCTTCAAGCGTCCTAAGCTGCGGCAATTCATGCGGTGAGGGGTGGTTCCTTACTGCCGAGATGATTGAGCTTATTCAGGACGGCGTACCGAATATCATCTGCGCCCAGCCGTTCGCCTGCCTGCCAAACCATGTAACCGGCAAGGGAATGATTAAAGAACTGAGACGTCAGTATCCTAATTCCAATATTATCCCGATAGACTATGACCCGGGCGCTTCGG
Source organism: Mageeibacillus sp. (assembly GCA_022484595.1). GTDB lineage: Bacteria > Bacillota > Clostridia > Saccharofermentanales > Saccharofermentanaceae > Saccharofermentans. The sequence continues at coordinate 299,907 of JAKVLB010000001.1, read as the reverse complement.
AGGCCAACCAGCTCAACAGAATCAAGCTTATGATCTCGACGGCTCATGCTGTCCGGGACAAGGAAATTGAAGAAGCCGAATCAAGAGATCTCAGCGGGGCCGATTGATTATGAGCAGTTTGTTACTCGTTGACGGCAATTCCATCATAAACCGCGCTTATTATGCAACCGTCGGAAGGGCTCCGATGACTGCACCGGACGGTACGCCTACAGGAGCCGTAAACGGTTTCTTCAATTCCGTGACAGGAATTGTCAAGGAGTACGCGCCGGATCATGTGTGTGTTCTTTTCGACAGAAGAGAGCCTACGTTCCGCCATAAGATGAGTGCGGATTATAAGGCAACACGCCACGGAATGCCGGATGACCTTGCCGCACAGATGCCTGTTGTCAAGGAGATTCTTGACCTTATCGGCATAGCGCGAATGGAGCTCACGGGTTATGAGGCCGACGATCTTATTGGAACGCTGTCAAGGCAGGGCGAGCAATCCGGAATGACGGTATATATCTACAGCGGAGACCACGATGATTTCCAGCTCATATCGGACAAAGTCTCGGTCATTATGCCGCAGAGCGGAAAGGATAAGCCTTCCCGTGTTCTGTATGACAGACAGCTTTTCGAAGATACTTACGGAGTAAGTCCTGAAGTGTTCGTTCAGGTTAAAGCGCTTATGGGCGACAAGTCTGACAACATCACAGGTATTGACAAAGTAGGAGAGAAGACGGCATTCAGACTTATCGCAGAATACGGAAGCGTCGCCGGAGTTTATGAGAATGCCGCGAATCTGCCGCCGGCGCTGAAGACCAAAATCTCCGCGTCAAAGGATCTTCTGGACTTAAATTTAAAGCTTTGCGCAATTGATCGCGAAGTGCCCGTCCCTTACGGGATTGACGGTACTTCATACAGCGGCGGCATCAGGGACACTCAGGGCCTTGCCGACAGACTCGGGTCTTTGCAGCTCAGGTCTCTTATAAAGAAATTCGGAATTGAAGGAATCAGAATGTCTGCCGGAAGTGTAAGTCCGGCGTTTGCCGGCAGTGATGACAGCCGCAACGATCTTGCGGATGAGCTGTGCGGCAGACTGGATGAACTGGTCAAGAGGCTGAATGAAGACCCGGACGGAATCTTTGAGCCGGCAGGAAGCCTTCCGGATCTTGATATGTCAGGAAATGACAAGATCAGATTCGGAGTTGATTTTGTCAGAGTCAGCGATGTGACCGGAGTTGTTTTCTGCGATGCGGAACACAGTAAATTTTATCTGCTCGGCGAAGATGAGGCAATAAGACTGTGTGACAGGGAAGGCGGGATAACGGTCGCGGGATTTGAGTACAAGCTCAGATCAAAGCTATGTAAAGCGCCGCTTCGCGTTGTCACCGCGGTTCACGACGTTGAGCTCGCCGGATTTGTCATGAATACTATAGAGGGGAAACCCGATTATGACAGACTTTTCGCTTCCGTCACAGGAAGGAACTGCCCGGACATAACGCAAGACAGTAAAGAGAAGCAGATGTCTATAGAAGACCTGGCTTCAGGTTCAGAAAGCATCTCCAAGGCAGGCGCGCAGGCAGCAGTAAGGCTTTATGCGACGCTTGTTATCGCCATAATTCAGGAAGAGGAGATATACAAGGATGACAAGCTTCGCAGACTGCTCTGCGACATTGAGTTTCCGCTTGTTGTAACGCTCGACACAATTGAGCGCAACGGTATGCATGTGGCGCGCGAACGCCTCAATGCGCTCCACCTTGAGTATTCGAGACGACTTGAAGATATAAGCGCGAGAATCTACGATATTGTCGGTGAAGAGTTCAATATCAATTCTCCAAGGCAGCTCGCTCAGGTGCTTTACGATGCCGACAGGCTCGGACTGCCGCACGGAAAGAAAGGCAAGAGCGGGGCGTTTTCCACGGGGATAGATGAGCTTAACCGCATGAAGCATCTTCATCCTGTGATTGACCTTCTGATTGAATACCGCGAGCTGTCCAAGCTCGATTTCACATATGCCGACGGGCTTACGAGGACAATCGGTCCGGACGACAGGATACACACTACTTTCACGCAGGCCATGACCAATACCGGAAGGCTCTCGTCAACTGACCCGAATCTGCAGAATATTCCTGTCAGGTCGGAGGAGGGTGCGAGACTTCGCGAGGCCTTTACGGCGCCGGAGGGACGCATCCTTGTCGATGCAGATTACTCGCAGATAGAGCTTCGTCTGCTCGCTGCGCTGAGCAATGACCCGACGATGAGCAGCGCCTTCATCGAAGGCAAGGACATCCACAGACGCACAGCGGCGCGAATCTACGGAGTTGACGAGGCTATGGTTACAAACCGTATGCGTGCGAGCGCGAAAACAGTCAACTTCAGCATAATCTACGGAATCTCGGACTACGGTCTGTCCAATGACCTTGATATATCTTTCAGGGAAGCGGGCGACCTCATAAAGGAATACTCAAATCAGTTCCCGGGAATTATGAATTATCTCGATTCCCTCAAACGTGATGGCGAGAAGAACGGCTATGTCGAGACTCTGTTCGGAAGAAAAAGAGTGCTTGCAGAGCTTAAGAGCCAGAACCGTAACATCAGGAATTTCGGGCTCAGGGCAGCGATGAATACGCCTATCCAGGGAACGGCAGCGGATATCATCAAGGTAGCGATGAACCGCGTGGCAGATTCGCTCAGACGCAATCTTCCCGGGGCACTTCTGGTGATGCAGGTGCATGACGAGCTGATAGTCGAGTGCGATATCTGCGACAGCGAGAAAGCCGCGTCTATACTCAAATGCGAGATGGAGAGCGCTATAACGCTCAGTGTGCCTCTTATCGCGGATGTTCATACAGGAAAGGACTGGCGCAGTGCCAAGTAAGATATGTTTATACTCGGAATTACAGGCGGAATAGGAAGCGGAAAGAGCACAGTCAGCTCTATATTGCGGGAACGCGGACTTACGGTGCTGGATGCTGATGAGATATCGCGTCAGGTTACTTCTGCAGGCGGACGTGCGCTGCCGCTGATAAGCGAGACCTTCGGACCGCGGGCAATAAACACGGACGGATCTATGAACCGCAGGTATGTGTCGCAGCTGGTCTTCAATGACAAAGCGGATCTCGATCTGCTCAGCACGATTGTCCACAGGTTCGTTTTCGATGAGATTGAAGAACGGACAGTCAGGGAACGTGATAAAGGAACCAAATGCGTGGTGCTCGACGTTCCGATACCTGTGAATAAATTCACCGACATGTGCAACCAGATATGGGTAGTTACATGTGATGAAGAAGTGAGGCTTGCGAGACTTGTGGCGCGCGGACTGGACCGCGAGGAAGCAAGAAGGCGGATAGAGATGCAGATGAGCGATGACGAGTATTGTTCGCTCGGAGACTTCTCGATAGATAATTCGTGGGACAGGGCGGCACTTGAAGAGAAGGTGGAGAAGCTCATAAAGGAACAGCTTCACGAGCGGGGTATAAGAATATGAATGCAGCGGCGGTAATTTTCTCGGCAGTTTTTGTTGTGATCTCACTTGCGGTGCTGCTTGTGATTATTTTCGGCAGGCACAATCCGTTGTCCACCCATAAATTCAAGAAGTATTTCGCAAGCTCTGCCGGAGTATATCTTTCAGGAAGCGTGCTTATACTGTGTCTCACGATATTTCTCAAGGGACTGCCTACAATATTCGCCGTCATATCCCAGCTTACGATCATGTTCGTGTTTTTCTTTACGCTCGCGATACTTTACAGAATGTCACGGCAGATAGACGACATTATGGAAGCGATAGCGCAGGGCAAGGCCCGCTCCGCAGAACAGGTGGCGAAGGAAGACGCGGAATACGAAGGACGATTTAAGGATGACAATATCGACAGTAACGAAGATAACAAAGACAATTAAGAGAGCAGCCGGGATTGCGCTGAAGGTGATTCTTACAGCCGCATGCTCGGCAGCTGTGCTGCTTGCTTTGACAAACCTGTATGTAATATGCAGAACAGAGAAGTATCTGGATAAGGACAACAGCGGCGGCAGCTATGACTGCATTATAGTTCTCGGGTGTTCCGTACTTGAAGACAAGACTCCGAGCCCGTTCCTGGAGGATCGTCTGAAGACCGCGATAGAGTTGTATAACAGCGGCATCGCGCCGCGAATTCTGCTAAGCGGAGATAATTCCGGCGGCGGTTATAACGAAGTCGGAGTAATGTTCAATTACTGTGTCGATGCCGGCGTACCGGAAGAAGACATTTTCCTCGATCACTTCGGTTATTCGACGTATGAGACCATGATGCGTGCGGCTACTGTATTTAACGTAAAAAGCGCCGTGGTTGTGACGCAGCATTACCATCTGGCGCGTTCCGTCTATGACGCGCGGGCGTTCGGAATCGATGCTGCAGGTGTGTCTGCCGGCAATTCCGGCTATGTGATCGGACTTCACAACTACCTGAGGGAGATGCTCGCGAGACCGAAAGACCTGATTTTCGACATTGTAAAGCCTGACATAAAAGACCATAATGAGGAGTATGATATCGGAGGCAGCGGACTTGAGACGCAGAGCGCCGGTTATTACGAGGACCATAACTGATGCAAAGTAACGGAATCAGCGGAATACCCGCATACATCAAAGGCTTTTTTACCATACTGACGGGACTTCTGTTCATCGTCTTTCCTGACAGCGTTGCAGGCGTGGCAGGTCTGCTGTTCGGGCTGGTTCTTCTCGTGGCAGGAGTATCCGGCTGCGCCAACTATATCATGACGGTGCGCGCATGCAGGGCAGAAGGCTACGGACAGTCCGGCGGTGCCGAGGTAATCCTTGTCTATTCGGTGATAGCCATGATTCTTGGCTTCATTTTCGTTATCAGACCGCAGCTTGTCCTGACTATTCTGTCGCTCATAATTGGCGTGTTCTTCCTTATAGACGGTGTGGTGAAGCTTCGTGAGGCAACTCTTGTCCCGAACGTGAAGAGTATCTTCTGGTGGGCAATGCTTCTCCTGTCGCTCGCTATCATGGTCGCCGGTCTGGCAATTATTCTCTATCCTTTCAGCGGAACGCGGGCAGTGGTGGTATTTTCCGGTCTGTGCTTCATTGCGAGCGGTATCGAGTCACTTGTAATCTGGTTTACAAAATAAGGTTTGCCGGAAAAGATTTACAGGAATAGATTTGCCGGATTACGGCAGATATCATCATAACCCCGTTAACATATAAAAGACGACAATAAAAAAGCAGCTTCAGACAATATCCGAAGCTGCTCTGACGGAAGCCGTTCCTTCCGAATACGCAATAATAATTATACGTTGAATCTGAAGAGCACGATGTCTCCGTCACGCATGACGTATTCTTTGCCCTCGGAGCGCACAAGACCTTTCTCTTTGGCTGCGTTGTAGGTTCCGCATGCAATCAGGTCGTCAAATCCGACTATTTCCGCGCGTATGAATCCGCGTTCAAAGTCCGAATGAATCTTGCCTGCGGCCTGCGGTGCCTTTGTACCCTTGGTGATTGTCCACGCACGAACTTCCTTGGGGCCTGCCGTAAGATATGAGATAAGTCCGAGAAGCTTATACGAAGCTTTTATCATCTTATCGAGGCCTGCGCTCTCAATACCAAGGTCAGAAAGGAACATCTCGCGGTCTTCAGGCTCAAGCTGTCCAAGCTCGTCTTCAATCTTTGCGGAAATCACGACGACTCCGGAATTCTCTTTGGCGGCAATCTCCTCAACGGTCTTAACGTATGGAATATCCGTCTTCTTTATATCATCTTCAGCAATATTCGCGCAGTAGAGCACCGGCTTCATCGAAATAAGCTGCAAATCTCTTGTAAATTCAAGCTCTTCATCGCTGAATTCCAATGTTCTCGCGGCTTTCTCCGCAGTCAGACAATCCATAATTCTCTGGTAGCACGCAAGCTCCGCGCCGAACGACTTGTCGCCGCCTTTCATCATCTTCTGCGTGCGCTCAATGCGCTTCTCCATAATCTCTATGTCCGACAGAATCAGCTCGATATCGATAGTCTCGATATCACTCTCAGGATCGGCATGTCCGTTAACGTGTATAACGTCCGGGTCATCGAAACATCTCACGACATGAACGATCGCGTCGCACTCCCTTATATTCGACAGAAACTTGTTTCCGAGTCCTTCGCCCTTGCTCGCGCCCTTTACAAGTCCGGCAATATCAACGAACTCAACGACCGCCGGTGTGTACTTCTCTGGATTATACATCTCGGCAAGCTTGTCCAGTCTCTCATCCGGCACCGCAACAACGCCGACATTCGGCTCGATTGTGCAGAACGGGTAGTTCGCCGACTCGGCTCCTGCCTTTGTTATCGCATTGAAAAGTGTGCTCTTGCCGACATTCGGCAGACCTACGATTCCGAGTTTCATTTTAAATACCTCTTGATTACATTTTTTAAGCTATTGCATTATAGCACTTGAAGTCAGGAAAGAGGATGCATTGCGGATCAGTTTGTGGATTTTGGGCGGAAAGACCTCACCGCATAAGCCGCGACATTGTCAGTAAAAACTTTATCAGATATCGAAAAGTCAGGGTTCAGTCCGATTAATGCAATTAAAGTTTGATATAATCTACTCAAATACATTCTCGGAGCTGATTTATGGGATTATCTGACAATACAAAATTACTTTGGGCTAAGAAGAATGATAATGACTGGCTTCCGCTTTACACGCATTTATAGCATTGTCATCAGCTAATATCTGCCTATATGGATTAGCGCACAGTGTAATTGTCGCTCTGGGGCTGTCTGCCGGTCTTGGATTTGTTCATGTAGGACATGAACGATCCTTTGTATATGATGTAGCAGATTTATATAAGGCTGAGACATCAATACCTATCTCATTTGAAGTGGTTGCCAGAGGATCATCAAATGTTGAGAATGATGTGAGACATTGCATGCGAGATCTTTTCGCTTCCGGAGATATACTTCAACGTATGGTCAGTGATATCTGCTTTTTGTTGTCAGAAGACGGAGAAAGTGATTTTGAGAATCCTGATGTATCGATACTTAAATTATGGGACGATAAAGATGGTGAAATCGATTCAGGTAAATTATATCTTCCCGATGATGATGATGAGAATATCCAATGATAGTAATCTCATTGTCCAAATGTTCAGCATCATTACGCGGTGATTTAACCAAGTGGCTGCTTGAGATAGATACAGGCGTTTATGTAGGTCGTGTTACAGCTCGAATTAGGGATGAGTTATGGAAGAAAATAGAGAAGAACGCTAACGGCGGAAGCGCATTTCTGGTCTACAGTGCGAAGAATGAACAGGGCTTTGAATTCCGTACGTTGAACACCAAATGGAATCCTGTTGATTATGATGGACTGAAACTTATTATGAGACCGCTGCCAAAGGAAGTCTGTAAAAGGAAGAGCAAAACAGTTGTCCGTGCAGCAGTAAAACTGAAGCGCAGTGAACCTGAACAGAAGTTTTTTGAACCTGATGAGTATATTGTTCTTGATATCGAAACAACCGGACTTGACAGGATTAATGATCGAATTATTGAATTCGGCGGAATAAAGATAACAAATGGGAAAATAACTGACTCATTGAATATGCTTGTTCATTGCGAAAACAAATTATCTGAGACGATTGTTGCTTTAACGGGAATTTCAGATACTGATTTAATTGACAGAGGATTCCCTGAGAAAGAGGCGCTAATTAAGATTAGGGATTTCGTCGGTATTTATCCTGTTGTTGCTCATAATGCAAAGTTCGCTATGAGCTTTATTAATAACGCATATCAAAGATATGGAATGGCTATTACAGGTAACTCTATTACCGATACTTTGTCAATGGCAAGATCAGTCATCAAGGATATCGAGAATTATCGAATGGACACTTTATTAAAATATTTTGATATAGTTGCTGATCAACGTCATAGAGCTCTTGCTGACTGTCATGCTACATACTCATTGTATGAGAAATTAATAAATTTAAATACATAATCAAAACAGAAACGCTGTATTTGCGCTATAATCTTAGTGTGTTCCCCGCATGTGCGGGGGTGATCCCACGCGATACCCGAAGATACCATCCCGAAGATAGTGTTCCCCGCATGTGCGGGGGTGATCCGCAAAGAAAAGGAATCCCTGTCAAAAGAGATTGGTGTTCCCCGCATGTGCGGGGGTGATCCTGCCCCGGCAGATATTCTGCGCGAACTGGCTGAGTGTTCCCCGCATGTGCGGGGGTGATTCCAACAAAACTCTGATAATTGTTATTTTAAGTGCGTGTTCCCCGCATGTGCGGGGGTGATCCCAAATTATGAGATTGTTTGTGCAGAGCGCACAAGTGTTCCCCGCATGTGCGGGGGTGATCCCAACCCGAAGGGCAAGGATGGACTCAGGTCAGGGTGTTCCCCGCATGTGCGGGGGTGATCCTACACCTGCAGAGACTCTGCGTAAGCTGGCTGAGTGTTCCCCGCATGTGCGGGGGTGATCCTAATCATCTCGTCGTGGACGTGGGCGACAATTTGTGTTCCCCGCATGTGCGGGGGTGATCCCTTTTTGAGACCAAGTTGGGCATAAAGTGACGGGTGTTCCCCGCATGTGCGGGGGTGATCCCTGAAGCAAAGGATTGCTTCCCAAGTTCATAGTGTGTTCCCCGCATGTGCGGGGGTGATCCCGCGGGGAAGATAAGACTTCTCATAGCGCATCCGTGTTCCCCGCATGTGCGGGGGTGATCCTGCCCCTGTAACATCCTAAACGGCGCTACAGCTGTGTTCCCCGCATGTGCGGGGGTGATCCTCACGTGTTGCGTTGTCAAACTTAACCTTTGCAGTGTTCCCCGCATGTGCGGGGGTGATCCCACTGGCGACCGCGATTGATGAGACTAAAGAGAGTGTTCCCCGCATGTGCGGGGGTGATCCTAGTCCGCAAGCAGATAAATTCTAAGCCTGTCCGTGTTCCCCGCATGTGCGGGGGTGATCCTTAACACCGATGCATCTCCTACTTCCCGTAAAGGTGTTCCCCGCATGTGCGGGGGTGATCCTAAACAGGATTGCGTTTTACTGTAATGCGTGTAGTGTTCCCCGCATGTGCGGGGGTGATCCTTGAACTGACACAGCGAGGTGTGCTAATCAAATGTGTTCCCCGCATGTGCGGGGGTGATCCCCAAAGTCGCCCTTGACCTGATAGCCTCCCGCGGTGTTCCCCGCATGTGCGGGGGTGATCCCCGGTACGCTCAACTCACACGCGGGTTTCAAGGGTGTTCCCCGCATGTGCGGGGGTGATCCAGAAATTAACACAGCTGCGAATGAACTTCAAACGTGTTCCCCGCATGTGCGGGGGTGATCCTATGGCAATTCTTTAAACTTGGGGAGCGCAACAGTGTTCCCCGCATGTGCGGGGGTGATCCTACTATTGTTGCGTATAGGGGGCAAATTTATTTGTGTTCCCCGCATGTGCGGGGGTGATCCCACTGGCGACCGCGATTGATGAGACTAAAGAGAGTGTTCCCCGCATGTGCGGGGGTGATCCTTACGACCTTGTTCAAGATAGTCGTTCTATTACGTGTTCCCCGCATGTGCGGGGGTGATCCCATGAGCGCGAAAGCGCCAAGCTCTGCATCCGCGTGTTCCCCGCATGTGCGGGGGTGATCCTATTTACCCGCGCGGAGACGCGCAAAGGAGTACGTGTTCCCCGCATGTGCGGGGGTGATCCCCGGAGGCGAGGCACATCGTAGGGCTGACAGGAGTGTTCCCCGCATGTGCGGGGGTGATCCCAACGAGGAGCAGGCGTTGCGTCCGGTCTTAGAGTGTTCCCCGCATGTGCGGGGGTGATCCTAAAAACGTTCCTGTAGAGATTCTGCGCGGACTGTGTTCCCCGCATGTGCGGGGGTGATCCCCCAGATCATAGTTAGATGATACAGGCTTTTCTGTGTTCCCCGCATGTGCGGGGGTGATCCCAAATAACCTTTAGTAAAACTTGTGGACTCAATGTGTTCCCCGTATGTGCGGGGGTGATCCCAAGAAAACGGGAATGTACGTACAAATTCCCTGTGTTCCCCGTATGTGCGGGGGTGATCCCAAGATATGCTCGTATGTTAGCGGACGCGGATAGTGTTCCCCGTATGTGCGGGGGTGATCCTGACCAAGATAACAAATGCGGTCGGAAGATCTGGTGTTCCCCGTATGTGCGGGGGTGATCCATACAGTGCATCCGAGCATAACGGACGATTTTGGTGTTCCCCGCGTAGGCGGGGGTGATCCTGTGCCGCACCTGATGGCCAAGATAGAGCCTTAGTGTTCCCCGCGTAGGCGGGGGTGAACCCACAAAAGGAAAAATCAAAATACATAATAATATGTGTTCCCCGCGTAGGCGGGGGTGATCCTAAGTAAGGTCTTATCATCAATAATGGCAACGAGTGTCCCCCGCGTAGTCTGATTTGATTTCTGATACAGATTGAGACTCGGGGATACACTTGAATTATGGTAATCTTCTTTTCGATAGGATAATATATACCAAAAAAGATATATTCATTTTGGAGGTATATATGGTTGAGTCTGATTATCAGGAACTTATCAGGCAGGGAGCCAGTTTGCGCAGGAAAAGCGGGCTGACTGTTACGGAAATTGCCAATAGAATTGAGGTGTCTCAGCCGCAGGTGTCCAGGATTGAATCCGGGAAACATGCGCCTAAGCTTGACACGTTTGTATCCTATCTGAATTCGTTTGGATTCTGTTTGAGTATTGTTCCGGTGAATGATGTTAATGAGCTCGAATTGTTTTCAAGTGCGGTAAATGATCTGATATTGACAGAATCTAATACAATAACTGAGGCTAAAGAGAGTAATAAGGAACTTGAAGCTGTGTTACAGCGATTGAGAGTGTTGAATTATTATCACAGAATAAACGCATACTCTGATGCATTGCGTTCGCATGCCAAGGGCTGGAAAGATTCCGGAAGTGCAGCGGAGAATGTCGCAGACAAACAGTCTGATGATGCCGGCAACAGCAGTGAGAATGGCGGCGGGAAGAGATAATCCTTAAGGGATATTCTTTGTCGGTTTTTGTAGTTTTTTGTCGGGTTTTTAAGCTGTTTTTCCTAGTATGATTTAGTCATGCAAGGGGGAAAACGATATGGCTGTAAGACCGAGAGTAGCTAAGGTTTATTCGTGCTTCAACGATGGCATGCAGGGGGTGTTGTCTGAGATTGAAGTGTCGGTAAGTCCGGGAATTCCAACGTTCTCGGTCATAGGTTTATGCGATTCATCAATTAGAGAGTCACAGGGAAGGCTTCGTTCGGCGCTTGCAGGTGCCGGGTTCAGAATGCCAAAGGGGCATGTGACTGTAAGCATAAGTCCGGCATATCTGAGAAAGTCTGGGTCAGGTTTTGACCTGGCGATGGCGGCGGCGATACTGTTTGCTTCAGGACAACTTCATGATCCCGGAGGGATGAAGGTGTATGCGGAGGGTGAGCTGACGCTGACAGGCGCGGTTAAGGGGACTCCCGGAGCTGCCTTGCGACTCAACCGTCTGCGCGATGAGAAGATGGACATCAAACTCATTCCGAAGGAAGAAGTGCTTAGCGCCAGATGTACCGGGACAAGCGCGCAGGCTGTCGGTTGTCTTGAGGATCTGACCCGGCTGTTCTCGGTGACGGGATATGTGCCGCTTCAGTATCAGCTTGAGACGCTGCCTGACGAAGATTCTGAATATATTGATATATCGCTGCTCAAGGGTCAGGAGAAGACGAAGAGAGCACTGATTATCAGTGCTTCAGGATTCCACAATCTTCTGCTTCTCGGAAGTCCGGGTTCCGGTAAGACCATGGCCGGAAGGATTCTTACAGGAATTCTTCCGCCGCTTGCAAGAAGCGAGATATCTGCTGCTTATGCGGTGAGTGAAGCGGTTGGAGTATTGCCCGGAGCAAAGCTTACAGGGACAAGGCCATGCAGATACATAGGACCACAGGTTACGACCTCAAAGCTGTACGGAAGTTCGGTCAAGCTGACACCGGGGGAGCTTACGCTTGCCAATAACGGGGTTCTTTTCGCAGATGAGATTCTTGAATATAAATCTGAAGTTATCGAGTCGCTAAGACAGCCGCTTGAAGAACGTGCGGTGAGACTTACAAGGAACGGAAGAAGCTATGAGTTCCCGGCTAACTTCATTTTTGTCGGGACAGGCAATCCGTGTAAGTGCGGTATGTATTATGAACCGGGTCACAAGTGCAGGTGCAGTCCCGGAGTAAGGCAGCGGTATCTGAACAAGCTGTCGGGACCTTTTCTCGAGCGGATAGATCTGTTCAGTGAGATGCATGCGATATCCGGGAGTGCCATGGAAGAGATGTACGGGGCAGCGGGCAGGCGGACTTCCGGACATGTTTTATCTCTTGGTCTATCAGGAGACTCGGGCGGAAGTGCGGCTGAAATATCTAGTGAACCTTTGAGAGAACATGAAGCGGGATTTCATCTATGCGCGAAGAACGGGGAATCTATAAGAATCCGAGATGAAGTTGCCCAATGCTGGCAGCGGCAGGCTTCACGCTACGGCGAAGGTATCTATAACGCGACTGTAGATGCGCCTGATCTTGGTGACATCATGAGAATACCCGACGATGTTCTGCGATATGGTTCTGAGCTGTCGCAGAAGGGATTTTTCTCCGCGAGAGGATACTCGAGAATCCTTAGAGTCGCGAGAACCATTGCGGATATGGGCGGCCGCGATGATGTAACCGCAGCGGATGTTGCTGAAGCGGCGGTATTCAGGACACATGAGCTCTGAGAACCGGTTTTGTGATTATTGGGGGAAGTAATGCTATGACTGATACAAGAGACTATATATATTCCGCGATAAGAATGGCTTCAAAGGTTGATTACAAGGCGATAAGAGAGCTTATGGGCAAAGGTATCATATCCGGCTACCGCGAGCTGGCGGAATTCGAACGGTTCAGAGATACCGACAGGATTGAAGTCAGTGATCTTACAAGGCAGAAGCTCAATACCATGAATAATTCCGTGAGGAAGATTCTTGAGCTTGCGGACGGTTACAGGAAGTTATCCGAAGATAATAAGATTTTTACGGTGTCTTCTGAAGATGATGACTATCCGCCGCACTGGAGACATCTGGCAGGTATGCCGAATGTTATTTACGCCCGGGGCAGCCGTAAGCTTCTTGCCGGCATGATAAACCGCGGCAGCGCAGCAGTGGTAGGATCCCGTGAAGCCAGCAGGTACTCGATGTTCGCAACTGATTCATTCTGCAGTGAACTGAGCCGGAAAGGAATAGTGATAGTGTCGGGGATGGCTCTCGGAATAGACAGTCAGGCACACAGGTCAGCGCTGCACCGGTCAGGAGGGACAGTAGCTGTACTTGCAGGAGGTCCGGATATCTGTTATCCGCCGGGGAACCGCGACATATATGACATGATGACTGATGGAGGCAACGGGCTCGTTGTGTCCGAGATGCCGCCCGGTCAGACGGTATTAAGACAGTACTTCCCGGCGCGCAACAGATTGATCGCAGGACTTGGTGACTGCGTGATGATAATGGAGGCAGGTGAAGTATCAGGAACTTTGCACACCGCATCCTTCGCAGCTGCACAGGGTAAAGAAGTGTTTGTGCTGCCGAACAGTATTTATTTCGACAATGCCAGGGGAGGTCTTAAGCTGCTGGAAGACGGCTGTCATATTCTTATATCAACTGACGGTGTAATTGACGCGGTCGCGCAGGCTCTGATATACAGAAGACTCGATAATCCGGAACTGATGCTGCCGCAGGAGAGAAGCCCTGACGGGAATGACATGCGTTTGGGAATGATAGAACTCAGGAAGAAAGCAAAGGCTTCTCCGGAGGAGATAAGTGACATTGAATGGCAGATGATCATTGCCGACGAACTTACGGTAATGCCGCGCAATGCTGATGAACTCTGCAATGCTCTGGAGCTTCCGTTCTACAGGGTATCCAAGCTTCTGGTGGATATGCAGATGTCCGGAACACTTAAGCAGAAAGGGGGCAAATATGAGCTTATAAAGCAGTGACAATAATCTGGAAACGTCCTGTGAGACTGAATTATTACCGCACGGCTTTATAAAGGCATCGAACTTAGCGTGTCATGCTTCAGCCGTATTACTTAAAATGTTTGATATCAGAATTCAGGCTTCCGGAGGCATCGGCAGAGTCGCACCGCCAAATGGCATGCAGATAACTGTGGCGTCCTTGCCGTAGCGTTCCATTGCTTCGTCGAAGGCTTCCTGGGCGCTTGGTGCGGGGTCAAGGAATATGCTCCTGACAAAATCGTCATCCATCTCCGATACGAGCCTGATGCGGGCATGCTGAAGAACCATTGCGATAGCTGCGGCTTTGTGTCCGCCGAGCTGGAAGTTCTCTTTGACTCTGGTAATCAATGATTCAGCTGTAGGAGCCTGTGTGAGCCATTCCTCGAAGATTTTGCTCCCGAGGCCTTCGTTGCAGGCACCGATAAGAATGATGGTTCCGCCGTCTTTTACAGCGTACTTTGAGTTGTCGAGAGCTTTCTGAGTCTGATACAGGTTGGCGTCTTTGGGTGCACCGCCCTGGGCGACGATGACAATATCGGCGCGCGATTTTAAAGGTTTGCGGTACATCTTGTCGAGATAACGGCAGCCGGCGCGGTGAGCTTTGGTGACGTCACCGGCGACGCAAAATACTATGTGCTTGTGTTCATCAAGTATAGGATTGACGATGAAGTCAAGATGACAGAATGTCTCGGATTCTTCAATGTCGGCGCGCAAAGGATTGCCATCAAGTTTGCCTGCGCACGCGTTCTCGTCAACCATCATTGTGTGGTTGGCCTGTATCGCCCGCGGAGTAGAGACTCCTGGCATCAGTGCCTTGGCACCGCCGGAATATCCGGCGAAGTAGTGGAACTCAATGTTGCCTACGCCGATTCTGAAATCAGCTTCCGCTACGCTTCTTGTGATGTCGACCGGAGTGCCGCGGCTTGTGTCACCCATATGTATGCAGTCGTCAGGCTCGCTGTCAACGCAGCTGACTTCGCTATAGACTCTGTCGCCTACAAGCTTGCGTTTCTCTTCGTCGGTGTGATGTCTGTGTGAACCCAGTGCGAAGACAACCTTGATGTCGCTTTTGCTGCAGCCCGCGGCATACAGTCTGTCAAGAATTGAGGGAATGACGTCAAAGCTCGGAAGAGGTCTGGATATATCGCTGGTTATGATTGCAATTTTCCGCCCCGGCTTTGCCAGTTCTTCAAGCTTCGCAGAGCCTACAGGATTGTCAAGAGCATAGTCTACGGCAGCCGCGCCGTGACGCTCATGCTCTATGGGATTGCTCATAAGAATCTCCTGAAGATTGCTGTCAGGAATATCAACCTTCTGTGTGCCGTTGCCAAATCCGAATTCTACTATCATATGCCGGTTCTCTTTTGAATTTATTAATGCCGGTATGCCCGGCACCGCGACTATTTTACAGTAACGGGAGGAATTTTGAAAGGATGCTAAGACCGCGTCATGCGCCGTACATTGTGTTTATCGCCATTTATGCGTCTGGTGAAGACAAAATGTCCTTTGACAATTGTATAATGATGTTTTATATATAAGTAGCAAAATACATTTTCGATACGTTGCTTGCGCCATAAAGGCATGAAGTGACAGAAGGGCAGATGTCATGGGAAGAAAGTTAGTTATAGTGGAGTCTCCGGCGAAGTCAAAGACTATAGGAAGATACCTTGGTCCGGATTATCAGATTACCGCGTCGCTTGGACATATAAGGGATTTGCCTTCAAGCAACCTGGGAGTTGATGTTAAGAATAATTTCAAACCTCTGTATATCACAATGAAAGGAAAGGAGAAGGTTGTAAAGGATCTTAAGACTCTGGCTGCGGACAGCGACGAGATTTTCCTCGCGACCGACCCCGACCGTGAGGGAGAAGCGATTGCATGGCATCTGGCGAAGGTGTTGAAGATTGATCCTGATTCCTGCTGCAGAATAACATTTAATGAGATTACGAAGCATGCGGTCAAGGAAGCAATTGAACATCCGAGAACCATTAATATGAATCTGGCGGACGCGCAGCAGGCAAGAAGAATTCTTGACAGACTTGTAGGTTATCAGTTAAGCCCGCTTCTCTGGAAGAAAATCAGAAAGGGTCTGTCAGCCGGAAGAGTACAGTCGGTTGCCACCAAGATTGTTATGGACAGAGACGCCGAGATAGACAGATTCCAGCCCGAGGAATTCTGGCTTGTTAAGGCACTTGTTACGCCTGATAAGGCAGCGGACAAATTTCTCATGAGCTACTACGGCGTTAATGAATCTGAAGGCGGCAAGGGTAAGACATCAAGAGTCAAGCTGACTTGTGAAGATGAAGCGAATGCAGTGCTGAGTGAAGTAAAGGGACACGATTTTGTCGTTACTTCGGTAAAGAAAGGCAATCGCGAGCGCAATCCTTATCCGCCGTTTACCACATCAACTCTGCAGCAGGAAGCTTCCAGGAGACTGGGGTTCTCATCAAAGAAGACAATGTCGGTGGCGCAGCAGCTTTATGAGGGCGTTGAGGTAAAGGGCGCAGGACAGACAGCGCTTGTGTCATATATCAGAACAGATTCCGTCAGAATTTCTGACGAGGCTTACGAGTCGGCGAAGAGTCTTATCGCCGAGAGATTCGGTAAGGAGTATCTCGCCGGCTACAGAAGGACATATAAGAACAAGAACACTGCGCAGGATGCGCACGAGGCAATACGTCCGACGCATTTTGATCTGGATCCGAAGGATATCAGAGATTCTCTGACATCGGATCAGTTCAAGCTCTATTCGCTTATCTGGGACAGATTCCTTGCGACACAGATGGCGGCAGCAAGGGTTGATACTGTTTCAGTTGAGGCTGTCTGCGGTAGACAGGTGTTCAGGACTAACGGAGAGACGATCACGTTCAAGGGATTCCTTGTTCTATACTCGGATATTGAAGAAGAAGGAAGCGAGAAGGCCGATGACGAGGACAATTCCAAAGCAAAGCTGCCGGCGCTGAATGATAATCAGCAGCTTAGAAACCTTGACGTTACCGGTACTCAGAAGTTTACGACTCCGCCTTCACATTACACCGAAGCAACGCTTATCAAGGCGATGGAAGAGAACGGTATTGGCCGTCCTTCAACATATGCGCCTACCATCTCTACAATACTTGACAGACAGTATATTGAGAAGGAAGGCAGGATGCTTAAGATTACCGACCTGGGGAAGCTCGTGACAAATATGCTTGCGGAGAACTTTTCGGAGATTGTGGATGTCAGCTTTACGGCCGGCATGGAGAGCAGTCTTGATAAGGTTGAAGAGGGAGAAGTAAGGTGGGAGAAGGTCCTGAGTGATTTTTATCCCAGATTCGAAGAACAGCTTAAGGCTGCTTCAGAGTCTATCGCCAAGATTGAGATAGAACCGGAGAAGACCGGCGAAGAGTGCCCGCTTTGCGGCGGGGAACTGGTAATCAAGGAAGGTCGTTACGGCAAGTTTATTGCGTGCTCAAATTTTCCGACATGTAATTACACCAAGAATATTGAGATTGCAGCCAAGGGCAAGTGCCCGATATGCGGTTCCGGACTTCTGTCTCACCGTTCCAAGAAGTATAAGGGCAAGCTGTTCTACACATGCGACAAGAAGGGGAGTGATCCGGAATGCGGTTTCATATCGTGGGATCTTCCGATTGAAGGCAAGACCTGCCCGACCTGCGGCGCGTATATGGTATTGAAGCATTATGGAAAGAAAGCTTATCCAAAGTGTTCCAACAGGGACTGCATTACAAATCAGAGGAAGAAAAAGGATGATGGAGACGGAGCTGAAGTAAATGAGTGATATTGCTGAAGTCAATGTAATCGGCGCGGGACTCGCGGGCTGTGAGGCCGCAAATCTTCTGGCGTCATTCGGAATACGGGTGAAGCTTTACGAGATGAAGCCGGAGATGAAGAGTCCGGCACATCACAGCGACGGCTTTGCCGAACTGGTCTGCAGCAATTCGCTTCGTGCAGCGAACATTGAGAATGCCGTCGGCCTGCTCAAGGAGGAACTTCGCAGACTGGGCTCGCTCATTATGGAATCAGCAGATAAAGCGCAGGTTCCGGCCGGAGGCGCGCTGGCGGTGGACAGAGATGAGTTTTCAGGATATATAACAGAGAGAATCAGAAGCAACACGCTTATAACCGTTATCAGCGGCGAGGTAAAGCAGGTTCCGAGAGACGGTATTACGGTTGTTGCCACAGGACCTCTTACTGCAGGCGATCTTTATGAAGACATTGTGAGACTTACCGGCGGGGATGACCTTCATTTCTTTGATGCGGCAGCACCTATCGTCAAGGCTGAATCAATTGATATGAGCAAGGCTTTCAGGGCTTCAAGGTATGGCAAAGGCGGCGATGACTATATCAACTGCCCGATGAACAGGGAAGAGTACATTGCTTTCAGGAATGAACTGGTTACGGCGAAGAGAGCAGATGTTGCTAATTTTGACAAGGAGATTGTCTTTGAAGGCTGTATGCCCATTGAGACTATGGCAACGCGCGGAGAAGACACCATGAGATTCGGACCGCTCAAGCCGGTCGGACTTGTTGACCCTAATACCGGCGAAGAGCCGTATGCCTGCCTGCAGCTCAGGCAGGATGACCGTGCGAAAACCATGTACAATCTCGTAGGGTTCCAGACAAGACTTAAATGGCCGGAGCAGAAACGTGTGTTCGGAATGATTCCCGGACTTGAGAATGCTGAGTATTACCGAATGGGAGTTATGCACAGAAACACCTATCTTAATTCGCCGGATAATCTTACGCCGCATTACTCTCTGCGCAGAATGCCGGGTATTTTTTTCGCGGGACAGATAACAGGCGTCGAGGGATATATTGAATCAACAGCGTCGGGACTTCTGGCAGGTTATTATGCCGGGCTCGAAGCACTCGGAAAAGAATGTGAGTTTGAACCGGACGCGCAGACCGTAATAGGCTCTATGGCGCTCTATGTATCCGACCCGAACGTAAAGAGATTCGTGCCCATGAATGCGAACTTCGGAATTGTTGCGCCGATTGCAGGTAAATTCCGCGGAAAAACTTCGAAGAAAGATAAGAATTATGCGATTGCCACACGTTCACTTGAACAAATAGACAGATTTGCGGATACAATAAGTAAAATCAGAAATCAGGAGCAGAAATCTTAAATGTCAATTTTCAAGCAAAAAAAGGTTACAGACGTTGATTACGTCGAAGAGGAACACGGAAGCGTCTACACATTTTTTTCGACGTTCTGGACGCATATTCTTCAGATAATGGCGACCAACATGCTGACGGTGGTATTCAATATACCGGCTATGGTCATAGCTTATTTCTATACGGTTTACTTTCTGCCGAAGATAAGTTCCAACCTTGAGATTGATAATTTTGTGAACTACATGGTGAGTCTCGGAATCTACGGACAGCAGTCGCTGGCGAACGATATAGCAGGCGAGGATGCCGCGTATCAGCTCTATTTCCTGCTTGTGCTTTGCGTAGTGATGTTCTTTGTGTCGAGCTGTCTTATCTGCGTAGGCCCGTTCCAGGCGGGATTTTCTCAAATCTACCGCAACATAAGAAGACAGAGCGGTATCTCTGTTTTCCAGGATTTCAAGCAGGGTGTCGCCGAGAACGTTAAGCAGTCTCTTGGCGCAATGCTCGTTTCTCTCGTTGTGACAGCCGTGTGCCTTCTTGCAATAGGTTTCTATGTCAATCTCGGTACAGCGGCAGGCTGGTTTATCGGAACGCTCTTTATTGTATTGCTTGTAGTGTTTATGTTTATCCAGAATCTGGTTTATCAGATTATGGTGTCACGCTCGCTGCCTCTGCGCAAAATATACAGGAATGCTTTTATTTTCTTCCTGCTCAGTTTTGGAACGAGCGCGGTTATTGTCATTCTTGATATAATTCTGTGCCTTGTCGTTCCGTTTATTCTTCTGATGTATACGTCTTATCTTACGCTGGGACTTTATGTCTTCCTGTATCTTTTTATCATGATAGCTTTCGTTCAGTACATGAATGCTTACTACGCCGGCGGACTTATAAGAAAATATATGCCTTCCGCCGATACGGAGGAAAGCGGCGGAAGTGATGACGGCAAAACAGCAGATGATGTGGAGGGCAGTTCCGGAAGCGATGTATGATTTTACGATATTACCCGAGCGGTTATCCGAGATGCTTAATGTTGCAGGTGTGCTGTTTATGGTTGCACTTGCCGCATTCCTGTATATCGTGATGGTAATACTCATAAACGTACTCAAGCTTAAGAACAAAATCGACCGTAAGAACGATGACTTCCTGCTATGTGATATCGCCTATTTCTATGAGAAAGGCAGGAGAGACGAGCAGGAGGATTCAATCCTCATATCACCGATGTCGGATTATCTGGATCACGGTGTCGCTGTCGCCGTGTCCGACGGAATGGGAGGCCTTGCCTACGGTGAGGTTATATCCAGATATGTGACAGACAGACTCAGGGAACTTCATCCTATTGATTTTGATGATAACGTGAAGAACGCGGAAATTATCCGCAAGATATCAGACGAGGTGTATGAGAATTATCATCTCGGCAGCGGTGCGACTCTTGTTATGGTACAGATCAAAGACAATTTTATGAATTTTTACAGCGTCGGCGACAGCAATATTATCCTGATAAGAGGCGGCAGAGCGACGGTTCTTAATCCGAAGCAGAACTATATTTTTCTTCTGATCCGCAAGATGGCTGAAGGCGGTATGAGCACTCACGATGCCTATATCAACAACCGTGCCCGCGCACTGGTTGATTTCATCGGGAATGTCAACTGCAGGGTTCTTCATACTGATTCCCCGATAAGACTTTACGAAGATGATATTATCCTGGTCTGCTCCGACGGCGTTACCGACACTGTGTCAGCGAGCAAACTCTGCAAGCAGGTCTCTTCTCAGTATTCCGCCGCGTCTTCGGCACAACGTTTAAAGCTTGCAATCAAGTCTAAGAAGAATCCCAAACAGGATAATTACACCGGAGTTCTTATAAGAATGGAGAGAAGCTTTCTATGATTGAATACTATGCTTTCAAACACAGGGGCGATGCCGCGACATATGATGACGCGCTCCATATGTGTATCATTCCGACCACCACCATGGTTCTGTACTATGGAAGCCACCAGAATGAGAATTATAAGCGTGATTCCGAGATGCTGACGGATATTTTCGCAAGTGACTATGTTCAGTCGGATTTTTCCGTGCTTTGTCAGGTGCTTGAGGCGACTATTACCAAGGACGCCGAATACATGCTTTTAAGGATCAGTGACAGTGAGATCATCAGTGTCAGGTGTGGTGATATCGGCGCGAAAATCGTTATGGGCGGGGAGATGCGAAGCCTTCCTAACGGAAGGTTCGGGCTTCACACAGGTGACAGGATTGTCTGCGGAACCGGGAAGTTTTTCGAGAAGCTTACTGACGAGGCAATCCTTTGTGATGCGCTGGTGTCCGAAGACTGTTCAGAATGGATGAATCTTATGGTCAGAAGAATCTCTGACGTCAACGAGCTGAGATGCGGCAATCTGACTGCGGTTAATTTCATAGTCAGAGGACAGACGGATTAATCCTGATTTCCATAATAGTTTTTGTAGTATTCCTCGCGCCAGTCGCCGAGACAGTCATTCGCGATGGCGTCTCTGACGCGCTGCATCAGATTCAGCAGGTAGTATATGTTGTGGTATGTGCAAAGTCTCAGTCCGAACATCTCGTTCGCCTTGATAAGATGCCTCACGTATGCCGCGGAAAAATTACGGCAGGCGTAGCAGCCGCATCCCGGATCCATCGGCCCGAAATCCTCAGCGTATCTCTTGTCTCTGATTATCTTTCTGCCGTGATCCGTCAGTATTGTGCCGTGACGTCCCATTCTTGTTGGAAGTACGCAGTCGAACATATCGACGCCGCGGACTGCGCCTTCAATAAGATAATCCGGAGTTCCGACGCCCATCAGGTAACGCGGTTTGTCTTCCGGCATAAGAGGAACCGTGCAGTCAATCATCTGCAGGAAAAGTTCTTTGGGTTCGCCGACTGATATTCCGCCTATTGCATAGCCCGGAAGATCGCGTGCGGTTATCGCCTCGGCGCTCTTTTTGCGAAGGTCCGGGTACATCGAACCCTGAATTATTCCGAACAATGCCTGTTCATCAGGCCGTTTGTGACTTTCAATGCATCTGTCGAGCCACCGTGTCGTACGTGCCTGCGACCTGTCTGCATAGCTATACTCCGCCGGATAGGGACAGCACTCGTCGAATGCCATGATGATATCTGCACCGAGGTCGTTCTGAATACGCATGGATTCTTCAGGCGTCAGGAAAAGCCTGCTGCCGTCTATATGCGACTGGAACTTAACGCCTTCCTCAACTATGTCTTTGGGTTTGGCGAGCGAAAAAACCTGAAATCCGCCGCTGTCAGTGAGGATTGAGCCCTTCCAGTTCATGAAGCTGTGCAGCCCGCAGGCTTTGGCGACAATCTCACTGCCGGGTCTCAGCCAGAGGTGGTATGTATTGGAAAGGATTATTCCCGCGCCCATATCAGAGACTTCTTCCGGGCTCATTCCTTTTACTGAGGCCTGCGTTCCCACCGGCATAAATGCAGGTGTCATGAAGCTGCCGTGCGGGGTGTGTACTCTGCCGAGTCTCGCGCCTGTCTGGCTGCATGTATGTATGTGTTCGTAATAAACCGGGAAATTTGACATCGTTTAATCCTTATTTTTGATAGTGCCGCAGCTGTTATCTTTTTTTTGCGTAATGAAGGTCTGTTATGAACATCGCGTCACCGAAAGAGAAGAAACGGTATCTGTTCTCGACCGCGTGTTTATAGGCTTCAAGGACATGCTCGCGTCCGGCAAGTGCCGACACCAGCATGATAAGAGTCGATTCGGGAAGATGGAAATTTGTGATGAGCGAATCCACGCACTTAAATTCAAATCCCGGATAAATGAAAATCTGTGTGTATCCGGAGTGAGGCATCATCTCAGGGTCATCCTTTGCTACTGCCTCAAGTGTTCTTGTTGATGTGGTTCCGACAGAGATGATTCGTCTGCCTTCAGCGCGTGCCTTCCTGACAATATCTGAAGCTTCCTTAGGAAAATCGTACCACTCTGAATGCATCTCGTGGTTCATTATGTCGTCTTCCTTGACAGGTCTGAATGTTCCGAGACCTACATGGAGCGTCAGCTCGGCAATCTCTATGCCGCTGTCCTTAAGGCTTTGCAGGAGTTCTTTGGTGAAATGAAGCCCTGCAGTAGGTGCTGCGGCAGAACCCGGATCCTTGTTATAGACCGTCTGGTAGCGCTCAGGGTCATCGAGTTTCTCGTGAATATACGGAGGAAGCGGTACAGTGCCGGCTTTGTCCAGGATTTCCTCCCAGATGCCGTCATAGTCGAATCTGATTATGCGGTTGCCGTTGTCAAGGACCTGCTCGCATTCGGCCTCAAGTACATCTTTTATGAAAACCATTTTGCGGCCTTCTCTTATTTTCTTGCCGGGGCGCGCGAGCGTCTCCCAATGGTTGTCGTCGATTCTCTTCAGGAGCAGAAGCTCTACCGGACTTCCGGTGTCAGCGCGGCTGCCGAGAAGTCTGGCAGGAATTACTCTTGTGTTGTTAATAACGAGCACGTCGCCTTTGTGAAGATATTCCGGAAGGTCAGAGAAATGCCTGTCTTCTGTCTCTCCGGTGTTCTTGTCGAGCACCAGAAGTCTTGAAGCCGTGCGTTCCTTAATCGGTACCTGAGCTATCAGTTCTTCGGGTAAATCATAATAAAAGTCATGTGTCTTCATATATTGCCTTCTGTATATAGTTTTATTAAATGATGAGTTTAACATATTTGCACCGGATAAGCACTTTTAGTTTGTTTTTATCTGGATTGTTTGGTATAACGTTCAAAATACCGGTTAGAAGAGGGTGAGAAACGTGGGCACTTTTGTACAGGCAGATTGGGACAGTCTTTCCGATGACGACAAGCGCAGACAGCTGTATATAAACGAGAAGGAGCTTCTCGATACTTTTCTCGAGCATCACGCGATATCACGGGAACAGCACGACAAGAGCCTTGGCGACCTGACAGCGAAAATGGGTTTCTGAGCGATATTATTGC
This sequence comes from Mageeibacillus sp., assembly GCA_022484595.1. Taxonomy (GTDB): domain Bacteria; phylum Bacillota; class Clostridia; order Saccharofermentanales; family Saccharofermentanaceae; genus Saccharofermentans. Next base: position 275,837 of record JAKVLB010000001.1, on the reverse strand, counting down.
AATCCCGGATATCAATCTAACAAATTTGATTTCAATCGGTTATAATGTTGAAGTAAAAATTTGAGAGGAGACTTGATATGTCTGATATACCTTACAAAATCTATCTTTCCGAGAAGGAAATCCCTTCAGCCTGGTACAATGTCCGTGCCGATATGAAGAATAAACCGGCTCCGCTCCTTAATCCGGGCACGGGCAAGCCTCTTGCTGTTGAAGAACTTTATCCTATTTTCTGTGAAGAGCTTTCAAAACAGGAGATGGACAACACTCATGCTTATATTGATATTCCGGGTGAGGTTCTTGATTTCTATAAGATGTACAGACCTTCTCCGCTTGTAAGAGCTTACTGCCTTGAGAAGTCACTCGGCACACCGGCTCACATTTATTACAAATTCGAGGGCAACAATACATCAGGTTCACATAAGCTTAATTCCGCAATTGCTCAGGCATATTACGCCAAGAAGCAGGGCCTCAAGGGCGTTACCACAGAGACCGGCGCCGGACAGTGGGGTACCGCTCTGTCTATGGCAACGGCTTATCTGGGACTTGACTGCCAGGTCTATATGGTTAAGGTCTCCTATGAGCAGAAGCCGTTCAGACGTGAAGTTATGAGAACATACGGCGCCAAGGTCACACCTTCGCCTTCAATGGAGACAAATGTCGGACGCAGGATCAACGAGGAGTTCCCGGGCACAACGGGTTCACTCGGCTGCGCTATTTCCGAGGCTGTGGAAGCGGCAACTTCGCAGGAGGGCTACAGATATGTTCTCGGTTCTGTTCTTAATCAGGTTCTGCTCCATCAGTCGGTCATAGGCCTTGAGACGAAGGCCGCGCTCGACAAGTACGGCATCAAAGCTGATATGATTATCGGCTGCGCCGGCGGCGGATCGAATCTCGGAGGTCTTATCTCACCGTTTGTCGGTCAGATGCTGAGAGGCGAAGCAGATTACGACATCATCGCGGTTGAGCCGGCTTCATGCCCGAGCCTTACACGCGGAACATATACTTATGACTTCTGCGACACAGGCAAGGTTTGCCCTCTCGCCAAGATGTATACTCTCGGCAGCGGCTATATTCCTGCACCTAACCATGCGGGCGGTCTGCGTTATCACGGAATGAGCTCGATTGTATCGCAGCTCTATGATGACGGCTTGCTTACGGCAAGGTCAGTAAAGCAGACGGACGTTTTCGAGGCAGCAGAGATGTTTGCAAGAGTTGAGGGAATTCTTCCGGCACCTGAGAGTTCACATGCAATCAGAGTGGCGATAGATGAGGCACTCAAGTGCAAGGAGACAGGCGAGGCAAAGAACATCGTGTTCGGCCTTACAGGAACGGGATATTTCGATATGGTCGCGTATCAGCAGTATAACGACGGCAAGATGTCTGACTATGTTCCTACAGACGAAGAGATCGCCGCTTCGGTCGCAAAGTGCCCGAAGGTCTGATTTCCTGTTAATATCTGAATTTGAGTCGGGCGGAGCTGAACCGCCCGATTTTTTATGTGTTCAGTTCCTAATGTACCGTGGAAAATCGTTTTTTTTGTTATAATGTAAATGATTATGCGAAAGGAAATTTCTTAACTTGCATAGATACTTCTGTCTGCCTTTTAATCTGTCTGTGAGAGTGCCCGCCGCCGCGCTTGTCTGCTGTGTTGCGACAGGCGTTCTCTGCGGCTGCGGAAGAATGGAGAATGTCATCTCGGGTGAGCAGACCACCGTTGTGCTTGACACTGTTTCGGGACAATCCGAATCCGGTGAGAGCCCGACGGAACAGACGTCAGATACGGGGGCTGAGACACAGGCGCAGCTGTCGGCAGGCGGAAAGAGTGTTCTTGTGTCATTCGTGGGCGATCTGACTTTGACGGAAGATGTCAATGCCCAGGCGGCGACAGGGTTTGACGAGGTAGTAGGAAATGATTACGATTACTGCTTCAAGAACTGCCGGGATATTTTCGAGAACGATGATATGACGCTTGCAAATCTGGAGACAGCGGTTACTGACAACACTGAGCATGCTGACAAGCAGTATGTTTTCAAGATGGCGCCGGAAGGGCTTGCCATGCTCAATAACGCGGGTATTGAAGCGGTAAATCTCGCTAATAACCATACGAGAGATTATCTGCAGGAGGGCCTGAATGAGACCCGCGACAATCTTGATGAATACGGAATCACATGGAGTGATTCCGATTACACTGCGATATATGAGACCGGGAACGGCGTAAAGATAGGAATGTTCGGAATAGGCAACGGCGGAGATGCCCAGAAAGGCTATGATGCCATAGATGAGCTTCGCGATGAAGGCGCGGATATCGTTATTGCTTCATGCCACTGGGGAGTTGAGGCCACATACGAACCGAATCAGGACCAGGTTGCTCTGGCGCACGGTCTCATTGATCACGGCGCGGACATCGTCATCGGCACGCATCCTCACAGACTTCAGCCTATAGAACAGTACAACGGAAAGTTTATATGCTATTCACTTTCGAACTTTTGTTTTGGTGGAAATACCTCACTAAGTGACCCTGATTCTGCTATAATTCAATGCGAATTTATCATGGACGCGGGCGGCACAGGTTGCGTAGACTATAAGCTGAACGTGATTCCGTTTTCGCAGACGTCGACAAGACCGGGTAATGATTATTGCCCTGTGCCTTACGACTGGGGAAGCACTGATTACTACAGGGTTCTGTCAAGGCTCAAATGGTCCGGTGAGGACGAGTAAAGACTGACAGAGACGGGTATAAGAGTATAATTTATAAGGAAAGAGGCACTGTTTTATGGCTAACGGTAAAGTTTTGATTGTAATGGGTTCAGATTCGGATTTTCCGATTATGGAGAAATGTTTCAAAATGCTCGATAAATTCGACGTTAAATATGATGTGAAGGTTGCGTCGGCGCACAGAACTCCGGACAAGGCGATTGCTCTCGCGCGCAGTGCGGAAGACAGCGGATATGACGTTATTATCGGAGCGGCAGGTCTTGCGGCACATCTGTCGGGTGTGCTTGCGGCAAATACAATTCTTCCTGTTATCGGTGTTCCGTGCAAGGGCGGAGCTCTTAACGGCGTCGATGCTCTTTATGCTACGGTTCAGATGCCGACCGGAATCCCGGTTGCTACAGTCGCAATTGACGGCGGAGCGAACAGCGCAATACTTGCATGCCAGATGATAGCCCTTAAGAGTGAAGAGCTGCGCAAGAGACTTCATGATTACAAGAAAGAACTTGCTGATTCCGTCGAGGAGAAGGATAAGGCTCTGCAGACGAAGATAGCGCAGATGTAATTACGAAAATAAGTTTTGGAAGGTAACGGGTAAAGATAACTTATGAGTGGTATTTTCGGTTGCTTTGACGTTGACGGCAATTGTGATAACGTGGTGCGCAGCGCATACTACGGTATTTTTTCATTGCAGCACAGAGGTCAGGAATCGGCCGGTATTGCAGTAAATAACGGCGGTGCGTTTCTTTGTCATAAGAACGACGGACTTGTCGCTGATGTCTTTGACGATATGACACTGTCTGCGCTTCAGGGAACTTCAGCAATTGCCCATTGCAGAGGCGGTTCATCAGGAATTTCGGGTTCTGACGCGATACAGCCTTCGGTTATCAAGTCCCGTGTCGGCAACATTGCGCTGACGTCTGATTCAGTGATAATGAATGATGACGCACTCAGAGAGGAACTCAAGGGCCTTGGCGCAATTTTCCAGACAAACACCGACTCGGAGATTATTTTGTCACTGTTCTCAAGGAACAGGATAAAGACTGAAGACTGCGAGCATGCGATTCTGGAGACCATGAAGCAGATCAGGGGCGTTTATTCCATGATTTTCATGACGGATAACAAGCTTATCGGCGTTAGGGATCCGTTCGGTTTAAGACCGCTTGTGCTCGGAAGGAAGGGCAGTTTCTATTTTCTGTCGTCAGAGACCTGTGCGCTTGATGCTGTTGACGCAGAATTTGTGAGGGATCTTGAACCGGGAGAAGTCGTGTCAATCTCCAGGGATAAGGTTACATCCGTTAAGCTTAACGGCGGCGCGGAGAACAAGGCGGATGGAAAGGTATGTCTTTTCGAGTATGTTTATGTCGCGCGTCCTGATTCCGTAATCGACAGAATGAGCGTTTTTGATTCGAGATATCGCGCCGGACTCGCGCTTGCAAAAGAGCAGCCCTGCGATGTCGACCTCGTTATCGGCGCGCCGGATTCCGGCAATGCCGCTGCCGAAGGATTTGCGCAGGGACTCGGAGTTCATTACGGAGCAGGGCTTCTGAAGAACCGCTATGTCGGGAGAACATTTATCAAGAGTACCCAGACGCAAAGAGAGCTTGCGGTTAAGATGAAATTTGCGGTATTAAGGACGGCTATTGCCGGAAAGAGAATAGCAATTGTCGACGACTCGCTTGTAAGAGGTACTACGACCGGGCACATTATCAGCTTTCTGCGTGCCAACGGAGCGGCTGAAGTTCATGTCAGACTGGCGTCGCCGCCTGTCAGGTTCGGTTGCTGCTACGGCGTGAACGCCGCAGAAGAGGAGCTTCCGGCAGCGACCAAGTCAGTGGATGAGATAAGGGACATGATAGGCGCCGATTCGCTCGGATACATAAGCCTTGAAGCGCTTAAGGAATCGCTTTCCACAATTGACTGCGGCGTATGTTCAGCCTGTTTCGACGGCTGCTTTATAGCCGGCAGGCCGGATAAGTCGATTGATTCAGTACATAAGGTAACTTACTCTTGAGGAGACAGTAATGAAGATAGCAGTTTTTGTATCAGGCGGAGGAACCAACCTTCAGGCAATTATAGATAACACCAAAGTCGGTATACTCAAGGATATTGAGATATCACTGGTACTTTCTTCCTCGTCCGGGGCCTATGCGCTTACCAGAGCATCCGACAACAACCTCAGGTCTGTTGTTATAAACGCAAAGGATTACGCCACAAGGGACGAGTGGGATCTTGCGGTACTTCATGCCGTCGAAGAATCCGGAGCGGAACTGATAGTGCTCGCGGGTTATCTCTCGCTTATCGGGCCACGGACGGTCCGTGAGTATTCCAACAGGATTATAAATATCCACCCGGCGTTGATACCGTCTTTCTGCGGAGCAGGGATGTATGGCATCAAGCCTCATGAGGCAGCGCTTGCAAGGGGCGTCAAGGTGTCGGGTGCGACTGTGCATTTCGTCAACGATAAATACGATTCCGGTCCGATCTTGCTTCAGAAAGCAGTCGATGTGAGGCCCGACGATACTCCGGAGGTATTGCAGAAGCGCATTATGCGTGAGTGCGAATGGAACATTCTTCCCCGCGCGATAAGGCTTATCGCCGATGGCAAGGTTGAGATAAAAGATAACATAGCGTACGTAATTAATTAAAATACGGAGGATACAACCATGCAAACAGCAAAACTCAGTGAACTTCTCTCAGGCAACGCTTATCCGGGCAGAGGAATCGTGATCGGCAGGTCCGAAGACGGCAGCAAGGCGGTTACTGCCTATTTCATAATGGGCAGGAGCGTCAATTCGCGCAACAGAGTGTTTACGGCAACAGCTGACGGAATCAAGACCGAGGCTTTTGATCCGTCGAAGCTCTCTGATCCGCATCTCATCATCTATTCTCCGGTAAGAGTTCTCGGCAACAAGACTATCGTCACAAACGGCGATCAGACCGATACCATTTATGAGCTCATGGACAAGCAGCAGACATTCGAGCAGTCGCTGCGCGGCAGGGAATTCGAGGATGACGCGCCCAACTATACTCCGCGCATTTCCGGAATACTTCACGTCGAAAACGGAACTTACAACTACGCACTTTCAATTATCAAGAGTGCTGACGGAGACCCGTCTTCGTGCGAGAGACACACATTCTCCTATAATAATCCGAAGGCCGGCGCCGGAAGATTTATCCACACGTACATGGGCGACGGCAGTCCGCTTCCGTCTTTCGAAGGAGAACCTGAGAAGGTCGCAATCACAGGTTCCATCGATGAATTTACCGACTCTGTATGGAATTCACTCAACGAAGACAACAAAGTGTCTCTGTTTGTAAGATTTATCGATATTGCAACAGGCAAGGCTGAGACAAGAATAGTAAATAAGAACGTTTGATTTTTAAGGAGAACAACATGAACGAAATGGCATTGAAGTACGGCTGCAACCCAAATCAGAAGCCGTCAAGAATCTACATGAACGACGGTTCACAACTTCCTATCGAGGTACTTAACGGCAAGCCCGGCTACATCAATCTTCTTGATGCTTTTAACGGCTGGCAGCTCGTAAGGGAGCTGAAAACGGCGACCGGACTTCCTTCGGCAGCTTCCTTCAAGCATGTATCGCCTGCCGGCGCTGCAATAGGCAAACCGCTGAGTGACACGGAAGCGAAGATTTATTTCGTTGACGATCTTGGCGAGCTGTCGCCTATCGCCTGTGCATATGCAAGGGCGAGAGGTGCTGACAGAATGTCATCTTACGGCGATTTTGTCTCGCTGTCGGATACATGTGATGCCATTACCGCCACAATGCTTCAGCGTGAAGTGTCAGACGGAATAATCGCTCCCGATTACACTCCTGAAGCTCTTGAAATTCTGAAGTCCAAGCGCAAGGGAACCTATAACGTTGTAAAGATTGACCCTTCATATAAGCCGGCTCCCATTGAGACAAAACAGGTTTTCGGAGTTACGTTTGAACAGGGCAGAAACGAGCTTTGCATCAACGGCGACCTTCTCTCAAATATCGTAACCGACAACAAGAATATCCCTGAGGACAAGAAGCTTGACCTTCTCATCTCTCTCATTACATTGAAGTACACGCAGAGCAATTCCGTCTGCTATGTCAAGGACGGACAGGCAATCGGAATCGGCGCCGGTCAGCAGTCAAGAATTCACTGCACCCGTCTTGCGGGCAATAAGGCCGACATCTGGTGGCTCAGACAGCATCCGAAGGTCATGGGACTCAAGTTCGTAGACGGTATCAGAAGACCTGATCGCGACAACACCATAGATATTTATATCTCTGAAGAACACGACGATGTTCTCCGCGACGGTACGTGGCAGACACTGTTCAAGGAGAAGCCTGAGGTTCTTACAATGGAAGAGAAGAAGGCATGGCTCGCGAAAAACTTTGACGTGGCTTTAGGCTCCGACGCATTCTTCCCGTTTGGCGACAACATCGAGCGTGCCTACAAGAGCGGCGTTAAGTATATCGCGGAACCGGGCGGTTCAATCCGTGATGACCATGTCATTATGACCTGCAACAAGTACGATATGGCTATGGCATTTACGGGGATAAGACTGTTTCATCATTAAGATATCGCAAGTAAATATAAGACGCTGCTTCGGACAAGTACGCAAATAAATATAAGACGCTGCTTCGAACATGAATTTGCTTCGCAAATTAACTCGCAGCGTCTTTATTTATTTGCTTTGGAAATAACAGGCTGAATATAACAATCTGCTTCGCAGATTAATTCGCAGCGGCGTTATTTTCGAACATCATAGATATCTCCGTTCACTGCGTCCTCAAGCCATTTGGCCATTGTGACATCGCAGTCAAGCTTTGAGTAGAAGTTGAGACGGCGCAAAGCCGTGTGCACCGTGCCGCCGCGAAGACCGGGGTAGATTACGATGAGGTTGGGCCAGGAGTTGAGATAGATTCCTGATTTGGGAGTCATCGCTTTGAAGCGGTCACACATTTCCATAAGCTGTGCATTGAAGACGTCGCGCACGGCGGCGTTTGTCGCGTACCTCTTGCTGACGATGTCGTTGTAGTAGGCGCTGAGGAGATAGTCGTGCGTTGAACAGGCATACAGATACTTTATGGTGTCTTTGCGTTTGCTGTAGAGACTTTCATACCAGTCCATAGTGAGATTACGGGTATGTATCGGTTTCCAGAAAGAAGGATCGGCGGCCCAGATCTCACGCGCGGTGTGCTTCCAGCGGGTGTACATCAGCTGGCCGCTGTCGGATAATACCGTGACGTCGCGGCAGGTGGGGTAGAAGTCGCTCAGAATCTCGTCAGTCAGGGCGGGTACGGCAAAGGCACCGGCACTGTCGCCTGCTATAAGGAGTTTATCTGCTGACGGAAACATCGGCAGGGCGTGTTTCATTGCGTAGCGGAAATTGCTGTGGCCGCGGAAATGGACAAGCCGCCTGGTGCCGTCTTCTGCGGTGTACGGAAAATCATTGTTCCCTATGTGAAGGTCGCCGGTGGCATATGCTATTACGATGAAGCTCCAGTCGCGAAAAGGATTGGCAGGGTTGTTTGTGTCAGTTATCCCGGTGTTGATGTTCATCAGCTGTGTTATCGGTCTCAGGTTGTTCCAATAAAAGTTTGGCAGGCCGCGTGCGCGTCTGGCTCCGGTTATGGGGCGCGCCGCTGTGTACTCGTCCCATGCGACGCCGCCTCCTGAAAAGAAGATGCAGAGATTGCTGCTGCTGCCTTTTTTGATATAGATGTAGTATTCCGAACCGTCGCCTGATATTCCTTCCGGAACGGGCAGACGGTACCATGTGTCTGACGAAGGCTCGCCTTCCAGCCGGGGCGCAAGAAAGGCGGACGCTATGACGCTGCTTATGGAGTTGTCGACGAATTCTCCGACGCGGCTTGAGAACGTCAGTCCGTTGCGGAGGTTGATTCTGTTGCTGTCGTTCTTCATATGTTGAAGTACTTCGCCGAAGCGTTCCTGATATCCTTTGTTTTAAAGACGATTATCCAGAAGGCGAAAATCATATACGCTGTCATGCAGATAATCGCAGGTCAGACGAAATGATTGAAGTGCGCTGCAATAGGCCATATCTGAACCATGCAGAAGACTGTGTCTGCAAGAAGATAGATGATGTATTCAACAAGGCTCATCCGGGAAATGGTTCCGAATATGACGGTTGCTATGGCGAGCGCCGCGAAAGTGCAGGGAATCATCCATGTGACGGACCAGCCGTGAGAACCTGTCTCAAGGTCTATGATGACATCGAGGATTATCGCTATGTATGCTTCGGTGGTGAATATCTTGAGAACGTTGTAGCGCATGTAAAGTGCTATCAGAAGGTCGAGCCACAGGACAGCCGCGCCGGCTATAACCAGCGGCACCCACGGCAATGTGGTGTGGTAATTGTATGATGTCAGAAACCATATCGCGCACATTATTATTTCGATGGTGAGAAAACAGAAGGTTGACATCTTGACTATGGAACGCGCGGAGATTCCCGGTTTGCGAAGGCTCGGGAAAGCGGCGTTCTCAGGCATTCCTTCAAGGTGCCCCTGACACAGCGGGCAGCGAGCTTTGTTGCCGCGGATATTTATTCTGCATTTCGGGCAGTACTGCATTACGTGTCCTCCTTAGTTATCGTTGTCGTTTGTGGCGATTTCGACGGACAGTCCAAGTTCTGTGAGTCTTCTGTAGAAGTGCAGCATGACTTCGTGGTTTACAAAGGAACTGACTTCACCGATGACCATTCGGTCTTTGAATGAGACGATGCTGACCTGCTCAAATGGCGCCGTCATGAATGCTCCGAATTTTACGATATATGAGCTTGCGGGCTCGGGCATGCCGACGGTGCCAAGGTTAGACATTGTGCTTGTTACGCCCCTGGCGATGAGTCTGTTGTAGCGTCCCATCGAAAAGTCCTTAATCCACAGAGGAACCATCTTTATTGCCAGATTGTGCTCGAGTGCCGAGTAGTTGTTCATTGTCTGGGCGATACGGTCTTTGGAAAGCTGAAAATCAAAGGATTGCTTTACGGCCTTGATTATTGTGCTGAGTTCGCCGTCGTAGTTACGCGCGTCGTAAGTGACTCTTATTACACCGAAAAAATTCCTTGCCGTCTCGGATTTGAAATAATTGCGCAGGTTTACCGGCACGCTTACAACTATCGGCCTGCTCTGTTCCTGTAAAGTCATCTCGTCTATAACGGCCGCGATATAGACTGAAGTTGCAAGAATTCCCACGGTTGTGTTGTACTTATGTGCAATGTCGATGAAGCTTTTTACGGACACGGTGCCTTCGACAAGGTGCGGCAGAAGATTATCGTCAGTCGTGCCTTTGATGTGGTAGGCGTTCCTGATTCGCTCTTTCTTTGCCTTGCGCTTGAATTTCTTCGGCTCGTAGAAGCGGTCGAAGGCGTCGGAACCCATGCCGTAAGCTGATGCGGTCTCTGTCACCGCATCAGTAATCAGAAAATTGTGGCGAAGTGAAAGATACTTTGTTATCAGGGCTTTGAAGAAAATGAAAGCGCCGGTGCCGTCGGCCAGAACATGGAACATCTCGAGATTTATTCTGTTTCCGAAAAAGTTGACGCGGAACAGAAGGTTCTTGCGGCCGCCGTAGTAGAGCGCACTGCACGCGTTGAGATTCTCATTGCTGACAATGGCGCGGATGTCGCGGTAGTCCAGGTAATACCAGAACAGACCTTTGCGCAGAACGCATTTGAGATGCGGAAAATCAGCGATAACAGCATCGAGCGCTTCCTGAAGAGTTCTCTCATCGACAGGTTCGTTAAGCTCGCACATTAATCTGAATACTCTCGTGTCACCTCCTCTTGCCGAGGAAGGAAACAGTTTGGCGACGTTATCGAGCTTGTACCAGCTTTTGCCGTGTTCCATGTGTATTTGATACCTAATATGCTTTTATTGTAATTGATAACAAAAATACTATCATTTTATGAGAAATAAGGCAAACTGATAAGCTCAGGTGTCTGCCTTTTATTTGTTTTTCTAGTATAATGTCTGCATGGTCAAAAAGTTATCGGTCATCTTATTATGTTTTGTTGTGTCGCTGTCTGTTTTCGCAGGCTGCCATACTGATTCTGAGACGTTCGACGCGAAGAAGTTTGTCGATCAGTGCAATGTGCTTCTGACCTATGATGAGAAGCAGGGTACTGACGGGTTCTGTATGGATTATGTGCAGACAGTGTTCAAGGAATATGGCGATAGTGATTTCTACTCCGACGCCACCGATGAAGAACGGTGCACGGAGGTTCTGGCGATTGCCGAGGTGCTTGAGAGCTACAGCTACGGACCGATTCAGTACGGCTTTATCAGGGATTATTCGCTTGACAAGAGTACGCACACGCTTAACTGGCGTTTTACACAGTGTGAATACGGCGGTTCATGGACGATGCCGGGTTACTGATACCTTTATGATGCATAAAAAACGTTAAAGTGCTACACTTTTAGTGTTTGAACGGATAATACGAATACGAAGAGGATAAATTCATTAATGGATAAGCAGTTAATACTGTCAACGATGCTTCAGCTTCTGCGCGGTTTTGAATTCACATTTGGTATTTTTGTGTTTACGCTTTTGTTCTCGCTTCCGCTCGGACTTCTTGTTGCCCGCGGCAGAATGGCCCGCAATTCCGTAATATCAACGGTTGTCCGCATATATATATCGATAATGCGCGGTACGCCGTTGATGCTTCAGCTGCTGCTTGTATATTTCGGACCGTATTATCTGTTCGGAATCAGCACCGGCAATGCCGTTATAGGTCCGTTCAACTACAGGTTTATAGCGACCGTTATCGGCTTCTCGCTCAACTACGCGGCTTATTTCGCAGAGATATTCAGAGGCGGAATTCAGTCAATGTCCAGGGGACAGTACGAAGCGGCTCAGGTTCTGGGATTCTCCAAGTCACAGACATATTTCAGAATTATTCTTCCCCAGGTCATTAAGAATGTACTGCCTTCTGTTGCAAATGAAGTGATAACGCTCGTAAAGGATACTTCTCTCGCGCAGGTTCTTGCGGTGACGGAGATGTTTACGGTTGCCAAGGCACTGGCTTCGGCTCAGGTATCGGTAATGCCTTTTGTCGTCGCAGGAGTTTTCTATTACATAATGAATGCGATTATCGAAGTCTCGCTCAACAGAATCGAGAAATCGATGTCTTATTATTCGTGAGGTGCGATATGGCTGACAAAGAGAATACAGACGAGAATATATTGATAATCGATAACATCCGCAAGGCTTTTGACGATCTTGAGGTTCTGAAGGGAATCAGTCTGACTGTTGCCAGAGGAGAGGTCGTGGCGGTTATCGGACCGTCCGGCGGTGGCAAATCAACGCTTCTGCGCTGTGCGACAACGCTTGAGAAGATAGATTCCGGCAAGATTGTCATAGGAGGGCAGACGCTCTGCGATACCGTCGGTTCCAAGACTGTGTACGCCGACAAGCACAGCCTCCTGGATATCAGAAGCAAGTTCGGTCTGGTGTTTCAGAACTTCAACCTTTTCCCGCATTTCTCAGTACGCCGCAACATTACCGAGGCGCTGATTCATGTCCACAAGCAGCCAAAGGCCGAGGCAGACGCTGTTTGCGACGCGCTGCTCGCGAAAATGGATCTCTCGGATAAGGCAGATTATTTTCCGTGCAATTTATCCGGAGGTCAGCAGCAGAGAGTCTCAATAGCGAGAGCTCTTGCCGGAAATCCCGAGATTATATTTTTCGATGAGCCTACTTCCGCGCTGGATCCTGAGCTTACAAAGGGAGTGCTGAGCGTTATCAGGGAGCTTGCCGCCGAGAATATGACGATGGTAATAGTAACGCATGAGATGTCGTTTGCAAGAGATGTCGCGGACCGCATAGTCTTTATGGACGGCGGTGTAATTGTCGAGGAAGGCCCCGCGTATGATCTTGTAACCAACCCCAAGGCTCAGAGAACAAAGGAATTCCTTGCAGGATATTGACCTGTCAAAAGATGAGATATTCAAATGTTATTCAGAACAGCAGAGGAAAGAGGGGAATTAACAATGAAGAATCTTAATAATCGTGCAAAGGCAACACTTGTGATGATAATGTCTTTTGCACTGGTGCTTTCGCTTATGTCCTGCACATCATGCGATGTAAAGACAGAGCAGACCCCGGTTCCGGAAGCGTCGGCTATCAGTTCCGCTTCGGCAGTATCAGAGGCATCTGCTGTATCCGAAGTGACAGAGAGTTCTGAGTCTGTTTTTGAAGAGCCTGCCACAAGCTCTGCTACAGCTACAACATCAGAATCAACTTCTGCCTCGACTGCAAGACGAGCCACGCCAACGCCTAAGCCGACAAGTACACCGAAGGTTACAGCTACACCGGCGCCGACAGCGACGGGTCGTACAAATACACAGACACCTACGCCGGTATCTGCAGGTACAAATAATGCGGCAGCGGCAACTCCTACACCTGTGCCGACAGCAACGCCGACACCTAAACCGACGGCAACGCCTACGCCGACACCGACAAAGGTTTCTGTGTACAGCACCTTACGGATTGTTTGGGACGATAGCATACGTACAGCTGCCCTTGACGCCATAGCTCCAGTGGAGCGCGGTGTTGATATTTGCGCTTATGATCCTAATGCCCCCTATCAGTGCGGCGCTGAGATTGATTCCAGCGATGCTGACGCAGCGGTCACTCGTATGTATGCGGCAGCGGATGCAATACTCGATGAGTATGGCTATCGTCATGGGCTTTATTCCTACACTGCGATAGACCAAGACATAACCTACCTCTACGACTGAATATTTGATTTATAACAAAAAACAAACTAAAAGGACGCCTCCGGGTGCCCTTTTTTATTGCCTGAAAGGTGGTGATTGACATGTAATCGAAACAACTTAGCACGCAGCCCGTTTGGCTGCATTTTACCCGCATTGGAAGCACTGGAAACAGTGCTTTTTTAATGCAAAACAATATTTTTGAAAGGGAATTTTAATGAACACACGTAAGAAAATTTTAGCGACAGCGCTTGCGTTCCTGATCGGTTTCTCGCCAATGGTGCCGGGTTTTATAACTTGCGCCGATGAGACGGGCTCCACTCAGGAAACAACTGTCAGCGAGACAACAACCTCAGAGACTTCTGAGACAGTAACAGAGGCTTCCGGAGAAACGGAACCCTCAGAGACAGCGGCGGAGCAGACAGAGTCAATCAAGTCTGCCGGCGGCGAAGGGACTGTATATTGTTGCAAGTTATTACGCTGTATGAAGGTTTACGATTTTCGTCAACTTTTTCAAAAGTTGACGAAAATCAAATTTTAATAACCATATAAAAAGCACCTGTGACAAACAGGTGCTTTTCGATTGCTTATACTGACTTTATTGCGGCTTGTAGCTGTCCTTGAGCGATACGGCGCGGTTGAATACCAGGTGGTTCGGCCCGGAATCCTTGCTGTCCGCGCAGAAATACCCGGTTCTCAGGAACTGGAAACGGTCGGACGGAGCGGCTTTGGCGAGGGAACGTTCAACCTTCGCGCCTGTCACGACAGTGAGCGAATCGGGGTTGATGAAGTCAAGGTAGTTGCAGTCAGCCAGATCGGGCTGTTCGGTCGTAAAGAGACGGTCATAGAGACGTATCTCGGCATCTACGCAGTCATTTGCGTCAACCCAGTGGATTGTGGACTTGATTTTACGCCCGTCGGCAGGGTTGCCGCCTCGTGATGATGCGTCGTATTCGCAGTGAACAGCTATGACATTGCCGTCCGAGTCTTTGTCGCATCCCTTGCACTTAACGATATATGCCGACTTGAGACGGACTTCGTTGCCCGGATAGAGACGGAAATACTTTTGCGCCGGAACTTCCATGAAATCTTCAGATTCTATGTAGAGTTCGCGTGAGAAGGGAACCTTGCGTGTTCCGGCGGATTCATCCTGCGGATTGTTCTCAACGTCGAATTCCTCGCGTTTACCTGACGGGTAGTTGTCGATAATGAGCTTTATCGGGTGAATTACAGCCATTGCACGCTTGGCGTTGGCGTTCAGATCTTCACGAAGACAATACTCAAGAAAAGCAAAATCAACAACGGAATTAACTTTTGCGACACCGTTCTTCTCGGAGAAATTGTGGATTGATTCAGGCGTGTAGCCGCGGCGGCGAAGACCGCAAAGTGTCGGCATTCTCGGGTCATCCCAACCTGTTACCGTGCCGGCTTCAATCATCGCGCGAAGCTTTCTCTTGCTTAAGACCGTATGTGTGATTCCGAGTCTCGCGAACTCAATCTGTCGCGGTTTGCATTCAACCGAAATGTTGTTTACCACCCAGTCATAAAGAGGGCGGTGGGATTCAAACTCAAGTGAGCAGAGGGAATGTGTGATTCCTTCGAGCGCGTCTTCGATAGGATGAGCGAAATCATACATCGGGTAGATGCACCATTTATTACCGGTTCTGTGATGCGGAAGGTGATTGATTCTGTAGATTACGGGATCTCTCATGTTGAAGTTTCCAGAAGTCAGGTCGATTCTCGCGCGAAGTGTCATCGCTCCGTCCTCAAACTCTCCGGCCTTCATACGAGCGAACAGATCGAGACTCTCTTCAACGGGGCGGTCTCTGAAGGGTGATGTCGCAGGTGTCTGCGTATCGCCGCGCATCTCGTGCATCTGTTCCGGAGTAAGCTCACATACATAGGCGAGCCCTTTTCTTATAAGCTCTACGGCGTATTCATACATCTTGTCGAAATAGTCAGAAGCATAGAAAAATCTGTCGCCCCAGTCGTGTCCGAGCCAGTGTATGTCTTCCATTATCGCTTCAACAAATTCGACATCTTCCTTTGTAGGATTTGTGTCGTCCATTCTGAGGTTGCACATGCCGTTATAGGCTTCGGCCGTACCGAAATCTATCTCAAGCGCTTTGGCGTGACCTATGTGGAGATAGCCGTTCGGCTCAGGCGGAAATCTTGTGTGAATCGTTTTCCCGTTGACTCTTCCTTCCGGCAAAAGCTCCTCGTCTATTATCTGATGAATGAAATTCTTACTCTCAGCCATTGTTCCTCTCCTTAATTAAAGCCTCTTAAGGGCTGCTTTGATTCTTCTGACAGACTCATCACGACCAAGCAACAGCAGCACTTCAGAGCATCCGCCCGGAGTTACAGCCACGCCCGCCGCAGCGACTCTCACAGGCCACATTACAACGGAGTTCTTAACGCCGTTATCTTCGGCAAGCTTTGTCATTGCCGCGCCAAGAGCCTCGCGATTCCAGTCTGCAGTCTCAATTATCGCGAGTGCGGGTTCAAGCATCGCCTTTGATGTATCAAGTGTTGATTTGCTCTTCTTGTGCTCGAAAAGCGACAGGTCAAAGTCACCGTATTCCCTGACAAATGCAAGCTTCTCCTCAATCTCGTTGAATCTTGTGATTCTCGGCTTCAGAAGTTCGTCAAGCAGTGCGTAGGAATCCTCTCTGATTCCGGCCTTGTCATAGAAGGGCTTCGCGTGAGCAAGAAAATCGTCAAAGCTCATTGCTTTGATGTGCTCTGAATTAACCCATGTCAGCTTGTCGTAATCAAATACCGAAGGTGATTTCGAGATGCGGTTGATGTCAAACTCTTCTTCAAGTTCCTTCAATGTGAAGATCTCTTTCGTGCTGTCAGGAGCCCAGCCCAGAAGCGCGATATAGTTAATGATCGCCTCCGGCAGATAGCCTTCGGCAACAAGATCCATGAATCCTGTCGAACCATGTCTTTTCGAAAGCTTGGATACAATCTCCTTGCCGTTCTCATCCGTGGATTTGCCCATTATCAGAGGGAGGTGGATATATGTTGGAATCTCCCAGCCGAAAGCTTCATAGAGCAGGTTGTACTTCGGAGTGGACGACAGATACTCGCTGCCTCTGACTACGTGTGTTATGCCCATTGTGTGGTCGTCTATTACGTTCGCGAAATTATAAGTCGGGAAGCCATCGGTCTTAAGAAGAATCTGGTCGTCAAGATCGGCATTCGGAAAAGATATGTCGCCATATACAAGATCTCTATAGGTGGTAACGCCGTCTTCGGGCATCTTCTGGCGGATAACATAAGGAATTCCGTCAGCCAGGTTCTTCGCGATCTCTTCTTCGGACAGGTTGCGGCAGTGGCGGTCATAGCCGGTCACGGTTCCTTCCGGAGCTTCGCTGCGAAGCTTCTCAAGGCGTTCCTTTGTACAGAAGCATCTGTAAGCCTTGCCGTTTTTTACAAGCTGTTCGGCATAGGGCTTATAGAGTCCGAGACGTTCGGACTGGACGTACGGACCGTAGTCGCCGCCGACGTCCGGTCCTTCATCGTGACTCAGTCCGGCGAGCTTCAAAGTATCATATATTACCTGGGTTGCACCCTCAACAAAGCGCTCCTGATCGGTATCTTCAATTCTAAGAACGAACGTGCCGCCGTCGTGTCTGGCGGTCAGATACTCGTACAGTGCTGTGCGAAGATTACCTACATGCATAAACCCCGTAGGGCTTGGAGCAAATCTTGTGCGTATTTTCATAAGTTTCTCCCTCTGTTTGACAATCGATTAATTTTAGCACTTTTGTGGTAATATACAAATTATTATTATTCAGGAGGCCGCATTTGGACAGGCTTGAAGCCAACAGGAAATATGACTGCTTCTGCGGCAGCGGTATCGCTGCCGACTTCGTGGCGGGATATATTTTGGAGAAGCATAATCTCTGCTTTGAACACTCGGCACCGTTTAAGGTGGCCATTATTTCTGACAGACAGGTCAGCGGCTATTATTACAACATTTTCGAGAATCAGTTCATTCTCAGGAATATCAAGCCGCGCCTTATCGTATGCGACGCACAGGAAGGCGGAAAGAGTCTCAAGACCGTGTCTGAGATTGTTGCTGACCTTACCGATACGGGACTCGGATGCAACGACTGGATTATCGCGCTGGGCGGCGGCGGAGTTATAGATGTGGCGGAATTTGCCGCGTCCATATATTCCGGAAGAAGCTCGCTTCTTCTGGTTCCGACTACCATGGGAGCGATGGCGTGCGGAGCGATTGAAGACAGAGCATGCCTCAATTCCGGCAAATACAAGGATACTTCCGAAGTTGAAGTGTTTCCGGATGCCGTTTTTGTCGATCCGCAGTTCCTTCAGAGCGTTCCCGTCAAGTACAGGTCGAACGGATACGCACCGGTGATCAGGCTTGCAATGTTCGGTAACATCCATCTGCTGGACGGCATTAATGATTCCGCGAACTTAAGAGAATTTCTCAACGAGGTTTATGCCGCGAGGAAGTATGTCGAGATAAAGAATCCGAAGCTTCTTACGCTTGGTGACGAGATTGCTGCCGCGATAGAAGGATATTTCAGATTTATGAATTATTCAGACGGAGAGGCACTGGCGCTGAGTCTTTATTCATGTATGCCTGAGGCCGGACGGATGGCTCTGGAGACAGTCTATAACAGACTCGGACTTCCGACGAAGCTTGACGGTGTCGGAAGGAATATGATTCTGCGCTCCGTGTCGGAAGGGCTGACAAGAAAGGGCATGGGACCTTATGAGATTGTCGACTATGAGAAGGCCGGAGACGGCGGCAAATGGGTCATCAGAAGTATGGACAGGGACAGCGCGATGGAACTTTTCGCGCGGAGAATGGACGTAATAGTGCCGGCGGATAAGAATTGACAGGAAGTAAGTAATGGGAAGATTTATGAACAGATTAATTAAGACAGCGGCTTTGACTCTGGCGGTATCGTTTTGCGCGGGACTTCTCTGCGCCTGTGGCGACGATACGGAGCAGACTGTTATACCGGCGGATTACGGAACCTACGGGGCGGATATCGCAAGGCAGCTCGCCGGAACTTATTCCGACCGCACCGCATATTCTCAGGGAGAGCAGCAGGCGGGAGAATTTGTTCAGCAGGCAATGAAGGATCTGGGCTATGAGCCGCAGGTTCAGACCTTTACTAATTCTTCCGGGCTGGCGTCAAACAATTATGTGGTAAAGATTGAAGGAACCGGTTTCTACAGCGAAGGGGCAGACGGCAGCTATTCTCTCGGCAGGAAGATAGCGGTGATAGGCGCGCATTATGACGCGGCAATGAGATCTGACCTGACGGGCAGTACCTTTGACGGTATATCGGACAATGCGTCAGGAGTAGGATGTCTTCTGACTGCACTGGCGCAGGCATCTTCATATAAGAAGATGGGCTTTGATGTCTATTATGTGGCCTTCGGAGCAGGAACGGATTCCTATGCCGGAGCGAATGCATTCTTAAATTCCCTGTCAGTTGAGGACAGAAGCAATGTGGAAGTGATGTATTGCATAGACAGCATTTACGCCGGAGACAAGGTGTATGCTTCAGCGGGATATAATTCGCTCGTGCCGGGCAGCAAGTATGCCATGCGACGCAAGCTCTACCAGACGTATGATGTCTGCTACGCGAACACTCTCTATTCAACATACGGGTTTGATATTCTGTATAACGAGTCAGGTATCGAGACTGATTTGAACGGAGACGGAAATGCCGACATTTATAATGAGGTTTCCGCCAACAAATCGGATTATGTGCCTTTTGATGATGCGGGAATTCCGATAGTATTCTTTGACAGCTACGATTATAATTTCGAGTCCATGGATGAGATGAAGGACACAAAGAACCTTACACTGCAGGATTACGGCGGAGCCGTTAGATCCACGCCGCTTGATTCAACCTCCATACTTGACGCTGCGCTAAGGACGGAAGATACCGATGAAGACGGCGACGGCGTTACGGATAAGTCAGGTGATGTGCTTCAGATCAGAATTAACGCGATAGCATTCGTTATTATGGAGACTCTTATGAAGGGGTCTGATGACGGAATGACGCCGGATGAGTATCAGACCTATATAAACAATCCAACGGAAAGTACTCTTGAATCAGGTGTGACTGAAACAACGGCGGATTGATGCTCTGACAGCGCCTGCTGCCATTTTTATAAGTAAGGATAACGCGGCGGTCAGTATGAATACGGCGATGCTTTCAGTCAGCGTGTAGAGTCCGTATCCTGCAAAGATGCTGTAATCTTTATTGAGGAAGATATCCTTGATCCTCTGCGTTACGCCGGTGTTGTCCAGAATGTCGATAATTACAAAATGAGTGAGGTAGATATAAAGAGTCAGCGATGACAGGAACCTGATTGCCGATGAGACTTTGCCTGTGTCAGAGAATCTGATTCTGCTCACGGCAACTGTAAGACAGATTGCCGCGAACACCGAGGGAAGAGCATACCAGAACAGAATGTGGTCTTCGTAGTCGGGTGACGATCTGGCTAGAGTTATCTGCATCAGGCTTCTTACTATGTTGATAAAAATAACCCCGATCACGCCGGCAGCTGCGTATTCAGTCTTTGCTTCAGGGAGTCTCCTGTAGATTATATGACCGCATATGGTGAGCAGTACAGCCGGAATGAGTCCGCCTGCGCCGTGGAAGGAAAAATTCATGGCGGAGTTCAGAGTAAGGTCGTTTATAAACAGCAAAGAAGCGGTTATGGCAAGGAAAATATTCTCGCGTTTCCTGTTTGTATCGAGGTAAGATACAGCGGCGTTTATCAGCGGAGAACAGATTATCAGCAAAATGTAGATATTCAGGAACCACAGGTGGAAGCATCTGATAGGCTGGTTGAACGTAAGAAGACAATAAAGTTCGGTGAAGATGTCATCTGTGCAGAACAATGGTTTGCCGCTTGCCAGGTGGTCCAGACCTATTGAGAAAACGTTGAAGATTACCATCGGAATAATTATTCCGGTCAGAAGGTGCTTAAGCTTTGACTTATAGGAGAATTTCTCTCCGTACAGGAAAAATCCCGATATGAACCAGAAAATGGTGACACCGTCAGAGACCAAAGACCATATTAATGCGTATGAGAAACTGTCGCTTTTTGCGGAATTCGCGAAAACATGGCGTCCTATAACGATCAGACAGGCCAAAATTCTCAACAGTTCCACCCAGACTACTCTCGGATTGTTTTTAACAGACATATTATTATCCCCCATGGAGATGAATTATATCAGAAAATCACCGTAAAGATAATTATACCGTCCTTAAGCTGTACAGTGATTTTGCCTCCGAGTCTTTCCGTCAGCTCCCTTGCCATTGACAGACCTATGCCGAAGCCCTGATTCTCCTTGTTGTTGTGTGATTCTTCACTGCGGTAGAATCTGTCAAAAAACTTCGGCAGGTCAGCTTTGCTGCCGCCGGAAAAGGTATTCGAGAAAGTTGTCTTTGTTCCTGTTATCTTTCCTGTGCCGACATTCCTGGTCAATCTCGGCGATACCTGTATGTTTACCGTGCCGTTGTCGTCGCAGTACTTCACGGCGTTGTCGGCGATGATTGACAGGATTTCCCGAAGAGCACGCTCTTCGCCCGATACAAAAACCCCTTCATCTATCGAAGTGCTGTAGGACTTGTTGGAATTCTCGGCGATAGCCTTGAATCCCGGAAGGACATCCTGTGCCAGTTTTGTAAGGTCAACCCTGTCGAACGCCATGCTCTGGCGTTCTTCAACGCGCGCCATAATTACGAGGTCATTGATGAGGGCGGTGAGTCTCTTGACCTGCCTCATATTTGATTCGGTCCATTCATTGCTGCCGTTGATCGCCTCCATAAGTTCGGTGTTTGCTGAAATAATAGCCACCGGAGTCTTGAGCTCATGCGAGGCGTTTGTCACAAACTGTTTCTGTTTCTCAAAATTTGCCGCCATCGGTGCGATTGCCTGCTTGGACAGAATAATGACGAGAAATGTGAAAATCAGTATGATGATGAATCCCCACAGCAGAATATACATGGATATCTCGCGGATAAGCCATGACGCCGACGATGTGTCTACGGCGATAAAAGTATGAGTGCCGTCAGAATTCCGGTATGTCTTGTAGGTGTAGCTCGACGAATCGCTGTCGTAGAAGCCGCTGACACGGCCGCTTCCGTATGTGTCATTTATGAAATCATCAACATCATCAGAGCTTACGCCGGCGATATTCGACAGGTCATATGAAACTATGCTGCCGTCTTCTGACAGATTCACGAGGAAAAATCTTGTCTGATATTTAAGCTCAGGCGACAGAAGCTGATCCCCGAAGCCGAAAATATCAGACATCAGATTGCCCAGCTCGCTTTGACTGTCGCTTCCGGAGTCTTTAAGGTCGCTGAAGCCCGGCAGCTTGCCGTCGTTGTTGTAGATGTAGTCGATTATAGTGTCGTATCTGCCGGAGATACTTGTTTTCGCCGTGTACCAGAAAAAAACTTCAAGCAGCGCGAGAACCGCCACAAGCGCAGCCATCGCGACAAGTATGAAATGCATTCTGACCTTCTGGAGCATCGGTTATCCCTCCGTCAGCGTATAGCCTGACTCGGGTGAACCTGTTATAACGCACGATGCACCGACAGACCTGAGTTTGTTCTTGAGATAAGAAATATACATAAGTACGATTTTGGTTGAGGTATCGGGGTCGTCCTGCCATATTCTGTCATATATCTCTTCCGTGGTAATGACTTTGCCCTCGGCCTTCACGAGCAGTTCCAGGAGCTTGAGTTCCTTGAATGCAAGGCTGATTGAATTGACGGCTCTCAGTTCCGAACTTGAAGGGTCGACCTCAATGTTTGCGTAGGTTATGACAGATGCGGCCTCAGGTCTGGCGCGCCTCGTCATCGCGCGGAGTCTCGCGAGCAGCTCTGCCATGGCGAAGGGCTTTGTAAGATAATCGTCTGCGCCCGAATCGAGCCCCGTTATCCGGTCTTCAATCTCGGACTTTGCTGTCAGCATAATCACCGGCGTTGTATCTCCGGCGGCTCTGATCTCACGAAGCGCTTCAAGTCCGTCCTTGCGGGGCATCATTATGTCGAAAACCATCGCGTCATAACCGTTCTGCGCCGCAAAATCTACCGCGTACTGGCCGTCTTCCGCCAGGTCAACGCTGTAACCGGAGTGTATAAGCAGCGCCTTAATGGCGTTGGCGAGGTCTGTCTCATCTTCAGCAAGCAGAATCTTCATGCTTAATCTCCTTTATCATGTCCCTTATTGTCTGCATTGATACATCGCACGACGCGAGTTCATCGGCAACCCGCTTGAGCTCGGCTACGATCAGGGCAGTGTCGGATATCTGTTTCTTGTACTTGAGTCTGTGCTCGAGGGCTGCCCATGAATCCATCGCAATCGTGCGCAGCTGAATCTCGGCGTACCACATTCCCGGCGTAGCTCCCGCCGCGTCCTCAAACGGTTCCTCAATGCTGATAATCAGGTGGTAGCTCCTGTAGCCGTTGGGCTTGGCGTTGGTAAGGTAATCCTTCTCCTCAAGTACCGTCACGCCTTTAAGCGCCCTGATCTGTTTTATGTTCTCGAAAATGTCGTCTATGAAGCAGGTTACTATCCTGACTCCCACGGCATCGTGCACATTCTCCGACAATGCCATCTCAGGTGTAACCGCGAGGCCGAGTCTCGCCAGCTTCTCCCGCATGCTTCTGTCAGATTTGATCCTCGCGCTGATGTGATCGAAAACAGGATCACCGCCGGCATTTATAATGTCGTTGTTGTAACCGTTAAGCTTATAAAGGAGGTCGTCCATGACGCCTTCCACACGTTCTTTGTATTGTCCGTATATATTTTCCATAACAATAAATTAGTTTTGAAGACCGGTTAAGTCAAGAAGATAATGAGGTATTTTTAAATTGTTAATATGTTCGGCTCTTGGTGTAAAATCAGATAAAAACATTAACAGGAGTGGAGCAGCCGATGATTAGACTCAGCAACGCGAGAAGCATTTCCGGACGTGACTTCAAAGCGGACGGCGAAGGCAATGATCTGTTTTTCGACAGCGATATAAACATGATAGTGGCAAAGCCTGAAAGCTGCTCGGATGTTCAGGATTTGGACTGCACGGGATGTGATCTGACCCCCGGATTCTTTGACAGTCACATTCACGGGGCATTCGGATACGACTGCTCTGACGCTTCGGCAGAAGACATTGTCAGTCTGTCGCGCCGCCTGCCTGAATGCGGAGTATCGGCATTTCTTCCCACCACAATGACAATAGAGAAGGAGCGGATATACAGAGTTTTCGACGCAGTGAGCCGGGCCGTAGAAATTCTTGACAAGGACATAAAGCCGCACGCCGCTGTCTCAGGCATTCATCTTGAAGGACCGTTCCTCAATCCTTCAATGTCCGGAGTGCAGAAGACCGGTAATCTTATCCTGCCAAAAAACGGGACCGCGCTGATAGAAGATCTTGAAAAGAGGTTCCCGGGGCTTCTTAAGATAATTGATGTCGCGCCGGAGCTTGACGGCGCCATGCAGTTTACGGAAGAGTTCAGCGGCAGATATGTTCTCTCTGCCGCGCATACAGACTGCGATTATGATACGGCTATGGATTTCTTTGCAAGAGGCGGGAAGTCCGTGACACATATTCTTAACGCCACGTCACCGTGTCTTAAGCGCGCGCCCGGAATCCTGGGTGCGGTATTTGACAGTCCCGGAGTCTTCGCGGAAGTTATCTGCGACGGTCACCACATTGTGCCTGCCATGCTCAGAATAATCAGCAGACTGATAGGTGACAGGGTGATAGTCGTGTCGGATTCGATGCGCGGCGCCGGTATGCCGGACGGATTTTACGATCTCGGCGGAACTGAGGTTGAAGTCCGCTGCGGAAGAACCTATTACGGACCAGGCGGCAGTCTTGCAGGCTCTGTTACTTCGCTTGCCTGCGAATGCCGTGAGCTTGTCAGCTGCGGAATACCGCATTCAGAAGTATATGACGCTCTGACAAAGACACCGTATGACAGACTCGGGATTAAGTGCCCCACGCTTGATGCCGGGGGCAGAGCCGACATAAATGTTATCGACGGCAGCGGACGGCTCAGGAATGTAATTTGCAGAGGAAAGTTTGTAACACCTGATATTATGATATAATTAGTTGTTATTTTTTTCAGCAGGGAGGTAGTGACGATGAGCGGTTCGACGTTTATAAAGCAGATTGTTGAATTTGTTAATGAGCTTATCGCCAGCCTTGACAGCGGAGTGCTTTTCTTCGGAAGTCCGTGGGACTTCGTCAGGTACCTTCTTGATATTATTCTTGTAACCTTTCTTTTTTACTGGATTCTTCTTTTTGTCCGGCAGACGAGGGCATGGCAGCTGATCAAGGGAATAGTCTTTATTTTGCTGTTTGTGGCTGTCTGCGGACTTATCGGTCTGGATATGGTCGGATATATCTTCAACAAATTTCTCTATGTGTTCGCCATACTTTTCATCGTGCTGTTCCAGCCGGAGCTTAGAAGAGTGCTGGAGACTGTCGGTCTGCGGTCCGAGTCGTCGGTAAAGATGTTCGGATCAATCAAGCGGAGCGAAGATGACGATCATGTCAAGCTGTCCACTTTTATAAATGAGATATGTCTCGCATGCAAGGAGATGAGCAGGTCCTATACGGGAGCGTTGATCCTTATTGAACGCAATACAAGACTTGATGAACTGCTTGTGCAGGAGAATGTTGTAAAACTCGATGCCGCCGTTACAAGCACTATGCTTCAGAGTATTTTCTACAAGGGCTCGCCTATGCATGACGGAGGTCTTCTGATAAGGGACGGAAGAATTGTCGCGGCGAGATGTCATGTCCCGCTGTCGGTTACAATGCATTCTCTTGAGAGGACCGGAACAAGACACAGAGCCGCTGTCGGAGCCAGTGAGATGGGCGACACGGTCGTGGTTGTTGTGTCGGAGGAACGGGGAAAGACTTCAATCGCTGTAAACGGAAGACTTTTCGAGATGTCTAATGCCAAAGAACTTGAAGCAAATCTCGCATATCTTCTCGGACTTGACCGTTCAGGGAAGGATGCGAGGGGTCTTGTCAAGGTTTTCGGCAAAATAAAGAGACGCAGTCACAGAAGATATAAGGATTCCGGAGCTATGGCCGAAGATTCCGGTACCGGTGCCGCGACACTCACGCAGACTGTCGGAAGCGTTGCTGAGGAGATAACAATCAAGACAAGGGAAGCCGACAAGACGAGCAACGCCATGCGCGTAAGCGCCAGCACGAGGCTCCTGTTCATCATGGTCTCGCTTTTACTGTCGCTGACACTGTGGCTTTATATCCAGATAAACAACAATCCGGTGATTTCCAAGACAATTACTGTCCCGATTACATATTCGACCGAGAACATGCCCGCCAACATAGAGGTGTCATACCCGGTTACGTCCGTTGAATTTGAAGTCATCGGACGTGAAGATGTTATAACAAATCTGACGAGTAGCGATGTTGTCGCTGCTATCGATTATTCTGCCATAAGCAAAGACGAGACCGGAGTCGTCGAACTTCCTGTAAATGTCAGAAGTGCTGGGGCAAATGTATATTTTCGTGTGGAAAGGCAGGTGCCCGAGACGGTATCGGTTACTATCTATTCGGTATCGTAAGGGACAGGAAGAATTCGTATGGCAAGATTATTTGGAACAGACGGAGTTCGCGGTATAGCGAATGAGAAGTTAACTGCGCAGCTCGCATTCAGGCTTGGATTTGCCGGAGCTCTCGTTCTCACCGGGAATGGCAGCCATGCCGTGAAGCCGGTTTTCCTTATCGGCAATGATACGAGAGTATCCGCGGGAATGCTTGAAGCGGCTCTTTCCGCCGGAATTACTTCGGCGGGATGCGATGTTATTTCAGTCGGTGTGTTACCTACTCCCGGTGTTGCTTATCTTACGAGTCTTTACGGCTGCGGCGCTGGAGTCATGATATCTGCCTCTCACAATTCTTACGAATACAACGGAATCAAGTTCTTCTCATCAGAGGGCTTCAAACTTCCTGACGAAGTTGAAGATGAAATTGAGAAGGTTATCAGTAATTTTGATGATTATTATAAGAACCTGCCGGCCGGAAACTGCGTCGGCAAAGTCTTTGAGAGGAAAGACGCGGTCACGGATTATGCGGATTATCTCGGAAGATGCGTAGACTGTGATCTCAGTGGATATAAGATTGCGATTGACTGTGCCAACGGCGCTTCGTCTGTTATCGCCGAGTCTGTTTTCTCGAAGAAGGGCGCTACGTGCGTCATGACCGGCAATAAGCCTGACGGTACGAACATAAATGACGGCTGCGGCTCCACGCATCTTGAGAACCTGTCACGCCTTGTTGTCAGCGAGTCCTGTGACATGGGATTTGCATTCGACGGCGATGCCGACAGATTTCTGGCGGCAGATAACCTTGGCAACACTGTTGACGGCGATGTGATTATGAGTATTATCGCGCTGGCGATGAAGAAGAAAGGCATTCTTAAGAATGACACCCTCGTTGTTACGGTAATGAGCAATCTCGGCGTGTCTATTATGGCGAAGAGGGAAGGTCTTGACCTGGCGAAGACAAAGGTAGGAGACCGCTATGTGCTCGAACGTATGCGCGCCGAAGGCTATAATCTCGGCGGAGAGCAGAGCGGACATGTAATTCTGCTTGACCATGCGACGACAGGTGACGGAATGCTTACGGCGCTGACGCTGTCAAAGGCGCTGATTGACGACGGACAGACGCTCAATGAAGCGTCAGGATGCGTAACGGTGCTTCCGCAGGTTCTCAGGAGCGCCAGGATCTGCGAGGCCTCAAAGGAGAGAATTCTGAACAGCGAAGTGCTTGCTGATGCAATTGAGCAGTTTGAGCGAGAACTCGGAGAAGACGGAAGAATACTTGTCAGAGCGTCAGGGACAGAACCGATAATCCGTGTGATGCTTGAAGGCAGGGACATAGACAGAATTGGAGAGATGGCTGAAAGTCTCGTCTCCGTTGTGGAGGGTTTAAATGTTTGAAGTAAATGATTATCTTGATCTGACGCATACAATCGCAGCGCCGCTTTGGGACGGCAAACAGTATCCGTGGGAGGTACTGCCTGAAATATCGGATTTTATTATGAGAATCGGTCCGACACTTGATAAAGAGATCTATGAACAGCGCGGCGAAGATATCTGGGTTGCAAAGTCTGCGGATATTTTTGATTCCGCCTATCTCAAGGGACCTTTGATTATAGGACCGGATACAACTGTCAGACACTGCGCGTTTATCCGCGGAAGCGTGATTATAGGAGCCAATGCCGTCGTAGGCAATTCAACCGAACTTAAGAATGTGATACTTTTCGACAACGTACAGGTGCCTCACTATAACTATGTCGGTGATTCAATTCTCGGATACAGGGCGCATATGGGTGCGGGTTCCATCACTTCAAACGTAAAATCCGACAAGACTCTTGTTTGTGTTAAATATGACGGCGGTCAGATAGAGACCGGGCTTAAGAAGTTCGCGGCGGTAATCGGCGACAATGTCGAGGTGGGCTGCGGAAGTGTTCTTAATCCGGGGTCCGTAATCGGCCGCAATACGAGAATTTATCCGCTCTCGATGGTAAGAGGCACTGTCAGCGCCAACTCCATCTACAAGAAATCCGGAGATATAACGGAAATCATTCATTGACGAAGTACAGGCTGCAATGCCTGTCTTTAGCCTCAATTTGTTTAAGTTAAAATTAAGGTAGGATTCATAGACTTGTAATTAATCTTAAATTACGAGGTGCACTATGAGTCGCAGAAAAAAACTGAAGAAGTCCACGATAATAAAGATTGTCATAATAACCGTTGCGGTTATCGGTCTTTGCATCGCAGGTATTATTATACTTAAGCGCAAGGTTAAAGAGCAGTTCTCGGATTCTACGAGTGACTATACATCAGCTCAGGCTGAGGTCTCTTCAATAAGTACTTCGGTGTCGGGTTCGGGAACGCTTGAAGACTGCGATATAGAAGAGTATGACATTCCTGACGGCGTTGAGCTCTCAGAGGTTCTTGTTTCAAGCGGAGATGACGTTGCCGAAGGAGATACAGTCGCCACGGTCAATCTTTCGTCGGTTCTGTCCGCCATGTATGATGTGCAGGACAGGATTGACACACTTGACGATCAGCTCGAGGCCGCTTCGGAAGAGACCGCGGCAACCAAAATCAAGGCTGCGGTTGACGGCAGAATTAAAGCTGTATATGTGCAGAAAGGTGATGATGTTATTCAGGCGATGACTGATAACAACGCACTGATGATTATCTCCATGGACGGATATATGGCTTTGGATATAGACTCATCTTCTCTCGCGTCAGGAGATTCGGTCACAGTCACGGCAGATGATACAAGCTATGACGGTGAGGTTGAATCTGTTTCTGACGGCACGGCGAAAATTCTTGTTACAGACAATGGAATTGATATTGATGAGGAATGCACTGTTACAGACGAAGGCGGTAATTCACTGGGAAGTGCAGCTGCCTATGTAAATTCACCTCTCACTGTCGTTGCCTATGCAGGAACTGTCTCATCTGTATCAGTTGACGAAGGCGATAAAGTCAGCGAAGGCGACACACTTCTCAAGCTTACGGATACAGGGTATACGGCCAATCTTGACTCATTGCTCGAAGAACGAAGTGACCTTGAAGACGAACTCGATGATCTGATCAAGATTTATCGCGACGGCTCTATTACCGCTCAGATGTCAGGAACGGTTAAGGCTGTTCCTGAAGATGATGACAGCTCTTCTTCCGCTTCGGATTCAACTTCGGATTCTTCAACTTCAACTTCTTCATCGTCATCAGACTGTTTTGAAATATGTCCGAATGAAAAAATGACCATAGACGTGTCTGTCGATGATACCGATATTCTGTCACTGTCTGAAGGACAGACAGCGACAGTTACCATAGATTCGCTTGACCAGACTGTTGACGGAACAATAACGGACATAGACAAAACAGGTACGACCTCTGACGGTGTGACGTATTACACCGCGGAAGTGACCATAGATAAAGCGGACGGAATGCTGTCCGGAATGTCTGCTTCGGTTGTTATATCCATACAGAGCGTGGACGATGCGATACTTATTCCGGTTGAGGCGCTCAATAATACGGGCTCTACCTATTTTGTCTATACAACGCTTGATGAAGATACCGATACTCCGGGCGGAATGGTTGAAGTCACAGTCGGAATTACAAACAGCACTTATGTGCAGATAACCTCCGGTTTGTCTGAGGGTGACACTGTATATTATGAAGACACTTCAGCTTCAGCTTCGGCAGGCGGCATGAACGGTATGACGGGAATGCAGGGCGGCGGCGGAGACTTAACCGGCGGACAGATGCCTTCAGGAGGGCAGATGCCTTCGGGAGGACAGATGCCTGACGGAGCCGGAAATTCCGGCAGCGGCAATTCGCAGGACAAAGGCCCAAGCAGCGGAAACTGAGAAGAGGTGAATTAAGATGATACGTTTATATGATATCTGCAAGACATACCAGATAGGAAATGAGGCGGTGCACGCTTTGGATCATGCGAGCCTTCATGTCAGCCCCGGAGAGTTTGTCAGTATAATAGGTCCTTCCGGCAGCGGAAAATCAACTCTGATGAACATTATAGGCTGCCTCGATATTGCCGATTCCGGTGAATACAGACTTGACGGAATTCCTATTGAAGCCTATTCGGAAAATGAGCTTGCCGCGATTCGCAACAGAAAGATCGGATTTGTATTCCAGAGCTTCAATCTGATTTCCAAGCTTACAGCCGAAGAGAATGTCGAGCTTCCGCTCATATATCAGAAAATGCGTAAACAGGAGCGCAGACAGCGCGTTATGGAGGCATTAAACCGGGTTGAACTTACAAAAAGAGCACAGCACTATCCTACAGAATTATCCGGCGGACAGCAGCAGAGAGTCGCGATAGCGCGGGCGATCGCAACCAATCCGTCACTTATTCTGGCAGACGAACCGACAGGAAACCTTGATTCAAAGACTTCCATTGAGATTATGGATATTTTTCATGAGCTTCACAGTCAGGGAAACACGATAGTACTCATAACACATGACAATAATGTCGCCAGACAGGCAGAGCGTTCGCTGCATATTTTCGACGGCCGCGTAACGGAGGTACAAAGTGCTTCAATCGTTTAAAATGGCTCTTAAGTCAATAAGCAGTAACAAAATGAGGTCTTTCCTCACGATGCTCGGAATAATAATCGGCGTCATGGCGCTGGTTATCCTGGTAAGTCTTGTAAGCGGCGCGACAGGTTCCGTCAAAAATACCATAAACAGTCTCGGAACAAATATGATATCCGTTACAATCTCTGACGACAAAGGCAATCCGATTAAACAAAGCGATCTTGACGAGTGGATGAATACCGACAATATCAAGGATGCCGCGCCTCTGGCGACAGGTTCAATGACCGGCAAGTTCGATGATAATTCAGACACGGTGACGGTGTACGGCACCACTTCGCAGTATGCGGATATCGAGAATCTCAGTCTGCTGTTAGGGCGTTTCATCAAGTCTTCAGACGTTGATAACAATACTGATGTCTGCGTGATCAACGAGACTTTCGCACAGGAGATTATCGGTTATGAGGACTGCCTGGGTAAAGTGATCTCTCTTGACGGCGCTAAATACACTGTCGTCGGAGTGCTTGAAGATGATACAAGCTCACTGACATCAATGTTCGGTTCGGGAGACATGATCTGCTATATTCCGTATACGAGCTATATAAGGCTTTCAACGGACACAACGTCCGACATTACGAGCTTTTATATCAGCTGCGCGGATAATTCAACGACAGAACTTGCGAAGAACGAGATAGAGCAGATTCTTCTTGACAGGTTTGAAGACGACGACGATGCCTATGATATTACGACGTCGGATACTCTTGAAAGCGCGATGAGCAACATCACCAGCATACTGACTATCCTGCTTGGAGGCATTGCAGGAATATCACTTGTTGTCGGAGGCATAGGCATTATGAACATCATGCTTGTCACCGTAACCGAACGCACGCGCGAGATAGGTATCCGCAAGGCAATAGGCGCGTCAAGGCGCGTCATACTTCAGCAGTTTCTTCTGGAAGCGGTCGTGCTGTGCATGATAGGCTGCGCGATAGGTATTTTCCTGTCGTGGACAATACTCCGTGTTATCTCGGTGATCGTGTCAAGTCTTGATCTGGCGTTCAGCATGAATGCTACGGTTGTGATAATTGCCGTGGCGTTCTGCTTCTTCATAGGGGTTGTTTTCGGTCTTTATCCGGCTAACAAGGCGGCGAAAATGAAACCGATAGATGCTCTTCATTACGGAGACTGACAAGGAGATTATTATGAACATCTTTAAAAATAAGAAAACTGAAATAAGACCGCATCGCCGTTATGGAAAGCGCATTGTGTTCATTTCCGCTGTGGCTGTGGTTGCGGCAGCCGCCATAGTGGTTCCGAATCTGCTGACTCTTGGCAGAGGCGCGGATTCATCGGCAGTGACCGTTAATGAAGAAGTGCTTACGGCTCAGGCAGCGGTAGATACGATCAAAACAAACATCACGGCTTCCGGTTCGCTTGAAGCCGGAAACAGCGTGGATATAAGCGTAGCGGGAGATATAACAGTCGATGAATACCTCGTTAAGGACGGAGATATTGTCAGCAGCGGTGACGCCATTGCGACCGTTGACAAGTCTTCGGTAATGACTGCCATAGAAACGGTTCAGAAAACCATGGCTTTGCTCGATGCCAGAATAGACGAGATCAACTCCTGCGATGATGATACAAGCGTTAATTCCAGCGCCGACGGAAGAATAAAGAAGATATATGCACAGGACGGAGACACTGCTACATCTGTTATGTCTGATAACGGCGCTGTGATGCTTATGTCCTTAGACGGTCTCATGGCAGCCGATATTGAGAGAACTTCTGATATTGAGCCGGGGTTGAGTGTCACTGTCGCTCTGTCTGACGGCGAGGAAGTGTCCGGCAAGGTTACAAGCGTTACTGACAAAACCGCCACAGTAACTTTAAGTGACGAGAATGCAGATTACGGAGATACTGTCAGCATCGTATCAGAGGACGGCACTTCTCTGGGAAGCGCTCAGCTTTACATAGATGACGAACTTAAAGTTGTCGCAAGTGCCGGTGTAATTGACGACATAGCGGTATCTGAAGGCGATACTGTTTCAGAAGGTGACGAGCTGTTCACTCTGACTGATACCAGATATTCGGGTGAGTACAGCAGCCTTATGTACAAGCGCGGGATACTTGAAGACAGGATGAAAGAACTTTTCGAGATATATCAGAGCGGACAGATTCTTGCGGATTGCGATGGTGAGGTGAGCGGAATAGAAGATACTGACACGGAGGATACAACTGAAACAACGGATACAGACACAACAGACACAACGGAAACAACCGCGACTTCAGAAACGACAACGGAGAAAGAGAAGACTTCACCGTCGAAAATGATAAACAGCCCGACAGGCGAGGACGACACAGGATATACCAATACCGGAGCAACAGTAACGCACGTAGGTTATGGGGCAATCTCTGTTCTAATGGGGAGTGATCCTCTGGGTGATATTGATTACACCGCCTGTTCGGGACTTGATACATCTTTGTTTACGCAGAGTTCGGTGATCACACCGGATGCAAGTCTTCCGGTATATTCGTATTCGTCTGATACAGGCAGCTGGACAGCCGCTACAGTATCTGATATAGAGGTCGGCGACATTCTTGTTATCACGCTGAATTCCTCGGGCAGTCCTGTATGGATAGTCCGCGTAGCGGCATCGACGGGGACATCTGCGTCTACAGGCACGACTTCATCCGGTACATCGGCCGCTAACGTATCGACAGGTTCTTCCGGATATTCGGCAGGCGCGACGGGATCTTCATCAATCGTGCCTTCTTCCGGCATTCCGGTGAGCTCCGGAAGTGCGGACAGCACTCCGTCTGATTCTTCGGCAGTGAATTCGCAAACCGTAGTGGATTCCCTGACGGACGCAATCACGACGCAGACATCAGAATCACAGACGTCCGCACAAGAGGATTATACGGTTGATGAGACGGTTATTGCTTCAATAATCAACACTACGAAGATGTCGGTCACACTTACGATTGACGAACTCGACATAAAGGATATAAGCGTCGGCCTAAGCGTGTCAATATCTCTCGACGCGGTTAAAGGAAAGACTTACGACGGCGAGGTTGCATCAATCGACACCGAAGGTACAAATGACGGCGGAAACACAAAATATCAGATAACGGTAACTATGGACAGGACTGATGATATGCTTGTCGGAATGAATGCAACGGTACTTATCCCGGTAAGTGAAGACAGTGTGCTGTGCGTTCCTGCTCAGGCGCTTACAGATAAATCAGCGACTACCGTATGCTATACGTCATATGATGAGGAGAGCGATACTCTGGGAGGCGAGACAGTCGTTGAGACCGGAATATCTGACGGAACAAACGTAGAGATTAAGTCAGGAATCACCGAAGGAACAACAATATATTACAGGTATGCTTCGGGACTCGTATATTCATTTGTGACGATTCAGAAGTAACCTGTTTACATTGCAGGATATACTGACAAAAACAGCCGGGGAGAAAATTCCACGGCTGTTTTTTTTGATGTTCATCGAAATCAGACCACGTTGTCCTTGAGCTTATCGAATGCAGCTTTTGCAATCTGCCTGACAGTAGGGTCAGCATCAGCGAAAGCGAGCTTCTTGACGTATTCCTCACAGTGCTTGGCCTTTATGTCTGCGGCGGCAGTAGCTGCTGCTGCCCTTACGGCCGGAGATGAATCACGGAGAAGAGGTATCAGCGCCATTCCTGATTCATAAGACGGAATCATACCCATGGCAATCGCCACAGCAACACGAACGTCATCTTCACTGTTATCTGCAAACTTAATTACGGCACTGAGCTTCTGCTTGGCACCAAGTTTGAGAATCTTATCTTTTATTGCGTCAGTACGTCCCATAGTGTAGCTCCTTAGGTTTTATCCTTGCTTTATTATAAAATATATAGAGTTTTAATTTTTGAACTTTCTGTGTACAAAATGTGAAACAGTATCTACTTATGTTAAATATTTCTATTTGGTTTTACAAGTAGTTGCTTTATAATATTTTTATTATTTAACTGCGAAAGAAGGATTAGTTATGCACAGGAAAATTATCTCAGCCGTTCTCATATTGTCAGTTGCCTTCTCTGTATTCGGATGTTCCAACAGACTCGCACCGGAGACTGTTCCTTCTGAAGTCGCTACAAATCCTACTACTTCCGCAGAGCCTTCTGAGACAAGCGAAAGCCTGCTACAGACAACAGAGTCGACGGAAGAGACGCACGGGCCGCTAAGTACCGCTCAGGTAACGGACCGCATAGCAGATATTGACGGTCAGCTGTCGGTTGACGGTACCAATATAGTGAACAGTGCGGGAGAAGTCGTTCAGCTAAAAGGTATGAGCACTTATGCACTCAACATGTGTCCGGATATGTTTAACAGTGACACCGTTCAGACAATAGCGCAGGACTGGGGCGCGGACGTGCTGAGACTGGCGATGACAACCAAGGGTGATTCTGATGATTATAATGTAAACCCGGAGAAGTATTTCGATATGGTATGCAACATTACCGATCTTGCAATAGCGCAGGGAATGTACGTCATTATCGACTGGCATATTTTATACGACGGCGATCCGAATGAGTTCAAGGATGCTTCAATTGACTTTTTCTCAAGAATATCTGCGATTTACGGAGATACACCGAATGTAATGTATGAAATCTGCAATGAGCCTAACGGTATGTGCTATGACGACGATCAGCGTGAAGTTGACTGGGACGGATGCATAAAGCCCTATGCCGAGGACGTCATTGACGCCATTAGGGAGAATGATCCCGACAACATCATTATAGTCGGAACTCCGAACTGGAGTCAGGATGTTGACATAGCATCTGAAGACCCGATTGACGGAGACAATATCTGCTATACGTGTCATTTCTATGCAGGTTCTCATGGGCAGGAACTTAGGGACAAGATTGTGACAGCTAACGACAACGGTTGCTGCGTTTTCGTTACTGAGTGGGGAACGACCAACGATACAGGCAAAGGAATGCTCTATCTTGATGAAGCACAGCAGTGGCTTGATTTCCTTGATGAACGCAATATTTCATGGTGCAACTGGTCAATAGGAGGAGCGGCTGCCGAATCGTCGAATGCACTCAGATTCAACTCTGATGTGCTTACCATCGAAGAGAAATATGCCGGTCATTGGCCTGATGAGTTTATCAGCAAGTCCGGTTTGTTCGTGAGAGCCCATCTCCTGGGTATTGAATATATTCCGACTGAGGATTGATATACAGACGCCGATGGCGGAT
Source organism: Mageeibacillus sp. (assembly GCA_022484595.1). Lineage (GTDB taxonomy): Bacteria > Bacillota > Clostridia > Saccharofermentanales > Saccharofermentanaceae > Saccharofermentans. The sequence goes on along the minus strand of JAKVLB010000001.1, from coordinate 240,003 downwards.
AATCAATGGCAAAAAGGTAATCAAAGAAAAGAGCTGATTATAACATGAAGTTTGTCAAGTTTGTAAGAAATTGTCTGAGTCTGATGCTCAGTCTGATTGTGCTTGTGGCATTCTGTTCTTCTTCAGTAATTGTTAACGCAGATGAGAACTATATTCTTACCGGTACGGCCCATGTCCAGAATATCGGGAATGTTTCAGGCCGGTCTGAGAACGGAATGCTGGTGCTTGGAACAGAGGGACAGAGTCTGAGACTTGAACAGATCTGTGTCAGTCTGCTAAACAATACCGGTTTCGACGGAGGTTTGCAGTACAGGGTTCATATACAGAACAATGGCTGGACCGATTGGACAGACCAGGGCAATCCTGCCGGTACTTCAGGCAGCAGTTTGAGGCTTGAAGCTGTACAGTTCAGGCTTACCGGCAGACTTGCCGTTAAATATGACGTTCTCTATATGGCACATATTCAGGATTACGGTGACTCACAGGGCTGGGTCAGCAACGGAGTGATTGCCGGAACTACCGGCGAGAGCAAACGGATTGAAGAGATTAAGATTAAACTTGCTTTGAAGAATTCAAATTATCAGGATGCCAATGTCACTTACAGAGTTCACCGCCAGGATTACGGATGGGAAGTCGGCTGGAAGTCCAACGGAGAAGTATCAGGAACTACCGGCGAAGGCAAGCGTCTTGAAGCTATATGCCTTACCGTATCAGCTACCAATAAGACAGGAGGTGTTATTTACCGTACTCACGTTCAGGACAAGGGCTGGATGCCATGGGTGGATAGCGGCACCGTGTCGGGAACGCAGGGCAGCGGCAAACGTCTGGAAGCTATTGAGATTGAGCTGACCGGAGATCTGGCGGATATGTATGACATATGTTACAGAGTTCATGTCCAGGGAATCGGGTGGCTTAACTGGGCACACAACGGTGAGATGGCAGGTACGGGCGGTCTTGCGTTAAGACTTGAGGCTATTCAGATAGTTCTGGTCGCGAAGGGCGCACAGCCTGCTGACATCGTTTGCGGCGTGTCGTCTGCCACATCATCGTCTTCTTTTGATTCTTCGAATATGAGCGCGCTTCTTTCTGCAGGAGTATATCACGGGTGGATTACGGTCGGCAGCGATATTCGCTATCTCGACGGAACACATTTTATGGACGGAAGCGTTCTGATTAACGGAGTTAATTTCCTTTTCGTAAACTGCGCCCTTCAGCGCAATGCCAACGAGGTCATCGGTTCGGTGTTGTATAAGACCAATAACGACGGCGCAATCTACCGTTCAGTTGATGGAAGCAGGCCGCTTGTCGCACTGACTTTTGATGACGGTCCTACGTCTTATACGAGTGATATTCTGGATATACTGGATTCGAATAATGCAGTGGCGACGTTCTTTGTATGCGGCTCTCTGGCAGCAGCCCGTCCGGGACTTATTCAGCGCGAGAATTCGCTGGGATGTGAGATCGGCAACCACACATATGATCACACTACGCTTACGAAAGTGTCAGCGGATGTTATTCAATCCGAGCTCAGCAGAACCGATTCTGCTGTTGAGGCTGCCATCGGAACACCTACTTCAATTATGAGACCTCCGGGAGGCGAGTTTAATGACACTGTCTGTGCAGCTGTCGGAAGACCGCTTGTCACATGGTCAATAGATACGAGAGACTGGGAGCACAGGAACGCTGCAAAGACGATCGCAGCCGTTTGCGACCATGTGCGCAGCGGAGATATAGTTCTTATGCATGACCGTCTTAAATCCACAGTCACAGCATGCAGGACAATTATCCCGACGCTGATTTCCCGCGGATATCAGCTTGTGACTGTTGATGAGCTTGCACTCTTAAGAAACGGCGGTATGAACAGCGGAACAGTCTACAGAAGCTTCAGGTGATATCTGTCACAATATGAAAACAGCAATAAGAAAGCCTTGATTCATTCGAATCAAGGCTTTCTTTGTGTCTGGTGCACCTCCAGGGACTCGAACCCTGGGCCCACTGATTAAGAGTCAGTTGCTCTACCATCTGAGCTAGAGGTGCGTGTCAGGCAACGTGAACAATTATAACTATTGATTATTTACAAGTCAACAGTTTTTTTCAAAAAAACCGTTCATATCCGAAGTCGAGAAATCTTCGGTCAAAGGAAGCTCTACAGAACGCTTCAGCAATGCGGATTTATAGATTCCCATGAGTGTGTCGACGGAAGAATAACCGGCGTATGCATCGGCAACAGGCTGCCTGTTATTATTGATTGAGTCTCTCAGGTCTGCATATATTCCCATATGCGGATTGAGCGCGCATCTGTACGAGAACAGACCGCCTTGAGCAAGCTGACATCTCAGGTAGTGTGCGTTGCGCTTGACGGGTTTACCGGCACTGTTCAGCGCATATATGGCGACATGGGGTTTACCGGAAGTCAGACCGAGGCTTATCTGGCCGCGTTCGCAGAATACAGTGAATTCAGCCATGTGTCTTTTCTCAAAGGTCGCGGTTGTGCCTTCGATGGACGCCAGACTGCCGTTCTCAAGGCGAAGCAGGCACATTCCGAGATCTTCGGCTTCGATTGAACGCAGTCTCTGTGATAGCATGGCCTGAGCTTCGACAGGTTCAGAACCCATAAGCCATATAAGCAAATCAATGGCATGTATCGTCTGATTCATAAGGGCGCCGCCGTCGCTCTTCCATGTTCCGCGCCAGGGTGAGCTTGAATAGTAGTCTTCGCCGTGTCCCCAGCGGACATATATGGTGCCGTGGGTTACTTTACCGAATACTCCCTTGGCTATGTCATCGCGAACAAGACCTACAACAGGGAGATAGCGGTAGATGTGCCCCATGGCAATCTTTCTGCCGGTCTTTGCCGACAGTTCGTAAAGCTCTCTGGCCTGGGCGGATGACATGGTCATAGGTTTTTCGAGAAGCAGATTGCATCCGTTCTCCATAGCATACTTCGCAATCTCGAAATGAAGTCCCGATGGGACGGTTACTGACACGATATCAGGCCTGACCGTGTTTATTGCCTCCCGGTAGCTGCTGAATACGGGAGTGTTCCTAAAACCTCCTACAGAACCAAGAAGGCGATTCGCGCCATCCGGGTTGGTATCCACAACGCCTTTGAGATCGAGACCTTTAAGCTCTGATATTGCTTTCAGATGTTTCACTGCGACGCGTCCGCAGCCGACGATAATAATAGAAAGAGACACTTCTGTCCTCCGAAATTAGTTTTAGATAAGTGTAGCATAACAGCGGGGCTGTTGGATTATAATAAAATAAAAAAGGCGGAAAAATGCTTTATGACTATGCTTGATATTATTCTGGATAAACGCTACGGACGTAAGCTCAGCGACGAGCAGATCAGGTTTTTTGTAAAAGGAGTCACTGACGGCACGATTCCCGACTATCAGACGTCCAGTCTTTTGATGGCCATTGTTCTTAACGGTATGGATGAGCGTGAGATGACAACACTGACGCTTGAGATGTGCGATTCAGGCAAGAAGAATGACCTGTCGTATCTTGACGGAATTCCTGTAGACAAACACAGTACCGGCGGCGTGGGAGACAAAGTGACGCCTCTTCTGATTCCGCTGATTGCGACGTTTGGCGTTCAGACGGTAAAGCTGTCGGGCCGCGGGCTGGGATTTACCGGCGGCACTGTCGATAAGTTTGAATCTGTTGAGGGCTTTAATGTCGAGATAAGTCAGGATGAGTTCCCGGTTCTGGCAAAGAGCTGCGGAATGGTTATATCCGGTCAGACACCGGATCTGGCGCCGGCAGACAAGATTCTCTATTCGCTGAGGGACGTCACCGGCACCGTTGACTCAATTCCTTTGATTGCATCAAGTATTATGAGCAAGAAGCTTGCGGGCGGGGCGAAAGCGATTGTTCTTGACGTAACATGCGGCAGCGGCGCTTTTATGAAGACGCCGGAAGAGGCAAGAGAGCTGTCACAGGCCATGATCAGAATAGGTAATCTCGCCGGCCGCAGGACCGTCGCGGTTATTACCGATATGGATCAGCCGCTGGGACGCACGTGCGGAAATACGATTGAGATGCAGGAGGTCTACGAAGTTCTCAACGGAAGCGGAAGCAGCGACCTCGTCGAAGTTGTGACGACGCTCGCTGCACACCTGGTGACGCTCGCACAGAAGGACATTTACGGCAATATGGAAGAACTCGTGGCAGAGTGCCGCAGACGGCTTCTTAACGGCGAAGCGCTTGAAAAGTATCGTCTCCTGATCACATCTCAGGGAGGAAGGTTAAGCCCGACAGGCTCTCCGCTCTATCGCGAGTACCCGTTCGACGCAATGCATGTCAACAGCCCTGCGAACGGCTATGTTACGAGGATAAGGGCAGATGTCATAGGCAAAGCTTCGGTGATGCTCGGTGCCGGAAGGCTGTCAAAGGGCGATTCAATAGATTACGGTGCCGGAATATGTTTCTATGCCAAGGTCGGAGACAGGGTCAAAAGAGGCGATACATTATGTTCTCTGTGTCACGGGGAGAACGCGAAGATTGATGATGAAGTGCTTTTCGATGTCATGAATCTGATACTCGATGCCTATGAGTTCGCAGACACACCTCCGGAGCCCCGCAGAGCTGTAATCGATGTCTTGTCTTAATCGGCGTTTGGTGTATAATACGAACAAATGTTTTAAGCGAAGGAACACCTGCCATGCCAAGTCCGGTACATAACAGAATAATCGGGATTGATCCGGGTTATGCCATTACAGGCTACGGTATTATCGATAAGTGCGGTAACAGGCTTACGGCGGTTGATTATGGCGTTATTGAGACAAAGCCAAAGATGGATTTTCCTGTGCGACTTCTTGCGATTAATGATAAGATCAGAGCCCTTATTGAACAGTACAACCCTGAACTGATGTCTGTTGAGGAGCTTTTCATGGGCAACAATCATACGACCGTTATAGGAACTGCGCAGGCCAGAGGTGTTGCGGTTGTTGAGGCCGCGAGAGCGGGAATTGATGTTTATGAGTTTACCCCGGGTCAGGTCAAGCTTGCAATCACTGGTTACGGCAAAGCGGAGAAGAGGCAGGTTCAGCTTATGACGAAGTCGATTCTCTCGCTTGATGATATACCGAAGCCTGATGATGCGGCAGATGCACTGGCTCTTGCCATATGCCTTGCAAATTCCGGAATTCAGTTTGCGCAGAGATCGGTTGCCGGATATCAGTATGGAAGATACGGTTATACCAAGAGGAATGATTTCGGTTGAGAGATAAGGAGAAGATATGTACGCTTATATTAAAGGAATTCTGTCGGGAAACAGCGATACACAGATAGTCGTAGAGAACAGCGGGATAGGTTATCTGATTAACTGTCCGGTGGCAGTGTCTTCAGAGCTCGGAAGAGTCGGTGATGAAGTTACGGTATATGTCTATCAGAGCGTTAAGGAAGATGATATCTCGCTATACGGTTTTGCGACGAGGGAACAGAAGGATATGTTTCTCAAGCTGATTACAGTCAGCGGGATAGGACCGAAGGTAGCGCATTCAATTTGCGGCTCACTGTCACCTGAACAGCTTGCAGTAGCCGTTATGGGCAGCAATGTCGGGCTTCTTACATCGGTCAAGGGCCTCGGCAGAAAGACTGCGGAGAGAATAATTCTTGAGCTAAAGGATAAGGTCACGGCTCAGGTCAGAGCTTCGGGCAGCACAGTAACGGCTGCCTCGTCGGGTGCTCCTGCCGCATCCAGCGTTGCGGGAGATGCTGTCGGCGCACTTCTGGTGCTGGGCTTCAGAGAGCAGGAAGCTGAAGAAGCGGTTGCGGCTTCATATGAAGAGGGAATCGCACTTGAGCCGCTGATAAAGAAGGCTTTGAAGTTTGCTTCCGGGAGTAGATTTGCATGATGGATTATAACAACGGCGAAGATGAAGAGAGAGTAATCGGACGTGTGCAGCAGCCGGGTGATAATGACGAGAAGACTTTAAGACCTCTCAGATTTGAAGATTATTCCGGGCAGAGCAAGGTCAAGACAAACCTCAAGATATTTATAGATGCCGCGCGCACACGCAATGAGTCTCTTGACCACGTTCTTCTGTACGGTCCTCCCGGACTCGGCAAGACGACTCTCGCAGGAATCATAGCCAATGAGATGGGCGTCGGAATGCATATAACGACCGGACCTTCAATCGAGAAGGCGGGCGATCTTGTGGCGCTGCTTACAAGCCTTGAAGAGAATGAAGTCCTGTTTATTGATGAGATTCACAGGCTTAACAGAAGTGTCGAAGAGATACTCTATCCGGCAATGGAAGACTATAAGGTTGACCTGATGATAGGCAAAGGCCCGTCGGCCAGGTCGGTAAGGCTTGATCTGCCCCATTTTACTTTGATCGGAGCCACGACGAGAGCCGGAATGCTGTCGGCGCCGCTGCGGGACAGATTCGGAATGATTAACAGGCTTGAGCTGTATGAGACCGAAGAACTTATGAATATTCTTAAGCGGGATGCGGCACTGCTTGAGATAGAGTTTGACGAAGAAGGTCTTCGCAATATTGCCTCAAGATCCAGGGGAACACCGAGAATCGCGATAAGACTGCTCAAGAGAATGCGCGATTTCGCTTCATATATGAACAAGGATATCATTGACAGGGAAGTATCGGATTTCGGACTTAAGCAGCTTGATATTGATGATATCGGTCTTGACAGCATAGACAGAAGAATGCTTACAACTATGGCAGATGTCTTTGCGGGCGGTCCTGTAGGACTTGAGACGCTTGCTGCAACTACCGGTGAAGATCAGGTTACAATTGAGGATGTCTATGAACCTTTTCTGCTTCAGAACGGATATATTCAGAAGACACCGCGCGGAAGGGTACTGACCAAGAGAGCGTTTGAACATCTTGGTATTCCCGTGCCGCCTGCGTATATTCAGGGCAGGGGTGTTCCGGGAACAAATTCTGCCGCAGGCGAATCCGGCAACATAACAATCGAGGAATGGACTGCAGGGAACGGAGATGAAGCCTGATGTCAATGCTTCTTCACGCATGCTGCGGTCCTTGTTCAATGTATCCGCTTGAACTCTTGGGTACAATGGGTAAAGACCTTGATGTGTTCTGGTTCAATCCGAATATTCAGCCGCAGTTTGAATGGGACAGACGATACGACAACCTGGTCAAGGCTGCCGATCATTATAACGTAAGGCTCATCAGACAGGGAGAAGGCTGCGAAGAGGAATACTGGAGATCGGGTGAGTACCTTAAGGAATTCTCATCACGGTGCGAGATGTGCTACGACGTCCGGATGGACGCGGTGGCAAAGGCGGCGATGGAGGGCGGTTATACTTCATTCTCAACGACGCTTCTCGTAAGTCCTTATCAGCAGCATGACAGAATTGCGCAGATTGCGTCTTCAAAGGCTGATAAATACGGAGTCAGGTTTGAATATATGGATTTCAGACCGGGATTTCGGCACGGGCAGGATCTGGCCAGAGAGATCGGGCTTTACCGTCAGAAGTACTGCGGCTGCATTTTTTCACTTGAGGAATCGAAGTTCTACGACAAGATCGTCAGAAGCTTTGAACCGCCGGAACTTTAGCATCGACGAGAATCGAGTAGTGTTCCTTGTAAATGACCATTCCGGGCTTTGCACCGGGTATTTTTTTCACGTGTGATACCGGACAATAGTCGACTTCTGCCTTGATTGCGCCGGAGCTTGAACCTTTGCCTTCAAGATGTTCTTCAAGAATGGTGCTTTTCGAGAAGAAGGCTGCGAGCTGTGCTGCAGCAATAACCGATTCATCGGAAGGAACCTGTTCGCCGGGATGAAGCTTCAGAATTACGTGAGTGCCGGGCAGTCCTTTAATGTGGAACCACCAGTCGCTGCGGGAAGCAGTCGAGAAGGTCAGCTGGTCATTCTGAATATTGTTGCGGCCTGACAGAATCTCGTAACCGTCTTTTGTAACAAAACGGCGGAAAGACAAAGCTTTTGACTGCCTGGATTGTCTGTTTTTGGCGGCACCGGCATTTTTGGCCGCTTCTCTGAGTGCTCTTGATGAAGCTTTTCCGGATTTGGCAGTTCCTACCATTCTGTTGGGGTCTCCTTTGGGAGAGACCGTTTTTGCTCTGGCTCCGGAACCGGATGTAATTTCGGAGCGTATTTCTTCATCGAGTGCGGATAAATCTTCATCGCTGTCAGCCGCGTCTATGGCGGTCTTTATGCTGCGAAGATAGGCAAGACCGAGTTCATCGTCTCTGATGTAACTGTCAGCCATCTCATATTTACGTTTGGCCTTGCGGAAATGCCTGTAGAAGTCCTGAGAGCTGGCAATGGCGTCAAGGGTAGGGTCAAGTTCTATGGTAATGTCCTCAGGCGGATTACTCTCGTAGTTCATTACAGTGACAGATTTGTCCCCGGGTCTGATCTGATATTTGTAGGTCAGTATGAGGTCGCCGAAGAGCTTGTATTTATCGGCTTTGAGACCTTCGGACAGATCCTTTTCGTGAATTTCCTTCTTCTTCATAATTCTGGCAATAGCTGAAGATACAATCTGAATAAGACGGTGTTTCTTATCGACGATGTCTATAAGTCTGTCGCGCTCTTCGTAGTAACTGTCAATGGCTTCTGATATGCTGCTGAACTCTCTGAATGATTCATAGCCGTCAAGCTTCATAACAGAGTATTCCGCGGGTTCGCCGTCTTCACCGTAATATACGCGCGGTGTATAGCTCTTATTTCCGATCTCTTCGAAAAGCGTCAGACACTCGCGTATAAGCGACGATGTCTCTGCTTCTGTCAGCATCAGTACCGTCTTCCGGTCGTCAACGCCGGCTTTGTGGCACAGCTGACGGCTGATAAGAGGACTTATGCCTTTGATTGAATTTACGAGAGCTTTGTCTACAGGTCTGGCTTTCTCATCGTCTTTGACAGGAATAACGGAAGACCTGCACATATCAATAATTTCAGCCGGTGTCAGTTTGTCCTGGGATGGCGAATATTCATAGATTCTCGCAGGCATAACTTCACGTACACGTGAGACCGAGCAGTCGACGTGTATTGCGGAATCTATTATTTTACCGAACTCATTCACAAGAATGAGATTTGAGAATCTGCCCATAAGTTCGGCTATAAGTCTGTACCGTTTTGAATCGTGAAGCTCGTCTGTATTAACGATATGAAATTCGATGATGCGTTCATACCCGGGATTTGTAACTTTCTCGATGTGAGAACCGGAAAGATATTTGCGCAGGAGCATACAGAAAGAGGGAGGCATAGCCGGGTTGTCGCGGCAGCTCGAGGTTAGACCGACGCGCGGCAAACTCGGGTCAATGGATATAAGCAGCCGTCTGACACATGTCTGCATTCTGATATGAAGTATACAGGTGTGTCGGTCAGGCATGTATATTTTATCTATGCGCTGACCGGATAATTCAAAATTGAGTTCGTCAGTCAACAGTCCGCAGATTATTCCGTCGAGTGCCATCTTTGCCTCTCTATCTGTCGCTCTTGTCGTTGCCAAGAGATACCAGTATCCTGATTATCCAGACAGCGAAAACGATGAGAATCTGAACACCCAGAAGCTTAAAGAACAGGTTGAAACCGTTCCATGAAATAAGAAGGTCAATACCGACAATAACGAGCGTCGCCAATATTGTGATAATCGGGATAAAAGCGCGAGTGCCGGTGAAAGCATGCCAATAATCTCCGGCTGTCACGGTGTCTGTCACCGCAGGAGACACTTTTCTCCTGCCGTTATTTGAAGAGGTCTTCGCCTTTGATGAGGACGAAGACCTTCGTGTTGTTCTGCCTTCCGCTGCCTTCCTGACCATATCGTCAACCGAGATTCTCTTTCTCGTTGAGGAGTCTCTTTATCTTCTCGGTAGGGCTGATGAGATTTGAAAGGGAAGCGTCGTGGTTGATGGCATCTATCAGCAAAGCGACAAACTTGCAAAGGTTGACATCCGCATACCACGGTGCTTCAAGAAGCTCAGGGCGGCGATAAGTAGCGTTCGTCGCGAAAATCTTATTTATTACACCTTCTTCATATGCTTTGTTGAACTTGTCGATTCCCTCGGTGAAAAGACCGAAAGTGACGGCACAGAACACCTTGCGAGCTCCGCGCTCCTTCATCTCACGAGCTATGTCGAGCATGGAATCGCCGGAAGAAATCATATCGTCCACGATAAGAATATCAAGACCTTCTACGGAATCGCCAAGGAATTCATGGGCGATTATCGGGTTGCGTCCGTTTACTACTGTTGTGTAATCTCTTCTCTTATAGAAGGTTCCGAGAGGTACGCCGAGAATTGATGCGTAGTACATTGCTCTCGGAATACCGCCTTCATCGGGTGATACCACCATGAACTTGCCTTTAGAAAAGCTAAGGTCAGGAACCTGACGGTACATCTCTTTTATGATCTGATATGTGGTGGGAAGTGACTCAAAGCCTGCGAGAGGAATAGCGTTCGCTACTCGCTCGTCGTGTGCATCGAATGTCAGAATATTCGCGACTCCAAGGTCATAAAGCTCTTCAAGCGCGAATGCGCAGTCCAGAGATTCTCTTGCGTTCCTCTTGTGCTGCCTGCTCTCATATAAGAAAGGCATGATGACGTTGATTCTTCTGGATTTACCGGAGCAGGCGAGTATGACTCGCTTCAGGTCCTGATAATGATCGTCCGGACTCATTCTGTTATCCTGACCGAACATCTTGTATGTGCAAGAGCAGTTCATGACATCGGCAAGAATATAGAGGTCATGACCTCTTACCGTGTTCTTGACTACGGCCTTGCCTTCGCCCGAGGAAAATCTCGCGTTCTCTACAGGAATTCTGTAGTCCTCACGGAAAAATCCCGGATATGTGTTTACGAACTGTTCTTTCTGATACTCTGAACGTCTCCTGTTGAGGTAATAGTTTACCTTCTCCGTGAAGTCCTCGCTTCCCTTGAGTGCGATGAGTCCGATAGGACCTACCGGTGCCATTGGGTTGTCACCGTATTGGTCATAGCGTGAGTAAGCTTTCTCATCAGATGCTGAAGTCATAAATGCAGCCTGCCTTTCGTGTGTGTTATTCGTTAAATTCGTCGAAAACCTCCCCAATCCTTATCTGGCTGACGAGCTCAGTAAGTCTTGAGGTTGAATTAATCAAGTCGTAGATGGATTCATCTACGTTGAGTGCGTCAATGATGCGCGCCACATACGGCACCATATCGGCGTCAAGATACCATTCGCGCTTGTCAAGACCTTCCGGGTGATAGACCAGATTGGTGCAGCAAACGCTCTTGATAATGCCTTCTTCATATGCCTTGTCAAAGCCATCGAAGCCTTCCGTAAACAGACCGAAAGGCGACAGACAATAAATATCGCCCGCGCCGTAAGTCTTGAGCTTCGCTGCTGTGCGAAGCATTGTTGAGCCTGAGTTGATCATGTCATCGATAAGGAGAATATCCCTGTCTTTGACATCATCGCCCAGATATCTGAATTCCTTTATGGGATGCTCACCGTTGACTTTGATTGTGTAGTCGCGGTCACGGTAGAAAATTCCAAGAGGAAGATTCAAATGCGAAGAGTAAAAAATAGCCCTTGAGACGCCTGTCTCATCGGGGCTTACAACAATAGTATTATCTTTATCGAGCTTGATTGAACCGAACTTGCTGAGAAGGGCGGAGGTGAGTTTGAACTGACATCTCGGATATTCAATGCTCATAAGCGGAACAGCATTCGCTATTCTTGCGTCGTGAGGATCGAAAACGATAAGGTTAGCTACTCCGAGACTGTAGAGCTTCTTCAGTACATCGGCGCAATCGTATGATTCTCCGCGCGTGTCAAGCTTCTCACGTCGGCCTTCATATACAAAAGGCATAATAACATTGATTCTTCTTGCTTTCCCGCGACATACCGAGATGATTCGGAGAAGGTCCATATAATGATCGTCCGAACTTATGACATGTTCTCCGTCAATGAGCTTGACAGTGCCGTTATGTGCCAGAACATCGGTGATAATATAGATATCGTTGCCTCTTACACTCTCGCCTAAAGCACATTTGCCTTCGCCGGACTGGAATCTTATAAGTTTGGAATCAATGAGATAGTCGCTTCTTGCATATCCGGGGTTCGATGCGTACTGTGTTCTGCCGTCAGCTATTCGTTTATTTCTCTTGGAAGAAAGTACATCCGATACTTTGCGGACAAAATCAATGTTCGTGGTATGCGCTATGATGCCGATAGGCCCAAAGGGAGCCAGAGTAGCCTGTTTAAAGCCGGAATTAACATATAAATCGCTCATTACAAGTGATGCCCCCTTTTAATGCTATTAAAATATTATCTGAACGACTTTCCTTTTCAAAGTGTATTCATGTTGAAAATTGCACGAAAAGTTTCTGAAAACTTGTTCAATTTTTTGTAAATTTCTAATTTGCACTACTTTGAGACCGCATCAGCAATGGCGTCTCTCAAGTCAGAAATTCCCGCCTGATTCTGTGCAGAGACAGCGAAAACATGCGCATCTTCGCAAAAATCCAGATAATGAGCCATCATATCAATCTGTTTTGCCGTCTGAGCTCTTGAGAGTTTGTCACACTTTGTAAAGACGCAGAAATACGGGATGTTGGCGTTGTTAAGGTATTCAATCATCGCAATGTCCGATACTGAGGGTTCATGCCGTATGTCAATAAGGCACAGAACCAGTCTGAAAGCTCTGCCGGATTTGAAATAATTGTCGCACAGAGCCGAAAATTCGGCAGTCTTCTCGTGTGAAGCTCCGGAATAGCCGTAGCCGGGCAGATCCGCGATAAGGAGTCTGTCATCCACATCGAAATATATGATTTGCCTTGTTTTCCCGGGCGTCTGAGATACTTTTGCAAGTTTTCTGTTGTTGCCCAGCGCGTTAATAAGTGATGACTTGCCGACATTGGACTTGCCTGACAGTACTATTTCAGGGCGATCCTGAGGGGGAAGATCGTTTATCCCTGCCGCGACCTTGAGAAATCTGGTCTTGTTGAAATTGAGTTTTTCCATTTTTAGTTATCCTTGTCGGTTTTTGTAGTATTTTGTCGATATTTCCGTCCGCCGCAGCTTTTAAAATATAACCATGTATAAAATTAACACAAAAAGCAAACAGCGACATCAGGAGATCTACGGGATGATATCCCGTAGGCCGCTTCTCGTTCCTGCGATAATGATGCTGTGCTCGGGCATCTTATGTTATTGTCTGTCAGACATGCTGCCGGCGTATGTTCTGTGCGTCCTCAGTCTTATCGTCTTTGCAATGTCGCCTGATAAAAGAGCTGCAGTGTTCCTCGGATATTTTATCACAGCGGCGGTTGTTCTTTACTGCGGATTTTCGATAACGCGAAGTCTCGCCTGCAAGGCTGTGTCATTGGGTGACGGAACTTACGACGTTATCATCACGGGAGTTACCGCCAAACTCTCAGGCAAAGATTCCTTTTACGGAGTTATTGACGGCATCAGGGTCGCTGTTACTCCGGGCGGGGATGTCGACTTCTCAAAGTTCCTTTCAGGAGATGCAGTCAGAGTGCGAGGTACATTGGAAGAGGCTGAGGATGCAGGCAATCCCGGAGAGTTTGATTACAGACAGTATCTCAGGCGGAAAGGAATTAAATACTGTCTGTATGTTGAATCGGCCGGCCTTGAGAAGCAAAGCGGATGGCTTTATACACTGATTAACGGCTATAGCGGTGTGTCATTTGCCTTGAAAAAGAATATGTTTGCAAATTTCACATCAGGTCTTGATGACAGATCCAAAGCTCTCGTCGCCGCGATCTGTCTTGGGGATACTTCGCTTCTTGATGATGATACCGAAAGGTTTTTCAGAATGTCGGACTGTTCACACCTTCTTGCGGTATCAGGCACACATTTTGCAGGCTTCCTTATGGTACTGCCCTATATTCTCAATGCGGCTGCTCAGGACAGGAGAAGAAACATAATTGTCTATGTTCTGTGTGCCTTTCTGACAGGGCAGCTTACCGGATGGAGCGAGTCTGTCACAAGGGCGGCTGTTATGAGCTGCTGCGCCTACGCGGCAAGAGATTCTGTTTCAGGTATGTGCCTTGCCGCAATTGTAATGATCGGTGCGAATCCTTTCGCGGCGGTTATGCCGGGCTTCCAGATGAGTTTTGCTTCGGCGTGCGCCATCAAACTGTGTTCGCCCGGATTAATGCGGATTCTGGGGAAGATATCAGTTCCGGAATCTGTTGCCGGTGTCATAAGTCCGGCGATATCAAGTCTTATCGGAATGATGCCGTTCTGGATTGATACCGGCATGAGACTTTCGCTGATGCTGTTTCTTGTGCAGCTGGGTGCTGTTTTTCTCGCGCAGTTTGCCTGCATCTTTTTCATTCCGGGAGTAATTCTCGGAATATCCGGACCGGTCGCCGCCTGTCTTGAAATGCTTGCCGGGCTTACTGAGGCGGGTTCTGCAGTTGCGGTCTATTCTTCTGCGAGGCTTATCAGCGGCAGAGCATTACTTTTGTGTCTTTGCGTATTTATATGTTTATCATTATTTCCTCCCGGGATAATAATCAGGAGATACCTTCTCAAGCCCTGCGCCGCGATTCTGGCTGTTCTTATAGGAGCGCAGTCAGCAGTATTTATTTGCAGACCTTCCGTCAGAATAGTGTTTGCGGACGTCGGGCAGGGCGACTGCTGTCTCGTAATGACAGACAGCCGAAGCTGTCTTATTGACGGAGGAGTATATGAGGAGGGAGAAAAAACAGTAAGAGATCTTCTGGATTATTACGCAATAGGGCAGGTGGACTTCGCCTTCGTGAGTCATTGGGATTCGGATCATGCTGCCGGACTTGTGGCACTGTACAATCAGCACAGAATCAAAGCTGTATATACGGGCTTTGACGGAGTTGACGACGAAGTTGAGAGTTTTGTGTCAAAGCTCGATGAAGACAATATCCCAATCGACAGCTTCATGTCCGGTACTGAGGCGGTTCACGCAGGCGAAGCCTTTGATCTGGGCCGCGGAATCAGACTTAAGATATTATTTCCGGAGAACGCCGCAGGGGGCGGAAATGAGGACAGTCTTGTGATGGCACTTGAGACGGGTACAAAGACTGTGCTGTTTACAGGTGATATCGGAGAAGAGACCGAGAGAATGCTCATTGATCAGAACATTCTGCCGGACTGCGATATTCTCAAGGTCGCGCATCACGGCTCAAGATTCTCGACCGCTACCGCTTTTCTGGACGCGGTCAGACCGGAATACGCCGTAATTTCAGTCGGCGCCGGCAACTTCTACGGACATCCGGCGGCAGAGACCCTTGAAAGGCTTAGTGGCTGCGGCGCGGTAATACTAAGGACAGACCGGGAAGGAGCAGTCATATGTGAGATCAGCTGATATGGTTTTCGGTGAACAGAGTATTTCTGTTATAATTAACGAAGCCGGATATTATATCCGGACTTGAAGCGCATTAATTATGAGGTAGTTTAATATAATGAAGAAATTGTTGGTAATTCAGGTTCTTGCTGTATCGTTTGTTCTGGCTGCCTGTTCTGGCGGCAAAACTACTGCAACGGGTTCCCTGGAAACAAATATGTCTGATTCGTCTGCACAGGCTGCCGCCGCATCAGTGCCACCATCCGAATCTTCGATTGAGAGTGCTTTGACAGAGTCTTCCGCTGCCGTTGCATCGGAGCAGATTCAGACAGTCACTCAGACTCAGAAGGATACGGAAGCACCGTTGTTTCTGAGCTGCCCGGATCAGATAACCGTAAATACAGGTGATGAATTCAATGTATACGATAATGTGAGTTATATAGATAATATGGACTCTGATGTAAATCTTACCGTAGACGGCAATGTTGACACGTCATCTGCAGGAACATACGACATATCAGCGATAATTACTGACGATGCCGGCAATTCAAGGTCACATGACATTACCGTCTCGGTTGCAGCACAGTCCGATGCAGCTGATCCAGGTGAACAGACTCAGGCAACGGAGACTCCGAGAATAAACTATGATGATTTCATAAGCCGGTACAGTGAAGACGGCGTTCTTGTGGGAATCGACGTTTCCAAATGGCAGGGCGAGATAGATTTTAACGCTGTGAAGGCGGCAGGCTGTGATTTTGTAATGATACGCGCTCTCAAATATACCGAAGGCGAACTTGGCGTTGACGACTATTTCAGTCAGAATCTTGCAAATGCAAAGGCTGCCGGGCTTAAGGTCGGGGTGTATTACAACACCAACGCCGCCGATACACAAACGGTCGCGGAGCACGCGGAAGCCCTGATTGAGCTTCTGGACGGACAGACACTCGATTTCCCGGTGGCATTTGACTGGGAAAGCTGGGCATGCTGTCAGCAGTATAAATTAAGCATGAGTGACCTGAATGAACTGTACAGTACATTCAGAGACAGGATGCAGCAGGCAGGCTATGAGTCGATGCTGTATGCCAGCAAGTATTATCTTGAGACCGTATGGCAGCCGGACAGCGACACAGCAGTCTGGCTTGCCAATTATACTGACCAGACAGCCTATGAAGGCGATTATGTCATGTGGCAGGTTAACTGTATCGGAAGAATTGACGGAATAGACGGTCCTGTCGACATTGATTTGTATTACGGGGAACATTGATATGGCAAAGAAGAGCGGACCGCCAAAGGGAGTGCTTACCAGCAGGGACTTCCTGAGAAAAATCAAGAATGAGACCGATACAATCAGGCTGGCAGTCATGTATGGAGATGAGCCGTTTTTTATCGACAGTTGTCTGTCAATTCTTAAGACTAAGCTCATAAGTCCTGATGCCGAAGATATGGATATGAAGGTATTTGACTGCCGGAGCGCAGACAGGTTCAGCTTCGAGATGCTTGATGAACAGCTGTCTATGCCGCCGTGGATGTCAAAGCGCAAACTCATAGTCATACGCAGTTCCGGAATACTTGATTCCGATATTACCGATGAGCATCTGAAGATTCTTGCAGATATTCCGGATTACTGCTTTGTGTTTATAGCTGAGGAGAAAGGCAATGCCACCAGGAAAGCCTTCAGGAGAATAGCGGAGATTGGAGTAGTCGGTCAGTGCATGAAGCTTGATGAGAAGGAGCTTGCGGACTGGATTGATTCACTTTTCGCGAAGTCTGGAATAAAAATCGACCGCGAAGCAGCGGTGTCGCTTGCATCGAGGTGTGATTGCACCATGATGATGATTTATAATGAAGTGATAAAGCTCACGTTATATGCCAGAGAAGAGAATCTTCATATCATTGACGCAGATACTATCGAGCAATGCTGCCCGCCTGACCTGAGCGGCAAAGTGTTTACCATTATGGATGCCTGCGGCACGGGCAATGCGGGGCAGGCGCTTTATACCCTGGATAATCTGATACTCACGCGCCAGCCTGTAATCCTTATCCGTGTTACGCTGATGAACCACCTCAAGCGAATGATATGTGCCAAAGAGCTCGGAGATCCTTCTGCTGTTTCGCAAAGACTCGGATGCGCGGATTTTGTAGCGAGAAAGCTGGTAAACCAGACGAACAGGTTTACGTTGGAACATCTTATTGACCTTTATCTGCTCAGCGTAAACAATGACAGTGCGGTCAAACACGGGCTTGCCGATGAGCGGATTAGTCTCGAGTGCCTGATAATCAAAGCTTCAGAGAAGCAGTGACAGAGTATTTGACGATATGCCTGCAATGACTTAAAATCGTTTAGTAAATTTTAACGAGGGAGACATTATATGACAAAGATTGCAATGAGAACGCCTCTTGTAGAGATGGATGGAGACGAGATGACCAGGATTATCTGGAAACAGATCAAGGATATCGTCATTACGCCTTTTGTAGATCTCAAGACCGAGTATTTTGATCTGGGACTTGAGAACCGCGATAGAACAAACGACCAGGTTACAATCGATTCAGCCAACCGCACAAAGGAACTTGGCGTAGCCGTCAAGTGTGCGACAATAACTCCTAACGCACAGCGAATGACAGAATATAATCTCCATCAGATGTGGAAGAGTCCGAACGGGACAATCAGAGCCATTCTCGACGGCACTGTTTTCAGAAGCCCTATAATTGTTGACGGTATAAAGCCGCTCGTCTCATGCTGGGAGAAGCCGATTACTATTGCGCGTCATGCCTACGGAGATGTTTACAAGGATACAGAGCTCAGAATTGACGGACCTGCCAGAGCGGAGCTTGTCGTCACATATCCGGACGGAAGAGTTGAGAAGCAGACGGTATTTGAATATAAGGGAGCAGGTGTGCTTCAGGGTCTTTATAATACAGACAAGTCAATTTCGGCTTTTGCAAGGTCATGCTTCAATTACGCGCTGGATGTCAGACAGGATTTGTGGTTCGCAACAAAAGATACTATCTCAAAGACATATGATCACAGATTCAAAGACATTTTCGCACAGATATATGAGGAAGAATACAAGGCAAAGTTTGAAGACTGCAAGATAGGCTATTTCTATACGCTGATTGATGACGCAGTCGCCAGAGTCATGCGCTCCGAGGGCGGATTTGTCTGGGCATGCAAGAATTATGACGGAGACGTCATGAGCGATATGCTCGCTTCTGCGAACGGTTCGCTTGCGATGATGACTTCGGTACTTGTATCACCTGACGGAATATATGAATATGAGGCGGCACACGGAACTGTAACGCGCCATTATTACAGGTATCTGAAGGGCGAGAAGACATCGACAAATCCGATGGCCACCCTCTACGCGTGGTCCGGGGCTTTGAGGAAGCGCGCACAGCTCGACAGTCTGCCGGAGCTTGAAGATTTTGCAAACAGACTCGAAAAAGCCTCAATTGAGACGATAAAATCGGGTATAATTACCGGTGACCTTAACCCGCTTCTTGCAAGAGATGACAAAAAGGTAGTTACAACAGATGAGTTCTTAACGGCGATCGCCGCGAAGCTTTAATTAAAGGGAGGGCAATATGAGTTACTACAAGACATGGATGGACCGTTCGGAGGATGCTGTCAATCAGCAGACTTATGTAGAGTATATCAACCGCTATTATGCACTTGAGAAGAATGCTTATGAGCAGATTCTCAAGGCTTATCCGGATAATGCAGAGTTTGTTGAAGGCAAGGCAAAGGAACTCGCAATAAAGCTTGGTTTTGCAGGTGATTCAATGGATATTTTTGTCGGTTTTATCGACGGAATCAAATCCAGTCTCAGAAACGCAGACGATATTGATCTTGAAGCAATTGAAGATGAGTCAGCGATAAAGCTTGATATCGATTATGAGAAGCTGTATTACAATATGCGCGACGCGAAGGCCGACTGGCTCTTTAAGCTTCCCGCATGGAAGAACATTCTTGATGAAGCCAAGATTGCGGAGATTACGCGTGAATACCGCGACGCCAGCATTGCTCACTCGAACAAGGTTGGAAGAAATGATCCGTGCCCTTGCGGATCCGGCAAGAAGTACAAGAATTGCTGCGGCAGAAAAGTCTGATCTTTTCGAGGTTGTGTTGCTGTTTTGAAGAAATTCCTTAAAGCAAAATGGTTTATTGTTCTTATGGTGGTGCTTCTTCTCTGTGCCTGCGTGGTTCTCAGCCTTGTGCCGGGAAGTCCTGTCGGTTTTATCAAGCGTCCTGTATCGGCAGCTTTGTCTCCGGTTCAGAGTTTTGTCCGCAAATCCGGTGAGACAGTATCGGATTTCTGGGCGGCGCTTACTGACGGTATGGCTGTCAGGCAGGAGAATCAGGAACTTCAGAATGAGATAGCTGATCTCAAATATCAGCTCACGCAGAATGAAGAAGCAGCAATACGCTATGAAGAACTTAAGGATGCCTTCCATATCAGCGATACTTTCAGCAGCTATGATATTTTCGGCGCATCCATACTTTCCAGAGAAGCAGATGAATGGTTCTCCGTTATCCGTATAGGTGCGGGCGAATCTGACGGCGTGGTACTGAGCGAAGGTCAGTCATATCCTGTGGTTGATGTTGAGATGAACCTTGTCGGGAGAGTCATAGAGACAGATACAAATGATTCTAAGGTTCTTCCGCTTCTGCACGAAGGATTTGCTGTTTCATGCAAAGCCAATGAGGTTAACAGCGCGTCACTGCTTGTCAGCGGGGATGCTTCCTTAAAGCAGGATGGACTTTGCATGGTTACGGATATTGATGAGAACGCTGCGCTGGCGCCCGGAACAGAGATAGTTACTTCAGGCGACGGCGGACTCTTTCCGGAAGGAATTCCTGTCGGAGTTATTGTGTCTGTCGATGATTCCAATCCGCTTGACGTTACTGCGACGCTGAGACCATATGCGAACATCGGAGACCTGGAGGATGTATTTGTAATGATTCCTTATGCGTCTGAGACCGACACGGCTTCGGGAAACGAAGACGCATCAGCGCCTGCGGATGAGACCACGCCTTCAGAAACATCAGAGGTGAACAGCGATGCTTCGTAAGTTTCCTTTTCGAAAGATTATAGTTTATCTGGTATATATACTGCTTTTTTCGTGCTTTCAGGTGTCTTTCCCCGGAACAATAAGTTTTCACGGGCAGATAGCTGACCTGACATTTGTTTTTGTTGTCCTTACGGGATATTTCTTTGGCTTCGGAGATGCTGCCGTCGTCGGTATTATCACGGGTCTTATCAGGGATTCGTTTGCATCTCCGGCGGTTATGAGCCTTGACGGTACTGTTCAGGTGACTGCGGGTCTCGGAATACTTGTTCTGTTTCTTGCAGGTGCCGCCGGATCTTCGTTCTTTACTCAGAAGATGCACAGAAATCTGCCGTTTGCTTTTCTTGCAGTCATATTCTTAACATTCTGCTACAAAGTTATCGGCAATCTTCTGGAATTTTTCTGGATTAAGATTCTGGCAGGCGGAGTATACAATGTTACGCCGATGAGCTGTCTTACCGATTCAATCATTCCTCAGGTTATGCTTAATTTCCTTGCTTCAATTCCGATTGTTTTCCTTCTCAAGTTCATGGGGCCTTACAGACGAGGTGGAAATGACAAGAAGGACGATGTAATTAAGGCTTACGGTGACAGTTCATGGCTCCGAATATGAAGATTGACGATTACGGAGCTTTTGACCGCAACTCCGCGAAAAGCAGCACTGGCAGACATTCGGGTTTTCTGAGCGCTCTTCTCGGTATGTTCGGCAGCCGTTATCTTGTTCTTGCCGTGGCGTTCTGCATTTTTGGCGTCATTATACTTGCAATGACCGTCAAACTTCAGTTCTCTGACTATCAGAACACGATTTCTGAGGCATCGTCTGGTATTTCCAGACAGTATGTTTCAGATGCACCGCGAGGAAACATATATGACCGCAACGGAGTTCTTATGGCCTCCAATGTCGAATACAATACCGTAATGATAGCCAATGCGTATCTCGATGATGCGACTCTTAATTCAATGTGTCTTGAGCTCAGCTACCTTTTTGACCAGTACAACTGTATCCAGGTCAGTGATCTTGACACTTATTTTGTAATGAACCCGGAGCCGCAGTTCCTGAAAGATGAAGAGGCTATCAGACTCTGGCAGACTGATACCAATCTTTTCGCGCTTGAAGATTATTCACAGGGTGTCATAGTTACATTTACCGATAACTACGTCAAGACGGATCCTGAGGTTTTTTTCCTCTACCTGAGGCAGAAGTACGGGATAGACAACAGTTACTCAGATGATGAAGCATACAGAATTATGAGAATCCGTTATCAGATATTTGAAGATAACTGGTCGTTTATCAAGGGTACGCCGGTCAAGATAGCTACAGATGTGCCTGACGAGCTGATATCTATTTTCGAGGAGCAGAATTACCATTACATGGGAATAGTTGCGGGCAAGGAATATGCGCGCACCTATTCGCCGCTCGCTCTTTACAGCTGCCATGTTCTCGGTTATGTAGGCAAAATATCGCAGGAGTCTTTTGCCAACCTGTCGCAGTTCGGCTATACAAGTGAAGATATGGTAGGCAAGTCCGGCGTTGAATCGCAGATGGAACGTTATCTGCACGGCAGCAGCGGGATTACTCCGTATAATGTCTGGACTTCGCAGGGCGAAGATGGCCTGTATGTTTCTTCGGACTACGGCGTCGAACCGGAAGCCGGCGCGACGGTGAACCTTACAATCGATTCGCATCTCCAGGAAGTCGGAACAGAGGCACTCAAGGACTATATCAACGAAGCTCAGGCTGCAGAAGCTGTTGAGCAGACCGGTTATGCCACTGCGAGCTCCGGTGCTTTTGTTATGATGAACGTCAACTCCGGAGCGGTGCTGGCGATGGGATCATATCCAAACTATGACCCGAATGATTTCATACTTGCCAACTATGGTGATGAACAGGCGGCAGAGCAGGTCAAATATTACCTCGGAATTGATGAATATGAGGATATAACGGCCGCTGACCTGCCTTTGTGGAACAGGGCATTTATGTCAATGTACGCGCCGGGTTCGACCTTCAAGCCGATAACCGCGCTCGCAGGGCTTGAGCACGGCACAATTACCCCAAATTCCAATACCCGCATCTGCACGAGCCCTATAGATATCGGCGGATGGATATTCAGATGCCTTGAGTTTCCTGATTCCGGACATGGCCCGCTCAATCTGAACAGTGCCATGGCCACTTCGTGCAATATCTATTTTATGCTGCTCGGTGTTGACACGGGAATCGACAATATATCAGAGATGGCAAACCGTTTCGGACTCGGAGTAAAGACCGGTATAGATCTTCCCGGCGAGATATCCGGAGTCATGTCAAGCCGCGAGACCAAGAGGCTTTTACATGAGTCGGAGTATGACAAGACATGGTTTCCGTCAAATACAGCGCAGGCTGCAATCGGTCAGTTTGATGACTGCTTTACTATTTTGCAGCTTTGCAGATACACTGCCGGAATTGCGACCAATAAACTTGTGACACCTTATGTTATTGACAGCGTTGTCGGAAGCGACGGGTCAGTTCTTTACAAGGGACAGACAGAATCTGTCGATCTCGGTATCTCGGACAGCAGCATCAATGCAGTCAGAACCGCTATGCGCTGTGTTGTAACAGGAACAAGTTCATGGGACAGTACCGCTCAGGCTCAGTTCGCAAACTTCCCGATAGATATAGTATGCAAGACGGGTACGGCGGAGACCGGATATGAGGAGATCCGCAAGGAATATTCAAACGGTCTGTTTATATGTTACGCACCCGCGGATAACCCTCAGGTAGCAATTGCACTTGTTGTAGAAAAAGGCGAGTGGGGTGCCTCAACTATCGTAATCGCAAAAAAGCTCCTTGCCGCTTATTTTGGTTCGCAGTATGATTCTTCCGTATCTCTTTACGACAATTATCCTATTGTCGGCGACTATCTTCCGGATGTTGAGCCTTCATCCGCCACAGATGATACGGCCGGCTAATGGTCAAAATGTATATTTTGTTGTAGTTCTTTTGTAAGAAAGATAAATTGTTTCGTAATCGAAACTGGGTTAAACTTACTAATAAAATTTTAATGGGGTATTGTAGATGAAGATTGTTTTAATGGCTGACAACAGAAAGACAGAGCTTCTTGTCAATTTTTGTATTGCTTATAAAGCACTGCTTGAGAAGCACCAGCTGATTTCTATATATAACACCGCCAAGTTATTGAAGGCTTCCGCCGAACTCGACGTATCCGGACTCTCCGTTGATTATTCAAGCGGATTTGAGCAGCTTGCTTCAAGAGCTGAATTTGACGGAATAGATTGCGTTATTTACTTGAGAGACGGCAGAATAAAGGAAGGATCCAATCCGGGTCATCTTCTCGATGTGTGTGACCAGAATACTATTCCTTATGCCACCAACATTGCGTCTGCCGAGGTGCTTATCACAGCGATTGACGCAGGAGCTCTTGATTACCGTCAATGGAAGAACGAAGACGCGGGCGATGTTGTCTGATCAGATGTGAGGATATAGATGAAGGTTGTTACTGTTCCGTTCGGTCCTCTCTCTTCAAATATGTATATAATTGCTGACGGTGACGATATTTTTATTGTTGACCCGTCTGTTGCTTACGAGGTTGCGGCTTCTTATTTCCGGTTTGATTTAAGCTGTCTGCGCGCCATTGTGATTACTCACGGTCATTTTGATCACATTATGTGTATTTCTCAATATCTGGCGTCAGCTCATGATGTCGCAGTTTATATGAGTCCGGAAGACAGACCGCTCTTGTCTTCTTCAACTTCCAACTGTTCTGTGCTTAATGGTCTGGATCTTTCCTTCGGCTTTGAATTTACGGATATTAGAACGCTGACAGGTCTCGGAAGGCTGGGCGCAAAGGTGTACGAGACACCGGGACATACCAAAGGTTCGTGCAGCATACTTGTATCCGGAGACTCGTCCGGTGAGAAAGCCCTTTTTACAGGAGACACGGTGTTCAAAGGCTCGATAGGCCGAACGGACATGACAGGCGGATCGTGGAAAGATATGAAATCATCGATAGAACTCATTAAGGGCTTTGATAAGTCGCTGA
Organism: Mageeibacillus sp.; assembly: GCA_022484595.1. Lineage (GTDB taxonomy): Bacteria > Bacillota > Clostridia > Saccharofermentanales > Saccharofermentanaceae > Saccharofermentans. Next base: position 215,607 of record JAKVLB010000001.1, on the reverse strand, counting down.
AGCTGTATCCCGGTCACGGACCTGAGTCAACGATTGAATCAGAGCTTGAGAATAATCCGTATTTCAATTAATACTTTGTAATTTTGCGCCCATTCTTTTAATATTATGCTAAAATATTGCAGATTGTGCTGAGAGGCACTTGTTTGTTATGTTATAAATTACCCTTCTGGGAGGTTTTTATGAGTGATATGAGAGAGTCCCTTAACGGAATCCGCGAAGATTTCGATAAGGCAATGGAAATGGTTAAGGACTCTGCTTCTGCGGAGCAGTTGCGAGTCTCTTTCCTTGGAAAGAAAGGAAAACTTACTTCAGTTCTGAGGGAAATGGGCGGACTGTCTGCCGAAGAACGGCCGGTTATCGGAAAAGCTGCGAATGAAGTTCGTACTCATATGGAGAACAAACTTGCCGACATAGCTATGAAGGTTAAGGAAGAAGAGAAATCTCACAAACTTAAGCGTGAAGTCATTGATGTTACAATTCCTTCGGATATTCCCGGTGCCGGAAGCCGTCACCCGCTCAATATGGCCATAAATGAGATACTTGATATATTTCTCGGCCTTGGTTATTCAATAGCCGAAGGTCCTGAAGTCGAGCTTGACAAGTATAACTTCGAGCTTCTCAGAATACCTGAGGGACATCCTGCCAGAGATACACAGGATACTTTTTACTTTAATGACAAGGTTCTTCTGAGAACTCAGACTTCCGGCATGCAGATCCGTATTATGGAGAAGCAGAAGCCGCCTCTTAAGGTCATATGCCCGGGTAAGGTATACAGGTCTGATGCGCTTGATGCTACGCATTCTCCGGTATTCCATCAGATAGAAGGTCTTGTTGTGGACAAGGGCGTAACTATGGGCGACCTTGTTGGTTCTCTCAGGCTTTTCGCGAAAAAGCTTTTCGGTGAGAAGACCGAGATAAGGCTCAGACCTCACCATTTCCCGTTTACAGAGCCTTCTGTAGAAGTCGACCTGACATGCTGGTCATGCGGTGGAAGAGGTTGCCGTGTCTGCAAGAACGAGGGCTGGATTGAAGTTCTCGGAGCAGGAATGGTACACCCAGAGGTTCTTTCCAACTGCGGAATTGATCCTGAGGTATACAGCGGTTTTGCTTTCGGCATAGGTGTCGAGAGAACCGCCATGGGACGTTACGGAATTGATGACATAAGGCTTCTTTACGAGAACGATGTCAGATTCTTAGAACAGTTCAAGTAAGTTGAGGAGGCAAATATTATGAAAGCTCCTATAATCTGGCTTAAAGATTTTACGGATATTGATGTTGAACCCAAAGCTCTGGCGGATGCCATGACCATGACGGGTTCAAAGGTTGAAGAGATTATTTCTGCAGAAGACACTCTGAGCGGTGTTTACACAGGTAAAATTCTCTCGGTCGCAGAACACCCGGATTCTGACCATTTACATGTATTAAGGGTTGATACCGGAAGAGACGAGTTCGGTCACGATCTGCAGATAGTCTGCGGCGCGCCGAATGTATACGAAGGAATGATCTGTCCGGTTGCGGTAATCGGAGCGCGTCTGCCGGGTGATGTTCATATTAAGAAGGGCAAACTGAGAGGTGTCGAGAGCTGCGGAATGTGCTGCGCAATCGACGAACTTGGCGTTGCTCCGGAGGGCCATGAGGGTGCGGATGAATACGGACTCTGGAATATGCCGAAGGATACGCCCCTTGGTGTTGACATCAAGGATATTTTGGGACTCGGTAACACAACGATAGATTTCGAGATTACATCGAACCGTCCGGACTGTTTCTCTATAGAGGGACTCGGACGCGAGGCGGCAATTACTCTCGGAAAGCCTTTCAGACCGGTTATGCCTAAGGTTAACGGTGAGGGTAAGCTCAAAACATCTGACATGATCAAGGTTGATGTCAAAGCGGCTGACCTCTGTTACCGATACACATGCAGAGTTGTAGAGGACGTCAAAATCGGTCCTTCACCTGCATGGATGTGTGACAAGCTTACAGCGGCCGGAATGCGGCCAATAAACAATATAGTTGATATAACGAATTATGTCTGCATCGAACTCGGTCAGCCGATGCATGCTTTTGACCTTAATTATATCAGTAATAATCACATTATCGTGAGGAGAGCCGAAGACGGTGAAGTGATAAAGACTCTTGACGGAACTGATCATACACTCGATTCAAGCATGCTTGTCATTGCCGATGAGAAGAAGGCATGTGCACTTGCCGGTGTTATGGGCGGCGAGAACTCTGAGGTCCTGAGTGACACAAGGCAGATACTTTTCGAGTCCGCTGTATTTAACGGCGTTTCTGTACGCAGAACCGCCATAAAGAACGGTCTTCGCACTGAGTCATCCTCGAGATACGAGAAGGGACTTGACCCCGAGAATGCCATGAGGGCGCTTGACAGAGCTTGTGAGTTAGTCGAGCTTCTGGGCTGCGGCAAGGTATCTGACGGCGCGGTTGACTGCTATCCCACCAAAAGGCAAGTAAGCCATATTCCGTACAGACCGGACAGAATAAACAGTTTCATAGGTATAGATGCAGATGATGCTTTTATGCGTTCGACGCTTAAGCTGCTTGGATGCGATATAGTAAGTGAGAATGGTGTAGAGACAATTGTTCCGCCTACATATAGACCTGACCTCGAAGGCGAGGCTGATATATCTGAAGAAATCGCCAGATTTTACGGTTATAACAGAATCGTTCCGACACTTTTGTCAGGCAAGCAGACGACACTCGGCGGCAGGACAACTCAGCAGCAACTGGTTGAGAAAATCTGCAATACATTGGTTTATAACGGTTTTTATGAAGCGATAACTTATTCTTTTGAGTCACCTTCAGATATGGACAGCCTGCTGGTTTCCAAGGACAGTCCGCTGAGAAAACAGCTGAAGATTACCAATCCTTTGGGAGATGATACTTCCGTAATGAGAACTTCGATGCTTCCGTCGATTGTCAAAATCGCAGCACGTAACTTCAGCAGGGGTGTCGCAAGAGCAAAGGTTTTCGAAGTGGCATATATATATCTGCCTTCCGATGACTGTTTTGAACTCCCTGAAGAGCGGAGAATGCTGTCAGGCTTCGCATACGGAGAAGGCGACGGCGCGAAAAATTTCTACAGTGTAAAAGCTTCTGTCGAAGAGCTTATGAAGGTTCTGGGAATTAAGTCGTACGGTTTTGAACCGCTTACCGACAATCCGACATTCCACCCGGGACGCACTGCTTCACTGATTGTCAACGGTAAGAAGGTCGGTGTTATCGGGGTTATTCATCCTGATGTTGCCGGAAATTTTGATGCGCCGGAAGACACCTGTGTTTTTGATATTGAAGTCAAAGCGCTGATTAATGCCGCGAAGACGCTCAGGGTATACAGACAGCTGCCTAAGTTCCCGGGTATTACAAGAGACCTTGCGGTTATCTGCTCCAAGGATATAACGGTTGCCGACATTATGAAGACCGCGAGGTCTGCCGGCGGCAAGTATCTTTGCGATGTAAGCTTTTTCGATGTTTACCAGGATGATAAGCTTGGAATCGGCATTAAGTCGGTTGCAATTTCGCTTCTGTTCAGGTCCGATGAAAAGACGCTGTCTGACGACGATATCAAGGGCGATGTTGCAAATGTTATCGGCAGGCTTGAGACCAAACTCAATGCCAAACTCAGGCAGTAACTGATATTTCCCGTTCAGACAGACGGATATTCAGGTTATATTGATACATCTACGGCACCTTTAACGGGTGCCGTTTTTGTAGTTTTTTGTAGTTTTTTGTAGGAATTTCGAGCATCCTTTGCATTGTATCATAAGGTTACATTCATCAAGGGAGGTAGTCTTATGTCAACACTTGAAACTGCAATAGTCTTTACGGCAGTTCTAACATTTCTTACTTTTCTCATTACCGGAACTGAAGAACTCGCGATAAATTCTTTGGAAGCTGCCAGAGACGGAAGCGCTGAGACACAGATATATCTGAGCGACAGCGGGCTTCTTGCGACATCTGAGCTTGACGGATTAACTGTATACGATGCCTCTGCAGAGAAGCTTTGTACTTATCTGTCCGGATTGTCTGATAACTATCGGATTGTTTACGGTTCGGTGAGTTCTGCTGCTGATTCGGAAGCAGGTGATACAGATGAGTAATCCGTTACTTGTACATAAGCATTACAGCGTAAGAAGCAGACACGGAACGACCACGGTATTCCTTGGTATCGTTCTGTCTGCACTCGTTCTGGTTGAGTGTACATTTCTTGTTTTTGTCTGGAATCTTAACTATCAGATGACAGTTAATCAGGCAATCAAAGCACAGACCGAGTGTATACTGAGCGATTATAACAGACAGCTGTTTAACGTTTACGGTATATATGCTTTCTTTGAAGACTCAGTCAATGACGATATTTTCCGCAGAGTTATCGAAGCCAACGGTTATGAAGAAGGCGACAGAATTGAAGCTTTCGGGGTCGAACCTATAAGTACCGACGATTTAAGGGCGGCGATATCCGGGTATTACTCGTACAGAAGCAGCGGGATTCTATTTTCCGAATTAATTGACTGTCTGTCCGGAATGATTGATTCTCTTGATCAGATCGGGGTATGCGATGCGATAAAAGACATTACTTCAAGTGACAGCGCGGGATATGTTCAGAACATTCTGTCAGGTGCGTCGACTGTTGACGGACTTATAAATACTGCTGCTGATACGGATAAGGCATTTAACGGCGATGAGTATTGTGACGAGGCGAATGACTGTTCAGCTTATCAGGAGTCAGTCGTGAATGCCGATAATGATCTTGAGAGTCTGAATATCGGAATTGACATAACGGACTTTGGCAGTGTACTTAACTGTCTTGACAGCTTTATTAATATCAAATCCGATATAAGTGATGATGTTATGACGGTTGCGTTTCACCCGCTGTGCGCACATTATGCTGCTTATAATTTTGACTGCAATCTGTCTAATGACTGTGATTCAACGATAAACGGTACCGGTTTCAGTGAGATTCACGGAAGCAACAATTCTGACTCGGAGTATATTCTGACAGGCCTATCCGGTCCCGGCGGAACTGTTTTTATTGCGATGATGATTTATGCTACGGTTTTTACGAAGAATATTATCAATGATTTTGCAGATGAGGAGCTTAGAGCCGTTCTTGACGGTGTTTCTGCCGCAATCTCAGCCATCATTGGCGTTGTCTCGTGCGGTACAGTCGTTATTGACCCTGAGATACTGACAACGGTTATGATTGTAATTAAAGCGGCGGCAGAAAGCGTAAAAACACTGATTGATGTGCTTAATGGCGAAGAATTTACATTGCTTGAGTTTGAGAACGTCGGAGCAATAAGTCTTGGATACAGGGATTTCATTTTTGCTTTTATGCTTTTTGTCCCTGATGACAAGATGATGAACAGAATTATAACAGTTCTCAGACGCGATTACGGTCAGATGTACACCCGGATTAATATGCAGGCGGATATTAACGGGATAGATTACAGCATAGACAAAGGCTATACGATGTATAACCGGGAGGGATAGAATGTCATTCAGTTCGAGGGGCTCAATAACACTTGAGACGGCTGTAACTTTCAGCATCGCTATTGTTTTTATAGCTTCGATAGCAAGTATAGTGAACTTCTACCGCACAGATATAATCATAAAGAGGGCTGCGGCGCAGGTCTGTGAGAAGAATACTCTGGTTATGCCGTTATCGGTTACGGCATCGGATTATATGTCTACGGCGATAAATGCTTTTCCGGATCTTGGAATAGATAACAGTGATTCTTCGAAGGTAATAAGCACTGTTGCTCAGATTATGACAGGAGCTGACATCGCAGGCGGATATTCAGTTGAGATGCTTGTCAGCGAAGAAATCTATGGCGGACATATCGCCGACGATATTTCTGATTATTATGTTGAGCATAACGGAGGCTCGGATTTTTTTCTTCCGGATGTCATTGACGTGTCCCTTGAATATGACAGAGACAACAATTGTATCGGGGTATATGTAGAGTATTCCATTGTTACTATGGTAGGACACATCGGTCGCTGTGTCTATGACGTTATCCCCGTGTACGGCTCGAACGATATGTTCTTCAATGCTGCCCAAAGTCCTGACGATTCCGGTGATATCTGGGAAAAGAACAATTTTGACAGAGGAGACAGCTTCAGGGAAATTTACGGAAGCAATCTTCCAAAGACTTTTCCGGTTATTGATTCTTATTCAGCAGGAGAGGCGACATCTCTTGTAAGTATGGATCTGACGGCTCCGACGTACCAGTCTTCTGCCGGTATCACGGAATCAGTATATGAACATATAGATGACCTGGCCGAATTTGAGAGTACGAGTGTCAGAATAGACGGGCGGAATTATTCTGCAGGGCCTGTATCTTCGCGCAATCTTACGGTAATTATTCCCGGTAATTCTCCTGATTCCGCCAGAGCGGCACTTGACAGTGCTGCAGGCTACGCAAGCTCTCGCGGGGTTACGCTGAATGTTCAGGAATACGGCACTTCCGATAAATATTCCCATTAGAATAAATAATAAATAGCGATTTTGGGTTTGTTGTATTAAAATACATAATGCGTTAATATTGTATGGTGATTTTTGGAGGTATGCATATTTGAAACACGTTAACTCCGTAAGGCGACCCAACCTTGCGAATTCAACAATCAAGACGGACAAGAAATCGTCATTATCAATAGGTGATACTCTTCGTGAAGCAAAGAGCAATCTGTTCTTCTTCAGGTGTCTGACAGCGATTATGACAATACTCTTCGTAACTGCACTGATTGTGATTGTGTATATGGGCTATGCTAATCCTCTTTTCAACTTTCTAAGTGATGCAGTTCAATGATTTGACAGAAAAAGGTGGGAGTATGTTAGATAAAATAGATGCGCCTTCATTTAATGAAGAAGATCTTCCTGAATTGACAGACTTGTATGATGCTATTCTTACAATGAAGAATCCCAGGGAACTTAATATGTTTTTCGCTGATCTTTGCTCCGTTAATGAACTGCACTCTTTTCTCGGAAGGTGGAAGATTGTAAGAAGAATTGAACAGGGCAAGAGCTACGAGGACATAATCAATGAGATGTCCAAGCCTGACAATCCCGGAGCTTCATCTTCTGACAGTATTCCCGGAGCCGTTTGCTGTTCCGATTACGAGCACCACATAGGAAGAGTTAAGGGGAAACCAAGGAATGACACAAAGATCAGTTCGGCTACAATTTCACGCGTAAAGCGTTGTTACCAGAAAACAGAAGGTGGTTATAGAACCGCTTTGAAGCGCCTCGAAGAGATGGCGGAAAATAAAAAAGAAACAGAGGAGTAAAAATCAATGGGTATATTCGGCACACACAGTGACAGAGAGCTCAAGAGAATCAAGTCGCAGGTCGACAAAGTGTTTATGTATGAGGAGGAGTTTTCCAACCTTACAGATTCAGAACTTGAAGGAAAGACACAGGAATTCAAGAACAGACTCGAAGCAGGAGAGACACTCGATATGCTTCTGCCTGAAGCTTTTGCAACTGTAAGAGAAGCATCATGGCGAGTACTTGGCATGAAGCCTTACAGAGTCCAGGTTATCGGCGGTATCATTCTTCATCAGGGCAGAATAGCAGAAATGAAGACAGGTGAAGGTAAGACGCTCGTCGCAACAATGCCTGTATACCTGAACGCACTTACCGGTGACGGTGTGCACGTTGTAACGGTAAACGACTATCTCGCAAAACGTGACTCTGAGTGGATGGGAAAGATTTATCGTTTCCTCGGTATGTCTGTAGGCCTCATCATTCATGATGTCCCCAACAAAGACCGACAGGCTATGTATGCCTGCGACATTGTCTATGGTACAAACAACGAATTCGGTTTCGATTATCTTCGTGATAACATGGTTACCCGCAAGGAACAGATTGTTCAGCGTGACCTTAATTATGCCATTGTCGATGAGGTTGACTCGATACTTATCGATGAAGCGAGAACGCCGCTTATTATTTCCGGCAGGGGCGTAGAATCATCAGAGCTTTACATGAGAGCTGATTCGTTTGTTAAGAATCTGAAGGAATATGTTGTTGTCGAGACAGATGACAAGGTTGATATGGACGACATTGTCGGGGACGCTGATTATGTTATTGATGAGAAGGCCAAGACTTCAGTTCTTACTGCAAACGGTATTGCCAAGGCAGAGAAGTTTTTCGGAGTCGAGAATCTGTCAGATGCTGACAACTTTGACCTTCAGCACTACATTAACAATGCTCTAAAGGCTAACGGAAACTTCAAGAAAGATCAGCAGTATATCGTTCAGGAAGGTGAAGTAATAATTGTTGATGACTTTACCGGAAGACTTATGCCGGGCAGACGTTTCAGTGATGGACTTCACCAGGCTATAGAGGCCAAGGAAGGTGTAAAGGTTGCAAGCGAGAACAAGACACTTGCGACAATTACATTCCAGAATTTCTTCCGTATGTACAATAAACTTTCAGGTATGACCGGTACCGCATATACCGAGGAAGCCGAGTTCCGTCAGATATATAATCTTGATGTTATTCAGATTCCTACGAATATGCCTGTAATCAGAGAAGATGACTGCGATGCTGTATTTAAGACAGAGAACGGAAAATATTCGGCTATTCTTAAAGTGGTCAAGGAAGCTAACGACAAAGGACAGCCTGTACTTGTAGGTACAGTAAACGTCGACAGATCCGAGCTCCTGTCAAGAATATTCTCAAAATACGGAATCAAGCATAACGTATTGAATGCAAAGAATCATATGCGTGAGGCTGAGATTGTTGCGCAGGCCGGACGCAAGGGCGCTGTTACAATTGCGACCAACATGGCAGGCCGTGGTACCGATATCATTCTCGGAGGTAACTCTGAATTCCTCGCTAAGCAGGAGATGAGAAAGCAGGGCTACAGCGACGAGCTTATTGAACAGGCTGACGCACACAATGAGACTGAAGATGAGGTTCTTCTTGAAGCAAGAAGCAAGTTTGCTGCTCTCAAGGCTGACATTCAGGAAGGTCTTAATGCCGAAGCAGAGGAAGTAAAGGCGGCCGGCGGCTTGTTTATCGTAGGTACAGAGAGACACGAATCAAGACGTATTGATAATCAGCTCAAGGGACGTTCCGGACGTCAGGGAGATCCAGGAAGATCAAAGTTCTTCCTGTCTCTTGAGGACGACCTCCTGAGAATTTTCGGCGGCGACAAGGTAACTGCCATAGCAGACAGTCTTGGAATTGATGAGAGCATGGAGATTCAGGTCAAGACTCTTGCGAGACTTATTGACAGTTCACAGAAGAAGCTTGAGGCGATGCATTTCTCAGCGCGTAAGAATGTCATTGAGTACGATGATGTCAACAATATTCAGAGAACCATTACATATGAGCAGCGAAGAAGAATCATCGACGGCGAGGATGTTCATGATATTTTCCTTAACATGATTGAGAAGGTCGCTGTTCGGGTTGTAAATAATTACGCTCTTGACGGAGTTGTGTCAGGCTCGGAGCGTTATGCTCTCGGCATGCAGCTGGAGGATATTTACGGAGAGCTCGATATTATAAAGCTTATAAAGAAAGATGATGAGGTTATGCCTTCTGTAGATGAGCTTGTAGCGACGATTACAGAGCAGGCAAAGGGAGTTCTTGCAGCCAAGGAAGAGAAGATATCAACCGTTATTTTCCGCGAAGCTGAGAGACAGATTATGCTCAGAACCGTTGATTTAAAGTGGATGGATCATATTGATGCCCTTGATCAGCTGTCTCAGTCAATAAGAATGAGGAGTATAGGACAGCATGACCCTGTAGTTGAGTACAAGCTTGAAGGCTCTGCAATGTTTGATGAGATGAACGAAGCAATCCAGAACGATGCCGTCAAGTTTATAATGAGAGTTCAGTTCTCGGAAGAACACCGGGTAGAAGCTCAGCCGACTGCAAGAGTTACAAGTGAAGGTCACGCAAGTGAAGTCACGGCTCGCTCGGTTTCAAAGCCTATTGAAGGGACAGCCGCAAACAGTGCTCCGGCACAGCCAGTAAGGAGAGATCCTGATAAGGTGGGAAGAAATGACCTTTGCCCCTGCGGTTCCGGTAAGAAGTATAAGGATTGCTGCGGTAGGAAGTGATTATATGATCAGGGATAACGGTGAGTATTACAGACAGATTGATAAAGCTGCTGATTACATCAAGAGCTGCATTGCAGGTCTGTTTGAGTCTTCTCCGAGCATCCTTATAGTCCTTGGTTCCGGCCTTGGACCTCTTACGGATTCGTGCAGTATTGTTAAGGAAATCAAGTATTCTGACATACCGGGATTCCCTGTATCTACAGCTCCCGGACATGCCGGAAAACTGATTGCCGGAAGACTCGCTGACAGGAATGTTTTCATGATGAGCGGAAGATTCCATTATTATGAGGGATACAGCCTTGATGAAGTTACATTTTATGTTAGGGTTATGGGCGTCATCGGAGTGAAGACAATGTTGCTTACCAATGCGGCCGGCGGTATTTGCGAAGACATGGTTCCGCCGGAACTTGTTGCCGTGGAAGATCACCTTTCTTTTTTCGCGGAGCCGGCATTGCGCGGACCTAACCCTGACAGATTCGGCGTCAGATTTCCGGATCAGAGCTTTGTTTATGACAGAGAGTATCTGGATATTATGGATAAAGTTGCTAAGGAACGCGGCATTAATCTCAAGCGGGGTGTATATGCATACAGCAAAGGGCCGCAGTATGAGACACCGGCCGAGATAAGAGCTCTCAGAACTCTCGGTGCTTCGTGCGTTGGAATGTCTACCGTACCCGAAGCCATCACAGCAAGTCATATGGGAATTCGTGTAGCCGCATTCTCGTGTATCACAAACATGGCCGCAGGAATGTCTTCAAACAAGTTGTCTGAAGCGGAAGTGCTCGCAATGGCGTCCGAAGCTTCAGGTGAGAGCTGCAGTCTTGTGGAAGGATTTATAGCCAACATATAAGGAGAAAAATGATTATGGATATTCCGGAATACGATATTAAGGATATAAAGCTTGCACCTTACGGTATGGAGAAGATTGAATGGGCATATCGCAATATGCCGGTTCTCCGTGCAATCGAACGTGAACTGATTGATGAGCAGCCGTTCAAAGGGCTTAAGATATCCGTTTCTGTTCACGTAGAAGCAAAAACGGCGTGTCTTGCAAGGGCTCTTGCGAGAGGCGGTGCTGATGTTGCACTTACCGGATGCAATCCGTTGTCTACTCAGGATGATGTTGCTGCGGCACTTGCTGAATCCGGAATGCATGTCTACACGGTACACGGAGATGATGAAGAGCACTACATCAATCATCTTAAGATGGCATTGTCTTTCGGTCCTGATATTGTAATTGATGACGGCGGTGACTTTGCAATGCTGCTGCACTCTGATATGAATTATCTCGTTCCTAATATTCTTGGCGGATGTGAGGAGACTACAACAGGAGTTCACAGACTGGAAATTCTTAAGAAGCAGAATCAGCTTGCATACCCGGTTGTTGCCGTAAATGATGCCAGATGCAAGCATCTGTTCGACAACAGATTCGGTACAGGCCAATCTGTATGGACTGCAATAATGGCGACGACTAATCTTGTTGTTGCAGGAAAGACTGTTGTTGTCGCCGGATTCGGAATGTGCGGAAGAGGCGTCGCGATGAGGGCAAAAGGTCTCGGTGCAAAGGTGGTCGTAACTGAGATAGATCCTGTAAAGGCATGTGAAGCCATAATGGAAGGCTATGACGTTATGACTATGGATCAGGCGGCTGTGGTCGGAGATGTTTTTGTCACTGTTACGGGATGCAAGGATGTTATTGTAGGACGTCATTTTAACCTTATGAAAGACGGTGCAATCTGCTGTAATGCCGGACATTTCGACTGTGAAGTGAACGTTGCTCAGCTTAAGGGCATCGCTGTGGATGAATCCGAACTTCGGAAGAATGTTATTGGTTATAAGCTGTCAAACGGCAATACCATCTGCATTCTTGCGGAAGGAAGGCTTGTAAATCTTGCAGCTGGTGACGGACATCCCGTTGAGATTATGGATATGAGTTTTGCGCTTCAGGCGCAGTCTGCAAGATATATTGCTTCCCAGCCACAGAAGCTTCCGATAGATGTTTATCAGACTCCTGAAGTTATTGATAACCGTGTTGCGGAGATTCTGCTTGAGACAAAGAGAATCAGCATTGACAAGCTTACCGATGAACAGTACCGCTACGTAAATTCATGGGATTTCTGATATGAGTGATTCTGAAGCAGATATCCCGGACTGTTCAATATACGAAGTTATTGCAAACAGCAAAAAGAAGTACGGTTCCGGTATCGCTGTAAATTATTACGGAAGAAAGATGACTTATTCCTGTTTGCTTAAGAGTATAGACAAGTGTGCGGCTGCGCTTCATTCACTCAATGTCGGTCGCGGCGATCATATATCGGTAATTCTGCCAAATATTCCTCAAGCTGTTATACTGTTTTATGCTTCTAACAGAATCGGGGCGATCTGTGATATGATTCATCCGCTTTCATCCGTGCATGAGCTTGAGAATTACATCAGACAGTCTGAGGCAAGAATTGTTTTTGCGTTTGAAGCACTTGCACCAAACATAGGATTTATATCTCAGTTTGTCGAGAAAGTGTTTATTGTCAGCGCAAGTGAATCTCTTCCGGCATTATCAAAACTCGGTTATAAAATTCGTACAAAGACTAAGAATAGTATGCCGGAAGGCTTTGAGACCTATCGTGATTTTATTGCCCATGCTGACAAGGCGGCAGTGAAGCAGGTAAAAGATATTGAGTTCAGTAAGCCTGATGAGCCTTGTGCGGTTCTTTATACCGGAGGAACAACTGGCAAACCCAAAGGCGTTTTGCTAAGTTCAAGAAATTTCAATGCAAGTGCGGATGAGGCGATAGACAGCTGCGGGTGCCTTAAGGCCGGCGATAAGATGCTCGAGATTCTCCCTGTGTTTCACGGTTTTGGACTAGGAGTCGGAGTGCATACCGTCCTTATGTTTGGCGGTACTACAATTCTGATGCCGACTTTTAAAATGAAGTCCATAGATGCGCTTATTAACAGGTACAAGCCGGAGATTCTTGCCGGTGTTCCGGCGATTTTCGGTGCGATGATTGCGGGTGTAAGCAAAAACTGCGATATGAGCTTTGTAAAGCTCGTAATCTCCGGCGGAGACAGACTTCCTAACGACATTATGCGCAGTTTTAATGAACTTCTTGTGTCACACGGCTCGAGAACAACCATACGTCAGGGCTATGGCCTTACCGAATGCCTGTCCGGTGTCTGTCTTGTTCCTGAGCACTGTGCCAAAGACAACTGCATCGGAAGTGTCTATAAAGATACAAGATTCCGTATAGTTGGTATTGACAGTAATGAGGAGCTTGTGAACGGAGAATCAGGTGAGATTCTAATCTGCGGACCGGCTGTAATGCTGGGTTATCTCAATGAGCCGGAAGAGAGTGACAATGCTCTTGAGCGAGATAATGACGGAAACGTCTGGCTTCATACAGGCGACTGCGGTCACATCGGCGATGACGGCCTTGTTTATTTTGACTCCAGAATAAAGCGGATGATAATTTCTAACGGATACAATATTTATCCCGGTGTACTTGAAGACGTTATCAGTGCTCATGAGAGTGTCCTTGAATGTTGTGTGACAGGGATTCCTGACAGAATGCGCGGCGAGATAGTGAAAGCGTTTATTGTTTTCGATTATTCGGTAATAAAGAGAGGCGAAGAGGACGAAGCATTGAAGAGCATAAAGAATGACCTGAAGCTCAGTGTTTCGAGATATCAGCTTCCCAGAAGTTATATGATTCTTGAGGAATTGCCGCGGACAGCCATAGGCAAGATTGACGCGGAGGCGCTTATAAGGACTAAACACCCGGAAACTTGCCGATAGGCAGTTAAAAATCTATAATGGTTGTGGATAAATAAGCGGCATTGTGCCGGAGGATTGTTATATGGCGTTGAGAAATCTTGTTTTGGAAGGCGATCCGCAGCTTCGAAAGAAGTCACGTGCGGTCGATGAGATTACACCAAGAATTATTAAACTGCTGGATGATCTCGCAGATACTATGTATTACGAGAACCGTGGGATAGGCATCGCTGCCCCCCAGGTCGGCGTTTTGAGGCGTGTGTTTATTGTTGATGTCGGAGATGAACACGGTAAGATAGAATTTATTAATCCTGAGATTATTGAAATGTCAGGTTCACAGATCGGCGGTGAGGGATGTCTTTCTGTCCCGGGAAAGACCTGTGATGTCGACAGACCGAGCCACATCATAGCCAAGGCACTCGATCGTGAAGGTAAAGAATTCACTTTGGAAGCTACGGATATTCTTGCACGCTGCATCTGTCACGAATATGACCATCTGGACGGAGTGTTGTTTATAGATAAATCCGTTGACGGCAAGGTATACAAAACAGAAGAGGAATGAAATTGATTAACCCGAGTGATATCAGAATCGTTTTTATGGGGACACCGGAGTTTGCTTCTGTTTGTCTTTCACATCTTATTTCAGCCGGCTACAATGTGGTGATGACCGTATGTCAGCCGGATAAGCCAGTCGGAAGGAAACATATTCTCACGAGTCCGCCGGTAAAGATATTGTCGGAAGAAACGGGAATTGACTGCTATCAGCCTTCTTCTCTTCGCGGAGACGACGCACTGCGCACAATCACGGAAAGCGCACCGGATCTGATTGTCACCGCAGCATACGGGAAGATTCTCCCGCAGAATATTCTTGATATACCGCGTCTGGGCTGCATCAATTGTCACGGAAGTCTTTTACCGCGAAGAAGAGGTGCTGCGCCTGTTCAGCGAGCCATACTTGAAGGCGACGATGTCACCGGTGTTACGATTATGAAGATGGATGCGGGAATGGACACCGGGGATATTCTCTGTTCTGTAGAAGTTCCCATATCACCTAATGTTCATACTCCGGAGTTGATGTCAGAGCTTGCAAAGGCCGGATCGGAACTCCTTATAGAGATGCTTCCGGATTATATTGAAGGGAATGTCACTTCTGTAAAGCAGGACAGTGGGAAGGCAAGCGTGTGTCCACCTATTGATCCTTCGGAAGGCATGTTCAGCTGGAATGAGGATGCCGTTGCGATACATAACAGGGTAAGGGCTTTGAGCTCATGGCCCGGTGCCTGTACGATGGTTGACGGCAAGAAAATAAAGATTTATGACTCAGAAGTCGTTTCTTTTGATGACTGCGATACAGAACAGTATCTGCCGGGAACCGTTGTGAAAGCACAGAAGTCGGATTTGATTGTTAAGTGCGGTAAAGGATATCTCAAACTGAATATTATACAGAATGAAGGCGGAAAGAGACTTTCCGCCGCTGATTGCGCGCATAATTATAAAATCGGACAGAGCCTTTGATTGGAGGAATTTATGGGTATTGACGTTAAATTCAAGAAGAAGGATATAGAGAAGCTGATTGAGGACGGAAATGACAGGGAACTCTGTTTTCTTATGCTTTTCGAAGTGTATGAAGAAGATGCTTTCTCAAATCTTGTTATCAAGAAAGCGGACAGGATTGCGGCGTCATACAATAAATCACTTGATTTTGTCCGTGCGATGCTCTACGGAACCTTGACATATTCTTTTACAATAGATTTTCTTGTGAGACACATCACGAAGGAAGTACCGGAAGAGATGGATCCTGTCTCAAGAACTCTGATAAGAATGGCTGTCTGGCAGCTGCAGTTCGGAAACAACATTCCGGAATACGCGGTATGTGACAGCTCAGTGGAGATAGCGAAAAAGTATAACGCCAAAGCTGCCGGTTATGTCAACGCGGTTCTTCGCAAATACTGCGGTGCACCTGAGGCAAAGAAGTATCTTGAACAGTATAAGCCAGGTATAAGGGTGTCGCTCAAGCCTGAGATCTACGGAATCTTGAAGAAAGATTACGGGAAGTCCAGAGCATTTGAGATAGGAGAAGCTTTCCTGAAACCTGCGCCTGTTACGATAAGGTTCAATCCTGACAGGGTTTCCGGCAAAGAGCTTGAAGCAAGCCTTAAGCGTGACGGAATTAATTGTACCGGCAGCAGCTTTATGCCTGACTGTCTTGCTGTTGAAGGCGGAATAAAAGGGCTTGAACAGTCTGAGGCATTTGCCAGATACGGCGTTTTCGTTCAGGGAGAAGGTGCCCAGCTGGCTTCAGTAGTTGCGGATCCTCACGAGGGCGACAGAATACTTGACTGCTGTGCGGCTCCGGGCGGAAAGTCTACCCACATGGCGGAATTAGCTCACGACAAGTGCGAGATTGTTGCTGTCGATATAAATGAGTCGAGGACTGAACTGATTGAGGAGAACTGCGAAAGGATTGGGATTAAGTCTGTAAGCGTGAAATGTATGGATGCCACCAAATTATCCAAAGACAAGGACTCACGCAAGAGTTATGATATTGTTCTTTGCGATGTTCCATGCAGCGGGCTTGGTCTGATAGCCAGAAAACCTGATATCAGAACCAAGCTGACTTTTGACGGCGTGGAATCTCTGCTGTCTGTTCAGGCCGAAATACTGGATAATGCTTCAAAGATGGTGCGTCCCGGCGGAGCACTTGTTTATTGTACATGCACACTCAACAGTGCGGAGAACGGCGCGAGGATTGCCGATTTTCTTGAAGAGCATAAGAACTTCCATACTGTTTCGATAGAACGTTTTATGCCGGAGAAACTGAATGTAGACGATGAGAGGTTAAAAGAGCTTCACAACGGAATGATTACACTGCTTCCTGATACCGACTCATGCGACGGCTTCTTTATCTGCAGAATGGAGAGAAGTGCTGATGTCTGATAAATTCTGCCTTGACCTGACTCACGATGAGCTTAAGACATGGTGCAGGGAGAAAAATATTCCTGCTTTCAGGGCAGATCAGATATATAGATGGCTGTCTTCGGGAGTCATTAATCTTGACGAGATGACAAACATACCTTTGAGTCTGAGACAGATGCTTGATGCGGATTTTGTATTCGGTTCGATGACCTGTGTGCGTAAGCTTGTTTCCGAAATCGACGGAACAGTGAAGTTTGTCTACAGACTGACAGACGGCAATGTCATAGAAACGGTGGTAATGAGATATCGCACCGGTCTGTCGATTTGCATTTCTTCCCAGGCCGGATGCAAGATGGGATGCAGCTTCTGCGCTTCTGCAAAACTCGGTTTCGGGCGTTCGCTTACTTCCGGCGAGATGTTCGCTCAGGTTATATTGTCGCAAAGAGAAGTTGAAGAAAGAATCAGGAGCGTCGTCGTTATGGGTATAGGTGAGCCTTTCGATAACTATGACAATCTGATCGGTTTCATAAAGCTTGCTACGGATAAGGATGGACTCAATCTCGGGGCAAGGCACATTACGGTATCGACATGCGGTATCGTGCCTAAGATTGAAGAGTTTACAAGACTTGATTCACAGGTCAACCTGGCGATCTCTCTTCATGCTCCCGATGATGAATTGAGAAGAGAACTGATGCCGATTGCCAAAGCGTATTCTTTGGATGAACTTATACCTGCCTGCAGGGATTATGCGGAGAAAACGCACAGAAGAATTACTTTTGAATACAGCCTTTTCGCAGGTGTGAATGATTCTGAAGCTCATGCCAGAGCGCTTGCAAGACTTCTTAAGGGGATGCTTTGCAATGTAAATCTTATCGCTGCAAATGAGTTTCCTGGAAGCGCATACAGGAGAAGTTCCAGAGAGTATGTCAGAAAATTTCAGGAAACACTTGAGACTATGGGAATCAACGTAACGTTGCGGCGAGAAATGGGAACAGATATAATGGCGGCCTGCGGCCAGCTTCGAAGGGGAATCGAGGAGGACAAGAAATGATCTGCTTCGGCAAATCAGAGACCGGACCGGTAAGAAGCAATAACGAAGACTATTGCGCTTATGAGCAGATTGGTGATTATATGTGCATGGTAATAGCCGATGGTCTCGGCGGCGAAGCCTGCGGCGAAGTTGCCAGCAGGACTGCGGCTGATACTCTGCTTGATGAACTGCGTGTAATGCTGTCTGCTGACGACAGTAAAGAGACGATAGGGAAGGTTATCTGCAACGCATTTAACAGTGCCAACCGCAAAGTGTTGCTGGACTCTTTGAAAGATTCAAGCATGAGGGGTATGTGTACTACTCTCTCGGCAGCGATTGTAAAAGGCCGGGAACTTGTAATAGGACACATAGGTGACACAAGGGTTTATTTATGTCATGGTTCCAATATTATCAAACTCACTCAGGATCATAATGAAGCCGCCGAGTTAATTGAGAAGGGTCTTATTACCGAGGATGAAGCCAGAAGTCACGGAAGCCGTAACAGACTTGTAAAGGTAGTAGGCGAAAATCAGTATCTAAATCCAGACATTTACAGTTATAATATTATCTATGGTGATCTGATTATTCTTTGCTCAGACGGTCTTTATTCTTTTGTCGGAACCGGTGACATTGCCGCTGCCGTGAAGAATAAGAGTTCGCTTGAAGCAATATGTGATAAACTCATAGCACTTGCGATAAGAAATAAAAGCAACGATAATATGACGATACTGATAGGGAATACTAGCCTCAGGTAAAGGCGGGAGATATATATGCCAAATCAAGTACATGGCCCGGAGGGCATGATATTTGCAAACAAATACAGAATTGTAAGACTTATCGGCAGCGGCGGTATGGCGAATGTTTATCTTGGCATAGACATGGACTCAGGTATCAATGTCGCTATTAAAATACTTAAACCGGAGTATTCTTCCGACGAGGACTTCATCAGGCGCTTTGACACGGAAGCCAAGGCTGTATCGTCTTTAAAGCAGAATAATATTGTAAAGGTGTTCGGTGTCGGACACGAAGGCAATTTTCGTTATATAGTTCAGGAATATGTTGACGGCATCACTGTAAAGGAACTTATCAATCAGAATGGACATCTCGACTGGAGAAATGCCGTACCTATTGTAATTCAGATTGGTCTTGCGCTGGAATATGCGCATAATAACGGTATTGTCCACAGAGACATAAAGCCGCAGAATATTCTTATTACGCGTGACAAGATAGCGAAGATAACCGATTTCGGCATCGCCCGCGCAGCTTCAAGCACAACCATTACAATGACGGGCGGCGCGATGGGATCCGTTCATTATTTTTCACCGGAACAGGCGAGAGGCGGAAATGTCGGACCTCAGTCCGATATATATTCTCTTGGTGTAACACTTTTTGAGATGGTGACAGGGCGAGTGCCGTTTGACGGCGATACCAATGTGGCGATTGCCGTAAAGCATCTTCAGGAAGTGCCTCCGGCTGCTTCTTCAGTTATGCCTGGCGTGCCTGCTGGACTTGATGCGATAATCAACAAGTGTATGCAGAAGAACCCGGAGAAGCGATATCTGTCAATGAGACAGATGGTTACCGAGCTTGATGCACTTCTTGTTGACCCTAACGGCGTCTATGGAGTTATCAGCAATACTCCTGATGCAGATAAGACTGAGACAAATGTGTCGTTCAGACAGGATCCGAGCTACAGCAAAATCAGCGAGATTGAGAAGAGCGCAGAATCCAGAAGATTCTCGAGATTCCGCGACAACATAATACTTGTGCTTATAATCGTAGCGATTGTTGGTGTACTTATCGGAATCGGTGTTCTTGTAATTAAGGGTATCGAGAACAATACAAATATATCTGAGAACACTGACTACACAGTAAAGAATTATGTCGGGATGACAGCTGATGAGGCTATAAGCGACCTTGAGGCAAATAACGTTAACTATGAGATAAAGTATGAGGAGACAGATGATTACGAGCCTGGTATCGTGCTCGAGCAGAGTATAGAGGAGGGAGTTGTTATTTCCGCCGACAGCAATATCAGCAAACTGATTCTCACTGTATCCGCGGCTTCTGATTCTGTTACTCTGTCAGACTACGCCAACATGAATTATCAGGACGCATACACTGCCCTAACAAATCTGGGACTTAGTGTGTCATTAAGGTCAGAAGCTTCAGATGATGTCGATCCGGGACTCGTTATAAGAACTGAGCCGCAGGCGGGAACGCAGGTTAATGTAGGTGATTCGGTGGTTGTAATATACGCAACAGAGCCTACCAGCAGCGTTGTCCCCGATGTGGCCGGTCAGAGCGTAGAGGCTGCCGGTACAACACTTGACGATGCAGGACTGAATTATACTCTTGATGGAAGCGCCGATGTGCTCGCGCTGCCTAAGAGCCAGCAGATTATTATGTTTACAGATCCTGTTGCGGGAACATCCGTCGACAGGAAGTCGTCTATCAAACTTTATGTCGGTACGCAGGATGATTTCAATAACGGCGGAACACCTACGCCTACGCCGCCTCAGGCTGTAATTAACGTTACTGTTTCCGGAAACGGAGGAACGGTAACTGGCGGAGGTTCATATGATGTCGGAACGCAGATTACTCTGTCAGCCTCACCGGCAGCCGGATTTGAATTTGACTGCTGGCTGGACAGTTTTGGAAATACCGTCTGTCTGTCACCCAACTATACAATAGTGTGCGCGAGCGGCGCGACAACATATACCGCGGTATTCAAGGCAGCGCCTACTCCCACGCCGGTTCCTACACCTACACCTGTTCCTCCTACGCCGACGCCTTTGCCGATGCCGACGTCTGATCCTAATCAGCCTCAGCAATGACGGATTATGAAGGAATTATCACAAAAGGAGTCGGCGGTACTTATGTTGTAAGACTTCGTGGAGATAACTCAGGCGGGTCTTCATGCATGAGCGGACGAAGGGTAAGCTGTCGTATCAGAGGTTTGTTCAGAAACCGGCAGATTCTCCCGCAGATAGGTGACAGAGTTATTGTTCAGGAGTCCGGAGATGCTGACAATCCTTATGTGATTTGTGACATTCTTCCGCGCAGAAACACCCTTACAAGACCTGCCATAGCAAATGTAGACTATCTTCTGCTGACTTTTGCGGCAGTGAATCCGGAGCCGGATTTAACTCTGCTGGACAAGATGCTTATTATCTGTGGCAACCTTGATATAGTTCCTGTCATTATTTTTACCAAAGAAGACCTGGGCGAGAATGAAGCTATGGAACTTTCGGGTATCTATACGAAGGCGGGATATCGCGTTCTTATATCATCCGGAAACTGTCCTGTCACATCCGATGATATCAAGCAGATAGTCGGAAACGGCACTGCAGCATTCGCAGGTCCTTCCGGCGTAGGAAAAAGTACGCTGTGCAATTCGATCCTGGGTACAAAGATTATGGACGTTGGCGAGATATCAGACAGGCTCAGACGTGGTAAACACACTACAAGACATGTTGAGCTTTTCGATTTCGGAGAAGGTTTTCTGACTGATACTCCGGGCTTTACTTCTCTGTCTCTTCTGAATCTTGATATAGACTATAGGAAGGTGAGACTGGGTTATCCGGAGATAATGAGATTTGAAGGCGGATGCCGTTTTGACGATTGCAGGCACATAAGTGAGCTTGGTTGTGTTGTCACAAAGGCTGTTGAAGATGGATTAATAGAGCAATCGCGATATAATCGTTATCGCAGTTTCAATGAGGAATTATATAATGAACGTAACAACTATCGCCGGAGGAAAATTTAATGAGCGGTTTTGATATAGCACCATCTTTGCTTTCAGCGGATTTCTGTAATCTTGAACGCGATATTAAGAAGGTTGAGGGAAGGGCAGAATATCTCCATCTGGATATAATGGATGGTCATTATGTCAGCAACATCTCTTTCGGTCTGCCGGTCGTAAAGTCGATACGTAAGGCTACCGGAATGATATTCGATACGCATCTTATGATAACCGAACCGGAGAAATATGTTGATGCTTTTGCAGCGGCCGGTTCGGACATTATTACTTTCCATATTGAATGCACGGATGAACCGGAGGCACTTGTTGACCATATAAGGGCGTCAGGCTGTAAGGCAGGTATCGCGATTCATCCGGATACTGATATTGAAAGACTCATTCCTATGGCCGGCAGGTGTGACCTTATTCTTGTAATGTCTGTCAGACCAGGATTCGGCGGGCAGGGATATCTTGACGGATCTACGTCAAGGATTGCGCGTGTGAGGAATGCTCTTGATGAGTGTAATTCCGGTGCGATTCTTGCTGTTGACGGCGGAATAAACGCGAAAACAATCCGGGAGGCTTA
Organism: Mageeibacillus sp.; assembly: GCA_022484595.1. Taxonomy (GTDB): domain Bacteria; phylum Bacillota; class Clostridia; order Saccharofermentanales; family Saccharofermentanaceae; genus Saccharofermentans. The sequence goes on along the minus strand of JAKVLB010000001.1, from coordinate 193,475 downwards.
CGATGCCGGTGCACGGCTTTTCGTTGCCGGCAATGCCGTATTTGGTTCGGATGACCCCGGACGTGCAATAGAGGAACTCAAAGCATGCATTACACGGTGATAACAGGCGGACCGATTCCCGATGAAGCACAGAAAGATGTTGAAGGGACAGTTTTCTGTGCGGACGGCGGTGCCGATTTCTGCAGATTGCATGGCCTTCTGCCTCAATGTGTTTATGGCGATATGGATTCTATTTCTGAAGAAGGACTGGAATTTATCAGAAGCAGAAGTATCAGTACAAAAGTTTACCCGTGTGAGAAAGACTGGACCGACACTGAAATTGCTCTCGGTGAGGTTCCGGCGGGTGCTGATGTTACTCTTATCTGCCCGATTGAAGGAAGAATAGATCATGTAATCGGCAACATCCAGCTTGCGTCGCAGATGTCTGAGAGGTTAGGGCGGATAGTTCTGTCTGACGGAATCACGCATATATACATGATGACAGGGCCTGACGATCTTTTATGCAGGGAGATTGATGATGCCTGTGAGATGGCTGTATCTCTTGTTCCGCTGAGTTTTGACGCCCAGGTTACCGGAGTGCGTACGACAGATCTTTATTACAGGCTTGGAGGTGAATCGCTTGCCGCCGGAAAGACATTTTCTTTCAGCAACAGGCTGGCTTCAGGAAAGTCCGGTTTTGAAATATCAATTCAATCCGGCAGACTTGCCGTAATTGTCACAAAAGCCGTATAGACCGCGTGTTATCTGCTTTTGAGAACAGTCTTCATTGAAAGACTTTGTTTTTTACCCCTCGAAAATGAGACTTTTGTCCGTTGAATGATACCGGCATACCCCCTAAAATATAAAGTGCAAGATTAAACATAACGCATCGGAAATTCCGGTGCGTTTTTTATTGCAATTATTAATATAGGAGGACGCAAACACATGATGGATTATGAGCAGTTCAAGGAGAGAGTTCTGAGCGAATTTATTGATTATCTTCCAATCGAATATTCCGATTGCAGGCTGGAACTTCACAAGGTTACGAAGATAAACGAGGTTCTCACCGGAGTTGCGATTGTGCCGGAGAATGATGGTGACAGATATGCAGCACCTACATTCTATCTTGAGAGGCTCTATGAACAGTACCGGGACGCAGGTAATTTTGAAGAATGTCTCAGTACTCAGTCGGAGATTCTGATGCAATCGGTAAATTATCTTCCCCGGGACATTGGAGATATGGATTTCTCGTCAATGACCGGCAGGATTGTCTTCCAGCTTGTCAACCGGCTGAGAAATACCGATATGATAGCAAATTGCCCACACAGGGATTATCTGGATCTGACTGTTGTCTACAGAATGATTACTGATATCTTGCCGGACGGAGTATCAGGTTTCCTCATCAACGACAACATTGCAAGGTCAGAACATTGGACAGAAGCCGAGCTCTATGATATGGCACTCAGGAATACGCCAGAGCTGTTTCCGTACATCGCTCTCAGAATTGAAGAGATGATGGGCAGAATAATGTCACGCTGCAATAACAAAGATTTCGTATTTGACGATATGTTTCCTGAGTTTAACAGGACACCGCCCAGAGAATGCGTCTATGTTGCAAGCAATGATTCTGAATATCTTGGAGCTACAGTGCTTCTTTATCCGGAGTTTATAAAGGCTGTTGCCGGTAAAATCGGAACCGACTGTTACCTGCTGCCTTCATCGATACACGAGATAATTATTCTGTCTTCAGGTATGTACAAAGAAGCCGGAAGACTTGCCGAACTTGTAAGAAGCACCAATGAGTCACAGGTGAGTGTAGGCGACAGACTGTCTGACAGCATATATCTGTTCAGCAGGGACAAAGGCTCAATACAGTGCATTGATTACCTTGAGAGGGAAGCGTTATGAGAATCAGAAACATTAATAAGATACTTCATTTCATGGCTTCATTTTCGGCGGCACTTGTTCTTGTAGCATTCTTTGCCGGCAGTATACTGGATGCCGCAACCGGGTATACAGAACCCGTAGGTATGAATGATTATGACTTTACGGCTAATACAGGTACGATATCAGACTGGTCACCATGGAATGCAGCCGGAATGAAGGAACAGATTCTTGCAAATGCGGCAAAGTATGCCGGAAGACCGTACAGCGAGATGGATTGCGCAAATTATGCGGCACAGGTACTGTGTGACAGCGGCTGCGTTAATTTCGGAAACTATATGATAAATGACGGCAATATGCAGGTAAGTGAGTTTCTGAAGCTGTTTGCCGGTCAGATTGATACCGGCGATCCAAATGTCCAAAGAGTCGCTGTCAACGGTTCTTCCGTTGTAAATGCCGCGAGAATGTCCAATGAACAGATTACTTTGTGGTGTCAGGATAACTGCGACCCGGGAGATTTTCTTGTTTTCTACGATGAAGAAGGTAAAGACCTTCATATCGGCATATATTCCGGCGTGAAAGACAGAAGCTCATGTGCGGGCGGCGACAGTGTGCACGGCGCTTATATGTGGCATTCCGGTGTGTCAACCGGGGTCGCCGAGCGATTAATAGCATATATATCCGGTTCAGGCAAGAAGGGACATACAATAACGTTTATGCAGCGCTTCAGAACTTCGAACAACGCTGCTTTTACCGGATTTGCGATTGACAAGAAGACAGCTGACGGCATGACACTTGCAGGCGCTTCCTACGGTGTGTTTTCAAGTGAAGCCGACTGCCTTGCGAGAACCAATCAATTAGGCTCGGTTACTGATGACAACCTTGACGGAATGACGTGCGATTACCACGGAAGCAACGGTGAAAACCTTATGCGCCTCGATAACACCGGTCAGGGTTTCTCAAAGAGCATATACATAACTGAGACTTTCTGCCCGTATCTGATAAGAAACGGCTCATCTGTCATTGATCTGCGCTGCTGCGGATGGGGTGAGAACGGACAATGCGAAGTGTCTGACATAAGAGAACAATACAGATTTTTTGACAGCAATATCTACCGTGTTGACATGTTTCTCGGCAGCATAATCGGAAATTCAGGCAGGATGGTCTATACGGTGAGCCTTGTCAAAGACGGTTCTACGACAAAACTGTATGACAAAACAATCGACAGCTTTCCTCTTCAGGGAGGCTGCGTATATATAACGAACCAGAGTGATTCTGCTGCGTCAATGATTGAAGCGTCTTCACTTAAGCTTGCGAAAGAGACAGTCACGAATCTTGACACGTCATCAACGGTATTTACGATTCTCGAGAACGACCTGACTGTGGCGACGTACAGGTATTCACAAGACGGCTTTAAATGGTTTGACTGTGATGGTAATTATATGGATATATCCTCACTTCCGGTTAAGTCAGGAGCCGGATATGTTGTCAGGGAGAGCTTCGATATTCCGGTGATGTCCTGCGCTGACGGCAATACTCTGGAGTATTGTGTTGTAAATGACAGCATCGGATGGACACCTGACGGCGAGAATTCATATACATACGGTTTTACTGCGGGAAGTCTTCCTGAGTACGGCATAATCGGAGTTACGGCTGAGAACAACTGGAATGCATCGCAGCTCTCATTAACCAAGACTGTCAGTGATGAAGGAGATACCGCCGATGGGTTTGTTTTCGAGCTTTGGAATGAAGAAGGCACCATCAGGGTTGCTGACGGATTGTCAGATAATCAGGGAAGAGTCTTGTGGACGACAGGCGACGAATCAGATGTCTATGAACTGACCTGTCCTTCGGGCAGTTATGAGATACGTGAATATGTTCCGTCGACGCGCTCTTTTGAAGATACACAGGCAGAGTATTACTATCATGTCCCGTCAGGTTTCACAGCCTCTGAAGACGGCCGCTACTGGTATAAGGAAATTACGATTGCTGCCTCGCAGAGAATCAATCAGAATGTTGCCAACGACAGAAGCCAGGCGGATATAGCTGTTTGCAAGCTTTCAGAAGACGGAAAAATAGCGGATATAGCTTTCGATATTTATGCCGGAGGAAACGGAGCATTGCCTTTGTGGGAGTCGGAACCTCTGTGTACTGGGACCACAGAGGATGACGGCGTTGCTGTTTATGAGAATGTTCCGCTTGGATGGTACCGTATAAAGGAACGGGTGCCTGAGGGGTATTCATGCACATGGATTGACGGGCAGACTGAGGGATACAAGGTTATCCATATGGGAGAGATGTCCGACAACCAGGTTGTAAGTGTAACAGCAGTAAACAGAATCAGTGCAAAAGTGGTGATTGAGAAATGTGATGAGTGGACAGGCGCCGTAATCAGCGATTATGAGGGTTTGCCTGCAGTATTCAGCATGTATGCGGATACTGATTGCGACTGCGTTCTGGATGACAATGAGAGAATCTCATACAGACAGATTACAGACAGCGATAAGGACGGCATACTCGAAATCAGCGATATCTCATCCGGCCATTATCTGATTGAGGAGAAAGCTGCGCCTTACGGATACTGTATTAATTCGAATCTTTGCAGTGTTGTGATTGACAGCCATGAGGGGGCGTCCGTCAGAATTCTCGATTCACCTTACCAGTCATCGTTAAGACTTGTCAAAAATGACTCGGAGACAGGCGAGTTTATTAATGGCGCAGGTTTCACTGTGTATGAGGATACAAACGGCGACGGAATTCATCAGGATTGCGAACCGGAAGCAGTGACTGCTGATGCTCAAAGGGTAACTTTTGAAGTCAAACGATTGAACTGGAATGAAGGTGAATTTGCCGACAGTGATACCGGAGAGATCAGGGAAGTATATTCATCTGATAACTTAAGGGCAGGCAAATATGTTATTGTCGAGACAACTCTGCCCCAGGGATATTTCTACTGTGACGAGAACGGCAATGTTACCTCCGATATGAACAGTGCCGCAGTCAGCATAAATGTTCCGGAAGACGGAGCTGACATTGATAACGCAATTATTCAGGGTGTTCTTATAAAGAACAAGCCGGGAAGTGCAGTTGTCTTTAAGTGCGATGATAACGGCATTAACCTCGAAGGTGCCTCTTTTGAAGTCTATAGTGATGAAGGCTGTTCAAGCCTTGCAGGAGAGCTTGAGTATGAGAGCGATACGGGGAAATATGTGCTTCGCGGTCTTGGGGAAGGTACATATTATCTTAAGGAAATGAAGGCTCCTGACGGTTACTTAAGGGATGACACCATATATGAATTCAATATTACAGGAGAATGCTGCACTGCAGTTATAACAAATTCTTTCGCCGGGCAGGAAGGTCTTGCCGGAAGATTTGTAAATTACAGGCCGATAGCCGGAACTGTTCTTCTTGACGACCATATCAACACAGTTGATAAATCAACAGTAGAGCTTGAAGGCGATTACTGTCATGAGGTGTCTTACGGAACAGAAGTGTGTATTACTGACTATGTATTCTGTAAAGGCCTTGAAGCCGGGCAGACTTACACTGTCACAGGAGAGCTTATGCTTAAGAGCACAGGTGAACCGTGGATTGACGCAAACGGCAGTCCATATGTGTCGGTAGCCGAATTTGAGGCATCATCATGTAAGGAGACCGTAGAAGTTGATTTCACTGTGGATACAACCATGCTTAATGGTGATTCGGTAGTTGCCTTTGAGACTATAAGAACCGAAGACGGTTTGTTCGAACACAAAGATATAAACAGCATGTATCAGACGCTTGGAAGTGTATATGTGTCGACTGCCGCAGACAGTAATCACGGCGGAAAAATCATTTATCCGGATGAGGTCGCTGCGGTTACAGACCGCGTATCGTACAGAGGACTTTGCAGTGACACGACATACAGAATAGAAGCTTCGCTTTATATGAGTAACGGTGAACCTTTGATGAGGGATGGAAGTCAGGTTGTGAACACAGTTGTGTTTACGCCGGATTCATGCAATGGAACGGTTAATGTTCCTGTCAGTTTTTCGACATCGGGCATGAGCGACGGACAGACTGTTGTCATATATGAGAATATTTACGATGTTGCGACAGAAGAAGAGAAGGACAGAGGAATTCAGAATGCAGACATAGAGATAGGCAGGCACAATGATATCAGCAGCAAGGATCAAAGTGTCACTTTATATAGCCTTCCTGCAACAGGTGAAGAGATTGCGGACTATACGATGGCAGGAATTGCGATGCTCATGACCGGCAGTGCCGCTGTTTTCGTAATTTATGTTACAGGAGAAAGAAAGAAGTACATATAATGATAAAGAAGGTTCACATGGCGGGGAGAATACTCATTGCGTCGTTTTTTATAACGGGAACAATACTTGCATATGCTGACAAGATTAAGAGTCATATAAGGCAAAGCTTTATCGACGAAGCGTTGAGCTATTCGCGCGCTGAGATAATCAAGGGAAATCAGGAGATAACGTGCAGCGTTCCGGCAGCGAGTATTCTGTCAATAACAGGAGAAGATTATGTTGATGATCAAACAGATTATGGCAGTTACGGACAAGCTGAAGCCGGTCTTCATCTGGCCGCGATACTTGATATTCCGGAAATTGAACTGGAAGAACCCGTATGGAAGGAATGTGATTCTGTGGCGATGCGCTACGGAGTGGTGCTTTGGAAGACATCGGTTAATCCCGGCGAAGCCGGAAACTGCATTATTATAGGACATCGCAACAGACACACGTCGACTTGTTTTTACAGGCTTCAGGAGCTTGTTGCCGGAGAACAGGTAGTCCTCATGCTTAAAGACGGAACCGAGAGAATCTACGAAGTGTATGAGACGGTTACGTGCCCGCCGTCTCATATTCCCGGTTATCTTGAACAGGGAACGGGTGAATCGCTGACACTTATTACCTGCGCGACCGAATATGGGAAAGGCTGGCGCTTTATAGCTGTCTGTCATCCGATATCGGATGATTGAATCATCAGGATAGAAGTTAAAGTGCTTTTCTGTGACTTATTCCAAGCTCATCGGCAATTATAAAGAAAGCTTCACGTGAGCCTCTTATTGTCTGTTCAGATACGCAGAAAGCAAGTCTGCAATAACCGGGGCAGGCGAAGGCTGACCCTTTGACAAGCAGGAGATTATGCGCGGCGCACTTGTCGGCAAACTCCTCGTCGTCAAGACCGGCTGGAGTATTCATAAAGATATACAGAGCTCCGTTTGGCTTTACGGCGCAGAATCCTGCATCGGTGATATTTGAATAAAGCAGATTGCGTCTGTGTTCATAGTTTGCGACGTCAACCTTGGCGTAGAGGGATTTCTCTATGACTCTCTGCCATATTGCAGGAGCGTTTACACTGCCAAGACTGCGGTTGGAGATAACAATTGCAGCTGTCAGGTCGTCGTAATCCGCATTCTTGGGAGAGACCAGAGTATAGCCGATTCTCTCGCCGGGGAGCGACAAAGATTTGCTCCACGAAAAACACACAACGATATTGTCAATATAGCTCATAGCACAAGGAACACTGATTCCATCATAAATCAGGTCTATGTAAGGCTCGTCCGAGATCACCTGAATAGTGTGATTAAAAGACTTAAGCATGTCATTCAATTCTTTGAGAAGAGAGGCCGGATATACTACGCCCGAAGGATTGTTTGGCGAATTTATGATAATAGCCTTGGTTCTGTCGGTGACGGCTTCACGGATTCTGCTGATAACAGGCATGAAGTTTTCATCGGTCGGAACAACCACAACTTTGCCGTTGTGATTTGCAATATAACCGTTATATTCCATAAAGAAAGGAGAAAGAACAATAACCTCGTCACCATCATCCAGAAGAGCGTGGAGAACGTCATTCATAGCAGCGGCAGCTCCGACAGTCATGCAAACTGCTCCCGGATTAATTGAGAGTCCGGATTCTTTGCTTCTCTTCTCGGCTATCATAGCACGGGTTGATTCATAACCGCTGTTGCTCATGTATCCGTGCATGCCGGGAACAGGATTCGAACAGATGTCCGCAAGTGCATCAGATACTTCGTGCGGCGGTTCCAGATCAGGATTGCCTATTGAGAAATCAAAAACCTTATCCGGGCCGTAAATAGCCTTGAGACGATTTCCTTCTTCAAACATTTTGCGGATCTGGGATCCGCCTGCAAGCTGGGATTTAATCTTTCTGGAAATCATGAAGCACCTCTTAATTCAAAATATATGGGGGAGTATAGCACTGATTATCTGTTATAGACAGGCTTTTCAAGTCTTCTTGTAAAGAAACGCTCTGACAAAGGCTTGTCATAAAGATACGATTGGAACAGATTGCAGCCGCAGTCGATCAAGTCGTCAATCTGATTGGTATTCTCGATGCCTTTGCAGACAACAGATGTGCCAAGCCGTCCGCATAAATCGATAAGACTTGCGAAAATAGCCTTATCTCTGCCTCCGTCTGGAGAAAGCTTCTCAGGTGATATTTTAAGAGTGTCGATACTTAACAGCTGAAGTACCTTGACAGAAGACATGCCTGTTCCGAAATCATCTATCACTATTGAGATTCCGGCATCTTTGAGTTTATCTGTAGTGCTTCGCATAGTAACAAGTTCTTCAACAGTTGTGGGTTCTTTGAATTCAATGCCGATATACTTGCGGTCAACGCCGTGCCTGTCGATTACGTCGATAATGTTGTCGGCGAGATTTGAATCCATAAGGTCAAGATTAGAAAAATTGCATGTTATGCGGACAGGTTCAATCCCCTGACTTATCCATTCCTTAATTTTGCAGCAGGTCTTCGTAAGAATGAGGTAATCAAGCTTTGAAATTAGTCCGCAGTCAACTGCCGCGTCAATGAAATCATCGGGGTTTGTAAGATTTCCGTCAAGAGCCCAGCGCGCAAGGGCTTCAGCTTCGAAAAGAACCGTGTCTCCGTCAGTCGATACAACCGGCTGGAAATAGACTATAAATTTGTTGTCGTTCAGAGCGTCCGCTAGCCTTGATGCGAATGTTGCATCAACATCAGAGCCTCCTGTCAGGTTGGCGTTGAATACAACGGCATCTTTTGAATATTTCCTGGCGACTGACATTGCCTGGGATGCTTCGGCAAGAACTGCGTGGGCATCGGTGTGCTTGGCTGTCAGTGCGACAATTCCGGCTCTGGCGGTAAGTTCATTGACATACATGTCATTCTTGTATTTGACTGACACTTTAACACCGCGTAGATACTTGATCAAAGAATCAATACGATCGGAAAGGATTATTACCGCAAAATTATCTCCGCCTATATGTACAGTGAACTCATTGCCCTGATTGCCTACAAACGTATTAAGCTTGGAAGAAAAATCAGAAATCATACGTCCGGTTGCTTCGCCGCCGAAGAAATGGTTAATCTTTGAACTGTGCTTAATGTTGATATAGCAGCATGACAGTCCGTTGAAATCAGAATTCCTTATAATCCGGTTAATGTGCTTTATGAAGAAATTGTAGTTGGGGACGCCTGAATCAATGTCATAATATCTAAGTCTGTAATAAGCATCTGTAGTGTATTTGTACGCAAGAAAAAGCCCGACGCTTGTAATGAAAATCTTGAACAGCTCATCCTGCTGTTCGCTGAATGAAGGTGAATAGGCTTTAAAGAATATGCGGATAACGCATTTGACGTCTTCGTCAACATCCTGTGAATCTTCAACATAACCCGGTTCACAGTTGTCGTCGGTGAGAAAAGGAACCTGCTTCTTTATGAGAACTCCGTTCTGGTATATGAAGTGCTCAATTTTGCATACGTTGACCATGTCAGCATATTTTGCAAATTCCTCTCCGGTGAAACAATCATCACTGTAACTTGCGAAGGAAGACAGAAACTCTGCAAATTCATAATACCTGCTAGCCATAAGACCCCCCTCAGCTTAATTGAATAAATTTTAAGCCTTATGTGACTGAATTTCAATAATGTACAAAGAATAACGTTGATAGTAATCAAACTAAATTTTTACTGATATGAAGGAGAATAATCAATGTGTGACAGACATCAATGCCGGTCTTCTGATAAAAGGACGATTAAGCGGCGAATAGGAGATAACGGAGAAGAATCGGTGATTGAATACATGACAGAAAAAGGATACAGACTTGTCTGCCGCAATTTCAGCGTACACAATGTAGGAGAGATTGATTGTGTGTTTGAAAAAGACAACGAAATATATGTAACTGAAGTCAGATCCCGCCGCAACGACGGTCCTTATCCGTCATCATGCGAGTCGGTTGATTATAACAAACAGAGGAAAATACTCAGATGCACAAAATATCTTGTTGCCAGATACGGTTTATATGACCGCAATATTACTTTTTTGATAGGTCAGGTTACACATAGTGCGGCAGGAATGGTACAAAATGTAGAAATTATCCCATTTTGAGAACACACATTGAAATTTTGTTGCTTTAAAATTGCACTTTAAATATAATTACAGGCGGTGAACGGCAATCGGTATATTGCAAATTGCAAGTTTGCACTTGAATAATTTCATTTCAGAAAGAAGGCCCGACAGATGAAGAATTATAAGAGTATGACGAGGGAAGAGCTTGCTGCGGAGAAAGATGCGCTGACTCTGCGCTATGAGGAATACAAAGCGATGAGTCTTGCTCTTGATATGACAAGAGGCAAGCCGTCTTCCGAACAGCTTGATCTTTCAAATCATATGTATGATGATCTGGCTTCAACCAATTTCAGAAACAGTCTTGGTCAGGATGTAAGAAACTACGGCATTCCGGCAGGGATTGTTGATGCAAGGGAACTTTTTGCTCAGATACTCGAAACAGATAAAGACAATATAGCTATGGGAAACTCGTCTAGTCTCAATCAGATGTTTGATACAATGATGAGGGCGATGGTTTTCGGCGAGGTCGATTCCGACAAACCTTGGAGCGCAATTGAAGGCAGAAAATGGCTTTGTCCGGCGCCCGGTTATGACCGCCATTTCAGAGTTACGCAGACTCTGGGATTTGAACTGATTGCGGTACCGATGACCGACGACGGTCCTGATATGGACATGGTTGAAGAACTGGTCAAAGATGAGAAGGTTATGGGTATCTGGTGTGTTCCGTGCTACAGTAACCCTGACGGCATCGTTTATTCTGAAGAGACCTGCGAGCGTCTTGCCGGGATGAAGACAGGCGCGAAGGATTTCAGGATTTACTGGGATAACGCTTATGTAGTGCATCATCTGACGGAGAATGACAGCCTCAGAGGGCATGTTCCTGATATGCTTTCCCTGTGTGATAAGGCAGGTAATCCCAACAGGGTTTACGAGTTTGCTTCGTCGTCGAAAATTACTTTCGCCGGTGCAGGATTATCATGTTTTGCAGCTAATCACGAGTCAATGAAACATGCCAGAAAGATTCTTGATGTACAGACCATCTGCACCAATAAAGTGAACCAGCTTGCGCATGTCAGATTTCTGCCTGACTTAAAAGCTGTTGATGCGCATATGAGAAAGCATGCTGCAATCTTAAGACCTAAGTTTGAGATGGTCGCAAGCGTCCTTAAGGATGAGCTCTGTGATTCTGAACTATGGCATTGGACTGACCCCAAGGGTGGTTATTTTGTAAGCTTCTATGCTATGCCGGGCACGGCAACAGATATTGTAAGAATGTGCAAGGAGGCAGGCGTGGCTCTTACACCTGCCGGTGCGAGCTTTCCTTACGGCATAGATCCCAACGACACCAACATCAGACTTTCTCCGTCATTTCCGCCGGTTGCAGATATTGAGAAGGCTACACGCATACTGTGTGTTTGTGCTAAAATAACAGCGATTAATAAACTGTTGGGAGTGTAATTACTTTATGAAAGATGTTTATGAGAGTCCGCTTAATTCCAGATATGCCAGCCCCGAGATGCTGTATATTTTCTCGCCGGATAAGAAGTTCCGCACATGGAGAAGACTTTGGATAGCTCTTGCCGAATCTGAGATGGAGCTCGGACTTAATATAACTCCCGAGCAGATTGCAGAACTCAAGGCTCATGCCGATGACATAAATTACGATGTCGCCGAGGCTGAGGAGAAGGTCGTGCGACATGATGTCATGGCACACGTTCACGCTTACGGCGCACAGTGCCCTTCAGCAAAGGGAATCATTCATCTCGGAGCCACATCATGCTATGTAGGTGATAACACAGATATTATTCTGATGCGCGAGGCGCTTGAACTTACACGCAAGAGACTTGTTGTCGTTATTGCTAAGCTAGCGGATTTTGCAGAGCAGTATAAGAACATGCCGACTTTGGGATTTACTCATTTTCAACCGGCTCAGCTCGTTACCGTCGGCAAGCGTGCTACGCTTTGGCTTCAGGATCTGATTATAGATCTTGAAGAGGTCAATCATGCATTGTCAGTCCTTAAACTCTTGGGCTGCAAGGGTACAACTGGTACACAGGCAAGCTTTTTGGAGCTTTTCCATGGTAATCATGAGAAGTGCGTAGAGCTGGACAGAAAGATCTGCTCCAAGATGGGTTTTGAGTCTTCGTATTATGTTTCCGGTCAGACATATACCCGCAAGATTGATTCAATTGTCGTGGATGTTCTTGCCGGAATTGCTCAGAGCTGCCACAAATTTTCGAATGATTTGAGACTTCTGCAGCATCTCAAGGAGATTGAAGAGCCAAAGGAACCCGGTCAGATCGGATCTTCCGCCATGGCATACAAGCGCAACCCGATGCGTTCCGAGAGAATGGCTTCTCTGTCGCGCTACGTTATTTCCGTTTCTTCAAGTCCTATGATGACAGCTTCCGAGCAATGGTTTGAAAGAACCCTCGATGACTCGGCAAACAAGAGAATTTCCGTTCCGGAGGCATTTCTCGCTATTGATTCCGTTCTTGGAATTTATGCAAACATCGCAGGCGGGATGATTGTTTACGATAAGATGATTACAAGGCATATCATGGATGAGATTCCTTTTATGGCCACCGAGAATATCATGATGGACTGTGTTGAGCGCGGCGGCGACAGACAGGAGCTTCATGAGAAAATCAGAAAGCTGTCGCTTGAAGCAGGCCGTGTCGTCAAGGAAGAGGGAAAACCCAACAATATGCTTGAGCTCATTGCCAATGATTCTTCGTTCGGACTTGACATGAACCGCCTAAATGAGCTTACAAATCCGTCACTTTACACAGGCCGCAGCGCCGAGCAGGTTGAGTCATTCCTTGATGAGTGTGTAAGACCGGTTCTTGCGGCACACTCTAAGGATCTCGAAGTCAAATCAGTTGAGCTTAAAGTATAATTTATTGTAGAAACATTGAACTTTATCGAACTTCCGAATACAATTTCGGAAGTTCGAATTTTTTTGAAGTAAAGGACATACAGATGATTTATTTTGACAACAGTGCCACCACCAGACCTTCGCCGCTGGTAATTCAAAGTGTGAAAGACTGCCTTGGTGACGATATGTTCGGCAATCCGGGGTCGCTGCATAAACTCGGAGTGAAAGCCGACAATGCATATCGTGCGGCTGTTTCACGCACCGCGGAGCTTCTTGGAGCAGCCGGCAATGAGATTATCTTTACTTCCTGTGCCACAGAGAGTGCCAATACGGCTGTAAACGGCTATATGTCGCGCAACAGACGTTCCGGCAGGACTGTTATTTCCACGAGAACCGAGCACAAGGCAACTCTTGAATGTCTGGCGAAGCTTGAACAGTCAGGTGCAAATGTCGTTTATGTATCTGTCGGTTCTGACGGAAAACCGGACCTTGCTGAAATTGAGAAGATTCTCGGCATGGGAGATTGTGCATTGATGTGCTTTACTCTTGTTAACAATGAGACGGGATCAATACTGCCGATAGACGATATTGTTGCGATTAAGCGCAGAGTAAGTCCAGGTACAGCTATATATCTGGATTGCGTTCAGGCTCTCGGTAAGATAAATATCAATCTGCACATGACAGGTGTTGATATGTGCTCGTTCTCAGGTCACAAGATTCATTCGCTCAAGGGAGTAGGTGTTCTTTATGTGAGAAACGGCTGCAGAATCGACCCTTATATACTTGGCGGAGGACAGCAGTCCGGCATGAGGTCCGGAACGCAGAGCCTGCTTCTTGCCGAGTCATTCAAGGTTGCGCTTGAAGAAGCCTGTGATACTATGGAGCAGTCTTACAAAACGGTGTCTTCAATAAACCTGTATCTCAGGGAGGAACTCAGAAAGAGGGGGTGCAGGATTCTGTCTCCTGATGATGCTCTGCCATATGTGCTGAATGTGGCTTTTGACAGCTTTGAGTCAGAGACCATGCTCCACAGTCTGGAAATCTACGATATTTATGTTTCAACAGTCTCGGCGTGTTCATCAAAGGCCAAGAAGGTGTCATATGTTCTTCTGGAATGCGGAGTTGACAGGAAAACAGCCGCAAATGCTGTAAGATTGAGCTTCTCGCGCTATAATACCTTAGACGAGGCTGAAGAATTTATAAGCAGGGTAGATGAGATTTACAGCAGATTTCTCGTCAGACACTGATATTACAAGGAGTTTTGAATGTCTAATATTATACTTGCAAGAATGGGTGAGATAACCCTTAAAGGCCTTAACCGCGGTTCTTTTGAGATTCAGCTCAAGGGAAATCTCAGGTACAGACTCAAAAAATACGGCAAGCTTAGAATATATCAGAGCCAGAGCAGAATCTGGATTGAGCCGAAGGAAGAAGACAACCCTTATTTCGCGAACGACGAGTCAGCAAGAGAGATAATGAAGGCTGTCACGCAGGTGTTCGGCATTGTGTCGGTCAGTCTTGCGAGAAAATTCGAAGGCGGATACGACGAAGTCTGTTCCAATACAAGGGAGTATGTCGCTTCAGTTCTCGAAAACAATCCCGAATACAAGACTTTTAAGGTCAGTTCCAAGCGAGGTAACAAGTCGTTCCCTATGAATTCACCGCAAATATGCTGTGAACTCGGCGGATATATTCTTGATAAGTTTCCTCAGCTTAAGGTTGATGTCAAGAAACCGGATTTTATCGTTAACATTGAGATTCGTGATTATAATTACGTATATTCAGGCAAGATGATGGCCCACAGGGGTCTGCCGGTTGGTACAGCCGGAAAGGGAATGCTCCTTCTTTCAGGCGGAATTGACAGTCCGGTGGCCGGATTCATGATGGCTTCACGCGGAATGCCGCTTGACTGCGTCTATTTTCATTCCTATCCCTACACGAGCGATCAGGCAAAACAGAAGGTTATTGATCTTGCAAAGATTGTTTCCGGTTTCTCCGGACATATCAATCTTCATATAGTCAATTTCACGCAGATTCAGCTCGATATGGTTAAAAATTCCCCGCAGGATATGATAACAGTCACTATGAGGCGCATAATGCTCCAGATAGCGGAGAAGCTTGCCCTGAAGAATGACTGTAAATGTCTCATAACCGGAGAGAGCCTCGGTCAGGTAGCATCACAGACCTTAGAAGCAATCACTGCGACAAATGAGGTCGTGAAGATGCCGGTACTTCGCCCTCTGATAGGCATCGATAAACAGGCTACGATTGATATTTCACGGGAAATCGGCGCATTTGAGACATCGATTCTTCCGTTTGAAGACTGCTGCACGATATTTGTTGCCAGGCATCCGAAGACACATCCTCATCCCGAAGACGTAACGGAAGCCGAGAAGAATCTTGATATCAACGCTATGGTTGAATCCGGTGTTATGGGAACTGAAACGATTGAGATAAATCCGTTCTGATAAGGCTGATATATGAACATAGGAAAACTAACAGATGAACAGCTTGAGTCTCTTGTTCTGTCAAGACTTCCGAAGCTGTCAGCAAATACGCTGTCGGGCGCCGGAATAGGTGCGGACTGTGCATGGATAAGGGCAGGCGATGACATGATAGTCACATCGTCCGATCCGATTACGGCGGGAGGTGCCAATTCAGGGACTCTCGCCATTCATGTCTCATGCAATGATATCGCTGCGTGCGGTGTAAAACCTTCCGGGATTCTCATCGTTATTATCGCTCCGCCGGATGCCGGGGAGAAAGATATAAGCGACATTGTGGATCAGGCTTCACGTGAAGCATCAAGGCTGGGAGTCGATATTGTTGGCGGTCATACGGAAGTGTCAGAGGCTGTCAACCGTTTTGTCGTAATTTCAACGGCTTTCGGCAGAATCAGAAAAGGCTCACCGGTTCCGCTCGGCAGGGCAAAACCCGGCGACAAGCTGATAATTACAAAATCTGCGGCGATTGAAGGATCATTTATTGCTGCGAGTGAGCATTATGAGAAACTTAGAGGCAGAGTTCCCGACAGGTACATTGAGGAAGCCCGCGCTTATGATTCTCTTGTGTCTGTTGTTAAGGAAGGCTCTGTTCTTGGTTCTTTGGAAGCTATTGATAAAGCGCATAATGAGAATGGTTTTCCGCTTTGCGCTGTCAATCTTATGCACGACGTTACCGAGGGAGGAGTCTTCGGTGCGGCGTACGAGATGGCAGATTTTTCCGGCATAGGTGTTACGGTTGACCAGCGACTAGTTCCGTTTACGGACGCAACCAAGGCAATATGCGAAGCACTTGGCATGGATCCTTTCCGGACTATATCTTCTGGTGCGCTTATGATAGCGACGTCAGAACCTGACAGGGTGATTTGCGAACTTTCCGTAAACAATGTGCCTGCAACGGTCATTGGTGAATTTACCGAACAGTATAATGATGATAAAATCAGGCTGAGCGGCGGTGAGATACGAGAACTTCTTCCGCCGGGGGCTGACGAGATATATAAGATTTGAGGACAATATGAGCGGGAATGACTTTAAGAGCTTCAAGGATCATCTGACTGCTGCATCCGGATTTGCCGGTTACACACCTTTTGTCCGTAAGTTTTTCTCAGAATCCAACCTTAAGGCCGCCGTCTATATGTCAGTCGTTGTAATGCTTTTTGAGATTTGGTTCATTTTCAGATTTATCAGGAACACATTTACAAGCACACTTGTTGCAACGGGTATAACCTCGATAATCGCAAGAGAACTTATTCTGTTCATAATTCTTCTGTTTATGTGCGTTTTCGTGATTGTATATGCTCTGAGGCATTTTAAACACAAGCTGAAAGAGAATTATCGATTAATAAACGGTTTTCTGATTGTCTTCTCAACAGTCTGTATGATTTTCGGCACATATATTTCTTTCGGTGAGTACACCGCAGGCAAACAGATACTGTGCTTTGTCACAATGTCAATTTTTTCAATGTGTCTTCTTGTCTGGCGGCCTTGGGTCTCATTCATTGCGATATCATTTGCTTATTCAATTCTCTACTTTCTTATGAACAGCGAGAGTTCCATTGAGATGTCGCTCAGCATGAGGATTGACTATCTGATGCTCTGGGTTACAGTAGTTATAGTTGCATTCAGCGCTTATCAGCAACGTTATTCGGAAGCTATATCACGTGAGAAGCTCGAGAAAAACAACGCAGATCTTTTTTACTCCGATATGCATGACGGCCTTACCGCTTTAGGCAATGACAAATGGTTCGTAAAGGTTGCCGGCGATTATCTGGCAAAGAATCCCGAAACATCTTACCGCTATCTGTACATAGATCTGGAGAACTTCAAGTATTTTAACGAGACATACGGTTTTGATTCAGGAAACGAGCTTCTCAAGAAAGTGGCTGAAGAGCTTATAGAAATATTTCCCGGCGAACCTGTGGCCAGATTTTCGGACGATCATTTTATCGTTCTTACTCAGTCCGAGAATGTTAAACAGGATGTCAATATACTCAGGGGATTTCTCGATGATGAGCGCGGCAAGGTAAGACTTGATTGCAAGATCGGTTCGTTCTCATCCTTGAGAAGCAAGATAACAGACCCGTCACTGGCACTCGATCGCGCCCGTTATGCGTGCAATTCAATTAAGAAGAAATACGGCGAATACTACAAGGAATATGATGAGAATCTCGCTGCGGATTTTCACAGAAAGCAGTATATTATCAACCATATTGACGAAGCTGTCGAAAAGGGCTGGATCAAGGTTTATTATCAGCCTGTAATGTGGGCAGGGGATCTTACTTTGTGCGGGCTTGAGGCTCTGGCAAGGTGGGATGATCCGGTATATGGCTTTATGAATCCCGGCATATTTGTTCCAGTACTTGAAGAGTACCGCCAGATTCACAAGCTTGACAAGGGAATTACGGAGATTGTATTCAGGGATATTAAGGATGCGCTTGTTTCAGATATGCCTGCATTACCGGTGTCACTGAACTTTTCGAGAATCGATTTTGAGATGCTTGATGTTCACGGTCTGCTCAATGAACTCTATCAGCACTATGATATCCAGAAGAGATATATCCATGTTGAGGTTACTGAGAGTGCGTTGAGCGGAAATTCACAGATGCTGAACAGTTCTCTCAATCAGCTCAGAGAGAATAATTACCCGCTTTGGCTTGATGATTTCGGCTCCGGTTATTCGTCGCTCAATGCTCTCAAAGACTATAATTTTGATGTCATAAAGCTTGATATGATTTTCCTTCGTAATTTTGATGTCAATCCGAAGAGCCGCGATGTGATAAAGAATATATTCAATCTTACCAGCGATCTGAAGCTTGATACTCTTTGTGAAGGAGTTGAGACAGAGCAGCAGTGCAGCTTCCTGAGAGAAGTCGGATGCAGACGTCTGCAGGGTTATTATTTCGGTAAACCGATGCCAAAGGAACTGCTGCTGCAGGCTTTGGACTGCGGAAGTATAAAGCTTTCAGACAAGCTGGATTATACGGCAAATCCGGGTATCTGAATTCGTGGTTTACTATTATTCTTTTTTAAAGTAAACTATCAAGGTTAATTTTTAATAGTGAACAGGAGGATTCGTTCATGTACGATCATATCAAGAGTGAGGATCCGGAAGTTTTTTCTGCTATTTCACAGGAAATCAATCGTCAGCGCACAAAGATAGAATTGATTGCTTCCGAGAATTTCGTGTCCGAGGCTGTGCTTGAAGCAGCAGGCTCGCCGCTTACCAACAAGTATGCGGAAGGTTATCCGGGAAAGCGTTATTACGGCGGATGCGAGTATGTGGATATCGTTGAACAGCTCGCAATTGACAGAGCAAAGCAGATTTTCGGTGCCGAGCATGTTAATGTTCAGCCGCATTCGGGCGCACAGGCCAATACAGCGGTTTACTTTGCAGTACTTGAACCCGGCGATACAATTTTGGGACTGGATCTGTCTCACGGCGGACATCTCACTCACGGCATGAAGATAAATGTATCAGGCAGAACATATCATTCTGAATTCTATCAGGTAGACGAGAAGACTCAGATGCTTGATTATGATGCTATACTTGCCAAGGCTATGGAAGTCAAGCCTAAGATTATTGTTGCCGGAGCATCTGCTTATCCGAGAATTATTGATTTTAAGAAGTTCAGAGAGATTGCGGACAAGGTCGGTGCATATCTTTTCGTTGATATGGCTCATATTGCAGGCCTCGTGGCAGCGGGACTTCATCCTAATCCGGTTCCGTACGCTGATTTTGTTACTACAACCACGCATAAGACTTTGAGGGGACCTCGCGGCGGAATCATAATGTGCAAGGAAGAGTACGCCAAGAAGATTAATTCAGCTGTATTCCCCGGACAGCAGGGCGGACCTCTGATGCATATCATTGCCGCAAAGGCTGTTGCTCTCAAGGAAGTTCAGTCACCTGAGTTCAGAGTTTACGCCAATCAGATTGTAAAGAACGCCAAGGCTATGAGTGAAGAGCTTATTTCAAAGGGCGTCAACCTTGTTTCCGGCGGAACTGACAATCATCTCATGCTTATTGATCTGAGAGGTACCGGAGTATCAGGCAAGGAACTTCAGGAGAGACTTGATAACTGCAATATTACAGCCAACAAGAATACTATTCCGTTTGATCCTGAGAAGCCTACGGTTACTTCAGGCGTCCGTATCGGTACACCTGCAATCACTTCAAGAGGATTTAATGAGGCTGATTGTGTTGAAATTGCAGATCTTATTGCTCTTTGCGTATTTGATTATGAGAACAAGAAAGATGAAGTTATTGCAAGAGTTGCAAAGCTTACAGACAAGTATCCGCTATATCCTGATCTTAAGTAAGGAGATACCTTGCCGGGATTTACTGATGACAATAATAAGCCGTTAGCTTACAGAATGTCCCCGAAGAGCCTTGATGAATACGTCGGGCAGGAGCATATTCTGGGCAAAGGCAAAATGCTTAGAAGAATGATTGAGGCAGATCGTCTGTCCTCAATCATTCTTTTTGGTCCGCCGGGAGTCGGAAAGACCGCTCTGGCCAGAGTTATAGCCAATACTACGGCATCGCGTTTTGCCAGACTCAACGCTGTTACTGCCGGTGTGTCCGATATAAAGCAGGTCGTTGAGCAGGCCGGAAATCCTATAATGTCCGAAGGACGGAAAACTGTACTGTTTATCGACGAGATTCACAGATTCAATAAGCTTCAGCAGGATGCGCTTCTTCCGTTTGTCGAGGACGGTACCGTATGTCTTATAGGGGCAACAACAGAGAATCCTTTTTTCGAGGTTAACAAGGCGCTGGTATCAAGATCTACCGTGCTGCAGCTGAAGCCCCTGAGTGAGGAAGATATTTCCAGAATTCTTCATAATGCGCTATCGGACAGGTCGCGAGGTTACGGTGACATGGACATATCATGCCCCGAAGAGATAATAGGCCGGATTGCACTGTGGTCAAACGGTGACGCGAGAGCTGCGCTCAAGGCGCTCGAACTTGCTGTGATCACCACGGCTCCGGGCTGCGACGGCGTCATCAGGATTGACGAAGATGTTATGAAGGACTGCATGCAGAACCATACGGTTCTGTTTGATAAGAACGGCGAGTACCATTATGACAATATATCAGCGATGATTAAGTCAATGAGAGGTTCTGATCCAAACGCGGCAGTTCTTTATCTTGCCAGGGCACTTAGCGCCGGCGAGGATATCGAATTTCTTGCCAGGCGTATTATGATCTGTGCAGCCGAGGATGTCGGACTTGCCAACCCGAATGCACTGCTTATAGCCGTGTCAGCATATCAGTGCGCGCAATCGTGCGGAATGCCGGAGGCCAGAATTCCGCTGGCTCAGGCCTGCATTATGGTCGCTTCATCGCCCAAATCCAATGCTGCTTATCTTGCGATAGACAAGGCTCTTGATGATGTCAAACGTACTGATACCGGCGTTGTTCCGATGCACCTTCGCAATGCACCGGCCAAGGGAATGGAGGACCTCGGATATTCCGTGGGATACAAGTATCCGCACGATTATCCCGGACACATAACATCTCAGCAGTACATGACCGACAAGACAGTCGGGAGAAGCTATTATGAGCCTACAGATATAGGCTATGAACGCAAGATAGCCGAGTACCTCGACTATTGCGAGAAAATAATCCGTCAGGAGAAGACCAAATGAAAAAAATACTATCCGTGATACTTGTATGTGCTTTTGCAGTCGGCGTCATGACAGGCTGCAATCAGGTCTCGAGACTTGATATTGATAATCCTGTCACATCCGATATTCTGAATACTTCAGGTGAATATGCAGCAAGGGGTTATGTTGAAGCAATATACAATGATGACGAAGCCATGTTTGCGGCGTGTTTCCCGGACGGTTTCTATGACAAGCTGAAACAGACAAGCGGTGACGATATTTTCGGGCAGTATAAGCAGGCGATGGCTTATGACGGCACTTTCCTGGGCACGGCGTTTAAAGCTGCACAGGACTATACAACCGAAGGAGGCTATTCGGAAGATGACATGAGAGATTCCATAAGTCTTCTGATGGATATTCCGGCCGAAGATATTACGGCAATGCAGATGGAAGCCATTGAAATTTTCTTCAGCGACGGCGAAAAAAATGTGTCGCAGACCGTATATTTTCTTGTGTTTGAGTATTCAGGCTCATGGTATATGTACAATGTTCAGAATTCTGATTCGGATTTTTCAAACAGATGAGATTTGTTGTAACAGATGTAACTGATGCAAGAGTTGATATTGACAATGAGACTTACGGTAAAATTGACCGCGGTTTTTGCGTGCTGATCGGAATAAGAACCGGAGACGACATGGCGACTGCTGACAGACTTGTGGACAAGATGCTGAAGATGCGCGTTTTCGCCGATGATAACGGGAAAACGAATCTGAGCCTTGACCAGGTTGGCGGCGGACTGCTCCTCGTGTCGCAGTTTACGTTATATGCCGATGTAAGGCACGGAAACAGACCGAGTTTTACCGGAGCGTGCGAGCCTGTTAAAGCCGAAGAGCTGTATGACTATATCGTTGAACGCTGCAGAAAGTGCAACGTAAATGTTGCAACCGGACGTTTCGGTGCAGATATGAAGGTTACTACCACTAATGTCGGGCCGTTTACAATTATCCTTGATTCGGACGAGTTGTAGTCTTATTTTCATACATTTGTCATTATTTCTACTATATAATATTTTGTATTGAGAGTTTTAATGCTAAAATGTGTTATTCGAGTTAAGTAAGTGCAAAAAGGGAGATTTTACATGGCTAATTCCAAGAATGGTAATTACGGCGGAGAATCACGAGAAATACTCAGCTGTTCATTTTGCGGAAAATCGGAATATGAGGTGCCGAGACTTTTCTCAGGCGTGGACTGCTACATCTGTATCGACTGTATCAGGACCGCATACGGTATTGTTGCTGAAGAAGAGAAGGTCAACAATAAACGCAAGATGCGCACAATTAAGCCTAAGGGTCTTGTCACTCCGCATCAGATAAAAGATACTCTTGATCAGTATGTCATAGGTCAGGACGAAGCCAAGATAGCTTTGTCGGTGGCGGTTTACAATCACTACAAGCGTGTGTTCAGCAGCCTTCCTTCAGATGATACCGAGTTATCAAAGAGCAACATTCTTCTGCTCGGTCCGACGGGCTCAGGCAAGACTCTTCTGGCGCAGACGCTTGCCAAGATTCTGAATGTTCCTTTTGCAGTGGCTGATGCCACAAGTCTCACGCAGGCAGGTTATGTCGGTGAAGACGTTGAGAATATACTGCTTAAGCTGATAATCGCGGCTGACTACGATGTGGAACGTGCTCAGATCGGTATCGTATATATCGATGAGATTGATAAGATTACTAAGAAGAGCGAGAACATGTCCATAACAAGAGATGTCAGCGGCGAAGGTGTTCAGCAGGCGCTCCTCAAGATCCTTGAGAGTACTGTTGCCAATGTACCTCCAAAGGGCGGCAGGAAACATCCTAATGAAGAATGTATCAAGATAGATACTACTAATATTCTGTTTATTTGCGGCGGTGCCTTTGATGGACTTGACGAGATAATTGCTTCCCGTGTAGACAAGAAACAGTTTGGTTTTGATGCTGATATTCAGGCTCAGAAGGATATGCACAGCGGAATGTACTATCACGACGTTAAGCCGGACGATCTGATGAAGTACGGACTAATTCCTGAGTTTATCGGAAGAATTCCTGTTACTGTCGCGCTCGATAAGCTTGATTCGGATGCTCTTGTCAAGGTTCTGACCGAACCAAAGAATGCAATAGTGAAGCAGTATCAGAAGATGCTTAAGATGGATGATGTTGACCTTGTTTTCGAACCCGAAGCCATTCAGGCAATCGCTCAGAAGGCAATTGAGCAGAATACGGGTGCGCGCGGGCTTCGCGCCATAATTGAAGACGTTATGCGCAAGGTCATGTTTGATATCCCGTCTGAGAATGAAGTCAAGGAATGTGTCATCAAGAAGGAATGTATCAATGATGGCAAACAGCCTTTGCTCATATATAAGAACGGTAAACATGAGCAACCCGAGAAAGATTCAGGGTTTGTGAACGGACAGCTGGGTGCAAGCGTAAGCTGAGCCGATAAGGAGGGCTACTATGGCAGAACTTTATAACATTTGTCTTGATATTGGCGGAACCAAGATACTCGGAGCTGTTTTCAACAGCAAGAAAGAGATTGTATATCGTCTTAAGAAGAAGACAAAGGCCGGCGGAGATACCTCAACCAATGTTGAAGAAGTAATTATCAGTGTTGTCAAGGAGCTGATAGATCTTGCGGGAATCAAGATTGATCAGATACACAGTATTGCTGCCGGTGCGCCCGGTGTTATAAATCAGGAGACCGGAGTTGTTCTCTTCTCGCCAAATCTTCCCTGGAAGAACTATAACATCAGGAAGCCGATAGAGGATGTGTTCAAGGCACCGTTCTACATAGGCAATGATGTGAACGTCGGAGTACTCGGTGAGTACAGGTACGGTGCTGCCAAGGGCTACAGCAATGTTGTAGGTCTTTTTGTCGGCACCGGAATGGGCGGAGGCCTTATACTTGATGGAAAGCTTTACACCGGAAATCAGTTCAAGGCGGCTGAATACGGTCATATGATACTTGATCCTGAAGGTCCGCTTTGCAACTGCGGACAGAGAGGATGCCTCGAGGCATTCTCAAGTAAACAGGGAATGTCATCATACATACGTCAGCAGATTTCACGCGGTAGAGAGACAATGATGGCTGACAGTGTCTCAGAGGGAGTTTTCAAATCAAAATCTCTCAAGACTGCTCTTGCCGAAGGTGATGAGGTTGCAATGGAAGCGGTTGACCGCGCATGCCATTATCTGGCTGTTGCGTCAGGCAATCTCGTAAATACTTTCAGCCCCGATGTTGTTGTCTACGGCGGCGGCGTTATTGAGGCTGTCGGCGATATATTCTTAGAGAAGATATTAGCTGAGGTTGACAGGTATTGTATGCCGTCAATCCGGGAGACAGTGGATTTCAAGAAGGCGGCTCTGGGAGATGATTCAATTCTCTACGGCGCGCTCTCAATGATAAAGAAGTAATACAGAACAGAAAGAAGGTTTCACCTAAGCATGGCAAGAATCGACAGTATCTCCAAGACCTTTAATCCCAATGAGGCAGAGAGCAGATTATATAACGGATGGATGGAGAAGGGATATTTCAAACCGGATAACGATCCCGCGAAAAAATCATTTTCGATCGTTATGCCGCCTCCGAACATTACGGGACAGCTGCACATGGGTCACGCTCTTGATAATACTTTACAGGACATTCTTACCAGATATAAGAGAATGGCCGGCTATTCAACCCTTTGGATTCCGGGAACTGACCATGCCTCGATTGCGACAGAAGCCAAGATTGTTGAACAGATGCGCAAAGAAGGCATATACAAGGATGATATCGGAAGAGAGAAGTTTCTTGAGAGAGCCTGGGAATGGAAGGCAAAATACGGCGGAAGAATCGTGGAGCAGCTCAAGAAGATGGGTTCTTCATGTGACTGGTCTCACGAGCGTTTTACAATGGATGAAGGTTGTTCGGAAGCAGTCAAGGATGTCTTCATCAAGTACTATGAACAGGGACTTATCTATCGCGGAGAGAGAATAATCAACTGGTGCCCGCACTGTCTTACTTCAATATCAAATGCTGAAGTTGAGTATGAGGATCAGGCAGGTCATTTCTGGCATTTGAGATATCCGTTCGAGGACGGAAGCGGATATATCAACCTCGCCACAACGCGTCCGGAGACTCTGCTCGGTGATACTGCGGTTGCTGTAAACCCGAAGGATGAGCGTTACAAGGATGCAATAGGAAAGATGCTTGTACTGCCGTTGGTAGGACGGAAAATTCCTGTAATTGCCGATGATTATGTTGATATTGAATTCGGCACCGGCGCTGTAAAGATTACCCCTGCTCATGACCCTAACGATTTTGAGGTAGGTCAGCGCCATAACCTTGACGTCATCACAGTTCTGACTCCTGATGCCAGAATTACCGATGATTATCCGAAGTATGCCGGGATGGACAGGTATGAGGCACGTGAAGCAATTGTAAAGGACCTTGATGAAGGCGGGTTCCTTATCAAGATAGAAGATTATTCGCATAACGTAGGAACATGCTATCGCTGCGGAACGACGATTGAGCCAAGGGTATCGCTTCAGTGGTTCGTAAAGATGGAGTCTCTTGCAAAGCCCGCCATTGATGCTGTCAGAGACGGAAGAATCAGATTTGTTCCTGAGAGATTCAACAAGAATTACTTCAACTGGATGGAGGACATTAGAGACTGGTGTATTTCAAGACAGCTCTGGTGGGGTCACAGGATTCCTGCTTTTTATTGTGATGACTGCGGAAAGATAGTTGTCACAAAGGACAGCTCTGCGGTATGCCCTGATTGCGGAAAGCCGATGAGACAGGATCCGGATACGCTTGACACCTGGTTTTCTTCTGCTTTGTGGCCGTTCTCTACTTTGGGCTGGCCGTCCGACACAGATGAACTCAAAAGGTTCTATCCTACTGATACACTTGTTACCGGTTATGACATAATCACATTCTGGGTATCGAGAATGATTGTGGCCGGAATGGCTCATATGAACGAGGTTCCGTTCAAGGATGTTCTTATACACGGTCTTGTGCGTGATGCCCAGGGCCGCAAGATGAGCAAGTCTTTGGGCAACGGCATTGACCCTCTTGAGATAATCGACAAGAGCGGTGCGGATTCCCTCAGATTTGCTCTTGTTACAGGCAATGCTCCCGGAAACGACCAGAGATTTCAGGAAGACAAAATAATAATGGGCCGCAATCTTTCAAACAAGATATGGAACGCCATGAGATTTGTTGTTATGAATATGGAGGATGACGTTGACTTCAGCAAGGTTTCTGAATCAAGATACACTCTTGAAGACAAGTGGATTCTGACCAAGCTTCATGACGTTGTTTCGGAAGCCACTCTGAATATTGAGAATTACGATTTCGGCGTCGCTCTTTCAAAAATTGTCGATTTCCTGTGGGACAACTTCTGCGACTGGTATATTGAGATAGCGAAAAGCAGACTCTTTGATGAGAATTGTGCCACAAGGCTTGAAGCACAGTATATCCTTAACTATGTTATGGGAGTATCCATGCAGCTTCTGCATCCGTTTATGCCGTTTATAACGGAAGAGGTATATTCCAACCTCATTCTTGACAACAAGTCTGAGTCTATAATGATTTCAAGCTGGCCCGAAGCTGAGAGTATTTATTCAAGCAATGATGATGCTCTTATGATGTCAACACTGATGGATGCCATCAGAAGTATTCGTGCCGTTCGCAAGGACATGAATGTCGCACCTTCAAGGAAGGCCAACATTATTGTTGTAACGGGGAGCCGGACGATAGCAAGAATGTTTACAGACGGAGTTGCTTTTCTTCAGAGACTTGCTTCGGTCAACGGTCTTGAGACCAGGGACAGCAAGGAAGGAATTCCTGCTACCGCCGTTGTTGCAATGTTTGACGGTGGTGAGATATATCTTCCGCTCGAAGATTTGATTGATATTGATAAGGAACTTGAGAGACTGGACAAGGAGATGTCTAGACTCAGCGGTGAAATCAGCCGTGTAAAGGCAAAACTTGCCAATGAATCGTTTGTATCCAGGGCGCCGGCGGCCGTTGTCAATGAAGAACGTGAGAAACAGGCAAGTTACGAGAATATGTTTAAGAACATCGTTGACAGAATAGCGATGCTTAAAAAATAAATGGAGGATAGTAAGATGGAAACAGAATTTGGTGATGAGGCTAAGATAGCCCAACTCCCGCAGTCAGGAGTTCATTGTTTTCCGGGAAGTGCTAAGAAAATTACACGGAACAGAGTCATTTCGGCATTGTTGTTTGTAGCTTTTGCAGCTGCATGTGTGGTTTGCATTGCCCTCGGAAATGCGAACGGGAAAGGTGATTTCAGATTTTTTGCGGCAGGAGTGCTTTGCGGAATAGGCGCGATGATCTGCGTACTTGTATTCTGCCAGACTTTTCTGGTAGCCAAATACAGAGTTGCCGTTGACTACAATCAGAAGACTGTGGTTTTGCGCTACCGCTACAGCAATATCAGCATTCCTTTCGAGAATTTTGACGGAAGAGAAGGTACACCTGATGAGGCTGAAGCAATAATGGACAAGAATTTCAGCAAGGGTAAAAATGAGTATTTCGTTCTCGATGACGTATTTCAGGATGCCTGCTATCAGACTTCTGTAAACGATCTTGAGTCAAGGGAAGACTTCAACAAGCTTAAGCAGGACTGCCTTGATATAGCGGATGCTTATGGTGCACGCAACAGTGAAGACAAGGTAAAGTTCTTCTATGAGAAGGAAGACACTAACAGGTCGACTGAGGATGTTGACATCGATAAGATTATAGAGACAGCCAAAACCGAGACAGGTGAAGGCAGCAGTGCCAATCAGTCTGACGATAAGTAATTAGTTATTCTTGCGACGGTTTTCAAACAGTTAAGTAACGGTGCAGTATCACATTTTGTGGCTGCACCGTTTTCACATGTTGTCAGTTGTTCAGAAGCTCTGTAATCTCACGACGGTCAAGCTTTCTCCATTCTCCCGGTTCAAGCTTTCCGAGATCAATGTTCATGAACCGTATGCGTTTTAGCCTTATGACCCGATAGCCCAGATACTCACACATTCTGCGAATCTGCCTGTTCAATCCCTGATGCAGGACAATTCTGAATGTTCTCGTAGATTCGGGAATTACGCGGCAGGGAAGCGTTATCTGATCAAGAACAGGTACTCCGCCTTCCATAGCTTTTACAAAACCGCCGTCAATCGGCTTATCTACGGTAACTTTATACTCTTTCTCATGTCCGTTCTCAGCTCTAAGCAGTTTATTTACAACAGAGCCGTCATTTGTAAGCAGAATCAGACCGGATGAGTTCTTGTCCAGCCGACCTATCGGAAATATTCTTTCATCGAAACCCAGAAAATCAATTATGTTGGACGGATCTCTCGTGTCGGTAGTGCAGGTAATTCCAAGCGGTTTATTGAGTGCTATATATAGCATAGACTCTTCGGGTATTACAGTTTTTCCCATGACTGATACCGTGTCGGAAGACATAACCTTGGCTCCGGGCTCAGCAGTAACCCCGTTAATGGTAACTTTTCCTTCTTCGATAAGCCTGTCTGCCTCACGCCTCGAACAGAGACCAGATGAGGCTATATACTTGTTGATTCTGACCTCTTCGTTATTCCCAGACATCCTGTGCCTCTGCTTTTGTGAGTGTAAAAGTGAAGGTAGAGCCCTCTTCATACTTGCTTGTCACTGTGATGTTCTCACCCATGTATGTCAGAAGTTCTCTCGCAATCGACAGACCAAGGCCGGAACCTTTCTTGCCGCGGGCTCTGTCTGCTTTGAAGAACCTGTCGAAAACGTGATTGATATCGTATTCATGTATTCCCTGACCGGTGTCCACAACGGAAATATATACTTTCTTCTCTGTCTCAATGTAATCTGTGGTTATTGTTATTGATTTCCCTGCGGGTGTGTACTTTTTCGCATTATCCAGCAGAATTACAAGTACCTGCTCGACACGGTCAGGATTTCCCATGACGGTAGGAAGTCTCCCATAGTTGTTCTGAATTGCGAATTCAATACCGGCGTCTTCCATAATCGGTTGGAAACGTATCTCAACATTCTCAATCAGTTTATTGAGGTCGAAAGGATATGTTTTGAATGCCAGAGTGCGTGACTGGAGCTTTGACAGTTCAAGCATGTCGTCAATCAGTCTGGAAAGTCTCATTGTCTCGTTCAGGATAATACCGTAATAGCGCTGGCGGTCTTCGGCGTTCTTTACCATTCCGTCCTGAAGCGGTTCAATCAGTCCGCGCAGAGTCTGGAGAGGCGTCCTCAGTTCGTGTGAAATATTTGCAACGTAATCCTGTCTGAAGTGTTCATTCTTCTGCTCCTCGAAAATGTCGCGGAAGAATCCCGTAGCGCCGATTATATTATTCGTGTCCGCGTCAAACTTTGGAATTATAGTTGACTGATATGCGTAGTCACGTGTCTCAAGTGTTCTGATGCGTTTCTCTCCGGTTGCTACAGCACTCTCAAAGTCACTCCAGACTTCTTCAAAAGGAATGAGCTGAAGTCTCTCTGTGAAAAGATTGTTTTTCTCCGCCCTGTTAAAAAGGGTATTAATCGCCTTATTTGTGGTTACAGGGGTGATATCCGCATCAACCACGACAATTCCGTCAGATATTACGTCGAAAATGCCCTGAAGCTGATTCTTCTCAGTCGTAAGTTCATTTATTGATTTGGAAAGTCTGTCAGCCAGAAAATTAAAAGACGCACCGAGTTCTCCGATCTCACCTATGTTGTTCTCTCTGGCCCTTATGTTGAAATTGCCTTTCCCGTACTCCATTGCCACCTCGTTGATCTGCTGCAACGGAAGAACCATATGTCTTACAAGGACATATGACGGAATCATCATGACGAAAGCGGCAAACAGTGTCGAGAGAATAAGAATATTTATGTATTCACTTATCATCTCATTGTTTGAATTTATTACGGAATATGAGAGAAGATAACAATCCTGATTGTGGTAGTTGATACTCTGCTTGATAACCAGTATCTGTTTGCTCGGTGACGGGGAATGCAAAATCTCATAATCGATTCCTTTGCCGTTACTGGTGAAATGATCCCAGTCAAGGCTTTTGAAGACAATCTCAGTCTCGTCTTCACTCAGATTGAGATTGTCATATGGAGTCGAACGCACGACTGTCTTCATGTCATTATTAAAAATATAGTAGTCATGACCGGAAGCGAAAGTTGTAGAGAAGAAAAACGAACAGAACTCTTCATTATTGAAAAAATCAGGATTTTCCAGAATCAGCTCGTTATAGACCTGATCCTGACTTATGGCATTGCTTACTTCAAGATTTATTGTTGCATTCCTTCCGGCGAAAACGAAAGCTACAGTCGCAAGAATTGCCGATGATATCAGTGCACCGAGTACAAGTGTCATAGTCCTTTTGAGAAGTGAACCCTGAAACATTATCCTACCTCAAATTTGTACCCGACACCGTATATAGTCTGAATGCTCCACGAGGCTTTCTCACAGATTACCTTCTGGCGTATTCTCTTGATATGTGTGTCTACCGTTCTTGAATCACCGTTGTATTCATAGCCCCAGACAGCTTCAAGTATCTGGTCTCTGCCATAAACCTGGCCGGGATGCGACGCGAGAAGATAGAGAATCTCGACTTCTTTCGGAGTGCAGGGAATAGTATCACCGTCGACCTTGACAAGATAGTTATTCAGATTAATTTCCAGCCTGTCGAATCTCAGTATGGATGATGAAGCAGGTGAATCTCCGAATCTTCTGAGTACTGCCTTGATTCTTGCAATTACTTCGCGCGGAGAGAACGGTTTGACTATATAATCGTCGGCGCCAAGCTCAAGACCCAGTATCTTGTCTATCTCTTCACCTTTTGCGGTAAGAAGAATGATTGGAGTTGTCAGAGTTTTCCGAAGCTCACGGCACACATCGAGTCCGCTCATCTCAGGCATCATAACATCGAGAAGAATAAGGTCCGGCTTTGAAGATACCACCATTTTTAGTGATTCGCGGCCGTCATAAGCATCTACATGAGTAAAATTATCGTTATCAAGATACAAGGCCAGTGATTCATGTACCACCGGATCATCATCGCAAATCAGTATGTTAGGAACTGAAGACATTGTACTTACCTCACACAATTTTAATCATTATACAGTTAGTTTAAAAATAATTACAATCAATTTATATTTCTTAATTAAACGTACGTAACATTATTGAAATATATATTTGAATAGTTTATTATAAAGCATGACTAAATAGGGAGGTCTATCTTATGAAGAATAGAACAATTTTCCTCAAGGCAGGTGCTGTTGCTGTTTCCGGAGCAATGCTTCTCGGACTTACTTCGTGCAGCAAAGCAAAGAAGGAAGTAACAGCTGCAGCGCAGGCATTCGGTGATGCTATTACCAGCATGGATGCTGATGACATTTTGAGTCTGACAAATGAAGATGATGACAGCGATGCTGCCTTAGTAATTCAGACCGCTTTGTCTGAGGATTCATACTCAGATGATCAGAATAAGTTTATTAATGCTGTGTCTGACACCATGGTAGCAACAGTTGATGAGGACTCTGTCGAGGTTGATGATGATAAGGCATCTGCTGATATAGTTATCACAATGGTTGATTATGAGTCTGTCGTTGATGACGGAGACTATGACAATGTTGATGATATCGTATCCGCTCTCGGTGATTGTGAAGATACAACAGATGTCACATTTACAGCAGAATTCAAGTATGATGAGGATGACGGCTGGCTCGTATCCAATGTTGACGATGATGATTTTGCCTCAATTTTTGAGTTTATGGATTATGATCTCGGCATTGCACCTGATTTCTCCACAATCATTGACTATAACGACTGGTTCGGGTCAACGACGGATTCAGACGGAAACGCATCTTATATGGATTCTTCCAACATTGAACTTGATGTATGGCTGACCGAAGACATTTCCGACTACAACTGTGACGGATTGACCTTTACGGTAAGCAAGGACGGAACTGATGTTCTTACAGGCGGACAGCCAAATGTATGCTCAACATATATTGAATGCATCTATGACTCAACCGCTGAAGGTGTTGATGTCGACAGCAACGGCAACCTCGCTGAGGGTTCATACACGATAACTCTTCTGAATGCCGACGGATCAACAATATCGACAGACACATGCAACGTCACGGCAGCTTCTGCTCTGAGCAGTGATATAACTTCCTTGATTGATTACACAGACTGGTTCACATCTGATACTGACAACACATACCTGTCAGGTTCATCCGAGATTGAGTTTGACGTCTGGTTCACAGAGGATATATCTATGTATGACTGGTCTTCTGCTTACTTTAAAGTCGAGAAGGACGGATCAGAGCTTACATCTTCAGGTTCTGTAAATGTAGGTTCAACATATGTTGAGTGCACTTTTGATATTACAGATTACGGCGATGGTGCATACACGGTTACTCTTTGTGCACCCGACGGTTCTGTAATAGCCTCTGACTCGTGTGCTGTAGGTGACGCGACAGTTCCTTCAACAACGACAGGTTCTTCGTCTGATACTTTCCAGATAGTTGATAGCACATTCGGCGCGAAGATTATTGAAGCCAAGTGGTGGGATTACGATGCGACAATGCCTGAAG
Source organism: Mageeibacillus sp. (assembly GCA_022484595.1). Lineage (GTDB taxonomy): Bacteria > Bacillota > Clostridia > Saccharofermentanales > Saccharofermentanaceae > Saccharofermentans. Next base: position 160,636 of record JAKVLB010000001.1, on the reverse strand, counting down.
ATGGTGTTTATTGCAACGATACTACGACTTTGGGATTCTCCATCCAGGTAGATTCCGAAGAGACAGAAGAGATTTCTTATTCTTATTATTTCTCTGCTGACGGTAATGTAGACAGCTCAATAACTGATAATCCGCTGTTTACAGATACTATCGCACCTACTGTGTATGCGAACGGTGATGCTTATTACAATGTAGATTACAAACCTACAAGTGCACCTGAAGCAGGATATTACATATGTGTTGTATCAAATTCCGATGCTTCAAAGCAGTATGTAATTGCTGTATCACAGGTAGTTGATGTAGCTTCGTCTGAGTACACTGCAAATTAAGATTATCAGGCATAAGCATTTTTAAGCTTTAAGCAGGGGTGTTCTCCTTATTGTGGAGAACACCCCTTTTTGATTTTGCATGCGAAGGTAAAAAGGTTATAATCTTGTGGTTAATGCAGGGCTTCCCGTCAGGAGTATCAGGTGAATCATATGAGAAATTACTTAATTACCATCGTTGCTGTATGTTTGTCTTCTTCGTTCGCTCTGGCGGGTTGTTCAGTCAGCACGGACGAAGCCGATGTCAGCATGACGGATTCATCCGTTACACAAACCGTTGAATCAGTCACAGAATCTTCAATTCTTCTTTCTGAACGTGTTACAGGTTCATTGTGGTCAGGAAGCATTGACGGAAATTATTCAGACGTTGAATCTATCTGTTTTGACATTGAGTTCAGTCAGAATGATAATTCTGAAACTACCGATGAGTACCGGTATGATGTTACAAGAAACGGCGTGGTGGTTTTCAATTCTGATTATGTTTATGTCAAAGATGATACCGCTGAATGTATTTATTCTGCAGATGATTCAGAGCTGATTGCGCCTGGATTGTATGAGGTTTCCTGCTATGACATAAATGACAGCATTGTTGCGACAGGTTCAACGGAGGTCTCGGTAACAGTTGATGCTCCGGAACTCGATAAAAATATCAGTATGCCTTCCGATGATGACTATCTGTCATCGAAGACACTCGATCTGTCGGACAGCTTTGAGCAGACTGTTGATGCAGATAACTGCGGCTGGTGGGATTATGATGACACATCCGTGGGCAAGAGTGCGTATGCATCTGACACTTCGGTTATCGGTCTGTCAATTGTTCCGGCAGGTGATGACTGTGATGTTCTTTACTATGCCTATTATTACAGTGAAGATACCAGATTTACCGGTGACGAGCGTAAACCCGTATATTCTGGAACTGCTGCAATTAACGAATATGATACTTTTGACAGTTTTGACATTGACTATAAACCTGATGATATGAAGCCTGGGTGTTATTACTGCCTGGTGTCGACTGATCCGGGGTTCAATGAGATTGCAGCAAGCGCAAGCTGCCTGGTTGTAGAAGAGACCACTGGTGAAGCACGAGGGTAAGCCCGGACAGTCAGAGGTCAAACCAATCAGAATCCCGGTAAGACAAAGGCGGCCGACTTCTCCTTAAAGGCATAATTTTCTGCACAGATAAAACAGAATCACCAATTGAAAAATCATAAATACAGGCACAAGAATTACAAATCTTGGATGCTTTGTCTTGTGACGGAAAAGCTGCATTCCCAGAAAAGCACCTAAACCGCCGAACATCGCGGCGGAGAGCAGCAGGCAGGCTTCCGATATTCTCCAGGAATGTCGGATGGCGCGGCGCTTGTCCACGCCGAAAAGAATAAATGCAATCAGGTTTATAGCCGCATAAATTGTGAGCAAAATCTTCATTGCTATATTATAATTAAGTCTTAAGTTTTTGAAAGAATTATTTGAGGTGTGCCGTGAATGAAGAGTAAAGGCTGTATTTTTATATCAAAGCTTATGTGTCTGTTACTTTGTATTGCATTTATAACAGGTTTTACCGGATGTATGTCTTTTCTGAATGATGCTGCCGTGACGGATGCCGAAGACACTGTCGAGAGTTTTATCAATGATTTTCTCAATGATCCCGAGAGAGTCGATTACGACACCTATTTTGTAACAAACCCGAAGTTTTCTACAGATGACCGCCAGGAAGAGGTGCTTGAATCCGCGATTGAGCAGGCCAGAATCAGGTCGTGTGAAGCATCTGTCAGCAATGACAGGAGGAAAGCGAGTGTTGTTGTACGAATGGGACATTGCTACGATATCTCCGCGCTGGACGAGTCATTCACGACACCGGAGGAGTATACTGAAGCCATTGATAATATGAAATATGGCAATGAGAAGCTTGTTTTCAAGCTTGTAAGGAACTCTGATGAAGAATGGGTGATTCAGAAAGCCGACGATTTTACTGATTTGTTTATGACACCTTATGAGGAACTGGATTTTGAGGATAGCCGGGAGACAGAGCCAACGGGTACACAGGGCGGGACGAATCAGCTTGTTATGGACGGAGTTAGCAATCTTGCCGGATATATGAGCTCCTATGTTTATACGGCATGGTACAATGTCGAGATGGATACGCCGGTTGATTCCGATGTTACTTCTGCAGAAGACGCATATGCACTGAAGAATGTTTTCTATTTTGACAGGCCTGTCTACGGAGATTTTACGGCAGTTCTCATGCGCGACGATTCTGAGGTTGCGACCATTGATGTTTCGATGAACGGCGAAGTAACCTGTGAGTGTGACTTCTCTGCTCCGGTATCGCTTGGAATAACGAATTTTGAGACCGGTGAGTATAAGGTGGTTTTGAGGTATGACGGGCATGATGTGGTATATTCTGACCCGATGACTGTGAGGTAATATGTTTGTATCTGATAAATGGCAGGATTATGAGATTTTGTACGCCGGCGGCGGCGAGAAATATGAACGCTGGGGCGATATTACGCTGAGGCGACCGGATCCTCAGGCCATATGGCCTGTATTTAAAGACGGCAGAGAGATTTCAATGGATGAGATTGAACGACCATGCGCCGTTTATAACAGAAGCTCAGAAGGCGGCGGATCCTGGACCAAGCTCAGGCCTCTGCCGGAATCATGGAAGATTAACTATGATTCATTGGGAAAGAAGCTCAGATTCATTGTTGAACCTACGTCATTCAAACATACAGGTCTGTTTCCGGAACAGGCTGCAAACTGGGATTTCTGCGGGGATCTGATTGACAGGGCGGTCAGGTCCGGAAGAGATGATATTAAGGTACTCAACCTTTTCGCGTATACAGGAGCTGCAACAGTTGCCTGCAGTGCTCACGGCGCCGCAGAAGTAGTCCATGTTGACGCATCCAAGGGCATGATTGGCCGCGCCAAAGAGAATATGGCTGAGTCCGGAATAGCAGACAGATTTGTAAGATTTATAGCCGATGATTGTCGCAAGTTTGTCGAAAGGGAAATACGGCGGGGACACCGCTATGACGGAATAATCATGGATCCGCCTTCTTATGGAAGAGGTCCGTCAGGTGAACTCTGGAAGCTTGAAGATTCTTTCTATGATTTTGCCAGGATGGCTTCGATGCTGCTTACTGACAACCCGCTGTTTTTTATTGCAAGCTCTTATGCTACGGGTATAACATGCGAAGCGTCCGGGCAGATACTGTCTCTTGCGACATCGGGGACAGGCAGGACCGGCAAGGTCTCTGCGGGAGAGCTGGGACTTCATGTCTCCGGCATGGGTGTTAATCTGCCTTGCGGATCGGTGGCGAGATGGACAGAGACATAAAGCCGGACTGCAATGTTCAGATACTCTACGAGGACAATCATCTGATTGTCGCGGTTAAACCGGCGGGTGTGCTGTCGCAGAGCGACGGAAGCGATGCTCCTGATATGCTCGGTATACTCAAGGACTATGTCAGAATCAAATACAATAAACCGGGAGAGGTATTTATAGGGCTTGTTCACCGTCTTGACCGTCCTGTGTCCGGGGTTATGGTTTTCGCTAGAACAAGCAAGGCCGCGTCCAGGCTTTCGGAACAGATTCGAAGCAGGACATTTGTCAAGCAATACCGGGCTGTCGTTGAAGGCAGACTTGAAGGATACGGCGGACTTGAGAATTTTCTCGTCAAGGATCCGGCGACCAACACGGTAACCGTATATGACCGCGAGGTCCCAGGTTCCAAAATATCGGATCTAAGATATCGCGTCATCAGAAGTGATTCAATGGCCTCTCTGATTGAAATCAACCTGGGAACAGGCAGAGGACATCAGATCAGAGCCCAGTTTGCGCACATATCACACCCGATACTCGGCGACCGCAGATACGGCGGAACCGGTCTTTGGAGCGGTGATATCGCACTTCAGTCTTACAAAATTGAATTCAATCATCCCACCCGGCCCGAGAAGATGAGCTTTGAACTGCCGTTTGCCGATGAAAAACCCTGGAATATTGTCAGGTAAATATAGTTCCTTGACTTTGATGCACACCTTTAATTATAATTAATACTTGGTTTATGAGCCGAATATGGTTATAAAGACAGGTGGAACGCAAATGTACAAGAAAGTATCGAAGGAACTCAATTTCGTTGACAGAGAGAAGGAAGTTCTCGAATTCTGGAAAAATAACAACATCTATAAGAGGAGTCTAAAGTCCGAGAAGGACGGAGCTCCTACTTTTACTTTATATGACGGGCCGCCTACGGCTAACGGAAAGCCGCATATCGGACATATAAAGACCCGCGTTATCAAGGATGTTATTCCGCGATATCATTCAATGAAGGGAGAAGCCGTTTCTTTCAAGGCAGGCTGGGATACACACGGACTTCCGGTTGAGCTTGAGGTAGAGAAATCTCTTGGAATCAACGGCAAGCCGCAGATTGAAGATTACGGCGTCGAGCCATTTATCAGAAAATGCAAGGAATCGGTATGGACCTACAAGGATCAGTGGGAGCATATGAGTGACCGCGTCGGTTTCTGGGCTGACATGGAACACCCTTATGTAACATACGACAATTCATATATAGAATCAGAGTGGTGGGCGCTTCGCCAGATGTGGGACAAGGGGCTTCTTTACAAAGGACATAAGATTGTTCCTTACTGCCCGCGCTGCGGAACGGCACTGTCAAGCCATGAGGTTGCACAGGGATATAAGAAGGTCAAAGAGAATTCAGTATATGTGAGATTTCTGGTCAAGGGAAGCACTGACACTTATTTTGCAGCATGGACAACAACTCCGTGGACACTTCCTTCCAATGCTGCCTTGTGCGTATCTCCAAAAGATGAGTACGTAAAAATCAAAGTCACAAAGGACCTTGACGGAAGTGAAAGAGATGTTTACTACATCATGGCCAAGGCTCTTGTTTCATCTCTTTTCCCGGAGAATGAAGCAGTATGCAGCTACATCGGCAAAGATTTGTGCGGAATGGAGTATGAACCGCTTTTCGATTACGCAAGAGATATCGTAAACGGCAAGAAGTCATATTTTGTTGTGTCCGACAGTTATGTAACTATGGAAGACGGTACAGGTATCGTCCATATCGCGCCTGCATTCGGTGAAGACGATGCAAGAGTCGGAAGAGAGAATAATATTCCTTTTATCCAGCTTGTTGATGAGCAGGGCAAACTTCCGGCAGTATGCGGAGAATTTGCAGGAATGTTCGTCAAGGATGCTGATCCGCTTATTATCAGGAAGCTTAATGTTGAAGGAAAGCTAATCAAAAAGCATGCTTTCGAGCATGATTATCCGTTCTGCTGGAGGTGTGATACTCCGCTTATTTACTATGCAAGATCAACATGGTTTATTGCAATGTCAAGCAAGCGTCAGGAGCTTCTCAAGTCAAACAGCATGGTTAACTGGCTGCCTGAGTCTATAAGAGACGGACGCATGGGGGATTTCCTTGAGAACGTCATCGACTGGGGTATTTCCCGCGAGAGATACTGGGGTACGCCGCTTCCTGTGTGGGAGTGCGGGTGCGGATGCCGTCACTGCATAGGTTCAATTGAAGAACTTAAGTCCATGAGTGACGATTGTCCTGATGATATTGAGCTTCACAAGCCTTATGTTGATAATGTTCATATCAGATGCCCGAAGTGCGGCGGCCGTATGAAGCGTGTATCCGAGGTTATCGACTGCTGGTTTGACTCCGGGTCAATGCCTTTCGCGCAGTATCATTATCCATTTGAGAACAAGGAATACTTTGAATCTCACTATCCGTGCCAGTTTATTTCCGAGGCTCTGGATCAGACGAGAGGATGGTTCTATTCGCTGATTGCCATAAGTACTGTTCTGTTCGGAAGAGCGCCTTTTGAGAACTGCATAGTCATGGGTCTCGTTCAGGACAAGGACGGCAAGAAGATGAGCAAACATCTCGGCAACGTTGTCGATCCATGGGATATTCTTGACAGGCAGGGCGCTGATGCCGCAAGGTGGTATTTTTACTCAGCCAATCAGCCGTGGCTTCCGAGCCGTTTCTCTGATGATGCTGTCAATGACGGCATCAAGAAGTTCATAGGAACATACTGGAATACATATGCGTTCTATGTTATGTACGCCGATATAGACGGTTTTGACCCGACCAGGTATACACTTGATACCGGCAGACTGTGCGCTATGGACAGATGGATCCTGTCGCGACTCAATACTGTCATAAAGACAGTAACAGCGAAGATGGATGCCTATGACATCTCTGCTTCCGCACGCATAATCCAGGACTTTACCGACGAGCTTTCAAACTGGTATGTCAGACGTTGCCGTGAAAGATACTGGGGCGGTGAGGAGACGGCCGACAAGATTGACGCCTACATGACGCTTTATACCGTTCTCGAAAAGTTTACGAGACTGTGCGCCCCTTTTGTTCCGTTCATTACAGAAGAGATTTATCAGAACATAGTAAGAACCGTTGATTCTTCAGCACCTGATTCCGTTCATCTTACAAGTTATCCTGTGGCTGATGAGAGTCTCATTGACAAGAAACTTGAAGAAGAGATGTCTCTTATCGAGAATATAGTTGTTCTCGGAAGAGCATGCCGTGAAGCTGCAAACCTTAAGAACCGTCAGCCGCTGGCTTCTGTTTTCGTAGTGTCAGATAAGTCTGTTGACGATGAATACAAGCCGATTGTCTTAGACGAGCTTAATATCAGAAGTATTGAGGTTCTGAAGGATGCGTCGAGTCTTGTTGACTACAGTTTCAAGCCGCAGCTCAAGACCTGCGGGCGCAAGTTCGGTCCAAAGCTCAATGCGGCGAAGGAAGTTATTGCAAAGCTTCCCGGAAAGCAGACATACAATGCACTTAAAGAGTCAGGTTCTGTCACGATAAACGTTGACGGTGAAGATTTTGTGATGAATGAAGATGATTTTATCATTGCCACAAGTCAGCCGGAGGGTTACAGCACGCAGTCTGACAAGGGACTTACCGTTTCTGTATCTACTGTACTGACCCAAGATCTGATTGAAGACGGTTTCGTGCGCGAGATTATCTCCAAGGTTCAGACTCAGCGTAAGGAGACAGGTCTTGAGGTTACGGACCGTATCGTCCTGGGCTATGAAGGCAATGAGAAGCTTTCGTCAATAATTGAAAAGAAGAAAGACTATCTCGCTTCCGAGGTTCTTGCAACCGAGGTAACAGGCAGTCTTGGCGATAACGCAAAGGAATGGAACATCAACGGCGAGATTTTGAAAATCTCGGTAAGAAAGGCGTAACCTATGCTCCTTCAATTATTTAACAAAGGACTGAGTGCTCAGGAGATTATTTTCTATCTTCTGATAATGCTTTTCGCAATGACACTGTCATTTTCGCTGCATGAATTCATGCACGCGGCAGTTGCTGTCTGGCTTGGCGACAATACGCCGAAGTATCAGGGCAGACTTACGCTTAATCCTCTGGCGCATATTGATCCGGTAGGAACAGTTCTTCTTCTTCTTGCCGGGTTCGGATGGGGCAAACCTGTTATATTCAACCCGAATTACCTGAGCAGGTTCAAGAGCAGAAGAGCTATGATTATTCTGGTAAATCTGGCGGGTGTTGCAGGAAATTTTCTGTTGTCCTTTCTTTGTCAGATAATCAGTGTTTTTATCACGGCTTTTCTCGGAACAAGCACAATGCCTATTGTTGTAATAACAACTGTTCTGACCTATACCTCGTCATTCTCGATGATGCTTCTTGCGTTCAATCTCATACCGATACCTCCTCTTGACGGTTTCCACGTTCTGCAGGAACTTCTGCCTTACAAGATCAGGTCTTCCGAGGGTTACCGTAAATTTGAGAGGTTCAGTCCGATGTGTATCTGGATATTGTTTATTCTGGGTTCAATCTCGAATGTTTCTATACTAAGCTACATTATTGAAGGAATATCATTCCCGTTCACATGGGTTATCAATACTGTATGTAACGGATTATATTCGCTTCTGGTATGACAGGCACGAATGGGCAATATGATTGAAGAGAATGCGAAGCACGCAGTCAGATTCAGACATTTTGAAGGTCCTTTGGACCTTCTTTTCCATCTGATAGAGAAGAATGACATCGATGTATACGATATCCCTATTGCCGAGATAACCGAGCAGTATCTTGACTATCTTGCGGGAATGAAGAAACTGGATATGGATGTGGCATCGGATTTCCTTGTCATGGGCGCGACACTTGTGCACATAAAGTCGAAAATGATGCTTCCTGGTCTTAGGTCAGCTCAAAGTGACGGTTCAGAAGGCGAAGACCCGAGAGAAGAGCTTGTCATATCGCTTATGAGATACAAGAGGTGCCGAGTTTTCGCGAATGAACTCAAAGAGCGCCGTGAGAAGTATGACGGTTCAAGAACTCGGGTAGCACAGACAGCCAAGCAGCTTGGAATCGATATTACGCTTCCTCAGCAGGAATTTCTGCCGGCAAGCTTTGATTCAGCCGTATCAGACATAACAATGCGCAATAAAGTAAGGTTCAACGATATTTCAACCAAGATTACCAATATATTGAAGCGTGACAAGCTGTCTGTCAGAGAGAGAATGAAGAATATGCTCAAGATTATAACACGCAGGGGCAGGCTGCTGTTCTCCGAGCTGTTCGCAGGAAAAAAGCCGGAGAAGATTGACCGCATAGTGAGCTTTCTTGCGATACTTGAGCTTGTAAAAGGAAATCATGTGAGGGCTACACAGAAGACAAACTTTGATGAGATACTAATTGAAGAGAAGAAGGACTGATATGGAAGATGAATTTAGAATTACAGCCCAGGAATTGTCAGGCGCAGTCGAAGCCATTCTGTTTGTATCGGGTGATTCTGTCAGTGCCGATAAAATTGCGGAAACGCTTGAATGCCGGAAGTCTGATGTGGCCGAAGTGCTGAAGACGCTGATGGATAAGTACGATCAGAATCCATGGGGCGGTCTTTGCATAAGAAGAACTGAAGATTCATATTGCATGATGACCAAACCGTCCGAAAAGAAGGTCCTCGAGCGTCTGTTAGGACCAAAGGTTCAGGCCCCTCTGTCACAGGCCTCATATGAGACTCTGGCTATAATCGCATATAATCAGCCATGTACCAGGTCTCAGGTTGAGACTGTGCGAGGCGTGTCTTCCGACTCGATTATTTCAAGACTTCTGGATCGCGGATGGATAGAAGAGGCGGGAAATCTTGATGCTCCAGGCCGCCCGGCGCTGTTCAGGACGAGCAGGCAGTTTCTGCTTGAGTTCGGTATTGAATCTGTGAGTGAGCTGCCATCCATGGAGCTGATGTCTTACAAGACTATAAGGGATCTCGAAGATTCACTTAGAAAAGCAGCCGGCGGAGAGGATCGCCAGATTACGATAGACAGCCTTATGCAGACTAAATCAGATGACGAGGCGGGCAATCCGATTGAACAGGATGGTGCGGACAATGGAGATAATTGAACAGATTGAGAAGGCCGCTCCGAAGATGAGCAAAGGCCATAGAGCCATAGCGAATTTCATAATTGATAACTATGACAAGGCGGCTTACATGACTGCTGCAAAACTCGGCGAAGCAACAAATGTATCTGAGTCAACTGTTGTCAGATTTACTACCGAGCTGGGCTATGCCGGTTATCCTGAATTTCAGAAGGCCTTGAAAGAAGACCTCAAATCCAGACTTACTTCAGTCCAGCGACTGGATTATACTGAGAAATTCAGCAATGACAATGACGCAATCAGAGAGATTATGAGTCAGGATATCGAGAACCTTAAAGATACCCTTGATTCCATTGATACCGTTGAATTTCAGAAATCTGTGAATGCTATTCTCAGCGCGCGAAAAATTTACATAATGGGAATCAGGGCGTCTGCTCCGTTATCCGAATTCATGCATTTCTATATGACGGTACTTTTTGACGACGTTATCCTTGTAAGAAGTACTTGTACCAATGAACTTTTCGAGCAGATAATGCCGATAGGCGAGAATGACGTAATGATCGGCATATCGTATCCGAGATATTCAGCCAGAACGATTAATTCCATGAGATATGCAAAGCAGAAAGGTGCAACGATTATCTCTATTACGGATGCCGACGGAACACCGATGACCGAGTTTTGCGACTGTAAGCTTCTCGCAAAGTCTTCGATGGCTTCGTTTGTCGACTCGCTGACGGCACCGCTGTCGCTGATAAACGCATTGCTTGTTACACTGGGCATGCATCGCAAAGAGCATATTACAACGTCATTCGAGTCGCTTGAGACGCTCTGGTCACAGTATCGCGTGTATGAGATCGGAAGAGACCGTAAGGCCGAAGAAGAAGAGATTTTATAAGGGGGAAACATATGAGTATTTATCAGATTGCGGTAGACGGGCCTTCTGGCAGCGGAAAGAGTACGCTTGCAAAAGGCGTTGCACATGATCTGAAGATTATGTATCTGGATACCGGAGCTATGTATCGTACATGCGCTCTCGCGGCTCTCAAGGCTTCAGTCTCACCTCGTGATGAGCGGGCGGTCTCGACTGTTATGGCGGCGATGAACCTTGAGGTGCGTTTTATGGATAACACTCAGCATATGTTCCTCGACGGCAATGATGTCAGCGGGCTGATAAGAACTCCTGAAGTCTCTGTGGCGGCGTCCGACATAAGCGCTCTTGCGGTAGTGCGCAGAAGCATGGTTGACATGCAGCGAAAAATATCCGCGAGTCAGAGCTTTGTAATCGATGGAAGAGATATTGCTTCAAATGTGCTCCCAAATGCCAAGTACAAGTTTTACGTCACTGCGAAGGCTTCAACGCGCGCTCGCAGACGTCTTGCCGAGCTTAATGAACGCGGCGACTTCTCCCAGAAATATGAGGAAGTGCTCAGAGACATTGAGTATCGTGATGAACAGGACAGCAGGCGGGAATTTGCGCCGCTGGTAAGAGTTCCTGAGGCTATAGTTATCGATACGGATGATTTTACAATTGAAGAAACAAAGAATTTGCTTTTGAGTTATATCAGGGAGTAATGCGATGAAGATAACCACAGCAGAATCGTCAGGTTTTTGTTTCGGCGTCAAGAATGCGGTTTCTACCGCACAGAAAGTACTCGAAAATTATGACGGTAAAAGAAAGCTTGTGATGCTTGGAAGTATTGTTCACAACGAAACAGTCGTAAACAATCTTGTCGCCGCCGGATATATTGTCTGCGACAATGCCGATGATGTGCCGGAAGGGTCAACAGTAATTATCAGGGCTCACGGAGTACCGCCGTCAGAGATGGAAATACTTCTGTCAAAAGGCTGCGATGTCCGCGACTGTACCTGTCCATTTGTCTCAAAAATACAGAAAATTGTTCGTCAGGCCGCTCTTGCAGGTGAAAATATAATAATCACAGGTGCCAAAGGGCACCCTGAAGTCGTAGGAATATGCGCTCAGACGATTGGTACAGATGTCAAAGTAGCTGTGATCAATTCGCCCGAAGACATTGAAACCCTTGATTTTCCGCTATCTTCGGCCATCATTGTCTCTCAGACGACATTCTCTTCTGAAATTTTTAATAAAATTTGTGAGAAAGCCAAAAATAAAATTGAAAAAAATAATGTATTTGGTACAATATGTAATACGACTGATAGTAGGCAAAGGGAAGCAGCGTCTATCTCTGAAAGTTGCGATTCCATGTTGGTAATCGGATCTTCTCATAGTTCGAACAGCACCAAGCTTTTTGATATCTGCAAAGGTCGATGTGCAAGAACATTCTTGGTTAATTCCGCAGAGGAAGTTCGTCAGTTGATAGCTCAGGGCTTGATACTACCGGATGACCGGGTCGGCGTTACTGCGGGTGCATCTACACCGGAAGCTATAATTTTGGAGGTTGTTCAAGAGATGAACGAAGACGAGAAGAAGACAAGTCAGGATCAGCTTGATTCTGAGTTTGCCAATGCAGTAGACGCTATGGCACAGGTTAGACGGGGCGCCGTCGTAAAGGGAACCATTACTTCAGCTGATGCTGATTTCGTTTACGTAGACGTCCATGACAAGTCAGAAGGCAGAATTGCCCGCAGGGAATTCGAATCAGATGCTGATTTCGATCTCGACAAGGCAATTGAGGATCATGCTGAGGTAACAGTCAAGGTAAGAAGTATTAAGAACTCCGATCAGGGCAAGGAGATCATCCTTTCAAAGAATGATGTTGAAGCCGAGAAGGGCAGAGCCGATATCGAAGATGCTTATAATAACAAGTCTACTATTGAGGTTAAAATCACACGCACTGTAAAAGACGGTCTTATCGGTGTTTACGAGGGCGTTGATATTTATATTCACAGAACACAAATTAAGCACGGCGAGGTCAAGGATCTTGCTCCGTATGTCGGTCAGACAATGGAGATTCGCGTAACAAAGTATGACATGGAGAAGGGAAGACTCAGGATTTCCGGCTCTCACCGCGTACTTGCGGCTGAAGACCGTGCAAAGAAGTCTGCAGAAATCTGGGATTCCATCGAAGAGGGCAAGCACTATAAGGGTGTTGTAAGATCTCTCGTGGATTTCGGTGCTTTCGTAGATATCGGCGGCGTAGACGGACTTGTTCACGTTTCCGAGCTCTCATGGAGCCGTAACGCGAAGCCTTCGGATGTTCTCAAGGTTGGTGACGATATTGATGTTTATGTCAAGTCCTTTGACAAGGAGACAAGAAAGATTTCTCTTGGCTACAAGAGAGTCGAAGATGATCCTTATTACAATATTGAAGAGAGAATGCCTTTGGGATGCATCGTAAGAGGTACTGTCGTGCGTCTCACAAAGTTTGGAGCATTCGTTCAGCTTGAGCCAAATCTCGATGCTCTTTGCCATGTCTCACAGATTTCTTCCGAGAGACTTGAGAAGCCGGAAGATGTTCTTTCCATCGGTCAGGAAGTAACTGCTCAGGTTACTGAGATTGATGCGGAGAAGCGTCGTATCTCAATTTCAATCAAGGCAGTTGCTCCTATTGATCCTGTATCTGATACTTCAGATGCGGAGACAACAGAAGAGTAATCTCTGAACTTTCAGCTTATTCTATTAATGACCGGGAACCTTGGTTCCCGGTTTTTTTTAATTTTAAACTTGCATAATTATTGGTGTTGTAATATTATTTATGAGCTTGTGAAAGGTTAATACATATCGGGGTGTGGCTCAGGTGGTAGAGTGCTTGCTTCGGGAGCAAGAGGCCGTGGGTTCGAGTCCCGCCACTCCGACCAGTTATTTCCTTTCATAAGTTTACCGGGGTGTAGCTCAGGTGGCTAGAGTGCTTGCTTAGGGAGCAAGAGGTCGTGGGTTCAAGTCCCGTCACTCCGACCAGATAAAAGTCTTGAAGCATAAGTTTTCAGGACTTTTATTTTTTTGCCGTTGGCACATAATGGTACTTTTGCTTAATTGCTCAAATCAGTGAGTTAATAATATTAAATTTTTTCTTTGATTTATTAATACATTTCAATCGAAAGGTAATAGAATAGAGATAATTTAAATTGACGAAGGTATATCCTATGAAAAAGACTTTGAGTTTTGTAGTAGTTGTAAGTATCCTTCTGACGCAGATTATCGTATCACCAACAATTTACGCCGAAGGCACAAAAGACATGACGACGTATTCGGGATCGCGTCCGTATATGGAGCAGAGTAACAGTGCATCTGGTCAGAATAATCTATCAGCAATGCACGTATATCTAAAAGCCGGCGAAACCGTTTATCTGGCAACGAGCGTTTCTGACGCAAGGCTTTATAACGAGGACAACGGAAAACGCTGCGACTGGTTATTTTCAAACAGTGCGATGGGCACAAATTACACAGATGAACAGCTTGCCTATGTGAATACGGCAGATATCTATATATGCAGCGGCAATTATAGTTCTGTTAGTGAAGCCATCGGCAGCGGAGCTACGCCGGGCAAGAATTACGTCGATCTGATTGATATTCCCGCAAATTCAGATAACAGAACGCCAGGGTTTATTTATGATCGCACGCAGGAATCCGGCGGAGCCGACATAGCCGGCACCGGCACCGGCTATAAGGTTGCGGCAGATAATACAATTGATAAAGCCGTCAGCGGTTATGTTGCAGGCGTCAAGACCAATGCGAATGCATACAAGGCTCAGACGGAGGGCATTTATACCGTATTCTTCTTCTCGTCGGGAAGCTCATATGAAGCTCCTGTTACCAAGAGCATCGATGATGCAGCACCCTTTGCATCAACTCAGGGAAACAGCTCTGTAGCAAGCTTTGATATCTCGGTTTCTGATGACGGCGTTCTTCAGACAGGTCGCGTTTTTACAAATTGCCTCTATCTCAACACAGGTGATGATGTAAGCTCACTTTATACGAAAATGTATGCAGTGACTGATGACGGATATCGGTATCTATTTGATTTCAACGGTATTGACGCTTCAGATTTTATGTTTTACGCGAACAGAACCGGGCTGCTTAAGACAGATTCAGACGGCAGCACATCTTCGATCATGCACAGCGTGCGAAGCTCAAACAATACTTTTTCAGATTTGAATGATCGCGGTATAGATCTTAATTACGGCTCGAACTACAACCTGTTTTTCGAGGAGCCTTCCGAAGACGCTCTTAATTATCTCCAAATCAAAAGTCCCAAAGATGTTACTGCTTCGGCATCTGATATCACAGATTTCACGTATACAGGAACAGGAGACACAAATGCCGGTGAAGGCTTTGCCGGCTGCGGCGGTACATTCAGATTTGTGTCGTCAAACGTAACTGCCGACTCATATCAGATTGTACTTGATTTCAGCGGAATAAACGGCGGCAAGGTCATACTTTCTAATGAGCTTGTATCAGGTCTGAACAGCATATATTGGGACGGCAGAGACGCAAACGGAAACTATGTGCCCGCAGGTCAATACGGCGGCGCAACAATCAGGCTTATGAGCGGAGAGGCGCACTTTGATCTTATTGATGCCGACAGGAACCCGAACGGTATAAAAGTCATTCGTCTTAACGGCAGCGGTTCGGACAGCGAAAAGTCTACAGTTTACTACAATAATTCTGCTTCCGGGCCGTCTTTAAACTCGATTGTCGGCGACGGCGCGGATGTTTCTCTAGATGGGGCAGATTCAACAAACGGCGCCATGAGATTTACTGATGTTAATACGTCAGGTACCGGCCTTGCAGGAGACGGTGATAAATCGGCAATTGATGTATGGACTTATGGAAGCTGTTGGCAGACAACATTGCCATACACATTTAAGCTTGCGGATACAAGCTTTACTGCCAATGTTCTGTGGGACAACGCCGGCGGGTCGCCGGCAGCGGGCAATCCCGCCAACGTCACGCTTACGCTTAAGGACGGAGACGGCAATGCCGTAACTGAAGATGCGCTCGGCAATGTGCTGCAGAATCCTGTAACGCTTGATACAGCTACAGCCGCGAGTTATACCTGGTCCGGTCTTAATGCGTCCGCAACATATAATGTCGAGGAATCTTCTGTTGCGGGATATGACATTACATACGGCGATGTAACAGACGGCGGTTCAGGAAGCCTGTCACAGAACATAACCGACACATATAAACCGACAACGCTGACTCTTGGGATAATCTGGAATATGTTCGGCGGGGCGTCCTACCCTGATAATGTAAAGATTCACGTATATTCGGATGCTTTATGTGAACATGAGATTACCGGAAGTCCGCTCACTTTAACATCAGCCGGGAACTGGACTGCAACGGTATCCGGTCTTGATTCGACGTTGTCCTACTATACAAAAGAGGATGCCGTTGAGGAATTTAATTCTTCAACGAGTACAAAGGCAGAAGGAAACGCAAAGGACGGTTTCAAATCAATATATACCAACACTTATGACGATCAAACCGTATGTGTTGCCCAGACACTCGTCCAATGGCAGAATTCAGCAAGTACCGACCGGCCTGATAAGGTTCTTGTGACTTTATACGCAGACGGGATAAAGGTTGATAAGGACTCGCTCGGCAATGCGATTACCAATCCTGCTGTGCTTTCTGACGATAACAGCTGGTATTATGCGTGGACGAGACTTGCCGGATATAACAGTTCAGGCGCGGCAATCAGATACAGTTTTACAGAAACTCCTGCGCAGGGAGAATCTCTTGATGCATACAGCATTACTACAGATCCTGCAGATCCGCCGCTGGTCATAAATAATCTTACAAGTATAATATACAACAATACATACAAGACGACTTCATTTACCGCAGACTGCGTCTGGAATAACGGTGTCGGCAATTCGCAGCCTGATTCATCTTCTGTCCGGCTTCAGATGAGTACGGACGGCGGAAGCAGCTATACAAACTATGATAATGCAATAGTTCTTAATTCCGCCTGCGGGTGGTCATATCAATGGACAAATCTTCCGCAATATACCGAAGAAGGCCAGTCAATCCTATATAGGGCTGATGAAACAACACCGGAAGGATATACCGTATCGTGCGCCGAAGTATCAGGAAATGCCACTGACGGTTACAGTCAGTCTATAACGAATAATTACAGCATGACAACTCTCAGCGTAAAAGATGTGAGCACCGGCAACCGTCCCAATTCCGTAAATGTCACGCTGTTAGGAAACGGTATATGTTATGATATCTGCACACTCAAGGCCGGTAACAACTGGACTTATAAATTCACCGGCCTGCCGGTTACTGACAGTGACGGAAATCCTGTTCAATATACCGTTGTTCAGAGTGCCGTCACTAATTATATAACCACAGGCGGAAGTGTTACCGGAAACGCTTCGGACGGATTTGAAGCAACTTTCTCAAACACCTATGTTACAACAGGTTTTACCGCTACAGCTTCGTTTGTTAACGGTATCAAAAAAACTGCTCCGGCTTCTGTAATTCTGCAGCTGCAGCTGAGTAAAGACGGAGGGGAGACCTATTCTGATTACGGCTTACCGGCAGCTGCAGATGAATCCTCTGGCTGGGCATATCACTGGACAGATATTCCTGCCTATGTTCACGCCAGGATACCTGTTTGCTATCGCGTAATTGAAGAAGTTCCTGAAGGATATTCAGTCTCATATGGAAACGCTGAAGGCTCTGTGAAAGACGGATACATGCAGACAGCAGACAACACATATTTATACACGATGCTTACAGTGTCTGATGACACTGCAGGCTCACGACCTGATAATACAACCGTTACACTGTGCGCAAACGGTACGGCGCAGTCCGAGTGTACTTTGAACCAGACCTGCAGCTGGAAGCATGTTTTCGCCGATCTTCCGATAGCTGATGCCGCAGGCACGCCTATTGTCTATACGGTTAAGCAGGGTGCTGTCGCAAATTACAGCACACAGGGAGGCACCGTTGCGGGAAATGCTCTGGACGGTTATACAGCTTCGTTTATCAATACCTATGTGCAGCCTGCAGATGCTCAGTCTGCCGGCACAGCTGCACAGGCGTCGCATTCGGCTGAGGCAGTCAGTCAGAGTACGGTTGTCTTTTCTGAACTTAATAATTCGCCTGTACTTCAAGCAGATAATTCTATAAATAATGAATCCAACGGTTCAACAGACTGGTTTAATGACAATAGAACTTCAATTGATGCATCCGCTGATTCTCCAAATGTTGATATTTTATTCCGAGATACATCCCGAGATCAGGCTGATAATTCAGCTGCCAAGGCGCCTGATGAGGCCGCGCAGGTAACGGGTGCCGCGCTGTCAGCACAAACTGATCCGGCTGAATCCGATTCTCTCAATCACGTCAGCAGAACAGTGATTATAACTGTTGCTGTTTCAGTGATTACTTCAGCAGCAATCGCAGCTGCAGTTGTCAGAAACAAGAAGAAGAAAACCTGATATACAGCATTACTGAACATGATACCGGATGCCTGACTGCATCCGGTTTTTTTGCAGTTCTGGTGTATTTGAGAAAATCCGCAGACAGCTTTCTGTTATCAGGGGTGAAAATGCCTGTGTGCTTCAGCAGCGTTTATGACGTTTATGCGCAGCTCTGTTTGTATATTTTTCAAACAGAGCTGCATTTTTATTATAATTGATGTGGTTTTAGTGACATTTTAGATATATGTGATATAATTATTAGGCTTTTTTGATACAGGAGATGCTGTTTTGATTAAGAAACTTTCTGCGATTATTATAGCCTTAGTATTTATTGTCACGGCATACAGTGCATCACTTGCGGATGCGGTATCGGAATTAACTGAATATAAACCTACTCAGGCTGAGCTTTCGGCATATGACAGAATGTGGCAGTATTCGACTGACGAGGACAGATATTACATGGATTCAGCGGTTAAAGCGAGAGCTGTCGGGCTGTCATTGAAGGAATTCAAATTTTTTGCGCGCGTGGTAGAAGGCGAAGGAAAATTCTGTGAGACAGATATTACCGACAAGGTGCTTATTGCCTGTGTGGTAATTAACCGGACGAATTGTTCAAGGTGGCCTACGTGGACGATAAGCAAGACGCTTCGCAGGGAGAACCAGTTCCTCGCCGTGAATCAGGAAACGCATGAATGTTACTTCTCGAGAACGCTGGATTCCGAATGGGCTGTTGTTCTTGCGTACAGGCTTATTGACTCATACTCAATAGACTGTCATATGGTTTACTATAATTCCACCGGGTTTGGCGGATATTCCAGCTGCTATGCTGATTACATCAATTGTTCATACTGCGGCGGGAACTATTTCTCATGTATTGATTGCGACTGCGAACATTGCAGTAATTACTGCAGAATCTATGATCCCGAGTGGAGCATGGACGCGGTTGAGATGATAAGTCCGAGATATGAGCGGCCGATAGGACGGATAGAGAAGGCAGATATTGTATATCTCGGAAGAAATTAGTATAGTCCTGGTGTTATAATCTTCAAAAAAGGCGGGCGCATTATGAGCTATGCAGATAAAGTTTTCGATGAGAACATAAGAACGATACTGAGTTCAGGGTATTCTACGGTCAATGACAAGGTCCGTCCGCACTGGGCGGATGACGGTTCGCCTGCGTATACCTACAAGGCGTTCGGGATTGTCAACCGTTATGATTTATCCAAAGAGTTCCCGATTATTACTCAGCGATACATCAATTTCAAGGGCGCACTCGACGAGCTCTTGTGGATATGGCAGAAAAAGTCCAATAACGTACATGATCTGAATTCACATATCTGGGATTCATGGGCCGACGAGTCAGGCTCTATAGGCAAGGCATATGGCTACCAGCTCGGTGTCAAGCATCAGTACAGGGAAGGCGAGATGGATCAGGTTGACCGTGTTCTTTATGATCTGAAGAACAATCCTTCAAGCAGGAGAATTCTTACAAATATCTATGTGCACAGCGATCTTCACGAGATGAATCTTTATCCGTGCGCTTACTCTATGACCTTCAATGTGACAGGAAACAGACTGAACGCGATACTTAATCAGAGATCCAACGATATGCTTGTCGCCAACGGCTGGAATGTCTGTCAGTACGCCTGTCTGGTACATCTGCTCGCACGATCCAGCGGACTTGAGGTCGGCGAATTTGTTCATGTTATAGCGGACGCGCATGTTTATGACAGACATGTGGATATTGTGAAGGAGCTGATTGAAAGACCCGAATATCCGGCGCCAAGGCTTGTCATAGACGAGGGAGTTACCGATTTCTACAAATTCAGCGTGGACAATGTTCATCTTGAAGGATATCAGTATGGCGAGAAGATCAAAGGCATACCGGTGGCTGTCTGAGGAAATAGCCGATATGAAACTGATTTTTATAAGACACGGCGATCCTGATTATGAGAAGGACTCGCTGACAGAAAAAGGCTGGCGCGAAGCTGAAATTCTGGCCGGACGCGTAAGCAGGTGGAACATAAGAGACATTTACTGTTCGCCGTTCGGGCGTGCACAGGACACAGCTTCATTAAGCCTGGCAAAGCTCGGCCGTGAGTCTGTAACAATTGACTGGCTCAAGGAATTCTATTACCGCATAACCGATGAGGTCACTGGAGAGAACAGAATAGAGTGGGATTTTATGCCCGGTTATTTCTGCCCGAATGACGCGCTTCATGATAAGAATCAATGGTACAGGACGCCGGTTATGGCTTCCGGAGATATCGAAAAGTATTACCTCGAGGCAACGAGAGGTCTTGACGGACTCCTTGAACACTACGGCTACAGAAGACGTGAAGATGGTGTGTATGAAGTGCTTGAACATAATGATGACAACATTGTTCTGTTCTGCCATTTCGGGATAACCGCTCTTCTGACGTCATATCTTACAGGAATCGCCGCACCGGCTCTGTGGCAGGGTTTCTTCATGGCACCGACGGCAATTACGGTTATCGGAAGTGAGGAAAGGATTACCGGCGAGGCGGCTTTCAGAGTACAGGTTTTCGGTGACTGCGGACATCTGATTGAGGCAGGGGAGCCTATATCGGCTTCAGGATATTTTACGGACACGTTTCAGGGGTGATGTTATGATTGCAATCGCGGCGGTGGATTTGAACTGGGGTATCGGATATAAGGGAAAACTGCTTATATCGCTGCCAGAAGACCAGAGAGGCGTATTCCGCAAGTATACAACGGGACATACTGTTGTTTACGGACGTAAGACCCTTGAGACATTTAAGGACTGCAGACTTCTTCCCGGAAGGACCAATGTGATACTTACGCGTAACAGGAGCTATGTTAAGGAGGGTGCGGTTATCCTTCATTCGGAAGGAGAGCTGGATACTTATATAACAGAGAACCCTGAAGGAGACAGTGAGATATATCTGATAGGCGGAGAAACGATGTATAATTCATTAATCGGTCTGTGCGATGAGGCTGTAATCACATATATACATGCAGGCTTCACCGCGGACGCATTTTTCCCGAACCTTGATTTAATTCCGGAATGGAGTCTTATCAGTGAGGAAGATCCGGTTATGAGTGAGAAAGGCGTTGAATTTACGGTAAGACACTATAAGAGAAACAATTAATGCTTGCTTCATTTACTTCTTTTTGTTAGAATATGCGAGCATAAAAATCACGCGTACTATCCTTTTGTGGGCAATTGCCTGAATATTTACGGTGCGCGGAAGAAAAACAGGAGGAGAAATTTATGCCGGTTATTTTAATGAAGCAGCTTCTTGAGGCAGGTGTTCACTTCGGTCACCAGACACGTCGTTGGAACCCTAAGATGTCAGAGTACATCTTCACGGAGCGCAATTCCATTCACATCATTGATCTTCAGAAGACAGTCAAGAAGGTTGACGAGGCTTATCTCGGAATGAGACAGCTCGCTGAGAAGGGTGATATTCTTTTCGTAGGTACAAAGAAGCAGGCCCAGGATTCCATCAAGGAAGAAGCTCAGCGCTGCGGACAGTATTACATCGACTATCGCTGGCTCGGCGGCACACTCACAAACTTCATCACAATCAAGAAGAGAGTTGCCCGTCTTCAGGAGCTCCGCGAGATGGAGAAGGACGGATCTTTTGATCTTCGCCCAAAGAAGGAAGTTTCCAAGCTTAAACTTGAGATGACAAAGCTCGAGCAGAACCTCGGCGGTATTGTTGGAATGAACAAGCTTCCTGCAGCACTTTTCGTTGTTGATACAAAGAAAGAGCATAATGCGGTTGCAGAAGCAAGAAGACTTAACATCCCGATCGTCGCTATCGTTGATACAAACTGCGATCCTGATGAAGTTGATTATGTAATCCCGGGCAATGATGACGCTATCCGCGCCGTTAAGCTTATAACAGCAAAGATGGCTGACGCCGTTATTGAAGCTCACCAGGGCGAAGACGGCAACAGCGAGGGTGCTGACGCAATGACAGGCAGCACAGCTGATGCTGAAAGCGAGACGGCTGAGAAGACAATTGAAGAGATTGCTTCTGAGTCATGATTAACGTTAGGAAATTAACTAGGAGGATTTACTATGGCTGTTACAGCACAACAGGTTAAGGAACTCCGTGAGCTGACTGATTGCGGCATCATGGATTGCAAGAAAGCTCTTATAGCGAGCGATTGTGATATTGAGAAGGCCAAGGCATGGCTTCGTGAGAAGGGCATGGCCAAGGCTGAGAAGAAGTCTTCTAGAATTGCCGCAGAGGGTGCGGTAATCTCAAAGATTTCCGATGACATGAAGACAGGCGTTCTTGTTGAGATTAACATCGAGACTGATTTCGCTGCAAATACAGACAAGTTCAAGAAGTTTGCCGATAATGTCGCTACACACATCATCAACAGAAAGCCTTCTGATATTCAGACACTTATGGCAGAGCCGCTTTTCAGTGATGAGAGCAAGACCGTTGAGGTTTACCAGAAGGAGACAATCGCTGATATCGGAGAGAATACATCAATCAGAAGATTTGTTGTTTACAGTATTTCCGGCAACGGCGCTGTTGCTTCATATATTCACATGGGTGGAAAGATCGGCGTAATGGTTGAGATTGCCACAGGTGATGATTCTGTAATTAATACTCCGGCATTTGCCGATTACGCTAAGAACATCGGTATGCAGGTTGCAGCTTCCAGTCCGCTCTGGATTGATGAGTCAGAAGTATCCAAGGATGAGCTCGACAAGGAGATTGCAATTGTAAGGAATAAGGCTATTGCGGAAGGTAAGCCTGAGAAGGTTGTTGATGAGAGAATCGTTCCCGGACAGATCAAGAACTTCTACAAGATGAATTGCCTTGTAGATCAGGAGTACTTCAGAGAAGAGTCCATGGACATCAAGACATATACAGCTTCTGTTGCCAAGGAACTCGGAACCGATCTTTCTGTAATCAGTTTCACAAGATTCGCGCTTGGTGAAGGAATTGAGAAGAAGGAAGAGAACTTTGCTGATGAAGTAAGAAAGCAGGCAGGTATTTAATGAAGTTATCCAAAATTACCGCACTTGTTCTTTGTGCATGTGTAAGTTTTTCTTTTATGGGCTGTACAAAGAATTATGATGGGGATTATGTCGCCACATACGATTTTACAGATGAATTCAATAAGTCTCTTGATGATTCTATTGGTGACGGTACCACCGACAATTTTACCGGAAGTGTTGAGTTTGAGTTTAACCTTACGCTTGATGACGGTGAATATACAATTGAGCTGTCTGAAGATTCCGTAAAGGACAGTATAGCTTCGTATATGAATGAGAATATTGATGAGCTTCTTATGTCAATGTCAGGTGCCACTTCTGTTGATGATCTGGAGACAGTTGCAGTTAACTTCGGTTTTGACAGCTACGATGATCTGCGTGACAACATGCTTTCTTCCATCTCTGATTCCTTCGAGAACCAGGACTTCAGCGCCAATGACGAGGGCGAGTTTGATATCAAGAAGGATACCATCGAGTTTACAAGCGATGATTCAGACGATTTTGAGGGTACAATCGAAGATGACATTATCAGTGTGAGTTTGCCTTTGAATGATGATTCTCTTGGTATTGACGAGCTTGAGCTTGAGTTCGTTCCGGCTGACGATGAGAACTCTGACGGCAACAATGCAGCTGAGTCTGAAGCTCAGGCTTCTGATGCTTCAGCTGTTTCTGAGACATCTGCTTCCTCAGGCAAGTGATGTTGGCTTTTTTATGATTTATGAGCAGGTGCGAGAATTCGCACCTGTTTTTTTGTTCAAATTTCACTTCACAACTCGCATCATTATCGTTAGAATTTAGTAGACAATTTAACCGGAGGATAATTACAGATGAGTGATAACAAGTACAAGAGAGTTTTACTGAAGATTTCCGGTGAGGCTCTTGCCGGTAATAACAAGTTAGGTATAAATGATGAGGTCCTGAAGGAGATTTCGTCCAATATCAAAGCTGTTGCGGATCTGGGAGTTCAGGTTGCAATTGTTGTTGGCGGCGGAAACTTCTGGCGTGGAAGGTCTTCGGAGAAGATGGATCGCGTTACTGCGGATCATATGGGCATGCTCGCAACACTGATGAATTCTCTGGCGTTGTCTGACGCACTGGAACAGCAGGGTGCTGTCACAAGAGTTCTTTCTGCAATAGAAGTCAGACAGATGGCAGAACCTTATATCCGCAAGAGGGCTGTAAGACATCTGGAGAAGGGAAGAATAGTTATTTTCGCATGTGGAACCGGCAATCCGTATTTTTCTACAGATACAGGTGCTGCTTTGAGAGCTACCGAAATCGGTGCGGACATTTTCCTCAAGGCAACCATGGTTGACGGTGTTTATGATAAGGATCCGAACATCTATCCCGATGCAGTAAAATACGATAGAATATCTCATGACGAAGTTTTGAGACTTAACCTCAGGGTTATGGATTCGACTGCGGCTGCTCTTTGCAGAGACAATCACACAAAGATTCTGGTATTCTCTATGAAGGATCCGGCTAATATTGTAAAGATTGCAAAGGGCGAGACACTTGGAACAATTGTTGAATAAGAAAAGGAGAACCGCTTATGATTATTGAGATTACAAAACAGGATTACGATAACATTGAATCGAAGATGAGAAAGGGCATAGACAATCTTCAGGAGAATCTGAATGCAATTCGTGCCGGCCGCGCTAATCCGCATGTCCTTGATAAGATTACTGTCGATTACTACGGTTCCCCGTCTCCTCTCAACGCGGTAGCCAATATTCAGGTTCCTGAAGCCCGCATGATTGTTCTGGCGCCATGGGATTCATCAATGCTCAAGGAGATTGAGAAGGCTATTCAGGCTTCAGACCTCGGTATCACACCTATGAGCGACGGAAAGGTTATTAGGCTCGGCTTCCCGCTGCTTACCGAGGAGCGCCGTAAGGATCTCGTAAAGCAGGTTAAAGGATACAGTGAAGAGACCAAGGTGGTGATCAGAAATGTACGCCGTGAGTATATCGATAAGATGAGAGCTTCCAACAAGAAGAAGGAACTTACCGATGATTCTCTTGCCGAGTTTGAAGATAAGGTACAGAAGATAACTGATAAGTTTATTGCTGAAGTTGATTCTGTCAGCGAGAAAAAAGACAAGGAACTTATGGAAATCTGATGGACTTAAAGGCTAAAAACGACAGGAGTTATGACACCGACGGAATTAAAGTCCCGGTATCACTCGGTGTAATTATGGACGGCAACGGCAGATGGGCCAGGAAGAGGCTTTTGCCGAGAAGTGCCGGACACAGAGCCGGAGCGGAGAATCTCAAAGAACTCTGCCGTAACTGCGGAAGATACGGTGTCAGTTATCTTACCGTTTATGCATTTTCAACCGAGAACTGGTCGAGACCTGACAACGAGGTCTCACAGCTTATGAAGCTTTTTGTCGAGTTTTTCGAAAAGTATGATCCCGAGCTTGAGCAGGAGGGTATCCGTGTGAGGTTTTCCGGTGACATTGCCGGGCTTCCGGAGAATATCCGCAGGGTTTGTGCCGAAGGTGAAGCCAGATCAATGAACCGCACAAAGATGCAGCTTATCGTTGCTTTCAATTATGGCGGAAGACGCGAGATTGTTCATTCTGTGCAGAGTATTGCAAGAGATGTAAAAGCCGGGCTTTTGAGTCCCGAAGATATCGATGAGAAGATGATTTCTTCGCATCTGTATTTGCCGGATGTTCCGGATCCGGAGCTTATTATAAGGCCGAGCGGCGAGATGAGAATGTCTAATTTTCTGCTTTGGGAGGGTGCCTATTCTGAGTTTTGGGTATCAGACACTTTGTGGCCGGATTTCGGCTATGATGACCTTACGGAAGCGTTCAGAGATTACGCGGGCAGAGACAGACGTTTTGGCGGTTTGTCAAAGAAGGAAACGGAAGAAGGAAACTGTCAATGAGACAGAGAGTTATCACAGGAATATTGTTTGCTTTGGGTATTGCGGCTTTTATCATTCCGTCGTTATGGTATCCGATTTTTACGGTTGCTATGGCGGTAATCGTCGGAGCTGTAGCGGTATATGAATTAATCAAAGCTTTGAGAAGCGGCGGGTTCAAGCCGTCCTGCGGACTGATTGTCGGCGGAACTCTTACTGCACTGGTTATTTTCATCTTGACATGGGCATTTGGCCTGACTGTTGAAGCTTCGCTCGCTTTATATCTTCTGATAATCGGATCTTATTGCCTAGCCTGCGGAATTCTTATTCCTGTTGTGCGTCCTGATGATGAATCTGCGCTGAGAAACGGACTCATATCCGGCGGTATTGTTTTTTATGTCAGTTTTCCTCTCTACTGTCTTTGCACCGGAATGGCGCTGATAGGGAACGGATGGTATTACATGCTGATAGGACTCTGCGCTTCCTGGATTTCAGATGTGTTTGCTTATTTCTCGGGAGTTACTTTAGGAAAGAGGAAGATTGTTCCGCACATTTCCCCGAAGAAGACGTGGGAAGGATGCATCGGCGGAGCAGTCGGCTGTGCTCTTGCGGTTATGATATACAGTGTTCTTGTAATCAAGCGCGTTGATTCACTAAATATAATGATTGTTCCGTTCTGTGCCGTTACATTTTTTATCGGATTCCTTATTTCTGTTATGTCTCAGCTTGGAGACTGGTTTGCTTCGGTTATTAAGAGGAGAGTCGGAATTAAAGACTATGGGAATATTTTCCCCGGTCACGGAGGCATGATGGACAGATTTGACAGCGCTTTCTTCACGCTGCCTGTGGGTGTTCTTCTTGCTCTGATTGCCATAAATTTCTTCTGATTCTGATTTGTTTTTGTATTAGTATTGTTTTGGGGGCGAACTTATGCGCACATTGTCAATTCTAGGCTCTACCGGTTCAATCGGTACTCAGACTCTTGAAGTCTGCAGGCGTAATCCTGACGACTTCAAAGTTGCGGGTCTTGCCTGCGGTGCTGATACCGATACACTTTATGAGCAGATTGTCGAATTTATGCCGCGTGTTGTGAGTGTCGCGGATTCTGTGGCTGCCAAAGCTTTATCTTCAAGACTCAAGAAGGAGAATATCGGTACAGAGGTTCTTTGCGGCGAAGAGGGAAGTATTGCTGTTGCTTCCCTGCCGGAGTGTGACACCTGTGTAGGTGCTATCGTCGGTCTTGCAGGGATGATGCCAGTATACAGGGCAATTCTCGCCGGTAAAGATATTGCACTTGCAAACAAGGAGACTCTTGTGGCTGGCGGTGACGTGATTATGCCCCTTATAAAGCAGTCCGGAGTGGCACTCCTTCCGGTTGACAGCGAGCATTGTGCCATATGGCAGTGTCTTTGGGGAGAGAAGCGCAGCAATCTTGACAGGATACTGATTACTGCTTCCGGAGGCCCTTTCAGAGGCATGAAGCGCAGTGAGCTTATGAATGTATCGGTTGAGAAGGCACTTGCCCATCCGACATGGAAGATGGGCGGAAAGATTACGATTGATTCGTCCACGATGATGAATAAAGGTCTCGAGGTCATCGAAGCGCATCATCTTTTTGATATAGATGTGGACAGGATTGATATAGTTGTACATCCTCAGAGTGTAATACACTCGATGATAAGATTGTGCGACGGTTCAGTATTGGGTCAGATGGGAAAACCTTCTATGATACTGCCGATTATGGTGGCGCTCTATTATCCTGAACGCGGCCCCAGGCTTCTTGAAGAGTTTGATCCTTTCTGCGAAAAGTGTAACAACCTGACTTTCGAGCGCTGTGACGGCGATGTCTTTGGTCTTGTACCTCTTGCATACAAAGCCGGGAGAGCCGGCGGAATTCTTCCTGCTGTCATGAACGCCGCGAATGAAGTTGCGGTACATGCCTTCCTTGATGGCAAAATCGGTTTTCTTGACATTGAGAAGTCTGTCAAGTCTGTTTATTCTGAATTTGAAGATACTAATCTGTACTGGAAGAGTCATTCCATGACGATTGAAGATATTATTGCGTGTGACAAAGAAGCGAGAATCAAGACATCGGAGATTGTTGGATTATGAGTATATGGAGTATTTTAATAGTTATAGTTATGCTCGGTCTGCTTGTGACGATTCACGAGCTCGGGCATTTCTGGACAGCCTGTCTGCTCAAGATCAAGGTTTATGAGGTCTCGATTTTTGTCGGTCCGAGGTTGTTCCACTGGAAACGTAAAGGTGTTGAGTATTCAATCAGAGCTGTTCCTCTCGGTGCATATGTAAGGTTCACCGATATTGATGAGGAAGGCAAACCTGTTGAAAGCGATGCCCCGGAGCTGCTTATAAACAATCCGCGCTGGAAGAGGCTTGTTGTTGCAATAGCCGGTCCTCTGATGAACGCTGTTCTCGGAGTGCTAATTTTCGGAGTACTGTACTGTACGGTCGGATTTACGAGTCTTGATGCAGGATATGCTCCAGAGGGCTCGCAGCTGTATTCGACGTCATATACTCCTGGTGATACGATAGTTGCGGTTAACGGTAATCACGTATTCACGTATCTTGACTACTATTATGAAGCTGAAACAGCGACACCTGAGAGCCGTGATATGACGGTCACGTTCAGGTCGCGTGCAAGCGGAGAGCACTATGATGTTGTGCTTAAGCCGGAGCTTAAGACCAGACCCATGCTTGGAATAACTACTTACATGGATACTGACAACAAGTATTCGGGCTGGGAGATTGTAAGTGTCGATGAGAATCAGAATAACGGCAAGCCGGTGCTTAAGGCCGGTGATTATCTTGTCGCAGTAGACGGGAAAAATGTCAGCGATGATGATTTCGGTGAGTTCCTTGACACATTAAGCGACGGTGACACAATGACGCTTAAATATATACGTAACGGAGAGACTTTTGAAGATGAATGCATCAAGACGATGATTACTTACGCTAATGAAAGAGGTGTCAGTCTTATCGGTTATCGTGTCGATTCACTGCCTTCTTTTTTCAGGGCATTCTCCTATGCGTTTAAGATGCCGGCAACTATTGTAAATGTGTCGGTGAAGTCGATCGGTGATGTCTTCCAGGGCGACGAGGAAGTTTATAATATGGTGTCCGGACCTATCGGAGTCACGACTGTAGTATCTGATGTTGTCGACGATGTTGACGATTCTGTCTTTCAGAAGGTTTATTCAATCGTTGTCATGTCAGGCTTCATATCAATCGGACTTATGTTTACCAATATGCTGCCTATTCCGGGACTTGACGGCATTCAGTCGCTGCTTATTATTGTAGAGATGATTATCGGACGCAGACTGTCGAAGAAGACAGAGTCGGTAATAAACGGAATAGGTTTCTTCATGCTTATAGCCCTTGTACTGTTTGCATTCGCGTCTGATATTATCCGGTATATTGTAGAATAGAGGAATGATAACAGTTGTTTTGTGATAAAATTTAAGCAAACAAATAATCATGGAGCCGATTTGCAATCGGCTCTGTTTTTCAAAAGAGGTAATTGTTATGACTAAGAAGGTTATGATCGGGAACGTTCAGGTTGGCGGCGGAGCAAGCGTCAAAATTCAGTCTATGAATAATACTGATACGAGAGATGCCCGTGCAACGCTTGAGCAGATTGCGAGACTTAAAGACGCAGGCTGTGATATCACGAGAGTTGCCGTACCCGATATGGAAGCAGCTATGAGCCTTAAGCAGATTACCTCGGAGTCACCGATTCCTGTTGTTGCTGATATTCATTTTGACTACAGACTTGCGATAAAGGCATGTGAGAACGGTGCTGCTAAAATCCGTATCAACCCCGGCAACATAGGCGGCATCGATAACATTGCGGCTGTTGTAAAATGCTGCCGTGAACGTGATATACCTATAAGAGTCGGTGTGAATTCAGGCTCTATATCCAGAGAAATTCTTGCAAAATACGGTGAAGTCAATGCGGAGGCAATGACTGAGAGTGCGCTTAATGCGATAAGACAAATTTCGGACATGGACTATGATAATATCGTCATATCAATCAAATCATCCTCTCCGAAACTGACCATTGATACTTACCGTATTCTTTCAAAGTCCTGTGATTATCCGCTACATGTAGGAGTTACGGAAGCAGGCACCGTCAAAGAGGGCGTAATCAAATCCGCAGTCGGCATAGGAGCGCTTCTGGCCGAAGGTATAGGTGATACAATAAGGGTTTCTCTTACGGGAGACCCGGTTGACGAAGTATATGCGGCTGTCAGTATACTCAAAGCACTTGAACTTCGCGAAGGCGGTATAACTTTTATTTCCTGCCCCACCTGCGGAAGAACACAGGTTCCGCTCATTGAGCTCGCGTCTGAGATAGAACGAAGAGTCTGCAGGCTGCCTTATAATCTTAAGGTCGCGGTGATGGGATGTGTTGTAAACGGTCCGGGAGAAGCTAGAGGCTGTGACATCGGACTGGCCGGCGGAGTTAATGAGTTCCTTCTTTTCGAAAAGGGGGAGCCGATACGTAAGATACCGGCCGGCAATGTGGTTGAAGAATTTGTTAGTGAGGTGGTTAAGGTTGGAGAACAAAAGAAGGCTGACTGATTTATTCTGCTCAGGGAGTAACGAGTACCCGAAGCTTGAAGATATATATGTTGAGTCAATACTTGTCTGCAAAGCGAACAGCAGAGTTGACATAAGCGTTTCCGGAGTATATTCACTTGAAGACTGCAGTTCGCTTTGCAGTCTGATCAGTGCATTTGACAGGACTTATCATATCAGTCTGTATTTAAAATTTACTGATGTAAGTGACGGAGATTATTCCGTTATTAAGCCGTTGTCAGCACTTCTGTTGTTTTATCTTGTCCGCGATTACAGTTTCGAGTTTATCAACGGCCTGATGCTGTTTAATGTCGGGTTTGACTGCAACAGCATGATAATTACTCTGCCTGAATATGTAAGGGACTCGTATCTTAACTCATCTGAAGAAGAATTCAAGAATGCCGTTGTCTCTGTAATGAGGTCTTTGACGTCGCTTGATTACGGCGGAGCAACTTGTTCACTCAGAGTCGTATTTGAGTCATCTTCTGACAGCGGGGATGAGATAAGTCAGATTATAGCCGGTAATGATATGCAAAAAGCGTTTGCCGTGCTCAATGAGACTGTGTCTGATTCCGGCAGGAAGAGAACAAGCGGACAGAGCAGGTCAGCTAAATCTGATGAAATCAGCGCGAATCCGAAGGATGCTGCTGTAGACACAAATTCATGGGAATTCAGGGCAAAGGCCGGACTGAAAGATAATAAGAAGAATGAAACCTACAGTTACAGACGTTCCTCCAACGCCCAGGATGTTTTGTTTGGTAAGGTAAAGCAGGAGGCAAAGCTTTGCAGGATTTCAGAACTCGGAATAGGTGATACAGATGTCAATGTCTGCGGACAGATTACCATAAGTGACGATCTGAGACTTACCAAAAGCTGTAAGAGCGTTATAGCGAAGTATATGATTATGGATGACAGCGATGCCATATCGTGTATATCTTTTCTTAAACCGGATGAAGCTGACAGGTTTCAGAAATTATTCGCCAAAGGCGGATATGCCGGACTTCAGGGCAATGTCGAGAATGATTCATATTCCGGTGAGATTCAGTTCAAAGTGAGCGGAGGATTCCCTGCAGACAAACCCGCGAACCGTCAGGACAATGCCCGGCTTAAAAGAGTAGAACTGCATGTTCATACCAAGATGAGTGAGAATGATGCAACAAGCGAGCCTGCGGACCTGATTAAGCTCGCGGCCGCCTTCGGACACAGTGCCTGCGCGGTGACAGATCACGGTGTGGTGCAGGCTTTTCCTCATGTTTATAATGCTGCAGCTGACATCAACAAGAAGCTTCCGGAAGGCACGAAGCCTTTCAAATGCATTCTGGGCTGCGAGGGATATCTTGTAGACGACGGTCCGACAGTTTTCTATAACCTTCCGTATTATCAGGCAAGCGAGCAGCAGACGATTGTCAGAAATGCGAGGACAGCTGAATCTTCGGATGAAGCAGACGGCATAAGGAACGATATCGTATGCAGCTCGAACTGTCAGAATGATGAATCCTCTGATGCCTCGCTCAATTTTATGGAGAAGACAAAGGCTGTCGGCTCTTTTGTCGCAATCACCGTCACAAGAAACGGCGACGATGAGTGCCGTGATACTTTTACGGAAGTAGCCGCGGTGAAATTCAGACTTAAAGGTTACAGACCGGTCAGGAAAGAAGAAGAAGGCGAGTCTGACGCAAGCGCGCAGGAGTTTGCTTCTCATGATATTGACAAGAGTCTGTGGAATGAAGATGAAATTCCGGAGAAACTGAGGGATGAGAATATTTCAACCCATCCCGCAGAACCTCATAAACCGATCGGTATCATTTACAACAGAGACAGAGATATTGATGAGAATTATTCCGACACTGCGGATGAAGTAGTTCCGGATGATATTGTTTTCGAGCACGTTGCGGATTTTTATGCCAGATTTGATGATGCGATATATCCCGGCAAAGGCGAGCCGGCGGAGTCTTATTTTGCAATGGGTGAGCTTGCTGATTTTATAGGCGAGTCATATGTGACAGGCGACGATATTTTCAGAACTTTGTCGTTTGTAAGACGCGCCGGATACGGAATCAACATTGAAGATCACAAGTACTACAGACATAAGTTCCTGATGCCTGCGACATGCGACAGGGATTTGCTTGATCTGGTTTTCGAAAAGAAGTACGCGGATGCCAATGAACTTCTTAAGGCGCGCGGAATTGATTTTGTGCTTAAGCCAACGGGGACTCCGGCAGATCTTCTTCTTGACAGATGCTATGTCAGCTGCGACATACTTATCCAGGCATTGAAGGAAATGAACACAACGGACCCTGACGAGATTAATATGAAGGTCGGACATTCAAGCGCGGAGAAGATAAAGAAACGTAAGGAATCTCCTGCATATCATATTATTTATCTCGCGAGAACCAATCTCGGCCTGTATAACATGTACAGGCTGGTGTCGGAATCTCATATTCATTACTATTCGACGCGTCCGAGGACACCGAAGAGCCTGCTCAAATATTACCGTTCTGCTTTGATTGTAGGCGGAAGCTGTGAACGCGGTGAGATTTACAGGTTTGTGATCAGCACCTATAAGCGTCTCGGAAAAGACAGAAAAGCGACAGTGGCCGAGCTTGCATCATCAGAAAAATTCAGGGAAATCATGGATCTCTATGACTATGTGGAGATTCAGCCTCTTGGTAATAATATGTTTATCACAAGGGAAGACCCCGGCAAATCTGATACCGGAAACTGTGTAATGGATGCGGATGACATAAGAATTATAAACGAGCTTCTTGTGGAGATATCCGATATCTATAAGAAACCGTGCTGCGCGACTACCGATTCGCATTATCTTAACAAGAATGACGGAATTTACCGCAAGTATCTGCTTATGAGCATGGGATTCAAGGATGCCGAGCTTCAAAGCGACCTGTATTTCAGGACTACGGACGAGATGCTTGATGAATTCTCATATCTCGGCGAAGACAAGGCAATGGAAGTAGTTGTAACCAATACAAACCTTATCGCAGACAGAATCGAGTATGGAATAAAGCCTTTTCCTGACGGAACATACCCGCCTCAGATTGCCAGAGCTGCAGCTGATGTCCGTGATATCGCATATACCAGGGCAAACAGGCTGTACAGACATAACGGTGTGCTTAATTCTGTCGTCAAGGCAAGACTTGACAAAGAGCTTGAATCAATCATAGGACACGGCTATGCAATCATGTATTACATTGCCTACAGGCTTGTCAAGAAATCCAACAATGACGGATATATTGTAGGTTCAAGAGGTTCTGTCGGATCTTCCTTCACTGCGACCATGTGCGGAATATCAGAGGTAAATCCTCTGGCCCCGCATTATCGCTGTCCGAAATGTAATTATGTCGAGTTTGACGATTCCGGCGAATTCGGTTCAGGTTACGATATGCCGGAGAAGAAGTGTCCGGACTGCGGCGAGGTTATGAATGTAGACGGGCAGGACATTCCTTTCGAGACCTTTCTTGGATTCTATGGTGACAAGCAGCCTGATATCGATCTGAATTTTTCCGGTGATTACCAGCCGCGTGCGCACAGCTATGTCGGTGTGCTTTTCGGCGGCACTCATACTTTCAAAGCCGGAACAATAGGCGCGTTCCAGGAGAAAAATGCGTACGGCATAGTGCGCAAAATCTGTGATAATCAGGGAATTCCGTATACGCAGGCTCATCTGGCGTTCATGTCGAAAGACATTCTCGGAGTCAAAAGGACGACATCACAGCACCCGGGCGGAATCGTGGTCGTTCCCAAGGAGATGGATGTATATGAGTTTACGCCGATACAGTTTCCTGCAAACAAGACGAACTGCGGTATAATAACGACGCATTTTGATTTCCATGCAATGCATGACACAATTCTCAAGCTCGATATCCTTGGCCATGCAGATCCTACTGTGCTGCGTATGTTAAGTGAGATAACAGATATAGATGTCACATCCGTACCTGTTCCTGACAAAAAAGTCATGAAGCTCCTGGAGTCGACAGATGTTCTCGGGTTCCCGGAAGACGCCACAGACGCAGGCTCTGCGACTTTAGGTCTGTCTGAGCTCGGAACTCATATGGCGCGCGAAATGATCAAGGAGACAAAACCTACAAGATTCTACGACCTTGTTCAGCTTATGGGTCTGTCCCACGGAACTGACGTCTGGAACGGCAACGCACAGGATCTTATCAAGAGCGGAACCTGTGATCTTAACTCGGTCATCGGATGCCGTGACTCAATTATGACAACTCTGATTCACTGGGGACTGCCGAATAAGGATTCATTCGACATAATGGAGAAGGTAAGAAAAGGCAAAGGTCTTACGCCTGAGCACGAAGCCCTTATGAAGGAACATAATGTGCCGTCGTGGTATATAGGTTCATGCAAAAAAATAAAGTACATGTTCCCGAAGGCTCACGCCGCCGCGTATTCTCTTTCAACACTCAGAGTGGCGTGGTTCAAGGTGTATAGACCCGAGGAGTATTACTGCGCGTTTTTTACAATAAGAGGTGAAAGCTTTGACGCGGAGTCGATGTGTTTCGGCCCGCAGAAAATCATTGCGAAGCGCGTCGCCCTGGCGGAGTCCATGCGCAGCAATGACAACCCTAATGTCAAGAATGAGTTCTATCTGTGCGAAATAGTAGAAGAGATGTACGCCAGGAACATTGTTTTCGACCCCGTATCGCTTTATGAATCTGATGCTACAAGGTTCGTTAAGGTCTCGAAAGGTCATATAAGGCCGCCGTTCTGCGCGATCGAATCTATTTCTGCGGCAAACGGGATCGCGATCTGTGATGCAAGGCGCAACGGACCGTTCAGGAACCGCGAGGAATTCATGAACAGAACAGGTATCGGTCAGTCCGGAACTCAGAAGCTTCTGGATTACGGCGGCATCATTGACGATCTGCCGGAGAGCGCACAGATTAACATGTTTGATATTCTCGGAGTTGGAGACAGATGATGAGGCTTTGCACCGTAACATCGAAAAAATGCCGTAAAGGAGAGGACTGATGAAGCTTTGTACCGTTATATTGAGAGAAGCTGTCAGGCAGACTGACAGACTCTATACATATGCGATACCTCATCTTCTGGAAGCATCTGTCGCCTGCGGAAGTTATTGTTTAGTGCCTTTCGGCCGCGGCAATAAGCTGACGGCAGCCGTAGTAACGCAAGTTTACTCAGATGACGGCAAGAATACCAAAGACTCCATGGAAATCAAGCAGATAGACAGTCTCATTTCAGATTACCCGGTACTTAATGGCGATCAGCTTACACTCATTGACAAATTTGCTTCGCGGTTCAACTGTACCCGCGGAGACTGTGTCGAGCTTATGGTGCCTTCATGTGCCCTTACACATAAAGCTCCTTTGGTTACAATGGTAAGCATAAAAGACAAGGACAATGTACTGAGAAGCTTAAAGGCAAACACATTTAGGTCTCAGGCTCACGTCAATATTCTCGAATTTCTTCTGTCAAACGGCGACTGTGAGCGCAAAATGCTGCTTAATAACTGTAAGGCAACTCCTTCACAGCTCAAGTGCGTGATTGAAAAGGATCTTGTTATGACTTACAAAATCAGGGCTGAAGAGACTGACACATTACCTGCAGCTGACGGATTATCTCTGCAGTCAGGAGTGTCTGAAAAATTCACAACTGTATATGACCTGAACCAAGAGCAAAGCAATGCCGTTGACGTAATTATGGGGGTAAAGCCGGGGCGTGACGGCACATATGGCAAGCGGTCGGCTTTCCTTCTGCACGGAATTACCGGAAGCGGCAAGACAGAGGTATATCTTAATGTTGCGTCGAAGATACTTGAACAGGGCGGAAGCGTCCTTTATCTCGTGCCCGAGATATCGCTTACTCCGCAGACGATTAATTGGATTGTCGGTCGTCTGGGAGACAGTGTAGCAGTCCTTCACAGCAGACTCACAGACAGGCAGCGTTATATTCAATGGGATAATATCAGACGCGGAAAAGCAAGAGTTGTGGTAGCTCCGAGAAGCGGTATTTTCGCGCCGGTCGTAAACCTCAAACTGATCATTATCGACGAGGAACATGACAGCTCTTATAAATCAGAGACATATCCGAGATATCAGACCAGGGATGTCGCGAGAATGCGCGCCGCTGTAAGCGGTGCCAAGGTATTATTCGGTTCCGCGACACCGTCTGTGGAGAGCTTTTACGCGGCCCAGGTCGGAGCGTATGAGCTGATTGAGCTTAAGCACAGGGCCCACGGTGAAGCCACACTGCCGGAGATTGTTCCTGTTGATATGAAAGAACAGGTGAAGCTCGGTGCCGGAGATATGCTCTCAATTCCTTTGCGAAGCGCGATGGCCAGAGCGTTCAGCCATAATCGTCAGGTCATGCTTTTCCTCAACCGCCGTGGCTATGCAAGGACACTGGTATGCACTGATTGCGGAAGTACCGTTACCTGTCCGAGGTGTTCGGTATCGATGACTATACATAACAACAGGCGTTCAGGTACGCAGAATCTCATATGTCATTACTGCGGCGAGATGCTCCCGGTCGAGCAGGCCGTCTGCGGAAGCTGTGGCTCAAAGACCTTTAAACATGTCGGTTTTGGAACTCAGCAGCTGGAAGAGCTTCTTAAAACGCTTTATCCCGGCGAAAAGATTCTTAGGATGGATCAGGATACCACAATGTCGCCTGACGCGCACCGGGAAATCCTTGAACAGTTCGCCGCGAAAAAGGCTTCGGTTCTTGTCGGTACACAGATGATTGCCAAAGGTCTTGATTTCCCTGATGTGACAGTCGTCGGAGTTCTGGGAACGGATCTGATGCTGGCTTCATCCTCGTATCATGCCTCCGAGAAGGCATTTCAGCTTATCACTCAGGCTGCAGGACGTGCCGGTCGCGGCGATAATCCGGGCACGGTATATATTCAAAGTTTCAATCCGGACTTGCCATTGTTTAAATTTGCGTGTTCTCAGGATTATATGTCGTTTTACAGGTCTGAAATATCGTACAGGCAGAAGCTTCAGCTGCCGCCGTTCAAGGCAATTGGCGAAATGGTACTGTCTTTGGAAAGCGAGGATGAGCTCTCGGACAGAGCAGGCAAGATCTGCAGATACCTTAAGGATTTTCTCTCATATCAGTCAGCCGATTACGGATTTGAGCTGTTCGGTCCTTTTCCCGATGTAATTTATGAGCTTCGCGGAAGGTATCGTATGGATTTTATCATCAAGGCGCGAAATAAATCGGCAATCAATGCTGTTTTCAAACGTGTAATAGAAGATTTTGATCACAGATTGTATCCGATTTCCTTCAATAATGATGCCTGAAAGTGTGTTTTGTATTTCCGGGGCAAACAGATGTGCGCAAGGAAAGTATAAATTGACTATACTGGTTTATGAATGTTAAAATTCAAAAGGACGCATTGAAAGTGCGTTCCTGTTGCATATTTTTAAGGAGGTTTCCTTATGCCAAAGCCTGTATTTGTAGGCGCCGGAGTAGCCGTCATTACTCCATTTGTTGAGAATGGAACTATCAACTACAAAGAGCTCGAGAGAATTATCGAGTTTGAGATAGAGAGTAAGATTGATTCTGTTGTAATCTGCGGTTCGACCGGTGAAGCCGCGACTATGTCGGATGAAGAACATCTTGAAGCTATACGCTGTGCCGTGGACACTGCGGCAGGCCGCGTACCTGTAATTGCAGGCACCGGTTCAAATGATACAAGGTATTGCGTCAATCTTACCAGAGATGCACAGAAGCTCGGTATAGATGCTGCTCTTGTTGTTACACCTTACTACAACAAGTGTACGCAGGAGGGTTTGTACCGGCATTATGAAGCAGTCGCGTCTGTTTCTGACTGTCCGCTTATTCTGTATAACGTTCCCTCCAGAACAAATGTCAATATTTCTCCTGAACTGCTTCTCAGGCTGTCGAAGTTTGAGAATATAGTCGGCGTAAAGGAGTGCAATTTAAATCAGGTTCCCGACATATATAGTATCTGCGGTGACAGATATAATCTGTATTCCGGTGAGGATGGACTTGCAATCCCGATGATTTCTCTTGGCGCCAAAGGTGTTATTTCAGTCGTCGCGAATATTCTTCCGGAGCTGACATCTTCGATGATCCACAGCTTCATTGACGGTGATGTCAAGGCCGCAAGAGACGCACAGATTAAGCTTATTCCGCTTGTAAACGCGATGTTCTGCGAGGTCAATCCTATACCTGTCAAGGAAGCAATGAATATTCTCGGATGGGATGCCGGTCCTTGCAGACTTCCTCTTTGTGAGATGAGTGAAGCCGGACACAGAAGAGTTGTCGAGACTCTTGCACATTATGATACTTCTGCTGTTGCAGAGTTTCTTAAGCGATAATATGTCGATAAGAGAATACATTTACTACGAGA
The DNA here is from genome assembly GCA_022484595.1 of Mageeibacillus sp. Taxonomy (GTDB): domain Bacteria; phylum Bacillota; class Clostridia; order Saccharofermentanales; family Saccharofermentanaceae; genus Saccharofermentans. The sequence continues at coordinate 121,690 of JAKVLB010000001.1, read as the reverse complement.
GGTATTGAACGATGGTTAGAATTTTTCTTAACGGATGCTGCGGGAGAATGGGAATGGCTATTTCTCACCTGTGTGAACACAATGATGAGTACAGCGTCGTAGCGGGATGCGATGCTTTCGATAACTCAGAGATGAATTATCCGGTGTATCAGAATCCGGCGGACTGCACGGAGGATTTTGATGTAATTATCGATTTCTCGAATGCCATGTGTGTTCCGACAATTCTCAATTATGCAGTAACTGTAAAGAAACCGTTTATATGCTGTACAACCGGTCTTTCCGACGAGACGGTATCAGAGATTCTTAAATCGGCGGAGAAGATTGCTGTTTTCAAGTCAGCGAATATGAGCCTTGGTGTGAATGTGATGATTGAGCTCATTAAGCAGGCTGCGAGAACTCTTTATCCGGATTTTGATATTGAGATTCTTGAAGCCCATCACAACCGTAAAGTGGATGCGCCTTCAGGCACAGCCATGATGCTTGCTACCGCTATTCAGCAGGAAGTTCCGGATCAGATGGAGTATGTTTATGACAGACATTCCAGAAATGAAGCCCGCAGTAAGAATGAGATCGGCATTTCTTCCATAAGGGGAGGAAATATCGCCGGAGAGCATTCTGTGTTCTTTATTAGTGACGAAGAAACCATTACCATCAGCCACAGTGCAAAGTCGCGTGATGTCTTCGCGATGGGTGCGCTGAAGGCTGCAGGGTTTATGGCCGGTAAGACAACGGGATATTTTACGATGTCCGATGTAATTTCCGAATCAGTAAGTAAATAATTATAAAAACGGAGGATCAATAATGATTTATTCATTACCAATGGTTGCCTTAGATACGGCAACAACAGCAACGTCGTCATCTGACATGATGGGGTCCCTTTATTCGGTCGGACTGCTCGTACTCATGTTTGTAGCTCTCTATTTTCTGTTCATAAGGCCGCAGAGGAAGCGTGACAAGGAACTTAAGAAGCAGATGGAGACTTTGTCTGTCGGCGATAAGATTGCGACAATAGGCGGCATGGTTGGTTATGTAGCAAACATAAAAGATGATGAGGTTACCATATCTACTTCTGCGGCGAACACACTTGTTACGTTTACGAAGGGCTCAATACAGACCGTTGTCAAGAGAGAATCTCTCAATGCCGACGGTACAGTGAGAAAGGCACCTGAATCTGAGAAGAAGAGTCTTTTCGGAAAGAAAGCACCTGATTCAGAGAAGAAGAGTGGTTCTGGAAAGAAAAACGACATAGAGTAACTGATTATAGGCGTGTTTATTGAGTATATGACCCGGCTTGATGCCGGGTCTTTCTAAAGGAGTAAGCTGATGGGGATGATTCCCGAGAGAACAATTGACGAGGTTCTTCAGAGAGCTGATATTACCGAGGTAGTCGGCGGTTATGTCTCTCTCAGGCAGAAGGGCTCAAATCTCTGGGGACTGTGTCCTTTTCATTCTGAGAAGAGTCCGTCCTTCTCTGTTTCACCTTCAAAGCAGATATATAAGTGTTTTGGCTGCGGCAAGGGCGGCAACGCCATCAATTTCATTATGGAGATGGAAGGTCTCAAGTACCCGGAAGCCATAAGATTTCTTGCGGAGCGGTACAGCATTGATATTCCCGAAGATAATTACGGAAGAAGCGACAGCGCGAGCAAAGAGAAGAAAGAACGTGTAACTGCTATTCTTAAGGAAGCAGCCAGGTTCTATTATCTGACCTTTCACGATCCCGTTGCCGGTAAACCAGGACGCGACTATGCCGAAAAACGCGGGCTTGACAAGAGTACGCTTGATCACTTCGGAATTGGGTATTCTCCCGACGGCTGGGATATCCTGTATAAACATCTCAGGGGAATGGGTTATAAGGATGACGACCTGATGGACTCCGGTATATTCATTAGATCAAAGACCAAAGGAAATATACTGGATCTGTTCCGGGGAAGGCTCATGTTCCCGATTTTTGATTATATGGGAACGATAATCTCGTTCGGCGGAAGAGCGCTGGGCGACGAGAAGCCGAAATACATCAACTCACCGGATTCATATGTTTATAAGAAGCAGAATCACTTATACGCTTTGAATTTTGCAAAGAAAGAGAAGTCCGGAGTCCTGTTTGTGGTTGAGGGATATATGGATGCTATTGCAATGCACAAGGCCGGATTCTGTAATACTGTAGCTTCTTTGGGTACGGCCTTTACACAGGCTCAGCTTAAGCTTTGCGCGAGACATTGCGATGAGGTTGTGTTCTTCTTCGATTCAGACGGTGCCGGCCAGAGTGCTGCTGTCAGAGCCATTCAGATGATGAGCGAGTACCAGCGGTCGATGACGGGAAAGATTGTCAGAATCAGGATTGCAAAAGTTCCGGGCGATAAAGACCCTGACGGATATATCAAGGCAAACGGCAAGGAAGCTTTCCGAAGTGTCGCTGAACGGGCAATGCCGGTTGATGAATATCTTATGGAACGTGCATATAATGATAATTTTACGGAGTCCAATGGTCTCGACAAAGGAAAATATCAGGAAGACGTGCTGAGATACGGTTCATGGATTGCAGATGACATAAGGCGATCAGCTATGGCAAACAAGGCAGCTGTAATACTTGAAGCAAACAGTGATGTTATCTATCAGAGTATACAGAGGTACGCCGATAAAGAGAGAATATCACAGAATGGCAGAAAATCTGCCGTAACTGTGCATCGTGAGAATCTGAAGAACCGCAATGCGCAGCTTGTCGGTGAAGATACGGGTGTTGAATCTGCGACAGAGACATCAGATATGATTGTTGATGCCGCCACAGAAGATGAGACCGGTCTTCTGGCGTTTGCAATAGCGCTCGGGGACTCACTTACGGATACAGCGTATGTCAGTCCCGAAGATGTTCTTAAAGAAGAGGACTTCTCCGGAGATACAATGAAGATACTGGTAAGAGATTTTTTCGGAGCATATGAGAAGGGCAAGGGCGTGTCTTTTGCCAGAATGACTGATTTTTTTCACAGTGTCACTATAAATGGAAATGAAGCCGAGAAGGTTATGATTGCGGCATATTCACAGACAGATATGTGCGGCAGTCTTGTTGTGATACGAGACTATTATCTTAAGATTCTGTACAGGGTCAGGCTTGAAGCGATAGAGAACGCCGGTCGTGTTCTGATTGACAGGTATTACAATGTTCCGGATGAGAATCAGCTCCGTCTGAAGATAATGATTGATGAGCTTGACAGGCGTAAGGCTGATCTGCTCAGAAAAATGGAGAGTATCTGATGCCGGATCTGACTGTCAGGCTTGAATGCGTTTTCAATGAGGTGCAGATTGCGCGACGGTTTGTCGGTGAAGGCCGCGTACTTGATGTAGGCTCAGATCACGGTATGCTTGCCTGCCACTGTCTCGAAAAGAATATCGCCGATTCTGTTGTATGCACCGATATTCATGAGTCTCCGGCAAGAAGGAGCTCAAGGCTGCTCTCGGATTACGGATTTGATTCAAGATCCAGTGTTCTGGTTACCGACGGTCTTGACGGAGTGAAGATTCTTCCGGGAGACATAATTGTTATTGCCGGAATGGGCGGACTCAATATTATCGATATACTTACGCGCATGACAGCCTCTGCCGATGCCCGGGTATTACCAAAGATTGCCATAGTGCTGCAAAGTCAGAAGTCCGCCAATCTTGTGCGTGAATTTGTCTGTGCCAAAGGTTTTGACATACAGGGTGAATCTGTGTGTAATGACAGAAATTTATATTATAGTATAATGAGGCTGACTTATACGGGAGAGAGCACAAAGCTTTCGGACAAAGAGCTGTATTACGGACCGAGACTGCTCGAACAGCAGGGTGACGAGACAGTAAGGAAGTATTTCCGCCATCTTGATGAGGTGTACGCGGTCAGATCCAGGAGTGATAAGCGTATAAGAGCGCTTATAGAAGGGAGAATTGCCAATGCAGATTAAAGATGTTACTGATTACTTGGGTTCGGTGTTTCCTGTTGGCAAAGCCCTTGAGTATGACAATCCCGGACTTCTGTGCGGAGATGACAGCAAAGTCATAACCGGCTGTGTCATATCGCTCGATTGCACAACAAAGGCGGCAGAACTGGCGAAGAAGAACGGATTCAACCTGATTGTCACGCATCATCCGTTGATTTTCGGCGGTATCAATAATGTTGCCATGTCCAATGCCACCGGAAGAATACTGAGTTCTATAATCAGAAATGACATAGCTTATTATGCTTGTCACACTAATCTTGACCTTACTGACGAGTTCGGCAATCTGGCGATAGCGCAGGCTCTGGGAGCAGATGACGCACAGCATTGTGAGGGCTGTGACTGCGGAGTTGTTTTCATGAATAAGGCGGAAATGCCTCTTTACTCATTCATGAAGCTTTGTATGAGAAAACTTAACTGCAGCGGCACTATCACTATAAACAATCAAAGCAACGTGGTAAGGAAGGTTTTTGTGCAGGGAGGTGCGCTGGATGAAGCTTCCGTTCCTTCAATTATCGCGAGCGGCGCCGATACTGTTGTATCAGGCGAGATAAAGCATCACATCACGGTACTTCTTGAAGAGAATGGAATCAATTCGGTCATTGCCGGACATTCCGCGACTGAGCAGGTCTATCTTCCCAAACTTGAGAAACTGTTTGAAGATAAGTTTCCTCAGGTCAGATTCATTGTTAATAATAATAATGAATCCTGTTCTGTACTTTGAGAGTGTTTAAATTTATAATTATTATGTTTTTCGAGCAGTTCGAGACAATCGCGGGTACCGTTTGGCCAAAGCCTGGTGCATGAGGAAAGTCCGGGCTCCACAGGACAGGGTGCCGGGCAGTTCCCGGTGAAGGTAACTTTAAGGAAAGTGCAACAGAAAAGAAAACCGCCCTTAATTGGGTAAGGATGAAAAGGCGAGGCAAGAGCTCACCGGCGATGCGGAGACGCACCGGCCCTGTAAACCCCACCCGGAGCAACGTCGAGGATAGGCATACCGTGGTCCGCGGGCCTAAGGAGACGGCTTGAGACTGGCAGAGATGCCAGTTGTAGATAGATGATTGTCATATACAGAACCCGGCTTACCGGGCTGCTACGGAAAACATTTTAATTAATTGGAGGATCGGATAATGTCAGCCGAATCGTATTTGAGCAGAGGAGTGTCTCCTACTAAGGATGATGTCAAGGCCGCAGTCAGAAATCAGTCGAAGGGTGTATTTCCCGGTGCTTTCTGCAAGCTTATAGAAGATATCGCCGGAGATGAGAACTACTGTACCGCAATTCACGCGGACGGTGCCGGAACCAAATCTTCTGTTGCGTACCTTATGTACAAGGAAACAGGAAGTTATGAGTGGTTCAAAGGTCTGGCCCAGGATTCTCTTGTGATGAATACAGACGATCTTGCCTGCGCAGGCGTTGTAAGGAATCTTTCATTGTCAAATACCATCGGCCGCAACGCACATCGAGTCGACGGCAGGGCAATAGCTCAGGTAATCGAAGGCTATGATGATATCATCGCCCGGCTTTCTAATCTCGGTATTGATATCAGAATGTGCGGCGGAGAGACTGCCGATGTAGGTGATCTCGTACGTACACTTATCGTTGATTCGACTCTTGTAGCGAGAGCAAAGCGCTCTGACATAGTTAATGCCGCAAACATCAGGCCGGGCAACGTAATCGTCGGATTGGCATCATCAGGTCAGGCTACCTACGAGACGGCCTATAATTCAGGAATATCCTCCAACGGTCTTACCGCGGCAAGACATATGCTTCTTTCCAAATATTACTATGAGAATTACAAAGAATCGTTCTCCGAGACTCTTGGTGAGGATAAGGCATACTGCGGTAGATTCAGACTGACTGATAAACTGCCGGAAACAGATTTGTCTGTCGGAGAGGCGATTCTGTCTCCGACGAGAACGTTCCTGCCTGTTATAAGCGAAGTTCTCGAAAAGCACAGGAGTTCAGTTTACGGAATAATTCACTGCACGGGCGGCGGACAGGCAAAATGCAGAGACTTCGGTTCCGGAGTACGTTATGTCAAGGACAACCTTTTCGAGCTTCCGCCGATATTCAAGGCAATTTTTGAGTCCGGCGAGATACCGATGAAGGAAATGTTCCAGGTCTTCAACTGCGGACACAGAATAGAATTCTATTGCGATGCTGAAGCTGCTCCGAGTATTGTTGCAATCGCCAACAGCTTCAATATTGAAGCAAAGGTGGTAGGACATGTCGAGAAGGCACCTTCTGACAATAACGAAGTTATCATCAGATACGGCGGCGAGGAATTTGAATACAAGTAATTGAAAAAAAGCATTGAAAATTAATTTTCGTGTGCTATATTAAGTCAAAGGCGTTGACGAAGAGTTGACATCGTTACGGAATACAGAGAGATGACGGTTGGTGCGAGTCAGATTCACGATAGATGTTTTTGTAGCTTCTGAGCCGGAAGGAAGAAAGCAGCAGTGCAAGTAGAACTTTCCCGTAATTGCCGCGTCAGAAGCATAGGAATTGTTTGATTCCGAGAGTGGCGGATTTCCGCAATTTGAGTGGTACCGCGGGTGTATAAGTTTATTTGCGCTCGTCTCAAAGTTATATACTTTGGGGCGAGTTTTTTTGTCCCCGGAAAAGGAGAACAGATATGGAAGAGTTTGCAGAACTTGGTCAGAAGATCAAAGAAATGGCAGGACGTATCCGTGAGCTTCGCGAGATCGAGGGCATGACCGTCGCTCAGATGGCTCAGAAGACCGCCGTATCCGAGAATGAGTATCTTAAATGCGAGGAAGGTGAATCTGATCTTAATTTCGCGTTTATTTACAGATGTGCTCTGGCACTTAATGTTAACGTCACAGATATTATTGAAGGCGCCAGCCCGACGCTTGATTCTTTCTCGGTTACCAGGGCGGGTGAAGGTCAGGAGATAGGCAATGCCCACGGAATGACATATTTCAATATGGCATATGCTTTTAAGAACAGAATATGTGAGCCTTTGTATGTAAAGAGCAAGTTCAGGGCAGAAGCTCAGACCAGGGACATTGAGCTTACGACTCATGACGGTCAGGAATGTGATCTGGTTATTGAGGGCAATCTTCTGGTTCAGGTGGGTGATCATAAGGCAATCCTTGGCCCCGGTGACTGTGTGTATTACAGCAGCGACAAGCCTCACGGCATGATGGCTGTCAACGGCAAGGACTGCATTTTCTATGCACTGGTTCTCAATCCTTCAGGAGAGCCTATCCCTGAGCTGAAACCGATGCCTGAGATTAGTGACGACAAGGTGTTCACAAGAGAGAAGAAAACAAGAATATACGAGAAGTACATTGATGTAGTGGAGAATGAGAAGGGAACCCCGCTGAAGATTACCTTCAAGAATACTGAGCATTTCAACTTTGCGTTTGATCTTGTTGATGCTCTGGCGGACAGAGAACCGAATAAGCTTGCCATGCTTCATATATCGCGCGACAAGACTGAGAGATATCTTACTTTCGAGGATATGAAGAAGAATTCCAACCGTTGCGCCAACTATTTCAAGTCACTCGGAATTAAGAAAGGGGACAGGGTAATGCTTGTTCTCAAGAGACATTATCAGTTCTGGTTCGCTATGCTCGGACTTAATAAACTCGGTGCTATAGCAATCCCGGCGACAAATCAGCTTCAGGAACATGATTTTGATTATCGTTTCAAGTCAGCCGGCGTCAGTACGATCATCTGTACTGCTGATGGCGAGACTGCTGATCATGCGGAAAGAGCACTTGCCGACAATCCTCAGGTAATTAACAGAATTATTGTCAACGGCGATCGAAAAGGCTGGAGAAATTTTGATGACGAGTATACGCTGTACAGCACCAAGTATGAGCGTACAGAAGACGCACCCGGCGGAGACGATCTTATGCTTATGTTCTTTACGTCCGGAACATCGGGATATCCAAAGATTGCTGCTCATAACTATAAATATGCTCTCGGACATTTCCATACGGCAAAGTACTGGCACAATGTTGATCCTGACGGACTGCATCTGACAATCTCAGATACGGGCTGGGCAAAGGCTATGTGGGGTAAGCTTTACGGTCAGTGGCTTTGCGAGGCGGCTACTTTCGTTTATGATTTCGACCGTTTCGATGCGGCAGACATACTTCCTATGTTTGCAAAGTATCACATCACAACGTTCTGCGCTCCGCCGACAATGCTCAGAATGATGATAAAGCAGGATATATCACAGTATGATTTATCCTCGGTTCAGCATATGACCACTGCCGGTGAGGCTTTGAATCCTGAGGTTTACCGTCAGTTTGAAAAGGCAACGGGTCTGAAGATTCTTGAAGGTTTCGGTCAGACAGAGAGCACAATGATCATCGGAAATATGGTCGGTGCTTCACATAAGATAGGTTCAATGGGTAAGCCGGCGCCTATCTATGACGTTGACATTATTGACAGTGAAGGCAAATCTGTTCCGGTAGGCGAGACAGGTGAAATAGTAATCAATGTCAGCAACGGAGCTCCTTGCGGTCTGTTTACCGGTTACTACAACGATCCCGTGAAGACGGCAGAGGTCTGGCACGACGGTTACTATCACACAGGCGACACTGCATGGCGTGATGAAGACGGTTTCTACTGGTATGTCGGCCGTGTTGACGATGTCATAAAATCGTCCGGCTACCGTATCGGACCTTTTGAGATAGAGAGCGTCATCATGGAACTGCCTTACGTCCTTGAGTGCGGTGTGTCAGCAGCTCCGGATCCTGTAAGAGGTCAGATTGTAAAAGCGTCAATTGTACTGGTTCCAGGCACTGCTGAGAGTGATGAGCTTGTAAAGGAGATACAGAATTACGTAAAGGAGAAGACCGCACCGTATAAGTACCCGCGCAAAGTCGTGTTCTGCAAGGATCTTCCAAAGACAACGAGCGGAAAAATCCAGAGAAACAAGCTCTGATTCATGCAATAGACTAAAAGTATCGTGCAAAGATAAACCCCGGATGTCATCAGGCGTCCGGGGTTTTTGATGTCATTGGATTAAAGTACTGAGAAATGCGACAGCACCGTTGACAATTCAGGTATCAGACCTGATTATCGCAGTATTCCTTGTATTTCTCGTGCAGTTCCCTGATTATGGCCTTCATCTCGAGCTGATATTCTGTAGTTTTCTCCCAGTTCTTAGCAGCAATCGATTTCTTGATTCCGGTAAATACTGATTCTTCAGTATCAGAATCTTTTGCAAGCTTGGTTTTGAGAGCTGAAATATCTGCCCAGAGTTTATCGTCATAAGAGTTCGAACCGTTGTCTCTTCGAATAACAGATCTGATTGACGAGAGGTTGGCAGGAATAATCTTTTCGAGAAGTTCCATCTCCCAGCGTCCGAGCATCGCCATATAGTACGAATCGAGAATCTGTCGGTTGAAGACGTTGCCTTTACAGAGAATTGCATCGGCATCCGGGCTTGAGTTAAGCTTGCTTATGGAGGTGTAGACGTTTGAAGCCGGAGTACCGAACAATCTGTCTCGCTCGTTTGAATCCATATCCTCGAAAATATCCTGCTCACAGCGGTACAGTCTGTCAGTCATGAGATAATCACCCGGCGTTCCGTAAGGCTTTGTAAATTCCTGTTCAAGCTGTCTTGAGTCTTTGCCGGAGGCCAGAGCGTAGTCTGTACCGTCAAGCATTGACTGATAGATGGCTGCCAGACACAGATATGTGTTTGTGTGCGGATTCGGCGCGCGAAGTTCAAATCTTGTAGCGTAGCTGCTGTCTTCAGAGCGCACGAGACCAAGCAGTACAGAGCGGTTGCGTGAAGGAGTCTGTACATCCTTGCCGATTGATGCGACACAGTGCGTAGGTGCTTCAAATCCCGGAGTAAGCCGTTCAAAGGCATCAGTTGTCGCAGATACGAACGGATTGATAATATCGTAGTGCTTGAGAATTCCGAACAGGCACCCCCAGCCGAATTTGCTCAGAAAATCCTTCTTCATGTCTTCGGGTGCGAAAAGGTTGATTTTTGTTCCGTCCTTTAAATATGCCACCGCATTAACATGAGTATGTTCACCTGATCCTGCGACACCCTGCAGAGGCTTTGCGTCAAAGCTTACGTCAAGACCGTGAAGTCTGAATATCTCTTTAATAAGAATTCTCGCGATGAGTTCATAGTCTGCACCCTGAAGTGCGTCCGAATACTTCCAGTCCACCTCAAGCTGTTCCATGATGAAATGAAATTCGCCTGAAGAAGTCAGTGATGCTTTTACTCCGCCTACTTCCTTATGACCCATTTCAGGATTGAAGCCGTACTGTTCAAGAACCATTATGACCTGTTCCAAAGCAGTCCTGACTACGCCCTTGGTACGCTTCCAGTATGATTCCTTGAGCTCCTGCGATATTGAGAGCTGTTCTGTGCTTATTACCTCGTCAGGTGAGTTGACCCAGAACTCCAGTTCGGTGGCGGTGATAAGTGTAATTTTTGAGAGATCCTCAGGTCTGAAACCGTACTCTTCACAATACTGCGGATTATTTTTGAAGATTTCTTTGATATGGGTCTCAAAATAATCGGCACTCTTCTTAAGTACGGAGCGGGAACAGACATAATCATCGTTGTGCCTGAGAAATGAAGGAATACGCAGTGTTCCTACAGGGAGATTAGTATTCGGATCTATATGTTCGTAGTTGTAATCAATATACCAGATAACATTCGGATCAGGAATGAGATCCACCTTGCCGTCATTAAGCGTCGCGATTCCGGGAAGTACAACTGATGAACCGTCTGTCTGCACAGCATGACCTGCGAGATAGTTCTCAAGGTTGTCATTAAAGTCTGAGATCGGAATCTTCTCGTCAGTATCATTTCCCATAAGGTCTACTGCCGCAAGTGAAACGAATTTAATCTCGGGATGAGCATAAAGTATGTTCTTAATGTCAGCAGCCGAGTGCTTCTCAACCGGAATTACGCATAAAAGCTCCGGTATAACGTGAAAATCTTTCATAGGTTTTGCCGTCCTTGTTTAATATAGATGAATTCTATCACACTATCAAATAGCATAAACAGGAAATTTTGCCTTGAATTTGCCTTTGATCAAACAATACTTTATTATAATATAGCTACATGGGCGAGGTGCAAATGATGTTTCTGAATGCTGTTAAACAGATTTTTGATATTGATAATCTTGGAAAAAGATGGGGTGCAAGGGTAATTTTCCTTGTGCTTATAGTGGCTGCGGCAGCGGTTCAGTTCAATCCGTACGCAGATACTGATTTTTCGGCTTTCGAGGGCTGGCTTGACAGTCTGTATACCGCTGCGTCGCAGAACGGATACAGTATGAGTATGTTTGTGAACATTCCTCTGACGGCAGGCAATAAAATCTATGTTCTGACTTCTGTTGCGTCAGAATTTCTAATTTTTACGGGTTCTTTGTTATATACGGGAATGTTTATCAGAGAAAGACGATCAGGCACGACTGCGGTGATATCGGGCGGTAAGAAATCTCCGGATTCCGCAGCTGATGCTGCAATAAGTATTCCCAGACTCATTCTTAGATTGTTTGTAATCTGTGCCGTCTGCGTAATACTTGCATTACCGCTCCTGACCATATCGGTCTGGCTTCTGTTCGTGGCTTTACTTGCGATTCCTTTTCTTTCCGTACTGCCGGCGGCTTATCTGTCGGGAGATAATGGCTTTTTCGCTTCGTTTCCGTATACAATCAATCACGTCCGCGGCTACTATTTTGCTCAATGGCGTTCCCTGTGTCTGATTTTTCTGGTCTATCTGCTGTCTGACAGCCTTGTGACACTTCTTTACAGTGTGTCCGTGACCAGCTATTATATTGCGAAAAGTGCTGTTGATGTTTGGACAGCTCTTGCCATTGCAAGACTTGCCGGTATAGCCTACTGCGCTATGAGGGAAAGACCGCTTTTTCGCGTTTTCAAAAACGGACCTTTGAAACCAAACAGCAGATTGATAATAAATGAAGATGACGATAACGACAGTGAAGATGGCAAAGAAGAGTAACTTTTCTTCTTAATATGTCAGTTGTAATTTGCGGTTCAATTAATTATTATACTAACGTACTTTATTACTATGGAGGTAGTCAAATATGACAAACGATGAGAAGGCAATTGCCAAACATGCCGAATGGGCAGGAAAGATTGAGGTAATCGCAAAGGCTCCTGTAGGAACCAAAGAGGAGCTCGCAATAGCTTATACACCTGGTGTTGCTGCACCTTGTCTTGAGATTCAGAAGGACGTCGATTTGTCTTACAAGTATACAAGAAGACATAATCTTGTAGCTGTTGTCACAGATGGTACAGCTGTTCTTGGTCTCGGTGATATCGGACCGGAGGCAGGTATGCCGGTAATGGAAGGAAAGTGTGCGCTCTTTAAGGCGTTCGGTGACGTAGACGCATTCCCTCTTTGCATCCGTTCAAAGGATGTTGATGAGATTGTCAATACGGTTGCGCTTCTTGCAGGTTCTTTCGGCGGTGTAAACCTCGAGGATATCTCGGCTCCGAGATGTTTTGAGATAGAGAAGAAGCTTAAGGAAAGATGCGATATTCCGGTTTTCCATGACGACCAGCATGGTACGGCAGTCATTACTCTTGCAGGTATGACAAATGCACTTAAGATAGTCGGAAAGAAGATTGAAGATATAAAGGTTGTCGTAAACGGTGCAGGCGCAGCTGCTACAGCCATCACAAAGCTTCTTATCTCCAGAGGACTTAAGAATGTTATTCTTTGCGACCGCAAGGGCGCTATATATAACGGCAGAGAAGGACTCAATTCCGCAAAGCAGGAGATGGCTGAGATTACAAATCCTAACAAGGAAGCAGGCTCACTCGCTGATGTTATCAAGGGCGCAGACGCTTTTGTAGGTGTATCCGCACCAGGAGTATTGACTTCTGAGATGGTAGCTACAATGGCTAAGGACCCTATCGTTTTTGCCTGTGCCAACCCTGTACCTGAGATTCTTCCTGATGAGGCAAAGAAGGCCGGTGTTGCTGTTATGGCAACGGGACGCAGTGATTTCCCGAATCAGGTTAACAACGTTCTCGCATTCCCGGGAATCTTCCGCGGTGCTTTGGATGTAAGAGCTTCTGATATCAATGACGCGATGAAGATTGCCGCTGCCAATGCTATTGCCGGAATCGTTACAGACGCAGAGCTTAACCCTGAATACATACTTCCGGACGCTTTCGATAAGAGAGTCGGTAAGGCAGTAGCTGCTGCTGTAGCTCAGGCAGCCCGTGATACAGGCGTTGCCCGCATCTGAGCTTTCTGAATTTAGGACTGATTACGAACAGTTTGTAATGTCACGGAGGTGTTTATCATGATTGATGATATCGAGCTATTACATCTTATGGAGAACAATGCAAGGCTTTCATCCGCTGAAATGGCCACTATGCTGGCTGTGAGCGAAGATGAGGTCAACCTTGAGATAAAGCGTCTGAGAGATGAGAATATAATCCTTGGATATTCGACTATTATCAATTGGGAGAAGAAGGCACCGGATACATGCATCGGAATGATTGAAGTCAGAATCGCTCCGATAAAGAACAAGGGTTATGATCATATAGCTCAGATTTTGAGCCGTTATGATAAAGTATCTGCATGTTATCTTGTTTCGGGTGGCTTTGACCTCATGATTATTTATGAGGACAAGACCCTCCGTGACATTGCGAACTTTGTTTCTGAGAAGATTGCAACTCAGGAGGGAGTACTTTCCACTACTACTCACTTCATTCTCAAGAAATACAAGGCAAACGGCATAATCTATGACAATCCGAATAAGGACGACAGGCAGGCGATTATTTTATGAGTTTTGATTATAACGGAAAAATGTCTGACGCAGTGCAGCAGGTACCGCCTTCTGCAATAAGGAAGTTTTTTGACCTTGCCAATGAGATGCAGGGTCATGTTATATCTCTGTCTATCGGTGAACCGGATTTTGTCACACCATGGCCTATTCGCGAAGCCGGAATCAACTCGCTTGTGGAAGGATATACGCATTATTCCCCGAATTCAGGATACCTGAACGCGAGGAAGGCTATTTCAGATTATCTCAAGCGCCGTTACGGAGTCAGTTATTCACCTGACGGAGAACTGCTCATTACTGTGGGCGGCAGCGAAGGTCTGGATCTTGTGGCACGTGCCCTGATTAACCCTGGTGATGAAGTCATTGTTGTTGAGCCTTGTTTTGTTGCTTATAATGCTACTGTAAAGTTTGCTCATGGAGTTCCGGTCACGGTTGAGACAAAGCCTGAGAACGGCTACAAACTTATGCCGGAAGAACTTGAGGCGGCTATTACAGAGAAGACAAAGTACATAATTGTCGGTTACCCGAACAATCCTACCGGAGCTGTCATGACTCTTGAGGACTGGGCAGGGATCAGAGATGTTCTGCTTCGTCATCCCGGCGTTATTGTTTTGTCAGACGAACTTTACTGTGAACTTAATTATCTTGATGGCAAGCCGGCGTCACTTACGCAGTTTTCAGAACTTCGCGAGCGCGTTATTATGGTTAACGGATTTTCGAAAAGTTATGCTATGACCGGTTTCCGTGTCGGCTATATTGCCGGACCTCACGAGCTTGTCAGCCAGATGACCAAGATTCATCAGTACTGTATAATGAGCGCACCTTCACTTTCACAGTTTGCCGTAATTGAAGCGGCTATGAATGCTGACGGCGAGATAATAAAGATGCGCGATGAATACAATCACAGGCGCAGAGTTATTATTCAGGGCCTGAGTGATGCCGGACTTGATTGTTTCACTCCTTACGGTGCTTTCTATGCATTTCCTTCAATTAAATGCACGGGACTCAGCTCTGAAGAATTTTGTGAGCGTTTCCTTATAGAGAAGCATGTTGCGATAGTTCCCGGAAATGCTTTCGGCGCTTGCGGAGAGGGCTTTGTTCGTATAAGCTATGCTGCGTCACTTGATGACATTAAAGAAGCAATGGTTCTTCTTAAGGAATTCGTTGAAGATTTGAGGAAAGGTTAATAATTGTAATGCTTGAATTTGACAATATCCGATTAGATTTGGAGTCTTATGATGAGCCGCTTGTAAAGCTTAAGGAAGCTCTTCATATTGATCATGTATCCGACCAGATAAGTGAACTTGAACAGCGCAGCCAGGAGCCTGATTTCTGGAATGATGTTGATAGAGCTCAATCACTTCAACAGAATCTCGGTAAACTCAAGAAGAAAGTGGAATCATACAATCAGCTCGTATCGACTCATGAGGATCTGCTTGCTCTGTGTGAACTTGCGAATGATGAGGAAGATATTAATTCACTGCCGGAGCTTACTGAGAACGTCAGGCTCTTTAAGGATGATGTTGAGAAGATGCGTCTTGAGACACTGTTTACAGGAGAGTATGACGCCAACAATGCTATCCTTACGCTTCACGCCGGTGCCGGCGGAACAGAGGCGATGGACTGGACCTCTATGCTTTACAGAATGTATAACCGCTGGGCTGAATTTCACGGATTCACCGTGAAGGAGCTGGAGTTCCTTGAGGGCGAAGAGGCCGGTATCAAGTCATGTTCAATGATGGTGTCCGGAGATAATGCCTATGGCTACCTGAGATCCGAGCTTGGTGTACACAGACTGGTGAGAATATCGCCATTTGACGCTTCAGGAAGAAGACATACGTCTTTTGCTTCCTGCGAAGTAATTCCTGAACTTGATGAGACTACAGCTGATGACATCAAGATTGATATGACCGATGTCCGTGTAGATACTTACCGTTCGACCGGTAAGGGCGGTCAGCATATCAACAAAACCGATACTGCTGTTCGAATGACTCACAATCCTACGGGTATTGTTGTTGCCTGCCAGGCTGAGAGATCTCAGCTGCAGAACAAGGAGACCTGTCTCAAGATGCTTAAGGCAAAGCTTTTCGCGCTTGCAAAGGCCTCTGCAATGGAGAAGGTAGAAGATCTTAAGGGCAATCAGATGGATATTGCGTGGGGTTCGCAGATACGTTCCTACGTTTTCTGTCCATATACCCTCGTAAAGGATCACCGTACAGGATATGAAGAAGTGGATGTTGATGCTGTTATGGACGGCAATCTTGACGGTTTCATTTTCGCGTTCTTATCTGGAATGAAGATAGAGAAATAAACCACATCATATAATTGTAATTTTGAGGTAATTTCTTGCCGGTCTGTATTTACCGGTTCAAAGGAAAATGCTATAATTCATTTTGAATTTCAAACCAATAATTTGTAATAATTTGTAAAGGAGATTGTTCATATGGATGCTGATTCTGACGACACGGACATGTGCCAAAATGAATTGACAGGCTCCGGAAAGGACATAATTCAGGCTGTTATCTGAGTGCCTGATGCTGCCTCTTTCCGCGCAGGAAGGAGAATTTAAGTGCAGCAGAAATCTTCCAGTTTTTTCTTCAGTAAGATACTCGGCAAGAACATTATCATTACGCCTGATACCGTTTTCGGCAGACTTAATGATATGGTTCTTGATTTGAGCGGCAACAACCCTGTAATAGCTTCAATCGAGGTTAAGAACGGGCATAGTACGACATATATTTCCGCAGATTATCTTGAGATAAGCCACGATGGTCATGAACACTATCAGGTAATGATAAATTCGGACCATTTAAGAGTTATGCCACCGCCGGGAAACGGTCTGTTTCTCGCGCGTAATTTTCTCGATAAACAGATAGTTGATGTACACGGCCGGAAAGTCGAGAGAGTTAACGACGTGAGACTCGGCATGACCGGCGGAAGATGGAAGGTCGTGGCAGTTGATATCGGTCTGCGCGGTCTTCTTCGCCGTTTGGGACTTGAGTACGTTGCAATAAGGATCAACTCTTTGTCGCGCAAGGAATTCCGTAACAAACTGATCAGCTGGGATACGGTTCAGCCTATTTCTTCGGGTCTGCTTGACCTTCAGCTTTCGACTTCAATGAATAAACTTACAACGCTCCACGCGGCTGATATTGCGGACATAATAGAGAAGCTCGACAGGGAAAGTCAGATGCAGCTCATGCACGGACTCGATGATGAGACGGCTGCAGAGGTTCTTGAAGAAATGGACGAAGAGAAGCAGCAGGCACTCATTAAGACAATGCCGGATGAAAGGGCTTCTGACCTCCTTGAGATCATGCCTTCGGATGAAGCGGCTGATATTCTTGAGAATGTTGATGACACGCGTGCCGAAGTGCTCCTTGACCAGATGGAGTCAGATGCGTCAAATGAGATAAGGGAACTTATGGAATATGAGGATGCCACTGTCGGTTCTGTTATGACAAAGGAGTTCTCTTCGTTCAGACCTGAGACCACTGTTGCTGAAGCGGTAAGTGCGCTTAAGAACGGTGATGTTGAGGAAGAGACGTCACATTATGTCTATATTACCGATAGAGACGAACATCTTCTCGGTCTTGTAACACTCTTGGATTTGGCTGCTTCTCAGGGAAGTGCACTGCTCGGCAGTCTGATGTCGGATCAGCTTTTGTCAGTCAATGATGAAGATCATCTGGATGTCGTTATGGACCTGATGCAGAAGTATAATCTTCAGATGGTTCCGGTAAAGGATACCGACGGCGTTCTTGTCGGAATTATTCTTCTCAATGACCTTATACATGAATATGTAAGGCTAAGGAGGATTCAGTCATGACGCAGACCAAACGCCAGAACAGGCTGAATTTTCTGAAACTGATATCAATCGTCGGCCCGGGTATAATTACCGTCAACGCCGGCAACGACGCGGGCGGAATAGCGACATATGCATCCGTCGGTGCTTCGTATGGTTACAGTATGCTCTGGAGTCTGGTTATAATTACACTGAGTCTCGCCGTAATACAGGAGATGAATGCAAGGATGGCTGTTGTCACCGGAAAAGGTCTGTCTGACCTTATCCGCGAATCGTTCGGAGTCAAGTGGACTTTTTTTGCAATGGTAATTCTGCTCATAGCGAATTTCGGAGTGGTCCTCGGTGATTTCGCAGGAATTGCCGCAAGTATGGAATTGTTCGGAGTAAGCAAATACGTGTCCGTACCTGTATGCGCGATTATAATCTGGCTTCTTGTCACAAAGGGCTCTTATAAGCGGGTCGAAAAGATTTTCCTCATGTTTACGTTTGCCTTTTTCGGCTATATTATCTCAGCGTTTCTTGCCAGACCCGACTGGAGCAAAGTTGGCAGTTCACTTATTTCTCCTTCAATGTCTCTGGATAAAGGTTATATTTTGTCGCTTATAGGTCTTATCGGAACGACAATTACACCGTACATGCAGTTCTATCTGCAATCATCAATTGTCGACAAGAGACTGAGTGTTGAAGACTACAAGTACGAGAAACTCGATGTTTATCTGGGTGCGTTCTGGGGCGACGCCGTATCGCTTTTTATCATAGTCTGTACGGCCGCAACTCTGTATAAGGCCGGAATCAGCGTTGATTCAGCACAGCAGGCAGCTATGGCTCTTGAGCCTCTTGCCGGGCGTTATGCATTTATTCTGTTCGGCGCGGGATTGTTCGGTGCATCGGTTCTGGCTGCATCAGTAATACCTCTGTCGACTTCATATGCTGTATGCGAGGCATTCGGATGGCAGAGCGGTGTTGACTGTACAATGCAGGAAGCACCTATTTTCTTTGGCATCTATACATTTATGGTAGCTTTCGCAAGCGCTCTGATTCTTATTCCCGGAATATCTCTTATGAAGCTGATTCTGATAACACAAAGGCTTGCGGGAGTTTTGTCACCTGTTATTCTGATATTTATGATTATTCTTGTAAATCGCAAGGATATAATGGGCAAGCATGTAAATAACAAGCTTCAGAATATTATTTCAATTACTACTGTAGCATTTATCTCGTGTCTGACGCTGATTCTGATCGCTTCATATTTCAGAAATTAAGCTGCCGCCGGAGTCATATCCGGGTTTATAGCTGTTCAAATACCGGCTGATGTTGCCTGAAATATACAGTCTGTCTGAAACCAAGCGACTTAAGATATTCACAGGTGTCCTCAAATTCTATTCCCAATGTGTCATCGGTGTGTGAGTCAGAACCGAGGCTTATCATGCTGCCGCCCATGTCCAGGTATCGGCTGAGCACTTTTCTGTCAGGCATTACGTTCGTCTCGCCGCGGGCACGTAGCTTCATAATTGAACGGGTATTAATCTCCAGTGATTTATTCTTGTATATCAGTGCTTCGAAAAGTCTGTCAAACGCCTTTGGGCAGTCGTCGTAAAGAACGCGTCCGCTTGAATCCGGATTGTAGCGGTTAATGTAGTCGTAATGACCTGCTACGTCAAAGCAGTCAAGATTCTCGCACATCTGCGCCATCACACTGATGTATTCGTTATTGCGTTCAGAAGCGGACAGTCTGTAGCAGGAATCAGAATAGTAGGGGTCACGGCCTCTGAAAAAGTGATTGCTGAGTATTACAACATCGAAAGGTATCATTGCAGCGGCACTTCTGATACTGTCTTCAGAGTTGCTCTGATAGCCGAATTCGATTCCAAGAAGCAGGTTAAAATTGTCATGGCAAAGGCATTTCCAGGTTTTGAATGACCGGTAATAATCATCAAGGTTGAAAATCTGGATCTCATCATGAGAATCCGGATTGTTAATCTCGTAATGCTCGGTAATCGCGATGCCCGGGAGGCCGCGGCTGATTGCAGAATCAATCAACTGTTCCGGAGTCTGTTTTGCGTCGGGCGAGTAGGCGCATGTGTGATTATGTCCGTCTGTTACCATTTTTTACCTCGTTTTGATATAACATTTTCTGTCAATAATGTTATCATACAAAGAAATAAATATAAGAGGTGATTTTAATGCCTAAGAAGAAGAAAGAGACTAAGACCGAAGAACTTTTCGCGGAGTATCCTAACCTTTATATGGAAGCTTCATCAGATGACATTGACGCGGCTTTTGCATTTGCCGATGAGTACAAGGCTTTTCTTGACATATCAAAGACAGAGCGTGAATTCGCACGCAATGCCATAGCTACGGCCGAAGACCTGGGATACAAGGATATCAGCGGCGTTGATACTCTGAAGGCCGGAGACAAGGTTTATACATCAATCAAAGGCAAGGGCTTTGCGGCTGCAGTTATCGGGAAGAAGCCGGTAACGGAAGGATTCAATATTCTGGGTGCTCATATCGACTCGCCAAGGCTTGACCTCAAACCAAACCCTGTTTACGAGGACAGTGACACAGTATATTTCAAGACGCATTATTACGGCGGCATCAAGAAGTATCAGTGGACGACCATTCCGCTTGCCGTGCACGGCGTTGTCTACACAACTGACGGAAAGTGCCACGAGATTTGTGTGGGTGAGAAGCCTGAAGACCCTGTATTCTATATCAGCGATCTGCTTCCGCATCTTGACGGCGAACAGATGAACAAGAAAGCATCCGAGCTTATTCCGGCTGAGGATCTCAATGTCATCATCGGCGGTATTCCGCTCAAGGACAAGGACTTGAGCGAACCATATAAAGCCGCGATACTTAAGCTTCTTAACAGTGAGTATAAGATTACGGAGAAGGATTTTGTGTCTGCCGAGATAGAGATAGTTCCTGCTGCAAAAGCTCGCGACCTGGGCTTTGACAGAGCTTTAATCGCAGCTTACGGTCATGACGACAAGGTTTGCGCATTCCCGGCACTTATGGCGCTTATGGCGCAGGAGAAGCCTTCAAGGACATGCGTTACAATCCTTACAGACAAAGAGGAGATAGGCTCCTATGCCAATTCCGGCGCGCAGTCCGTGCTATATGAGAATTTCCTGATGGAGCTTCTTGCCAAATCCTGCGGCGGAGTTGACAGCTTCAATATGCTTACCTTCCGCAAGGCTATGGCAGGAACCAAGATGCTTTCAACAGATGTAACAACAGCATATGATCCAAAGTATGCTTCTGTCTTTGAAAAGCGGAATACAGCGTATCTGTCTCACGGACTCAAGCTTGAGAAGTATACCGGTGCGCGCGGAAAGTCCGGAAGCTCTGAAGCTAACGGTGATTTTGTCGCGCAGATTACCGATATTTTCGCAAAGAATTCAATACCGTGGCAGACAGGTGAACTAGGAAAGATTGACGCCGGCGGCGGCGGAACAATCTCATGCTATATGGCCAAGCTCGGAATGGATGTAATAGACTGCGGAGTTCCGGTGCTGTCAATGCACGCGCCGGTAGAGGTTATATCAAAGATTGATCTTTATTACCTGTATCTCGGTTATAAGGCATTCATAGAAAACATCAGATAATTTTCCGTTATATGCCTATGAAGCAAAGAACCGGAGAACGAAAGAGTGCAATAAAGAACAGTATAGGGCGGGTGATTTTGGTCGCCTTGCTGATACTGCTCCAGATTGCCTGCTTTATGTTTTTTGTTCTCAATGTCGGCGAGAAATATCCGGCGGTGTCTATTCTTATGAGGTCTGTCGCGGTGCTCACTGTTCTCGGAATTAATTCCCGGGACAATAACAGCAGGGTGAAGCTCGTATGGGTTATAATTATTCTTACCGCTCCGGTTGTCGGTTTGATATTGTTTTTTATAGCAAAATATAACCCTTACCTGTCAGGTATGAAGAACCGCCTCAGAAAAATTGACAAAGATATTTTCAAGGAAATCAAGGATACTGCAACAGCGAATCCTTCGGTGCCTGAGAATCAGAATTTTGCTTCAGTTTCCGGGTACCTTAAAGGAAACGGATTCCCGGTATTTTCAGGTGATGATGTCAGATATTTTAACTGTGCCGCTGATTGTTTCAAAGCTCAGCTTGAAGACATAAATAACGCGAGAAGTACTATCTATCTTGAATACCATGCGATAGAGAACAGTGAGTCTTTTGCTCCGCTTCATGCTGTTCTGAAGCGAAAAGCGGCCGAAGGAGTTGATTGCAGAATACTCTATGATGATATCGGAAGCTTCGTATTTGTCGATTATGATTTTATGCGTCAACTTAACAGCGAAGGCATAAAGTGTAATGTTTTCAACCGTGCCATGCCTGTCCTGTCTATTTTTATGAATAACAGGGATCACAGGAAGCTGACGGTAATTGACGGACATATCGGCTACACCGGCGGATTCAACATTGCTGACGAGTATTTCAATATTACCAGTCCGTATGGTTACTGGAAGGACTCCGGTATAAGGGTTGAAGGTCCGGCGGTTGACATCATGAGCGCCATGTTTGCGGAGATGTGGAACTTTTCTGATATGAGAGACCGCAAGCATTCTTCAAAAATTGATTACCGGATGAATTATCCCGAGAAGATCCCCGGCAGCGGCCTGATTATTCCTTTCTGCGACAGTCCGATAGATAATGAGCCTGTAGGGGAGAATGTCTATATCAATATTCTTAACAGCGCAAAGAATTATTGCTGGTTTATGTCACCTTATCTTGTTTTATCTGACGAACTTAACCGTGCTTTTGTCCTGGCGGCGAAAAGAGGCGTAGACGTCAGGATTATAACGCCGGGAGTACCTGACAAGAAGACTGTCTACAGCGTTACGAGATCGTATTATAAATTTCTGGCACTGAACGGCGTGAAGATTTACGAGTATACACCTGGATTTGAACACGCGAAGATGTGTATTTCGGACGACAGTATCTGCGTGGTCGGAACCATCAATCTTGATTACAGAAGCCTTTTCCATCATTTTGAAGATGCTGTGGCAATGTATAATTGTGACTGCATCGCTGATGTATTGAAGGATTTTAATGAAACGATAGACAGTTGTCGTGATGTGACTGAGAAGTCAAAGCAGAAGACGAGCATTCTGATTGATTTTGCAAAATCATTGCTGAGACTTGTGGCTCCTCTGCTATAATGCGTTATGTTTGAGAAAGAAGGCTAATTTATGACAATAAGGTTTTACAATGCGAGAATTCTTACTATGGAGTCAGACAGAATCATCAGCGGTGAGCTTTGGACTGACGGCAGCAGAATCAGCTATGTCGGTACTGCAGATGATGTCCCCGCACAGAAAAACGTCTTTGACAGGCAGATTGATTGTATGAACAATCTGCTTATGCCGGGATTCAAGAATTGCCACACTCATACAGCGATGGTTTTCGCAAGGTCTCTTGCCGATGACCTGACGCTTGATGAATGGCTTCATAAGGCTATTTTCCCAAGAGAAGCAAAGCTCAAAGATGAGCATATATATACATTCAGCAAGCTTGGATTTGCCGAGTATCTTGCAGGCGGTATAACATCCTGTTTTGATATGTATTTTAATCCGGAACAAAGCGCCAGGGCGGCGGTTGAGACCGGATTCAGGTATGTATTCTGCGGCTCGGTAAATGATTTTGGCGGTATTGACAGACTTGAGAATGAATATAAAACATATAACAGTCTTGACCCGCTTATCAGTTACAGACTGGGATTCCATGCCGAATACACAACCTCAAGGAACATTATGGAGAGAATATCTCAGATAGCCCATGACTACAAGGCTCCGGTATATTCCCATATTTCAGAGACCAGAGACGAGGTGGACGGTTGTATCGCGAGATACGGCATGACTCCGGCGAAGCTTTTCGATAAATTAGGATTATATGATTACGGCGGAGGCGGATTCCACTGTGTATGGTTCAACGATGAAGATATGGATATTTACAGTCAGAGGGGACTTACGGCTGTATTCAACGCCTGCTCCAACATAAAGCTGGCGAGCGGTATCGCGAGAGTGTCAGAATTTGAGAAGCGCGGAATAAACACAGGCATAGGAACCGACGGGGCTGGATCAAACAATGCCCTGGATATGTTCCGTGAGATGTATCTTGATAATACTCTGTCAAATATTGCAGAGGGAAGAGCTGCTTCAATTGCGCCGTTCGATACTTTGAGGTCTGCAACTTCAGGCGGCGCCAAATGCATGGGACTGACAGACTGCGATATTCTCGCACCCGGAAGACAGGCAGACGTAATTATGATTGACATGAACACTCCCTGCATGAAGCCGGAGAATAACATTGTCGCAAATCTGATATACAGTGCAAGTCCGCAGACAGTCAGGATGACAATGATTGCAGGTAAGATTCTTTATGAGGACGGAAGGTATACCACCATAGATATTAATTCGGTATATGACGATGCAGAACGGCTTATGAAGGAAATCCGATGAAGACGACGTTGAAGTATTTCAGAAATTACAGGGTTCAGTCGGTTTTGAGCCCTGTTTTCAAGTTGTCAGAAGCATGCTTTGAACTTACAGTTCCGATAATTGTTGCGAGAATAATTGATACCGGAATCAACGCCGGAAATTCGGATTACATTGCTAAACATGTGGTAATTCTCGGACTGTTTGCGGTTACAGGGTATATCAGTGCAATTCTTGCACAGTATTTCGCCGCGTACAGCGCCTGCGGAATATCTTCTGATATAAGGGCTGAGCTTTTCCGTAAGGTGGAGGATCTGTCGGTAACGGATTATGAGAAGCTTGGCGCTTCCGGAATAATCACATCCCTTACATCTGACGTCAATCAGATATCATCCGGAATTAATCTCTTTCTCAGACTTCTGCTCAGGTCACCCTTCATCGTCATAGGTGCGACTGTAATGGCGTTCACGGTAAGTCCAACACTTGCGCTTATATTTGTTGTTACCGTCGCTGCACTTTCAATAATAGTTGCACTCAACATGAAGCGCGCGGTGCCGCTGTATTCCAAGACAAGAACCGGTCTTGACAGGCTTGTGTCAGCCGCACATAACGGTCTGGCCGGTGTGAGGGTTATCAGAAGCTATAACAGGAGTGAAGACGATGCAAAACATTTTCGCGATGAGAGTGAGTCTCTCTGCGGCAATCAGATCAATGCCGCATTTCTGTCAGGGTGGCTCAATCCTATAACCTTCGCAGTTGTAAATCTTGCTATTTGCGCTCTGATCTACTCGGGTGCCATAAATGTAAGCTCAGGCAGTCTCACTCAGGGTCAGGTCGTTGCACTTTATAATTACATGTCGCAGATTCTGATTGAACTTATAAAGCTTGCAAATCTTATAGTATCAGTCAGCCGTGCAATCGCATGCGCTGACAGAGTAGAGTCTATTCTCGCAATTGAGCCGGAAAGACATTCAGACGCAAAAACGCTTGACAGTGCTAAGGCTGCTCATACAGTCAGTTTTCGCGACGTCAGTTTTACTTATCAGGGCAACTCGGAAAGTTCACTGAGCAATATAAGTTTTGATATAGCTGAAGGAGAGAGATTCGGAATAATCGGAAGCACGGGCTCCGGCAAATCTACGGTCGCTTCGCTTATAGCCGGACTCTATCATGCCGATTCCGGAATGGTTGCAATAGACGGCGTGCCTGTTGACGGAATCTCAAGGAAAAGCATTACCGGCTGTGTCGGATACTCGTTTCAGAAAACGAGAATATTCAGCGGATCAATAGGTGATAATATCAGTCTCGGCAGAAGCAATATCAATGTCTGTGATATTGATGACGCAGTCAGAATGTCCTGCACTGACGATGTAATAAGGGGAAAGAGTGAGGGACTTGGCTATAAGGTTGAATCCAACGGCTCAGGACTGTCGGGTGGACAGAAGCAGCGTATAGGAATTGCAAGAGCCGTTGCCGGCCGCCCCGGAATACTTATTCTCGACGATTCGACATCTGCTCTTGACAGCGTTACGGAACACAGACTTCTCGGCAATCTTCTGAACTCAGGCTATAAACCTACGGTAATTGTCATATCACAGAAGATCGGCACCGTCAGCATATGTGACAGGATTGTTCTTATGGACGATGGCAGGATCGACTGTATCGGCACACATGAACAGCTGCTCAGAGAAAGCGAAAAATACCGCTATCTTTGTTCTTTACAGAAGAGAAGTGAGGTGCCTGATGTCTGAATTCAAAACTGTCGGACGCATAAAGCCGTATATGAAGAACGGTCTTAAAGATGTCGGCGCTTCATCAATGTGTGCCTTTGTTTATTCCGCGCTTGCAATGCTCATTCCTTATTTTGCAGGAAGAGCCATAGATGTTATCTCTACGGATGGCTTCAGTGTAAATCGGATGCTTGCGGAGAATATATCGATTATGCTTGTTCTAATTGTCATGTCTTCAATTGCTCAGGCGGTTCTGTTCAGGCTTAATGCCAGGGCATCCTATGATATGGTATTCGAACTTCGAAATGCGGCATATTCAAAAATAGGAAGACTTCCTATGAAATATCTTGACATGTCTCAGACGGGATACGTTCAGAGCATGCTCATAAGCGATTGTGAGACAGTAGGAGACGGCATGATTCTATTTCTGAATCAGTTTGTATCCGGGATAGTGTCGATTGTTTTTACTCTCGGTATAATGCTGTTCATCAGCTGGAGAATTGCTCTGTTTGTGCTGATATTTACCCCGGTATCCTTTATCGTTTCTTATCTTATAGCTCAAGGATCATTCAAATCATTCAAAAAGCAGGCTGACATAAGGAGCCGTCAGACATCATTCCTGTCGGAGATGACAACCAACTTCAGGGAATGCTATTCATACGGAATTACCGGAAACAAGTGCACTGAGTTCGATGAACTCAACCGTCAGTTCAGAAAGACTTCGACAAAAGCTGTATTTCTGTCCTCGGTAAGCAATCCTACAACACGTTTTGTCAACGCGCTTATTTACGCAGGTGTTGTGTTTACCGGAGCAGCATCATGCATAGCAGGCGGCCTGACGGTAGGTGCGCTTTCTTCACTGCTCGCGTACGCAAATCAGTTTATGAAGCCATTCAATGATCTGTCATCTGTATATACTGAGCTGTCGGATTCTGTAGCTTGTCTCGACAGAATAGTAGATTTTCTGGATTCTGCTGAAGAAGAACAGGATATAGATGAACCGGTTCAGGAAGATTCTGATTTGTCTTCCGGCAATGTCTCTATAGAATTCCGTGACGTTTCATTCTCTTATGTTCCCGGAAAACCGGTGCTTAAGCATATCTCTTTTACCGTTAATCCGAATGAGACTTTTGCAATTGTAGGACCGACCGGTTGCGGTAAAACGACACTGATCAACGTTCTGATGCGCTTCTATGATCTTGATTCCGGAGATATTCTCATAAACGGAATTTCAATAAGGAGAATGTCAAGAAACAGACTCAGACATTATATCGGTATTGTAACTCAGGACACGTGGTTTGAAGACGGCAGAATAATCGACAATCTTAAGTTCGGCAGACCTGAAGCAGCGGATGATGTCGCCGTTGCCGGTGCCGTAAGAACGGGAGCCGATTCGTTTATCAGAAGACTTCCGTCAAAATATATGGAGAATCTTGACTCTGACAGGGAAGATATATCGGAAGGTCAAAAGCAGCTACTGAGCATCACGCGCGCCATAGTTTCAGATCCTTCAGTGATGATTCTGGATGAGGCAACATCCTCAGTAGATCTGGTTACCGAGATTAAGATATCCAAAGCCGTTCGCGAGCTGCTCAACGGCAGAACCGGTATTATTATTGCGCATCGTTTGTCTACAATTGTCGATTGCGATAAGATTGTAGTGCTTAAAGACGGAGCCGTCTCTGAAATCGGCAGCCACGGCGAGCTGATACAAAAAGGCGGCTTCTATTCAAAGCTTTATGAATCATATACATGCTAAGGAGGTAGTTTAAAGTGAACTACAGGCTTCAGGATTTTAAGAATTATATAAGGGGACGCAAGGCGGCGGTTATCGGCGTTGGAATCTCAAACAGACCGCTGATCAGATGGCTTTGCGGACTTGGTTGCAATGTCACCGCGTTCGATAAGCTTTCAGGCGATGACCCGGTTATGTCGGAGACAATCAAAGAATTTGAAAGAGAAAATATCTGCATCAACTGGTCAATAGGTGATAATTATCTCGACGGACTTGCGAAAGAAGACTATGACATCGTGTTCAAGACTCCTAAGATGCGTTTTGAGACAGAGGCGCTTCAGGCTTGCAAGGCCGGGGGTTCAATACTTACAACTGAGATGGAGCTGTTTATGTCGCTGTGTCCTGCTGAGATTTTTGCTGTCACAGGTTCGGACGGCAAGACTACCACATCGACTCTCACAAGCGAGATACTGAGAAAAGCCGGATACAGGGTATACCTGGGCGGCAATATAGGCACGCCGCTTCTCGATAAGGTTGAGGATATGACTTCCGAAGATAAGGTAGTTCTTGAGCTGTCGTCGTTCCAGCTGCTTGGAATGCATACACCTGCCGATGTCGCGATAGTTACAAATATTACGCCCAACCATCTTGATTTCCATAAAGATTATGATGAATACATAAGGGCGAAAATGAATGTCTTTATAAACCAGAGTGCCTGCGGCAGGGTTATTCTCAACAGCGGCTGTGATATCACCTACGACATGAGGAAAGAGGCGAGAGGCAGAGTGATGTTTTTTTCGAGCGACAGGGAATCAGCTCTTCGTGACGGATCGTCGCTTTGTCCTCACGCATACCTTGACGGAACAGAGCTGGTTTATGAAGATGCCGGCAGCAGGACGGTTATCTGCGACAAGAACGATATCTTTATTCCAGGCAACCACAATGTTGAGAATTTTCTTGCAGCCATTGCCGCCACTATCGGTTATGCTGATGCCGAAGATATTGCTTATGTCGCGAAAAATTTCAAAGGTGTTCCCCATAGAATTGAGCTTATCAGAGAACTTGACGGTGTAAGATGGTATAACTCATCCATCGATACTTCGCCGAACCGTTCCATGAATACGATGAATGCCCTTGCCGACAGGGACGAGCACGGCGTGCTTATCTGCGGAGGTGCTGACAAGAAATGCATCTATACCGGGCTTGGTGATGCAATACTGAAGGTCTGTGACCGGATAGTCATATACGGTTCAAACGGTGATCTGATAGAAGATATTCTTGCCGAAGAAGCCTGCGGACGTAAATACAGCGTATACAGAATCAAGGATAATCCCGGTGATGTCTATGAATTTCCTCAGACGCGAGACAACGTGATTAATGCGTTCAACGAAGCTATCGGGAAAGCAAGGGAACTTGCCAGACCGGAGGAGATTGTCATTATGTCATCGGTTGGTACGTCTTATGACCATTTCAGACATTTTGAGCACAGAGGTGATATGTTCAGAGAGCTTGTCAATGACCTTAAGTGATTGTAATTGACAAGTCACTGATTGTTTGTTAGATTGAAAGCAACTTAATATTCATGGCGATGATGAGGAATATTATCTTTTGAAGGCATATACAGAGAGCCGCCGGTCGGTGCGAGACGGTTATGAACGATAAAGAGAACTCGCCCCGGAGCCTTCGGGTTGAAAGCATTAGCGATTAGATCCGGACGTACTAAGGTTTCACGTTACAGGAACCCGGATATCGGGCTTTTGCCCTGTATCAATGAGTGCACCGCGCGAGCGGTGAATTAGAGTGGTACCGCGAACACCCCTTCGTCTCTATTCAGGAGACGAGGGGGCTTATTTATTTGGTACAAGGAGGTACCCGGCTATGAATTATCAAAGGTATCAGGCTATTCCGACGGTCAATCTGCAGGACCGGAGATGGCCTTCCAGCAGGATAACAAAGGCTCCGCAGTGGTGTTCGGTTGACCTCCGTGATGGAAATCAGGCTCTTGAGGTTCCTATGACTCTTGAACAGAAGGTCGATTTCTTCGATTTTCTCTGCGAGACCGGATTCAAAACCATAGAAATCGGGTTTCCTGCGGCTTCTGAGACAGATTACAATTTCTGCCGTTACCTTATTGATAACAATCTCATTCCGGAAGGTGTGGCAATACAGGTTCTTACACAGTCGAGGCCGCATATTATCGAGAAGACCATGGACGCTGTCAGAGGCGCGCGTGAAGTCGTGATACATCTTTATAACTCTACAAGCACTCTTCAGAGAGAAGTTGTCTTCGGCTTTGACAGGAAAGAATGCATTGATCTGGCGGTAAGCGGCGCGAAGATGATAAGAGAGTACATAGACGGTGACAAATCAGATACGAGATTCATATGTGAGTATTCACCGGAAAGTTTCTCTTCTACCGAGCCTGAATTCGCTGTTGCAATCTGCGATGCGGTCGTTGACTGCTGGCAGCCTTCAGCTGACAACAAAGTGATCATCAATCTGCCTGAGACCGTAGAATATCAGACTCCT
Organism: Mageeibacillus sp.; assembly: GCA_022484595.1. Taxonomy (GTDB): domain Bacteria; phylum Bacillota; class Clostridia; order Saccharofermentanales; family Saccharofermentanaceae; genus Saccharofermentans. The sequence continues at coordinate 91,675 of JAKVLB010000001.1, read as the reverse complement.
AACGTCTATGCTGATCAGGTTGAGTATTTCTGCCGCAATACTAAATGGAGAAATCAGATTATTGTGTCTCTGCATACGCATAATGACCGAGGAACGGCTGTCGCTTCTTCCGAACTCGGAATTATGGCAGGTGCCGACAGGGTGGAAGGCACGCTTTTCGGAAACGGTGAGCGCACCGGAAACTGTGATATTGTCACTTTGGCAGTTAATATGATGATGTTCGGTATTGACCCCGGACTTGATTTCTCGGATATGAACAAGACAATTGATTTCTATGAGGAATGCACCGGAATGAAGGTGTCATTGCGTCACCCATGGGCCGGAAAGCTTGTGTTTACAGCATTCTCCGGGTCTCATCAGGATGCCATCAACAAGGGAAAGAAGAGAATGGAAGATACAGCATCTCAATATTGGGAAGTACCGTATCTTCCTATTGATCCTGGCGACGTCGGACGCGATTATGAACCGATTATCAGAATTAATTCACAGTCCGGAAGAGGCGGAATCGCTTATGTTCTTGACACCTATTTTGGCATAAGACTTCCGAAGAGCTTTTTGCGGGATTTTCTGCCGGCTGTCAAGTCTGAGACTGAAAAGAACGGTTCTGAAAGCGAACTGCTGCCGAAGCAGGTTTTCGATATGTTTGATGACCTGTATATCAATGTTATGGAGCCGTACGGTCTTAAGAATTTCTCGGAAAATCAGGACAGTGATCAGGTATCTACAGTGCATGCTGTTATTACAGACAATGACAGGGAAGTTGAGATTGAAGGGCGCGGAAACGGTCTTCTCGATGCCTTTGTAAATGCAATGCGTAACTATACAGGAGTCGGTTTTGCGATACGTGATTATTCTGAGCACTCTATGAAGAGCGGTTCTGATTCAGCTGCTATTACATACATTGAAATAGAAAACGATGACAACCACAACGTCTATATTGGCGCCGGAGTGTCCTCATCTGTGACCAAGTCATCGGTGAGAGCTGTAATCTGTGCATATAACAGAATGATTAATGTGTTAAGATAAGAACTGACTTTATCAATGAAGGAGACAGTTCATGCTTTGGGATTATTTTGTAGCTTTTTTATTTGGTGTTGTTGAAGGAATTACCGAATGGCTTCCGATATCATCAACAGGGCATATGATCCTTCTTGATGAGTTTATTCATCTGAATGTATCCGAAGAGTTCTACAGCCTTTATCTGGTTGTCATCCAGCTCGGTGCTATTCTGGCGGTTGTTGTCATATTCTGGTGGGATATCTGGCCTTTCGGTATAAAACGCAATAAGTCACCTCTGTCTGACAAGGGCTTCGGCCGTTATGTGATAAAGAACAAGTTTAAGATGTGGTTCAAAATTCTGATAGCGTGCATCCCTGCAGCGATAGTCGGCGTGCTCCTTGATGACTGGCTGGATGAACATCTGTATAACTACATCTGTGTTGCGATTGCGCTTATTGTTTTCGGAATTGCATTCATAGTTGTGGAACGCATGGTTAAGAACAGAAAACCAAAAATCGAGAGAATCGGCCAGATTAATTACGGGCACGCTTTTGTTATCGGACTCTTTCAGCTGTTGGCTGCGATATTCCCCGGAACGTCTCGCTCAGGCTCAACCATAGTCGGTTCGCTTGCAATAGGAATATCACGTGAAGCTGCAGCCAAGTTTACTTTTTTTCTTGCGATTCCCGTTATGTTCGGCGCGAGCCTTCTTAAGATAATTAAGTACGACGGGACATGTACTTCACACGAGCTCGGACTTCTTCTTGTCGGCATGTGTACAGCCTTTGCGGTAAGTATGGTTGTCATTAAAGGACTTATGTCATTTATAAAGAAACACACCTTCAGCTGCTTCGGATACTACCGGATAGCTTTGGGTGTGTTGGTTCTTACTCTCGGTGCTCTCGGAGTTATCGGAAAGTAAGCACAGGCTTTAATTTCTGTCGCTCATAGGAATATAGCTCTGACGTTCCTGAACGCTCTTATACGCCGGGCGTATTATCTTTCCATTTCCGTTTATCTCTTCAATTCTGTGTGCTGACCAGCCCGATATTCTCGCGATTGCGAAAAGAGGTGTATAAAGCTCGGTAGGGAGTCCAAGCATCGAGTAGACAAAGCCGCTGTAGAAATCAATATTCGCGGAGACACCCTTGAATATCTTACGCTGTTCGGTAATCAGTTCTGCAGACAGCCTCTCAACCTTCTCGTAGAAGGCGAACTCGTCGGCGCGGTTCTTCTCCGCTGACAGCTGCTTGACATATTCCTTGAAAATAAGTGCTCTCGGATCCGATATTGAATAAACAGCATGTCCCATGCCATATATTACGCCGGTGCGGTCGAAGGCTTCCTTGTGAAGAATCTTATTCAGATACTGCCTTATCTCTTCATCGTCGCTCCAGTCCGATATATTCTTTTCGAGTTCTTTGAACATATTGATAACCTGGATGTTGGCACCTCCGTGCTTGGGGCCTTTCAGCGAACAAAGCGCAGCAGCGATGGCAGAATATGTATCCGTTCCTGAACTTGTAACAACGTGTGTTGTAAACGTCGAATTGTTTCCTCCGCCGTGTTCAGCGTGAAGTATCAGCGCAACGTCCAGTATCTTCGCTTCCAGCGGTGTATATTTATTGTCCGGACGAAGCATATAGAGAATATTCTCAGCTGTGGACAGCTTCGGACTCGGGCGATGTATCACAAGTGATTTTTTATTCAGGTAATAATCCATTGCCGACAGGCTGTGAACTGCAAGAAGAGGAAAGATAGATATAAGTTCAAGGGACTGTCTAAGTACATTTGAAATCGAAAGATCCATCGGCTGTGTATCGTAAGCATAAAGGTTGAGCACTCCGCGTGCCATATTGTTCATCAGGTCGGATGTTGGTTTCTGCATTATCACATCTCTGAAGAAATTCTTCGGCATGCGGGATCTTGAGTCAGCCAGCAGTTCGCGAAAATCAGCAAGTTCAGTGCGGTTCGGAAGCGAACCGAACAAAAGAAGGTACGTTGCCTCTTCAAACCCGCAATGCATTGATTTCTTCTCGCCGGCGATAAGATCTCTGACGTTTATTCCGCGGTAGTAGAGCTCGCCGTCAACCGGAACTGTTTTGCCGTCAACTGTCTTGGAGGATATTATCTCGGAAATGCGGGTCAGTCCCGCAAGAACGCCTTTGCCGTTCAAATCTCTCAAACCGCGCTTTACATCATATTCTGTGTAAAGGTCAGTTGCTATGGTATTCTCAGAGCATTTATTTGCGAGACGCTCTATATCCGGTGTAATCTTGGAATAGCTGTTGTTTGCGGCCATAAAATTGATCTCCATATTTATTTTTAATAGGTGAAACGTTCCGGATGGAACGATGTAAGACTACACTATTGTATATGGTTTTTCTTAAGTTTTCAATCAGGCCAGGAAGCCGCCGTTTACGCCGATTATCTGTCCTGTTATGAATGAAGCGCGGCTTCCGGACAGAAAATACAAGGTCTGTGCGATATCATCAGGTGTCCCGAGCCTCCCTAACGGAGTGTCATCGGCCAAAGCAGTTTTATCACTGTCTGTATACTCCGACATCATGTCGGTATCTATAACTCCGGGTGAAACAGCGTTGACCCTGATTCCTGAGGGACCGAGCTCCTTGGCAAGTGATTTTACATAAGAATCAACAGCGCCCTTTGTTGCCGAGTATAATGCTTCACAGGATGCGCCGGTCTGTCCCCACATGGAAGAGACCGCCAGAATAACGCCGCTTCCGTTATGAACCATTGATGGGATAATCTCGGAAGTCAGATTGAACAGTCCTCCGAAATTCGTGTCCATTATCATGCGGTAGTCTTTGAAATCAAAGTCTGTTGCAAGTCCGGTATATGAAATACCGGCGTTTGATATAAGCACTTCGACTCTTCCGTAATTATCGCAAGCCTTTCCAACACTATCAGCCACACTCAAAGGATCTGTGACGTCGCATTGAACCGGAGTAATCCGCTCGCCCTGAAGAACAGGGGCATTCTTAAAGAAATATGTTACGTTATGTCCTTTACCTGCGAAAAGCTTTGCCGTCGCGGCGCCGATTCCACGTGACCCGCCGGATATCAATATATGTGACATTTTGTTCTCCTTTAAAATTTTCACTAATTATGCCAATCTTTTTATATTGTGTACAACAGATTTTAATTTATAATGATTAAGTTTGAAAGTGAGGGCTTAATATGTCTGAGAATAATAATAACAGTGTCGATATTGAAGAGATTGTATCTGATGAAGAGTATAAGGAAGCTCTGGAAAAGCTGAATACTCCAAAGTCTGAGAGAAGGAGAAAGGCTCTTGCGGCAAAGAAGGCCAAGGAAGAGGCTAAGGTAAAGCTGACACGTGAGGATTTCAAGGCATTAAGCTTCATGGGCAAATGCAGAAGAGATCCCGTCATCCCCGTATGTCTGATTCTGGCCTTTATTGCTCTTGTAGGCGCTGCCATCTATTACATTCTGCCATACGCTGTAATCGGTTCGTTCGGAATGACGATTGACGAATTCCGTTCAAGATATGAGTCCACAGATACATATCAGAACCTTTTCGCGAACTACAGCCTTGCAATACCTGAGGTTACTTATGAAGACGCTTCAGCGACTGAGACAACCGAGACAACTCAGGCTTCGTCGGCACAAGGAGACGGGACGACAACTGACGCTGCTGTAAGTAATCCTGTAAATGAGAACGCAAGATTCCTCAATTATTTCACCTGCTACATAGATTCAGATTTCGGTACGTCAATTCAGGGCAGTACAAGAAAATCTGATGGAGAGCTTACCGCATTAAGGGTTTATGCTCCGTACAGCGGCGACAACACTCAGTTTATAATGTATTATTTCGCAAGTTTCCTTGAGACATTCTATCCTGATCTGACATACGAAACAGCAAGTGATCTCGCTTCTGATATGTTTACCAATTTTGATAACAAGGGCCTGTTTACGGTCAGGGGAGATTATGCATACAGATTGGTATTCCTGCAGTCAGACGGAATCTCCAGCCTTGCATTCGATATTGTTCCCAAACGCAATATAGACAGTTCCCTGATTGCCGCGGCAACTGCTGATTCTTCTGATGCTTCAGCAACTTCGGCATCAGAAGAAACTGCTGCAACCGATACAACTTCCTTATCTGAAGAAACGACAGCAGCAACATAATTCTCAAACATACTAAAGCGTCGGATAATAAACGCAAAAAAACGTCCCGGAATAAATCCGGGACGTTTGATTTTGGCAGGGGAGACACGATTTGAACGCGCAACCGGCGGTTTTGGAGACCGCTGCTCTACCGTTGAGCCACTCCCCTTTGTCACGCTGAACATTTTATTCGTTGGTTTGCACTCTGTCAAGTGTAATGTTAAGATATCGATGATTTAATTAATACAGTTTAAAGAGGTGATTTTCTATGAAATTAACGGTTATCGGAACGGGAAATATGGGCCGTGCTCTGCTCGGCGGATTCGTTTCCGGAGGCGTTTTCAAGCCTGAAGATATTGTGTGCTATGATGTCAGAAGCGAATCAGCAGATGAGGTCAGTGCCAGGTTTGGCTGCATGAGCGCAGCAACTGCGAAGGAGGCTGTAAAGGACAGTGATTTTGTCCTTATGGCGGTTAAGCCGGTACATTTTGACGGTGCGTTAAGGGACATCGTTTCTTCCCTTAAACCGGGTGTTATCGTGCTTTCGATTGCCGCTGCCGTTACGTGCGACAGAATCGCGGGTATTCTTGGACCTTCAGTAAAGTTTGTAAGAATAATGCCGAATACTCCGGCTCAGGTCGGTGCAGGCGTGTCAGCTGTGTGTCCGGTCGGGCTTTCTGCCGGTGAGACAGAGTTCGTGAAAAGAATGCTTGCGACATGCGGTGAAGTAATTATCTGTGATGAGAAGACTCTTGACGCAATCGGCTGTGTATCCGGGACAGGTCCCGCTTATGTGATGCTCTTTATTGAAGCACTTGCCGATGCCGCTGTAAGTCTCGGAATTAAGCGTGACGATGCCATTAAGATTGCCGCCGGAACAGTCATGGGTTCGGGCAAGCTTGTTCTTGATACCGGTATGCATCCTGCTGTTCTTAAGGATATGGTATGCTCACCCGGAGGAACTACAATTGCCGGTGTCATGGCTCTTGAAGAGAATGGTTTTCGTAATTGCGCCATTAAATCTGTTACGGCGGCTTACGAGAAGACACTTGAGATGCAGAAGAAATAATGGCTCAGCTTACGAAGGTAATCATATACACTGACGGTGCCTGTTCCGGCAATCCCGGTCCCGGCGGCTGGGCTGCGATTCTCAGAAGCGGAAGCGTATCAAAGGAGATGTCGGGCGGAGAGGCAAATACCACCAACAACCGTATGGAACTCCAGGGCGTAATAAGCGGGCTTAAAGCTCTTACAAGGCCATGCGAGGTCGAGGTTCACAGTGACAGCGCGTATGTTGTAAACGCTTTCAGACAGAATTGGATTGACAAGTGGGTAAGCAACGGCTGGAAGAACAGTGCAAAGGCAGATGTAGCCAACAGCGACCTGTGGAAACAGCTTGTTGCTCTGACCGATTTCCACAGAGTTACTTTCATTAAGGTCAAAGGCCATGCTGATGACGAACTTAACAACAGATGTGATGAGCTGGCGGTAATGGAGTCAGCTAAATTTTCAAAGAGGTAGATATGGGCAGGATTAATTGCAGTGATGATATGCTGACTGAGAAGACAGTTGCAGACAAAGAGATATACAGCGGACGGGTTTTTAAGGTTGTCGTCAGGGATATTCTTACTCCTGAAGGCAGGCATTCGACACGTGAGCTTGTCTTTCATAACGGCGGCGCCTGCATTCTTCCTGTTGACAAGGACTTGAACTGCTACTTTGTAAAGCAGTTCAGATCTCCTCTGGGAAAGGTGCTTCTTGAAGCACCGGCCGGCAAGATTGAACCGGGAGAGGATCCTTTTGACTGTGTGAGCAGAGAGATTGTCGAAGAGACGGGGTATCAGGCCCTTAATATTGAGTCTTTCGGCAGCATGGTCGCTACGCCGGGTTATTGTTCTGAGATTATTCATCTCTACCTGGGTACAGATTTAAAGTATGTCGGCGGCAATCCGGATGAAAGTGAATATCTTGCTGCCTGCAGGCTGCCTCTCAGTGATGCGCTTGCCATGGCTGAGTCAGGAAAGATTACAGACGCCAAGACTTTAATCCTGATTTATAAAGCTGCCAGGAGGTTTGGTATTTGAGCCGGGTAGACGAACACAGAGAAGTAACCGGCATTGTTCTTTTTTTTCTTGCCGTTGCCGTTACGCTCATCTTTTATCTGCCGGTAACATTTACCGGTGTTCTTGGGGTGTTTATACGCACAGTATTTCTTGGACTATTGGGTTATACTGCCTATTCAATTCCTTTGTTTCTGCTCTATTCTTCGATAGATTTCTTTTTCGAAAAGAGGGCCGGGGTGTCCAGTATCAGAGTCAGATCGGTAATTCTGCTTCTGATTTGTATATCAACCCTGTTGTCTCTTATAACATGCGACTTTGATTATTTTGCGGCGTCATGCATAGGCAGCAACGGCAAAGCATCTGCCGTGAATGCTATAGTGCGTCTGTGGAAATCCGGAAGTGACGCCGATCTGATTGCAAATCCAGCCGGAACAACAGTTGTAATTCCGGGAGGCATCATTGGCGGCGGAATCGCTGTTGCCGTCAATATGGTAATCGGCAGGACTATATCGATCCTTGCTGTGATTGTCTTTATACTCTCGCAGATTGTTACGGTATTTCATATTTCTATCAAAAAAGCTGCGAAGAAGACCGCGGTTGCAATCAATCAGGCTACAAGAAAGGCATATGATACCGTGTCAAGGCAGCCTAATAATCAGCCTTCATACACGGTTTTTTATCAGCCTCAGTCAGCTCCTCAGAATTACCCGGGATCACCGGTTCAGAACGCCGGAACGTTTGCTCCTCAGATGTCAGACCGCAATGCGGCTCAGTCTGCGGTCAATGCGGCTCTTCACGGGAAAAGCAGCTCACCTTTTGTAAACACATCACAGGTGTCAAATGGGTATGCCGGTCCTGCAGCAGCAAATACGGATCCGTTTGCTTCCAGATTTCCCATAGACCTGAACTCAGGATTCGTCGATGTCTCATCTATGGGCATCGAGAAGACAAAGGAGTCCGGATCCGGATCTATATCTTATAATGAGAACGTGTATAAGGTCAGTGATGAACAGATAAACGCTGATTTCGGCTATACCGCGGAACCTTTGAATCCGCCTGTACGTCTTCCGCCCAAGACACGTAAGCTGTCTTTTCTTGATGACGGCAAAGACAAAGATTTTATTGATCTGACACCTGTTTCTACCGATGCTTCGTCCGATAAGAAAGATATCGGTGAACCGATTGAAGTCGGAATTGACAGCGATTATCCTTCAGAAGACAAGGTTTCAGAAAATGAGGGCAGCGGCTTTGATTATTCGAGAAAAGTCCGGAAACCATATGTTGAAGAGAGGTTTTTCGCCTCTGACAGCGATAATGACAAGGTTCAGGAGATACCCGGACATTCTGCACTGATAAATAATGCGGACAGCGATTCTACTCCGGGTTACAGTGCAACCGAGGGCAGAATTCTTGAGACTTCGGAAGTGCAGAGTGCAGGTCAATCCAGGACTGACTTCAGTTTTGGAAGCGAGACCGGCAGGAGAAGCCGTCTGCCGGCCAACAGAATAAGAAATTACAGACCGGCTCCGACAATGCTGCTTGCCGAAGATCTGAAGGTTGCGGCGGATCCGAATGCCAATCTGGAGCTTCAGCAGAACGCTACTAAGCTTGAGCAGACACTCAAGAGTTTCGGAATTGAAGCTCACGTGGTAAATATCACTCACGGTCCTGCGATTACAAGATATGAACTTACAATAGCCACAGGTACAAAGGTATCCAGAGTAACGCAGCTGCAGGACGATATTATGCTGTCAATGGCGGCTATCTCGCTGCGTATTGAGGCACCTATTCCGGGCAAGAGCGCCATCGGTATTGAGATTCCTAATAAGAAAGCTACTGCTGTTCAGCTCAGAAGTCTTGTGGAGACAAGAGAATTCAAGACTTCCACTCCGCTTACCGTTGCCCTTGGCAGAGATATCCCAGGCAGACCTGTTTACTGTGATCTGGCGAAGATGCCGCATCTTATGATTGCCGGTTCTACAGGTTCCGGAAAATCCGTATGTATCAATGCTATGCTGACAAGTATTCTGGTACACGCATCTCCCAATCAGGTGCGAATGATTCTCATAGATCCTAAGGTTGTAGAACTGTCTGTTTACAACGGCATACCACATCTGATATCACCGGTTATTACCGACTGCAAGAAGGCCGCAGGCGCTCTGAAATGGGCTGTCGCCGAGATGCAGAGAAGATATAAGCTGTTTGAGATTGCTCAGGTAAGAGATATCAAGAGTTTCAACAAGAAATGTGAAGAATCCGGCGATTCTGACGGTTGTCTTCCTTTGATACTTGTTGTGATAGACGAGCTGGCAGAACTTATGATGGTGGCATCCAAAGAGGTTGAGCTTTATATATCAAGGCTCGCGGCTCTGGCAAGAGCAGCCGGTCTGCATCTGATTATTGCTACACAGAGGCCTTCAGTTGATGTAATTACAGGTGTTATCAAGGCTAATATCGGTTCCAGAATTGCTTTTGCGGTCACATCAGGTGTAGATTCAAGAACAATCCTTGATCAGTACGGAGCGGAGAAACTGCTCGGCAAGGGCGATATGCTTTATGCCCCAATGACAGCGCCGCAACCGATAAGAGGCCAGGGTGCGTTCCTTACAGATGAAGAGGTTGAAAGCGTTATTGACAATCTTAAGAGCCGTTACGCCCCTATGTATGATGAAGACATAATCCGTGAGATAGACGCGGCCGCTTCAGGCAATGAAGGAACGGCTTCTTCTGGCCCGGATGTGTCGTCCGACAGCGGATACGGCAATGACAACCTTTTCGAGCAAGCAGTTGAGACTATTCTCGAATACGGAAGTGCCAGTGTCTCGGTGTTGCAAAGGCGACTCGGTGTAGGCTATCCAAGGGCTGCAAGGCTTGTAGACGAGCTTGAGAAAAAACAGATAATCGGACCTTTTGAAGGAAGTAAACCACGAAAGATTCTTATTAACAAGACCGAGTGGCTTGAGATGAAAGCGAGAAACAGTAAGAATGGATGATTTGTCAGACAGTCTTGCATCTGAAGTTGTACAAGAGCTTGCGGACTTGGGGCTTACGCTCGGATTTGCGGAGAGCCTCACCGGCGGTATGATATCCTCCGGAATTGTATCGGTTCCGGGTGCGTCAAAGGTTTTTAAAGGATCAGTTGTCTCATATACAAATGATGTCAAGATTAACCTGCTTGGTGTGAATCCCGAAGTAATAAGTGAGTTCACGGAAGTGTCCGATAAATGCGCGGAACAGATGGCTCTCGGTGCCTCAAGGCTTCTTGGCTGCAACATTGCGCTGTCTGTGACAGGAATCGCGGGACCGGGAGGAGCATTGCCGGGAAAGCCTGTAGGTACTGTGTATGCGGGTGTTTCTTTCCGAGATCTGTCATATTCTTTCAGATTGCAATTGACCGGCGACCGAGAAAAGATTAGAATTGCCACTTGCGAGGCAGTTTATCGCGAAATATTACATTTGGTAGGATAAAGTCATGACTGAAAAGAAAAACAGAGTTAGTGGCAGTCTCGCATTCTCGACGGTTCTGGTAATGCTTGGACTCATGTTTACCAAGGGCTCGGGCTTTCTGCGCGATATTATTGTCAGCATGAAATTCACAGATGACCTTTACCGCGACAGCTTTACATTGGCTTTTACCATTCCGGATCTGTTTTATAATCTTCTTGTTGGCGGTGCGATTTTCTCGTCCGTTGCGCCTTATATGTCCGGTGCGCTCGCGGTAAACGAAGAGAAACGCGGAATAAGGACAGTCAGTATATTCATATCAGTAATCTCGGTTGTCATGGCGGTTATCTGTACTTTGGGTACCGTCTTTTCGAGACAGCTTTATTCAATTTACGCTCTCAAAGGCGGCATTGACGAGGAGACACTTACGCTTGCTTCCGAAGCCTCGAAAATGCTTTTCCCGCAGATATTTTTCATTATGCTCGCGGCGCTTTGCATCGGAATACTTAACTCATACAAGAGATTTTCATCTACTGCTTTCGGTCCTACAATTTATAATATGTGTGTTCTGCTGTCGATATATCTGTTTGCAGGAAGTTCGCCCAGGCAGCTTGTAATGACTACAGGAGGAATACTTGTTTCATCGGTAGTCTATTTTATCTACCAGTATTCTGTCGGATTCGACAAGCTCAAGCAGATAAGGTTCATTTTTAAACCGCGCGATCCGGACTTTATTTTTTTGTTCAAGCGTGCTATCCCGATAATGATTGCTTCTTCAATTACCCAGATCAATGTTGTGGTTTCCAATTACTTTGCAGGACAGTTTGACAAAGGAAGCATCTATGGCTTCCGAAACGCATCAACAATATGGCAGATACCTTACGGTATATTTACTGTTGCCATGAGCACTGTAATGACTCCGGTTATGGCAGGCTACTATGAGTCCAAGAAGTATGATGAGGCCGCAGATCTTCTGTCATCAAAGCTCAAGAGCACGCTGTTCATGATGATACCTTCGGCAGCTTTCATCGCTGTCATGAGTACTGACGTAGTCAAAGCAATCTATCAGTGGTCATCAAAATATACGAATCAGAATGCGAAAACAGCTGCCGTGTTTCTTTTAGGATTTACTACGGCCATTATAACAACCTCTGTTATAAATATTGTGAACCATGCCTTTTATGCAATAGGTAAGACCAAGGTTCCGCTTCTCGCAGGAGTTATCGGCCTGTTTGTCAATCCGCTCATATGTACGGTTCTGATTTCCCTCGGAGTGGGTCCTATATCGCTTTCGATAGCATATTCAATTACAAGTCTGCTTCAGATGTCGCTGCTGCTGATTTTCTATTGCCGCAACAAGAAGCTTGCTCCGCGCAATATGGCGTTTACGATTGTAAAGTGTTTTGCAGCCGCAATTATCATGGCACTTCTGTTATTTGCGGCTGACAGGTTGTTTCCTGCTCAGGGCGGTAAAATTCTGCAGCTTGGTATAATCTGTTTGAAAGCGGTGGCTGCCGTAGTGATTTATTTCGGAATTGCACTTCTTCTCAAGATGAAAGAGGCTACATACTGGATATCGCGTTTCAGGAGCAGGCTTGCGGGAAAGTCTGCCGGTAAGTCGTAATGATATCTCGGCACTCATTCAACCGGATGAGAAGATTTGTTTCTTTGATGTTAATGTGATTGCGACAGAATTCTATGGGATATTAATGGTACTGATATCTAACTTTGTAGTTTTTTGTAGTTTTTTGTCGGTTAATTCCCGTTGACAAAAGGGTATTATATTTATAGAATGATTCCATGAAATCAGAACAAATGTTCAACATATAAATATTTTACGGAGGCAATTATGGCAAAGTCCAAAAATTCTACTGCAAAGGGATCGGTAGCTCCGATTCAGGACCAATCTGAACGCAAGAAGGCACTTGATGCCGCGATGGCTCAGATAGAGAAGCAGTTTGGTCAGGGCGCTGTTATGAGAATGGGAGACCGTGCTCACGCCGATATAGACACCATTCCTACGGGTGCTCTTACTCTTGATATAGCTTTGGGTATCGGCGGACTTCCCAGAGGAAGAATCATTGAGATTTTCGGACCTGAATCTTCAGGTAAGACCACTGTTGCACTGCATTGTGTCGCTGAGGCACAGAAGCGCGGCGGTACATGCGCATTTATTGATGCAGAGCATGCTCTTGACGCGGTTTATGCGGGCAATATCGGCGTAGATGTTGATAATCTTCTGCTGTCACAGCCTGATACAGGTGAGCAGGCTCTTGAGATATGTGAGACTCTTGTCAGAAGCGGCTGCATTGATGTCGTTGTAATCGATTCTGTCGCTGCACTTGTTCCGAGAGCCGAGATTGAAGGTGAGATGGGTGATGCTCATGTAGGTCTTCAGGCAAGACTTATGAGCCAGGCACTTCGTAAACTTGCACCGGTTGTAGCCAAGTCAAATACAATCTGCATCTTTATCAATCAGCTTCGTGAAAAGGTCGGAATTATGTTCGGCAATCCGGAGACAACTCCGGGCGGACGTGCTCTTAAATTCTATGCTTCTGTAAGACTCGATGTAAGAAGGGTTGAGACTTTACGTAACGGTACAGATGTTGTCGGCAACCATACGAGAGTCAAGGTTGTAAAGAATAAGGTCGCTCCGCCGTTCAAGGAGGCAGAGTTCGATATTATGTACGGAAAGGGAATATCTTCGGATGGCTGTATTCTTGATCTTGCAGTTGAGAATAACATTGTTGAGAAGAGCGGTTCATGGTTCGCATATAAGGGTAATAAGATTGCTCAGGGACGGGATGCAGCGAAGACATACCTGCTTGAACATCCTGACGTAATGAGTGAGATTGAGACACTTGTCAGAGAATCATATATGCCGGATGATGATACTGATACTGATACTGAAGTAAAGCATGCTTCGCCAGATAAATCGGGTTCTGACGGCGACGATAATGATACAGATACCGATGATGATATCCTTGGAATAGATGTCTGATACTGTAGTAGAGCAGGCCGTTAATTGTGCCATAAGGCATATAGGCATAGGAACTTATTCTTCCGGAAAAATATACAGTTATCTTTCCGGTAAGAATTATTCTGATTCGGTATGTTCTGAAGCAGTAAAGCTCCTTGTTGAATCAGGATATATCAATGATATGCGTGCTGCCCGTAAAGTTTTGCTCCTCAGAACCGGAATGAAGCAGGAGAGCAGGGCATATTCCTATAAACGTCTTATGTGTGCCGGAATAGCATCTCATTCAGCTGAAGAGTATCTTTCTTCGATTGAGAACGACGAGACCACATGTAAGAGTCTTATGAGTGCATACTTTACTATTGCTGATTCTCCGGATGAAGAAGGATTCATTAAGCTTGCGAAGATTCGCGGATATACGCCTGAAGTTGCCTGTCGTACATGGAGATTGAACGATTAGATGTTTGATAATGTTGTGAGGTCTGATATAATCCTTTTGCTCAGGTATTGAGAAACAGGACTGATTTATTGTATGAAGAATGTAAGTGATATCAAGATAACACTGATTTCCTTGGGATGCTCCAAGAATCTCGTTGATTGTGAGTGCATGTCAAGAATGCTGAGGGATTACGGTTACAGTATAATTGATGATGTTTCCGATTCGGATGTTGCAGTTATCAACACATGTGGATTTATTGAGTCTGCCAAGAGCGAAGCGATTGATACAATACTGAGATGTGCTGATTATAAGACTCAGGGCGGTAGACTCAAGTATATTATTGTTACTGGATGTCTCTCGCAGAGATATCCGGAAGATATTTTGAAGGAGATGCCTGAGGTTGACGCCATTTTGGGAACCTCGCATTATCAGGATATATGCAGAGTTGTCACTGAACTTTTTGCGCAGGATAATTCCGGAGACTGCACACAAGCTAAGATATCATATGTATCGGATCCCGGTGGCCTTAAGCATCTGCTTACAGACAGAGACATTTCAACCGGAAGTTATGCATGGCTTAAGATTGGCGAGGGCTGCCTTCACAGGTGTGCTTTCTGCGCAATTCCGCTCATAAGAGGTTCTTTTGTATCAAGGCCGTTCGAAGACATAATTTCCGAGGCGGAAATTATTGCTTCAAAGGGTATCAAGGAACTGATCCTGGCGGCTCAGGATACCACAAATTACGGTGTCGATTTGTATCATGAGAGAAGGCTGCCTCAGCTCCTGAGAGCTTTGTCCGGCATTGAAGGTATCAGAGTAATCCGTGTAATGTACGGTTATATGGATGGCATAGATGACAGCCTGATAAGTGAGATAGCGACAAATCCTAAGGTAGCCTCTTATCTTGATATACCGATTCAGCATGGCTGCAATAAGATCCTTAAGGCAATGTACCGTAAGGATACTGTTGAATTGATCACTGAACGTCTGGAGAAGATTAGAAAGGCTATACCTGATATTATTGTGAGAACTACAGTTATGGTAGGTTTTCCGGGAGAGACACAGGAAGATTTTGAAGAGCTGAAGAGTAACCTGATAAAGTGGAGATTTGACAGGCTCGGGTGCTTTATTTTTTCTCCCGAAGAAGGCACCAGGGCTTTTGATATGCCGAATCAGGTTGACGCAGACATAAAGCAGCAGCGCTATGACGAGATATATGAACTGTCACGGAAAATATCGGAAGACAGCGTTAAAAGTCGTCTTGGAACGGAAATATATGTTATTATTGATTCCGTTGCAGATGACGGTATATTTTATATCGGCAGAAGCTATGGTGAATCGCCTGAGGTGGATCCTTCGGTCTATGTAATTTCTCAGGACGGTGAACTTAACATCGGAGATATGGTCAAAGTCAGAATTGTTGACTGTTCCGATGAATATGATATGACTGGAGTTACAATATGAACCTACCAAACAAACTTTCTATCCTCAGAATAATTCTTGTTCCTGTTACAATGCTGTTTATGATCCCGATAAGTATATACGGCTTTGAACCGGCGGGATGGAACTCTTTTATAAACAGCTATGGAATGACAATAGCTGCTTTTGTGTTTATAGTTGCTTCTCTCACCGATATGCTGGATGGAAAGATTGCCCGCAAGTATAACCTTATTACCGATCTGGGCAAGTTTCTTGATTCACTTGCCGATAAGATTCTTGTAATAAGCATAATGCTTGCACTTGTACAGCTTGGAAGACTGTCAGCCTGGCTCGTTATGATAATAATCTTAAGAGAGTTTGCAGTATCGGGTCTCAGAATGATTGCCGCCTCCAAGGGTGAAGTTATTGCTGCCAGAATGATTGGAAAAGTTAAGACCGTCACGCAGATGATTGCGATTATTTATCTGATGTTTGAGCCGTTGCTTCACAGAATTTTCGGGCTTGGGATTGAAGAGTATCCGACACAGATTTGTGCTATTACAGTAATAGGTGATGTACTTTTCGATATTTGTGTTATTATGACAATTATTTCAGGAGTTGATTATCTGATTAAGGGTAAAAAGTATCTTAAAGGATAAAAAACTTTGATAATCAAAATAAACCTATTGACAAAATCGAACTATTACATTAAAAACAGTTTGTACATTGATAAATTTTATGGAGGTAGCAAATATGACAAATGAAGAACTTTTTAACAGCATCAAGCAGATGATTGTAGATCAGCTCGGAGTTGATGAAGAGACAATAACGGAAGATTCTTCTTTCGTAGATGATCTCAACGCCGATTCACTTGATATGGTTGAACTTGTCATGGCTATGGAGCAGGAATTTGATATTGAGATTCCTGATGACGTAGCTGAGAAGGTCGTAACTGTTAAAGACGCAGTTGAGTACGTTCAGAACCTTACCGAAGGCTGATTTAAGCTAACGGAGTTCCAACGGTATTTAAAAGTCAGATTTGCGGCTGAATGTGTGCTTGCATGCGTTCGGCCGTTATTCTATACGGGGTAATAATGGATACTGATTATTCAGAATTTGAAAGAGATTTGGGATATACATTCAAGGATAAGTCTCTGCTTGAGCAAGCCTTTACTCATACTACTTATGTTTTTGAACATGGCGGACAGCACTGTGAGTCAAATCAAAGGCTTGAATTTATTGGTGATGCCGTTCTTGATCTGGTTGTCGGAAGAAGACTGTATGAGCTCAATGCCACTGCAGATGAAGGATATCTTTCTAAGATGAGAAGCATTGCTGTCTGTGAAAGGTCTTTTGCAGATTGTGCGAGAACACTAAAGATGGGTGATTATCTTAAGCTCGGCAAAGGCGAAGCTCAGTCGGGCGGTTCAGATAAAGACTCCACACTTGCCGATTGTTTTGAATCGGTGATTGCCGCTGTCTATTTTGACGGGGGATTTGAATGTGTAAGAGACTGCATTCTTAATATTCTGTCGGATACAATTGACAGAGCTGTAAAGGGTGAGATTTTTCTGGATTATAAGAGCAGACTGCTCGAACTTGCCCAGATGCGCGGCAAGCAGCATACAATTCGCTTTACGGTTGCTGATCAGAGGGGCCCGGCTCATATGAGAGAGTTTGATGTGGAAGTATATGCTGATGATGTTCTGCTTGCCCATGCTACCGGACACAGTAAAAAGGATGCTGAACAGAAGTGTGCTCAGAAAGGCATAGAAGCTTATCAGGAGAAATTTCCGCTGTCTTCGGGACGTCTGTAGGATTGTGATATAATTAAGCGTTATTTTTAATTTGGAAAGTGTATCATGTATCTCAAAAAACTTGAAATGCAAGGGTTTAAGTCATTCCCTGAATATACGGTTATAGATTTCGACAGAGGAATGACGGCTGTCGTCGGTCCTAACGGAAGCGGTAAATCAAATGTTACTGACGCTATACGTTGGGTTCTTGGCGAACAGAGCGTAAAATCTTTACGTGGCGGAAAGATGGAGGATGTAATCTTCAACGGTACCGAGCTGCGCAAGGCGATGAATTACTCGGAAGTTACCATTACTTTTGACAATGTTGACCGATATTTCAATTTTGATTTCTCAGAAATACAGGTTACAAGAAGGTTGTACAGGTCGGGTGAATCCGAGTACCAGATAAACAAGGTCAATTGCAGACTTAAAGATATTCTTGAGCTTTTTCTTGATACCGGTCTCGGCAGAGACGGCTATTCAATTGTTGGACAGGGCAAGGTCGATGAGATTTTGTCCGTCAAATCCGAGGACCGAAGAAGAGTAATTGAGGAAGCTGCCGGAGTAGTCAAGTACAAGGTGCGCAAGGAGGAGGCAGAACGTAAGCTCGCCTCAACGGAACAGAACCTTCTGAGAATAAACGATATTTTCAATGAGCTCAAGGATCGTATAGGCCCTCTTGAAGAGCAGTCTTCCAAGGCTCGTGAGTATCATAAGGCATATGAGGAGCTCAAGACCAAGGAGATATCACTTCTGGTTCATAGAATTACGGAGGCAACAAGTGCTATCGGAGATTCTGCTGATGTTAAGTCTCAGCTCGAACTTGAGATAAAGGAACAGGAAGACCGATATCTTGAACTCAGAAGCAGCCATCAGACAGAGCTTGAAGTCTGCGACAGACTTGACGAAGATATAGAGACTCAAAGGCAGCTGCTGTCTGAACTGACAGAGCATGAACACGAACTGATAACCGAGCAGAAGGTTGCGTCTGAGCGATGCAAGCAGTTTGTTGACAGGATAAATGATTCTGCCAGTCAGTCCCGAGATCTGGCTTCTCAGAAAGACGCGCTTGAGGAAGACCTGAAAAACAAGATTTCAAAGGCAGACCAGCTTCTTAAGGAAGCAGACGACGCCAGAAGCAAAGCTGAAGAGTTTGTCGCAAAGCGCGACTGTCTGTACGCTGAATTTGAAGAATCACAGAAGAGCCGCAAGGATCTTGACAGTGCTGTTGAAGCCAAAACCATGGAGCTGTTCAAGGCAAAACAGAAAGTTACCGAGGCTCAGGCTAAAATTGCATCAATTGATACCAGGATTAACGAGCTGAGTGAATCAAGGCGCAATGCCATTGAATCTGAAGACAGGCTTAAGGCAGATCTTGAGAAGAGCGATTCGGTCCGGCATGAGTTTGTTACGGCCAAGTCCGCTGTAGTAAAAGATATTGATCTGCGAAGCAGGAAGCTTGAAGAACTACAGAGCAAGCAGGTTGAGCTGAATCAGTTTTTCGACAGGATCAATAAGCAGCTCTCTGCGGATGATGCAAGACTTCGAACACTTAAGGATCTGGAACGACGCAAGGAGGGCTATCAGGAGTCTGTCAGAAGACTTTTGACTGAGGCGCAGGAGGACAGGTCGGTATCCGGTAAGATAGTCGGTGTTCTCGGCGATCTGATTAATGTTGATGCGAAGTATCAGACGGCGATCGAGATTGCTCTTGGTTCTGCAATCCACAATATTGTGACTGAGACAGAAGAGGATGCTTCAATGCTTATAGACGTACTTAAACAGAAGCACCTGGGTCGCATAACATTTCTGCCTATTGAGAATATTGCCGGAAAACAACTAGACAGTAAGGTTGCCTGTAAGGCAGAACAGACCGCCGGATATATAGGTATCGCTGCGGATCTTGTCGAATGTGATGATTCGATTAGAAGTATTGTTATGAACCTTCTCGGTCGGATTATTGTTTCTGAAGATCTTGATTCAGCAAGAATTATTGCCGGTGCGAGCGGCCACAGCGTTAAGGTTATTACTCTTGCAGGCGACTCTGTAAATCCCGGCGGATCGCTCACCGGCGGCAGCGTCAAAAAATCAGGAGTAGGTATTCTCGGCAGGGGCAGAGAGATTGAATCCCTGACAGAATCTGTCAGGCAGCTTGAAGACAGACTTGCGGATTCTGAGGAATCACGTCAGGAAGTTGATGATTCAGTAGGCACACTGAAACGCGAGCTTGCTATGCTTGACGAGCAGCTGAAGTTTTATCAGCTCGAAGAAGTAAAGGCCGAAGGTGATTATAAGAATATCGAATCAAAGCTTAATGAACTCATAGACAGTGTAAACAGTTATGAAGAGAATATAGGCGCCGTGTCAAAAGAGAAAATCAGGCTTGAAGAGGATGTCGACGAGCTGCATACCATTGAGACTGAACTCGAAGACGAGCTGTCGGACTTTAAGGAGAGTCTGGAAGCGGGAGACAATAAGACAAGAGAATTCAATGAGAAACTTGAGTCAATCCGTGGTTCTGTAAATGAGTTCACGTCTCTGTCAGAACGAAAGATTGCAGAGCGCAACGGTGTTCTTGAATTGTCAAGACATATTCAGGGACAGATCAGGAACTGCGACGAATCAATCAGATCAATTGAGAGTGATGCCAATGATATCGGTAAACAGATTGCAGAAGCAAAGAGTGAGATTGAAAATATCGGAAACGGGATAACGGAAATCAAGAATGAAGAGGCTGTCTATGAAGCAAAGATTGCCAGTCTCAATGAGGAACATAATGCTGTATCTTCAAAGCTTTCGACCTTCGGTGACAGATTGACTTCCGCAAGTGATGCGATTAACACGCTTCAGGGAAAACTGAACGGACTCGTAGCAAAATATGACAAGTATTTTGCAGAGATTGATATGGATAAGAATAAACTCTGGGAGGATTATGAGGTTACATACGACAACGTCAGGGCTGATGCAGTTCCTGTAGATAAACCGGCTGAGCAGCAGAAACAGATACAGACTCTTAAGAACAGCATTAAGCAGCTCGGTCCTGTTAACCTGAATTCTATTGAGGAATATCGTGAGCTCAGCGAGAGGCTTGATTTCATGACATCTCAGAGAGATGACATTATTAATGCCAAGACTGATCTTGAGAAGGTCATTGCAGAGCTTGTGGATGAGATGAAGGATCAGTTTATTACGCATTTTGGTATTATCAACGAGAATTTCAAGCAGGTGTTTGTCGATCTTTTTGGCGGCGGAACCGCTGAAATTATTCTTGAGAATGATGATGTTCTCAATTGTGCTATAGAGATTAAGGCTCAGCCGCCGGGGAAGAAGCTTCAGAGCCTGCTGCTATTGTCGGGAGGTGAGAGGTGTCTCACAGCTATTGCACTCCTTTTCGCGATTTTGGAGCTCAAACCGTCGCCTTTTGTTATTCTTGACGAGGTTGATGCCGCGCTTGATGACGTAAACATATCCTGTTTTACTGACTTTGTCAGAAGACATTGTGCTAAATCTCAGTTTATTGTCGTAACGCATCGAAAAGGAACAATGGAAGCCTGCGACCAGATGTACGGAGTCACTATGGCCGAACGCGGCATATCGAAGATTTTATCTATGGAGCTGAGATAATGGGTTTACTGGATATATTCAGAAAAGGTCTTACTAATACCAGGAATTTTTTCAGCAGCGGATTTACAAAAATTGCTGCCGGGACAGGACATTTCGATGATGGAATGCTTGATGAACTTGAAGAACTGCTTGTGCGTGCAGACTGCGGAATACCGGCAAGCGAAGACATTATCAGCCGAATTAAGGATGACATACGAAGAACAGGTGACGACAGCAGGGAAGCTGTAATCAGATCCGTCAGTGTAAGAATGAATGAGATTTTGGGCTGTAAAACAGTATATAAGCCTGTTGAAGGCAAACTGAATGTTCTTATTATGATCGGCGTCAACGGAACAGGAAAGACGACCACTGCCGGTAAACTTGCAAGGAAGTATAAGAACGAAGGCAAGAAGGTAATACTGGCTGCTGCGGATACTTTTCGCGCAGCCGCTGTTGATCAGATTAAGGAATGGGGAAGAATCACTGATACGACCGTCATTTCTCAGGGTGATGACGGAGCAGACCCTGCCGCTGTGGTTTATGATGCATTGCACGCTGCCGTAGCCCGTAAAGCTGACCTTTTGATAATTGACACTGCAGGCAGGCTTCATAACAAGAAGAACCTGATGGATGAGCTTGCGAAGATTGGAAGAATTATCAGCCGTGAGGCTCCCGAGGCAGATGTCAAGTCACTTCTGATTATTGACGCAACAACGGGTCAGAATGCTGTTATTCAGGCCGAGAGTTTCGGCAAGGTCATGAATCTCGATTATATAGGGATAACCAAACTTGACGGCAGTGCCAAAGGCGGTGTTGCGGTCGCCGTCGCATATACTGCAAAGAAGCCTATTGTTTTAGCCGGGCTTGGTGAAGGTGCAGACGATATTGTTGACTTTGAACCATCAATTTTTGTAAATTCTCTGTTAGAGGATTAGTGAAAATATGCATAAACTTTAATTGCCTGAACTCCTGAAAATTTGTATAATGTGATAGGTTTGTTAAAACCGTTTTACAAATTTACTCATATAGGAGGGGACCACACTATGCCAACTATGTCGTCATGGCTAATTGTCTTGGGCGTTATTGTACTTACTTTGGTATACATCGCCTACAACTACTTTCACATTAAGAACCTGCCTGAAGGAACACCTGAGATGGTTGAAATGTCTTCAATTATCCGTTCCGGAGCGCAGACATTTCTCAAAACGGAATTCAGAAGCATTGTCATTGTAGTTCTTGCCGTTGCTTTGGTTTTTTCTTTGTTCGTTGAGAAAACCTGCGGCTTGACGTTCATCATGGGTGCGATGATGAGTTCAATTGTCTGTATACTTGGAATGCAGAGTGCAACTTATGCCAATGTCCGCACTGCCAATAAAGCTCGCGAGTCACTTTCTATCGGAGATACCGTTAAGGTTGCGCTTTGCGGTGGTTCAATAAGCGGTCTTGCCGTTCAGGCTTTCGGTATGTTAGGCTTCCTGATGGTACTTATGCTTTTTGGCGGTGTAAAGCATGATGTGACAAGTTCGGGATTTCTGCTTAATCTCTCATGCAACCCTTATGTAATGAGAGTATCAACTTATTCACTTGGATGTTCTATTGTCGCAATGTTTAACCGCGTTGCCGGCGGCAATTATACCAAGGCAGCCGACATTTCTTCCGATATTCTCGGAAAACTCAGACATGACCTTCCTGAAGATGACAGCCGAATTCCTAATAAAATCGCTGACTTTATCGGTGATAATGTAAATGATATAGCTGGTAACTGTTCAGATCTTCTTGAATCTTTTGTAGCAACTCTTTCTGCTTCTGTTATGATAGCTGTTACTCTGTATGAGACTAACGGCGAATCTGTAGGTGACACTATTTTCGGTTCTACAACACTGTTCCCGATTGTTCTGGCCGGTTGCGGTCTGCTTGGCTGTGTTCTTGGACTGGGTTTCTGCAACATCAAGAAGATGGGAGACAATCCTTCAAAGGAACTGGATCTCTCAACCTGGATTTCTGCCGGCTGCACTGTTGTTTTTGGCGGAATTGCGAGTTACTTATTGTTCCGCTCGGTACCTGCGAATGATTTTGCTCTGTATGGATTTAAACTCGGCTGGGCATCGCCATGGGTATCAGCAATTATGGGTATCGTAAGCGGTGTTGCAATCGGAATCATTACTGAGTATTACACTTCAACGGATTATAAGCCTACCCGGGAGCTTGCCGAGATCTGTAAAGAAGGTGAAGCCTTTGTAGTAACAAAGGGTGATGCCATAGGTTCACGATCCGTACTGCTTCCTGTACTTGTTATTGTTGTTGCTCTGATTGTATCAGGCGTTGTGGGATCTTCCTATGGCATCGCTATCTCAGCGCTTGGAATGCTTGGATTTGTAGGCGCCACGGTATCAATCGATGCGTTTGGTCCGATTGCCGATAATGCCGGCGGACTTGCCGAAGCTTGTCATCTGAATGCCAAGGTCCGTGTAATTACTGATAAGCTTGACGCTGTTGGCAACACAACGGCAGCCATAGGCAAGGGATTTGCCATCGGTTCAGCTGCTTTTGCCACAGTATCGTTGATAATGGCTTATGTTGGAAACTATACTGCCATCGGAATGCCTCTTTCCCTTAACTTTGCTTCATTCTTTGTTGTTGCCGGCGGTATATTGGGCGGTGCTCTGGTTGAGTATTTCTGTGCCGTACTTACGGATAATACAATCGATTCAGCGAAGAAGATGGCTGATGTCGGAGACCAGCAGATGACAGAAGAAGTACTTGCAGGCAAGGCTAAGCCGGATTACAACATGATGATAAAGATGGCTGCCCAGGAAGCCATTCATAAGATGGTTCTTCCTTCTGTTCTCGCTCTGCTTATTCCCGTTATCGGCGGTTTCATCTTAGGCGTAGAATTCGTAGGCGGTATATTGGTTGGTGCTACAATTGTTGCCATTCCAAGAGCGATATTTATGGGCAACTCCGGCGGAGCCTTTGATAACGCGAAGAAGTATATCGAGTCAGGCCAGCTTGAAGGCTGCAAAAAAGGATCTCCTGCACACAGGGCATCAGTTACCGGTGATACAGTTGGAGACACGCGTAAGGATGTTGTAGGCGTTTCACTTGATATCTTCATAAAGCTGATGTCAACCGTTGCCAACACGATCGCTCCGATCATAAGCAGATTTTCATTATTCAGATAACTGTTTCGTTTTAAAATGTATCAGTTCAACAGAACCGGTGGTATTGATATCACCGGTTCTGCATTGA
The DNA here is from genome assembly GCA_022484595.1 of Mageeibacillus sp. GTDB lineage: Bacteria > Bacillota > Clostridia > Saccharofermentanales > Saccharofermentanaceae > Saccharofermentans. Next base: position 67,534 of record JAKVLB010000001.1, on the reverse strand, counting down.
AAATCCGTCTTTACAAATCAGGTTCCTAATGCTAATATACCAACGTTGCCTTTAACGCAGCTGCCGGATACTCCAACCGCATTCTTCGTTTCTGGTTTATTTTTTTTATAGGAGGACATAGATATGTCAGCATCATTTGACAAGCAGTCAATTATCAAAGAGTATCAGCTCGCAGAGGGCGATACAGGATCTCCTGAGGTTCAGGTTGCACTTCTTACATACAGAATCAATCACCTTACAGAGCACCTTAAGTCGCACAACGGCGATCACCACAGCAGAAGAGGACTTCTCATGATGGTCGGTAAGAGAAGAAATATCCTTGATTATCTTGCATCTATTGATATTGAGCGTTACAGAACACTTATTGCAAAGCTCGGCATCAGAAAGTAATCTGTCTAATCAAATCGGATTATGGGAACGGTTCTATTATTGAGCCGTTCTTTTTTTATTGTATAATTAACTAATCAATTACCGGGAGATGGCAGATATGAAGGATGGTTTTATCAGAGTTGGCGCGGCAACGCCGGAACTTAAGGTTGCTGATTGTGATTATAATGCGAATCAGATAATAAACTGTGCGATTGAAGCATCCGCCAGAGGCTGTTCGCTTCTTGTATATCCTGAGCTATGTATTACAGGTTATACCTGTAATGATCTTTTTCTGCAAAAAGCACTGATAGACAGTGCGAAGTGCGCGCTTGACCGGATTGCGGCCGGAACTGCGGATTGTAATATTATTCTGGTATTGGGTCTGCCGTATTTATTTTCAGGCAAGCTTTATAACTGCGCTGCCGTTGTTTCTGGCGGCGATATCATCGGTATCGTTCCCAAGAAGCACATTCCAAATTATTCTGAGTTCTATGAGATGAGGTATTTTGTACCTTCCGATATATCAGAGCTTCAGATGACTCCAGACGGAATTACCTTCGGTCCGGCCGTATTTAACTGTAATGGTTTCTCTTTTGCTGTCGAGATCTGTGAAGATCTGTGGGTAGCGTCCAGTCCTTCTGCAGATTACAGCCTGCATGGTGCCGAGATTATATGTAATCTTTCCTGTTCCGATGAAGTTATCGGAAAGGCCCGTTTCAGAAGGGATCTTGTTCGCATTCAGAGTGCGAAAACGCTGTCAGCCTACGTCTACGCCGATGCCGGAATCGGAGAATCAACTCAGGATATGGTTTTCGCAGGTCATAATATAATTGCGGAGAACGGTTCGATACTGTCTGAGAGCAGGAGGTTTGAGAGCGGGATGATTTTTGCGGATGTAGATATTGAACGTATTGAGTCTGAGCGCAAAAGAACTAACACATTCGTCATTGATACAGCAGGCGACGATTACATTAATTCGCAAAGCTTGGATTTTACGGCTTCTGACGTTGAACTTGAGAGACATATACCTATGATGCCGTTTGTACCGGAGACCAGGGAAGACCTTGAGATACGTTGTGAGAGCATAATTGATATGCAGGCGGTAGGACTCTATACAAGACTTCGCGCAATCGGCTGCAGCAAGGCCGTTATCGGTCTGTCAGGCGGTCTTGATTCTACGCTGGCTCTGATTGTCGCAGTTCATGCTTTCGACAGGCTCGGCATTGACAGAAAAGGTATCATCACGGTGACTATGCCCGGATTTGGCACAACTGCAAGAACAAAGAGCAATTCATTAAGTCTCGCGCAGGAATACGGATGTACTTTGCGTGAGATAGATATCAGTCCTGCTGTGTGCCGGCACTTTAAGGATATCGGACACGATTCGTCGGTGACGGATATCACCTATGAGAATTCACAGGCCAGGGAGCGTACACAGATTCTTATGGATATCGCCAACCAGGAAGGCGGCATAGTAATTGGAACCGGCGACCTGAGTGAGCTCGCGCTCGGATGGGCAACCTACAACGGAGATCATATGTCGATGTACGGTGTCAATGTTTCAATACCGAAGACTCTTGTCAAATTTCTCGTTTCTTATGAAGCTTCTCGCACACAGAAGACAAATAGCCGACTCTCTGAAGCACTTGTCGATGTTGTTGATACACCCGTGTCTCCGGAGCTTCTTCCGCCGACTGAAGACGGCAGAATATCTCAGAAGACTGAGGAGAAGGTCGGTCCTTATGAGCTTCACGATTTTTTCCTTTACTATTTTGTGCGTTTCGGATTTACACCGTCGAAGATATACCGTCTCGCTTTACATGCATTTGACGGAGTTTACGATGACAAAACAATCTTTAAGTGGGAGGAAGTATTCATAAAGAGATTTTTCGCTCAGCAGTTCAAACGTTCCTGCCTGCCTGACGGACCAAAAGTCGGAACAGTCACGTTGTCTCCGAGAGGCGACTGGAGAATGCCGTCAGATGCTGAAAGTTCTTTATGGCTCGATAATCTGCACAATTTATGTTAAGCAATTTGTTTGTCTTATTTTGCCATTAGTATATAATGGTTAAGTCTGAAAGGAGCGTAGTGTGTAGATTGAGTGTCCGAGCTTGCATACTCCGGTTGGGATATTGAATCTACGAACTACCTCCTTCAATTTACATATTTTTTATAAAGGAGAATTTGTCTATGGAAAAAATTTTCAAGACAGAGATTGCCGGCAGATCATTGGTTGTCGAGACCGGCAAGATCGCGCAGTTCGCGAATGGTTCCGTATTCATCAAGTATGGTGATACAACTGTGCTTTCGACAGTAACAGCTTCTTCAGAGCCGAGAGAGGGTATTGATTTCTTCCCGCTTTCAGTTGATTACGAAGAGAAGATGTATGCTGTAGGCAAGATTCCGGGAGGTTTCCTCAAGAGAGAGGGAAGACCCGGAGAGAAGGCAATACTTACTTCAAGAGTTATCGACCGTCCTATCCGTCCGTTGTTCCCTAAGGATCTCAGGAACGACGTCTGTGTAAACAACCTCGTAATGTCCGTTGATCCTGATTGTTCACCTGAAATCACATCAATGATCGGTACATCAATTGCGATTGCTATATCCGATATCCCTTGGAAGGGACCTGTCGGCGGTGTAGTTCTCGGTCTCATTGACAATAAGGCTGTAATCAATCCTACACTTGAGCAGCGTCAGGAATCTCAGATGTATGTTACTCTTGCAGGCACACTTACAAAGATCTGCATGGTTGAGGCCGGAGCCAACGAAGTTCCTGATGACATAATGCTTGCGGCTATTGCCGAAGGTCACGAAGTTATCAAGCAGATATGTGCATTCATCAACTCTATTGTTGCCGAGATCGGAAAGCCTAAGTTTGAGTATCAGTCCGCTGATGTTCCTGAAGAGGTTTTCGCTGCCGTAAAGGAATTCGGATGGGACAAGATGAGACAGGCTGTTCTTTCGAAAGAGAAAGAAGTCAGAGATGCAAATGTAGCTGCGCTTCAGAATGAAGTTGCGGAGATGCTTGAGACACGCGAAGAAGGACTTTCAAAGTGGGCTGCAGACTCTATCTATAAACTCGAGAAGAAGGTTGTCAGAGATTATCTGTTCAGAGAACATATCCGTGTGGACGGCAGAGCTTTGGACGAGATCCGTCCTCTGTCATGTGCTGTTGACATTGTTCCAAGAGTTCACGGCTCATCACTGTTCCAGAGAGGTCAGACGCAGGTTATGAATATCTGCACTCTTGCTCCTCTGGCTGAAGCTCAGAAGCTTGAAGGTCTCGATGAGCAGGATTACAAGAGATATATTCATCATTATAATTTCCCGGGTTATTCAACAGGCGAGGCAAAGCCTTCGAGAAGTCCTGGAAGAAGAGAGATTGGCCACGGTGCTCTTGCTGAGAGGTCACTCATACCGGTACTTCCGTCTGAAGAAGAATTCCCGTATGCAATAAGAACTGTTTCCGAGATTGCTATGTCAAACGGTTCTACTTCGCAAGGTTCTGTATGCGCATCCACATTGTCACTTATGGCAGCCGGAGTTCCGATCAAGAGACCTGTAGCAGGTATATCATCCGGACTCATCGTTAATGAAGACAATGACAGTGATTTCCTCGTATTCATGGATATTCAGGGCATTGAAGACTTCTTCGGTGATATGGATTTCAAGGTTGCGGGTACAACTGAAGGTATCACATCAATTCAGGTTGATATAAAGGTTGAAGGACTCTCACTCGACATAATCCGTGAAGCTTTTGCAATGACACATAAGGGCAGACTCCAGATTATCAATGACGTTATTCTTCCATGCATTCCTGCTCCAAGAAAAGAGCTTAACGAGTATGCTCCGAGAATAATCACAGTCAAGGTTCCTGTTGACAAGATTCGCGACGTGATCGGTTCCGGCGGAAAGGTAATCAACAAGATTATTGCTGACACCGGAGCTAACATCAACATCAATGAAGACGGTACGGTATTTATTTCAACCGCTAATCTTGAAGCAGCTGAAAAGGCAAAGATGATTATTAACGGTATCGTGTCAGATCCTGAAGTAGGAACTGAGTACGATGGTACTGTTACAAGACTTATGGATTTCGGTGCATTTGTCGAGTTCCTGCCCGGAAAGGAAGGTCTTGTACACATTTCAAAGATGGCGTGGAACAGAGTCGAGAAGGTTGAAGATGTTCTCCATGAAGGCGATAAGGTTCATGTCAAGCTCATCGAGATTGATTCACAGGGAAGACTTAATCTGTCTATAAGAGATTGTCTTCCGAAGCCTGATGGTTACGTCGAAGAGGAACCCAGAAGGCGTGAGATGAGACCTGATCGTGAGCGCCGCGGAAGTTATAACGGTGGCAGACGTGAAGGCGGTTTCGGCGGCGGACGTCGTGACGGCGGAAGACCTGACAGAGCGCCTCGCAGATATAACAACGAAGATACCGCAAGTGCAGGCGATATGCCTACACAGCAGGGTGAAGAAGGCAAAGGAAGAAGAAGAGAATTCTGATTTTCGCTTTCCTGCTATTAAATGAACAAGGGCTGGCAGCAATATTGCTGTCAGCCTTTTTTTTTGCGCAAAGGTATGTTTTAATTTCTATCGTTGTTAATCTTGGTAATCTGCTGTTTGCATGTAACTGTAGGCAGAGTGATATCAAAGCGTGCTCCGCCTTCGGGCCTGTTGTAACCTTTGATTGTACCGTTATGCTCTTCGACGATTGCCTTGGCCAGCGCAAGACCGATTCCGTGTTTGCCGTCCGAACCCTTGGTGAAACGTTCGAAAAGGTGTTCACTGACTTCTTCTGATATCCCGGCGCCGTCATCAGAGATGGAGAAAATTACGTTCCTGGATTCTTCATCGGTAACACAGCTTAAGGTGACAGAGGTTTTGCAGTAACGCAGGCAGTTTGAAAAAATATTCTCAAAGCAGCGCAGTATATCGCTTTCATTGGCGAATATGTAAACGCTTTGTACTCTGATATCGTTAATTATCGCTTTGTCTTCGTGTATGAAATTTCCTCTTACTCTGTCTATGACGGTTTCACACAGCTTCTCCACGTCGATGTTCTGCTTTTTGACTTCGTAATTGCCGCTCTTGGACATATCCATCTTAGATATTGAAAGAAGATTCTCGACAAGATTTGAAAGTCTCTGAGTTTCTGCGATGATAACATCAACAGCATTCTCTTTTGATTCCTTGTCCTCAAAAACTCCGCACTTGATGCCTTCTGCATAGCCCTGTATTGACATCAGCGGCGTTCTGAGTTCGTGAGAGGCGTTCTGGAAAAAAGTCTTCTGTTCAATATCTGATTCATCAAGCTTATATGCCATCTGATTCATTACGTCACCAAGTTCAGACAACTCTTTGCTCACGATATGACCTTTAATCGGCGTAAAATCACCTTTGGCGATTCTTCCGGCAAATTTGGATAATTTACGCGTCGAAAATAGCAGCGGATAGGTCATGCCTATACTCATAAAGCCGGCAATTATCAAGGACAGCAGGGTTGCCTGTATGAGTGCCATGGTTATCTCGGCCATAAACGAATAGTATGTGTTGGAATTCACATATATTAGGAGGTAGTAATTTGGCACATCGCTTACAACATTCTCATTTGGGCTGTATTCGACTCCTATTGTGCGATAGTAAATCAGATTATTGTCGAGAACTGTAGTCTGAGTGGTATTTAAGTTCTCGTATCCCTTCTCTTTGATGACGTTCTCTATTACCTTGTTCGTTGTGTTGACATATGAAACAGAATAATCCGAGGTAGGCCACAGCAGAGTAAAATCTTCTGCTTCTTTGTCGTCAAGCGTATAAAGTGAGATATTTGCCTGATTTGAAAGATTGGCCGCCGACACTATGGAATTCAGCAGATATGTCCTTATATCTTCACTTGACATGCCTGAGGTGTCATCTATCTGCGAACGAAAAGCCTGCGCAAATGTCTGACATGAAGTGACAGCGTTCTCAAGCCTTGATTCACATTCGTTAGCTATATAATTCTGAACAATGGACTGAATATAGAAATTAATCGTAAGAACAACCAGCAGAATGACCAGAATCAGCGATGAATAGAAGTGAAGAGAAATAGGTATTCTAATCGCCGCTTTGTTTCTCAAGGGCCTTGTCCTGTTGCCTGTCCGTTCTGTCATAAGCATCAATCATCTTCCTGTTCATCGTCATTGTCGCCGGCAAACATTCGGTTTATAAGTCTGAAGCCATATCCCCATACTGTTGTAATCTTTGCCTGAGAAGACTGAATCTTCTTGCGAAGACGCTTAACTGTATCATCCGCGACCCTGGTCTCGACCTGAGTCTCATAACCCCAGATTTTATCGAGCAGTTCAGCTCTTGAGACCGCTCTGTCCTGATTGTGAATAAGGTATGTAAGAAGTGAATACTCATTAGGCGTAAGGGGAAAAGGTCTGCCGCTCATTGTGGCTTCCTTTGTTTTTCTGTTAATCACTATATCGGCGAAAACAAGTTCTTCCTCATTTGTATTTGCCGATTCATTTGATTTGCCGGCAATCTCTTCCTGCCGTTTCAGGACAGACTTGACCTTCGTTACCAGCTTTACCGGTGAGAACGGTTTGGTAAAGTAATCGTCGCTTCCGGAGTTCAGTCCCTGAATATAGTCGGAATCGCTGTCTTTGGCAGTCAGCATTATGATCGGCACATTAGAGGACTTGCGAATCTCTCTCAATATAAAAAAACCGTCGTGTCCGGGCATCATAACATCAAGAATAATAAGATCGCACGGTGAATCCTTGAATCTGTCATACAGATCATCACCTGTTGTGAACCCTACTACATTGAAGTTCTCGCGTTCAAGAAAAGACTTCAGAAGGTTACGTATATTGTTGTCATCGTCAGCTATGTAGATTAGTTTATCCATCGACTGTCACCTTACCTGTATTGATGTATTAATTGTATCTGAAAATCTTCCTTTTAATACAAAAAATTGGTGTAATTGTGAGGAATTGATTTCATTTGTAATTGAACTATGATTTAATTAACACAAAATATGAGAGAGGTATTAAATAATGGCTACAGTTCTTGTTACAGGCGGAAACGGCTACATCGGTTCACACACTGTCATATCACTTTCTGAGAATGGTTATGATGTGATTATTGCCGATAATCTTATAAACAGCAAAATGGAAGTTCAGAACAGACTCGAGAAGATAACCGGGAAGAGATTTAAGTTTTATAAAGCTGATTGTTGCGATGAGGCTGCAATGAGACGTATTTTCGAAGAGAACAGCATTGACAGTGTCATACATTTCGCAGGGCTTAAGGCAGTAGGCGAGTCCGTGAAGATTCCGCTGGATTATTATCAGAACAACATCGTCAGCATGATAACAGTGGCAAGGCTCATGAAGGAGTTTGACGTAAGGAAGCTTGTATTCAGTTCATCCGCTACGGTTTACGGCATGAGCGAGGATGTTCCTTTTACAGAAGAATCTCCGCTCGGTGTATGTACCAATCCTTACGGATGGACAAAATGGATGCTTGAGCAGGTGCTCAAGGATTTTGCCAAAGCCAATCCTGAGATGAAGATATGCCTGCTGAGATATTTTAATCCTGTTGGCGCTCACGAGAGCGGGCTGATAGGTGAAGACCCAAGAGGTATACCGAACAATCTGTTTCCGTATATTTCCAAGGTTGCAGGGGGCACGCTCGATTGCCTGACTGTTTTCGGCGATGATTATGACACGCCGGACGGAACATGCCTCAGAGATTACATACATGTAGTGGATTTGGCTGACGGTCACGTCAAGGCAATAGATTATCTTGACAAAACCGATGATTGCGTCTCTGTTTTTAATATCGGTACAGGCAAAGGCACTTCAGTAAAGGAAGCCGTAGCCGCATTTGAGAAGGCCTGCGGTCATGAGATAAAACACGTGTTCGGTCCGAGACGTCCGGGCGACATCGCGGTCTGCTACGCTTCCACAGACAAGGCATACAGACTGCTCGGATTCAAAGCCAGATATAATATTGACGATATGTGCACTTCCTGCTGGAAGTGGCAGTCAATGAATCCGGAGGGACTGTCTGATTGAATGATAACGAACAAGACAATTTTCCGCTGTTAAGGCCCGGAAATCTGCCTGCAAAAGGCAGTATATCTGATTTGTCCGGTACTGTGCCCGAAGAACGGCTGCCTGATGAGGCAATTGTCCGTCAGAGTGCAGCAGTTAATTCTGATGTTACTGACGATACGGTAAAGGTCGCCGGAGTTATCCCGGAGCGCGGTATCGGTGCGGATCAGGAACTTCCTTACAAAACTGACAGTGAGATTCGAGCAATTAATCGAAGGTCAAGAATACGGAAACGGGTTACATTCAGTGTGATTGCGGGAGTATTGGGAATTGTTTTTGGAATTGTTGTATTCGGATTATGGTATAAGGAGTATCTTCTCAGTCAGATCACTTACGTTACGACACCTGACAATCAGGAAGTAACTATAGTTGATGAGTCAGGAAATACCGTTGAACTTGATGATGTTACGGAGACAACCGTAAATTCTATTATTGAGGACAGTGACATTAAGAATTTTCTTCTTATAGGAATTGACAGCAGATCTACGCACTATAATTCTTCAGGCAAAGGCTCGCGGGCTGATGTCATTATGATTATGTCGGTTGACAGCAAAGCCGGAACAATTAAGCTTGTTTCAATTGCTCGTGACTCTTACGCGTATTTCCCCGGATATACAAAACCTCATAAAATCAACGCCTCAATGAATTTCGGCGGCCCCGCGCTGCTTCAGGCGACAATTGAGAATCAGCTAAGAATAAAAATTGATGGTTATGCTTATGTAAATTTCTTTAATATGGCGTCGGTAATTGATGCTGTAGGCGGTGTTAAAGTAAATATGTCGGAAGCGGAAATGGGCGTTGCAAATGACTATCTTAATGCCTTGTACGGCGGTACCGCTACTCCTGTTACTTCAACCGGTAAAGGAACTCTGCTAAATGGTGTTCAGGCTGTGGCATATGCCAGAATCAGATATGTCGGAAATGGTGATTATGAGCGCATGCAACGTCAGGTTGAGGTTATGAGAAGCCTTCTGAATCAGTTTATGGGAATGTCAGGAACCGGCAAACTCGGCGCCATGGATGATATTCTGTCCTGCATTGTTACAGATATTCCGAAGGAAGACATTGAGAGTTATGCATTTGATTTTCTGCCGTCGCTGGATAATATGCAGATGCAGTATCTTCAGCTCCCGATAAAGGGATGCTTCAAAGGCGGAATGTTTGGCGGTGAATGGAGCATAAGGGCAAACTGGAATGCTATGATTCCCTACGTTCAGCAGTTCTTATACGGGAAGACAGTTCCGTTCGACGAGGTTGATTTGCCAAAGCATGCGCCTGATATTGACGACTGTGACACTGATCAGGATATTGAAGATCTTATATCATAACCTTGCGTTTTGATTTTGACTTTTTTTGATATTCATATTGACATCCGTGAGAAACAGAATTATATTTAGTTGTGGTTTAGCACTCAACCAATTAGAGTGCTAAGAAATCAATTTATGTATTGGAGGTCTTTAAGATGACAATTAAACCTTTAGCAGACAAGGTAGTTGTAAAGAAGCTTCAGGCTGAGGAGAAGACTACCAGCGGTATTATTTTATCTTCAGGCGCTCAGGAGAAGCCTCAGGTAGCTCAGATCATCGCTGTAGGTCCCGGCGGAGTTGTTGACGGCAATGAGATTAAAATGGAAGTTACTGTAGGTCAGAAGGTAATAATCAGAGATTACGCCGGAACGAATGTTAAGCTTGAGGGCGAGGAGTATATCGTCGTTCGCCAGGATGACATCGTGGCTATCGTTGAAGGCTGATCAGGAAAATAATGGAGGTAAATTCATATGGCTAAAGATATTAAGTATGCTGAGGATGCCCGTAAGGCACTTGAAGCCGGCGTTAATAAGGTAGCGAACACAGTCAAGGTTACACTCGGACCTAAGGGAAGAAATGTAGTTCTTGATAAGAAGTACGGTGCTCCGCTCATAACAAACGATGGTGTTACTATCGCCAAGGAGATTGAGCTTGAAGATCGTTATGAGAATGCCGGTGCACAGCTGGTTAAGGAAGTTGCTTCAAAGACAAATGATGTCGCAGGTGACGGAACAACCACAGCTACACTTCTTGCTCAGGCAATCATACGTGAAGGAATGAAGAACGTTGCTGCCGGTGCCAACCCTATTATTCTCAGACGCGGAATCTCAAAGGCGGTCGACAAGGCGGTAGACGAGGTTCTTTCAAAGGCAAAGAAGGTTAACGGTTCTTCTGATATTGCAAGAGTTGCAGCTATCTCAGCAGGCGATGATGAAATCGGACAGATGATTGCAGAAGCAATGGAGAAGGTGACTTCTGACGGGGTAATTACTGTTGAAGAATCCAAGTCAATGCTTACTGAACTCAGTGTTGTTGAAGGTATGCAGTTCGACAGAGGTTATATCTCACCTTATATGGCAACAGATATGGATAAAATGGAGACTGTTTTCGATGAGCCTTATCTTCTCATAACAGACAAGAAGATCACAAACATTCAGGATATTCTTCCTATTATCGAGCCTTTGGCACAGTCAGGCGGGAAGCTTGTAATCATTGCTGAAGATATTGAAGGTGATGCACTTGCCACATTGATTGTAAACAAACTTCGCGGGATTTTTACCTGTGTAGGAATTAAGGCCCCCGGATTCGGTGACAGACGTAAAGCTATGCTTGAAGATATAGCCGTTCTTACCGGCGGTCAGGTAATTACTTCTGATCTCGGTCTTGAGCTCAAGGATACTAAGCTTGAGCAGCTCGGCAGAGCTCATCAGATTAAGGTTACTAAGGACACAACAATCATCGTTGACGGCGAAGGCGAAGACGGTGCGGTTAAGTCCAGAGTAAATCAGATTAAGGCACAGCTTGAAGAGACAAAGTCAGAATATGACAAAGAGAAGCTTCAGGAAAGACTTGCCAAGCTTTCAGGCGGTGTTGCCGTAATCAAGGTCGGCGCTGCTACCGAGACTGAGATGAAAGAGAAGAAGCTCAGAATTGAAGACGCTCTTGCGGCTACAAAAGCTGCTGTTGAAGAGGGTATTGTACCTGGCGGCGGAACGGCATTCATAAACGCTATTCCCGGTGTTGCTTCACTTCTTGATGAGACGGAAGGCGATGTCAGAACAGGTGTTGCGATTATAGTCAGAGCTCTCGAGGAGCCTGTTCGTCAGATTGCAGCCAACGCAGGTCTTGATGGCAGCGTAATCTGCGAAAAGATTAAGAATTCGCCTGTCGGAACAGGATACGACGCCCTGAACGACAAGTATGTTGATATGTTTGAAGCAGGCATCGTAGATCCTGCAAAGGTTACACGTTCCGCACTGCAGAATGCAGCTTCGGTATCATCAACACTTCTTACTACAGAGGCTGTTGTTACCGATATTCCGGAGCCTGAGGCTCCTGCCGCTCCTGCTGCTCCGATGTATTAATATATTACAGTCTTTATATGTAGGTATATTTGTAAGAATGCTGTCACATTGTGGGCAGCATTTTTATTTGTGTGATATTATGTTTAGGTCAAAAGAGAGGTGAATTTATGATTGAAGATACTTTTATTGAGAATCATGTTAAGAGAGACAACGGCATTTCTGCTGTCCTGTTTGTTGTTTTTTCCTCTTTGACACTTCTCGGGATAATTGTTGCCATCAATGTCATTCCAATGATATACGGTCTGAACATTATTTTCGTTACCGGTATGATATCAGCCGGACTCGTCTGGGGACTTGTTGTAATCATTCAGAGACAGTATGTTGAGTATGAGATAGAGATATCAAACGATAGTGTTAGTATTGCAAAGATTATTGCAAAGAAGAAGAGGGAGGAACTTGCAGATTTCACTGTAAAGGAATGTGAGTACATAGGTCCCGTAACTTCAGACAGGTTTTCATCAGATTCAAATCATTCTGAATTCAAACTTAACATTACTGCATACAGAAAGTATGCAGTTAACGATGACAACTGGTATGCGCTGGTCAGTCAGAACGGGGTAAGATATATAGTCATATTCGGCTTCAAGCCGGAAATGTATAAGGTTTTCAGAAGATATAATCCGCGCAATGTCGCTCCGTATATCTATCGTGAAACAGTAGCGGAGGCTAACAGCAACTAATGGATGTATCAGATCTTAAGTCATATGCGCAGCTTGACACATATTGCAAGGCAACAGAGTGCGGCATGGGAGACAAACTTTTCGCTTCAGTGTTGATTGGCGATCTTCAGGAGGCAGCTGAGCACGGTTCCGGAAATATCGGATACGGAACAGAGTTCCTGAAGACACAGAATATCTGCTGGATTATCTTGAGAATGAAGCTTTCTTTTGACAGACTTCCTTCATGGGAGGAGCACTTCAAAGTCCAGACATGGGCCACAGGAATTGACAGAATCAGCTACGGCAGAGATTTCAGAATAGTTGATTCCGAAGGCAATGTAATCGGAAGGTCAACATCGACATGGATTTTGGCCGACTGGAATACCCACCGTCCTGTCATTGCGCGTAAAAGACCTGAATTGCCCGTGTATGATCCGGAGCCTGCACTGAAGGTTTATGGATATGATTGTCCGAAGCTTGATTTCCCTGACAGGTCTTCATTTACGGGCTGCGAACCGACAATTATCAAGTTTGCGGATTTCTCTGAGCTTGACCGCAACAGACACGTAAACAATTCAAGATATACAGCATGGGCATATGACGCCGTTTTTAAGTCCGGTGTTGATATCAATATCATCAAAGGACTTACTATAAACTACAACAGTGAGGTTCACGCAGGGGAGAAGGTTGAACTTTACGTTGTCTCCAGACAGGGATATGCAAGCGTTTATGGTTACAAGAATAACGACGTTAAAGTATTCTGTGTCGAAATGGAACTGAACGATGTATAATTTGCTTCGAATTTCTCTATATTTCTCTTTGGTATTCTGAGAGTTTGATATAAAATAGCTTGTACGCAAAATTACGGAGGTAAACCATGATTGAAATTAATAATCTGGTAAAGTGCTATGGTAACAAGAAGGCCGTAAACGGAATCTCTTTTACCGTAAATGATGACGAGGTTTTGGGTTTTCTGGGACCCAACGGTGCCGGCAAGTCAACTACGATGAACATTATTACCGGATATCTGTCTTCTACATCGGGCACAGTTAAGGTAAATGGTCATGATATTCTGGAGGAACCCGAGCTTGCAAAGAAAGATATAGGTTATCTCCCGGAGCTTCCGCCGTTATATAACGATATGGTGGTTCTTGAGTATCTTGATTTCATATGTGATCTCAAGGGCATCAAGAAGAGCGAGCGCAAAGAGCATCTTGCAAGAATTGTCTCTATGGTAAAGATAACAAGCGTTGCTGACCGCCTTATCGGCAACCTGTCAAAGGGTTATAAGCAGCGTGTCGGTATCGCACAGGCACTTGTCGGCAATCCGTCTATTCTTATTCTTGATGAGCCGACAGTAGGACTTGATCCTAACCAGATAATTGAGATACGTAAACTAATCAAGACGTTAGCCAAGTCTCATTCAGTAATAATCAGTTCTCATATTCTGTCTGAAATACAGGAAATCGCAGACAGGGTTGTAATAATTAACAACGGCAAGGTCGCGGCTGTTGACACGATTACCGACCTGTCCAAGAGATTATCCGGTTCTTCAAGGCTTTTGCTGTCTTTCAAGGGTCCTCTTAAGGAAGTTTCCGAGAAGATTCACGGCCTGCCCGGAGTTGTTGACGTCAGAACACGAGTCAGCAACGGTGATATTCATGAACTTGAAGTGACTTTGGTAACAAATTCCGTTACTGACCTTCGTGCCGGTATTTTCTTTGTTATGTCAAAGGGAGGCTGGCCAATTCTTGAATTGCGTTCTCTTGACCCGTCCCTTGAAGAAGTCTTCCTAAGTATTACTTCAGCAGTGTAAGGAGAGGTTTATGTACGCTATTTTTAAGAGAGAGTTTCTTTCATTTTTCAGGTCACCGGTGGGCTATGTGGCGATTGCCATTTTCTCATTTCTTTCCGGTTTCATATTTTACTCCCAGTTTGCAAACGGAAAGGTAAACATTGCCAGCGAGATAATCTCACTGCGCTCTTTCTTCGTTGTAATCGTTCCTATCATTACGATGGGACTGTTTGCTGAGGATAAGAAGCGCGGTACGGAAGTTCTGTATTACACCGCTCCGGTTAATCTGTTTTCTGTCGTCGCAGGCAAATTTCTTGCGGCATGCGCTCTGTTCGGAGTAATGTTCATCAATGTGTTCATTCATATGATTGTCACTGCACTCTGCGGCGGAGTGATCGGAATCGGTGCATGGGGTTCTGTTATAGTATTCTTCTTTATGGCAATGATGTTCATCGCTATAGGTCTTTTTGCGTCGGTGATAACAGACAGTCAGATAATTTCTGCTATCTTTTCGTTTATACTGATTCTTATCATTCAGCTTATATCAACGATTGCCACATATATCGGTTCTGCATTTACCGCCACGTTCTCATTCTTCGGAATCAACAGTGAGAAGGCAGCATCGATTGGAGATGCAGTCACGTCAGGTATCAACTGGCTTGATCCGTTTGCCAAGACTTCAGATTTCAGATTTGGTGTTTTCTCTGTTTCCGCGCTTTTATATTGTCTTACGGTATCTCTTGTATTCTTATACATAACATTCCGTATACTCGAAAAGAAGCGCTGGAGCCAGGGTTAATCAAAGGAGTAATATAAAATGAGTAAGAAGACCGCTAATTCAAACGCAGACAAAGCTTCTGCAAAGAAAGTGTCCGATAAGAGAGCCAAGTCTCTCAAGTTTTATTCTATCGGCGCAGTATTAATCCTTATCGCAATTGCGCTTTTGATTAATATATTTTTCGATTCACTTCTGGGAGATGCCCTTACATTTGATTTCTCTGTTTCAGGACAGAACTCAATTACCAAGGTGACTCAGGATTATCTGAACACCTTGCCTAAGGACTATAAAATCAGAATTGTCGGACTGATGGACAAGCCTGAGTCATTGACTGATACTCCTTATGAGTACATTGTTCCGCTTCTTGACGACTATGCAGCCAAGTCAGACGGCAGAATAACAGTGGAGTACATTAATCCTGAGACTTATCCGTCAATCATTAACGAACTGGATCCTTCAGGAGCTTATGATCTTTCTGCCGACAACTTTGTTGTGTCATGCAACGGTAAAGTTCAGGTTGTTGCGCCAATTGACTGCTTCACGTATGATTCACAGTATCTTGAGCAGGGTCAGTATCTTCCGACAGCCAATAACGTTGAATATACTTTTACAAACACAATTGTTCAGCTTACAAACGGTTATGCAAGCAAGGCATATATCATTTCCGGACTTAATGAAGATGACAGTTCGACACAGCTTACAAATATCCTTAAGGCTCTCGGCTGCGATACTGAGACACTTGAGGTTTCAGATAATTTCGAGATTCCTGATGACTGTGATCTTTTGATTCTTAACGGTCCAAACAGTGATATTTCCGAGCGTATGGCTGTTAAGATTCAGGACTATCTGAATGCCGGCGGCAATTTCTTCTCTGCTGTTAACTTCTATTCAAATTCAGCCGATAAGTTCACCAATCTAAATACAGTTCTGAACATGATGAATCTAAATATGGATCCTTACGTAATTTGTGAGAAGGACTCAACATATTACCTCGATGACACTGGTTTCAACTCACTCGTCGATATATCTGCCGATTTCCAGTCACTTTCTGACGACTTCAGTTCGTTCTCGCAGTTCAAGAGTTCTTACGCAAGACCTATCAGAGATTACGATACGCCTTATTCATACATCAAGACTACACCTATTGCCACAACAAGTGATTCAGCAACAGCTGTACAGGTTGATGCCCAGGGCAACATGTCCCAGTATGAGAATGCAAGTCAGTACAATATCGGAATGTATTCAACATTTGACGGTATGGACAATCCTCCTGAAGTTATCGCTTTTGGTACGACAAATTTCTCGTCTGATTCATATATCTCGAACTACGGTTACAGTGACACCAATGTGCAGTTTCTCCGTTCATGCCTTAGAATGCTTCTCGGCAGCGGTGTTAACGCCAACTCGGTAGATGTTGAGTCTAAGTCGCTTGATAATTACAAGATAGACAGCACAAAGGCTACATCCGGTGTTTCATCTGCAGTTCTGTATGTGTTTATGGTTATTATTCCTTTGGCACTTGTAATAGTTGCTACCGTTGTATATAAGAAGAGGAAGAATCTGTAATATGAAATCTGTTAAGAATTTATTAATTCCTTTTGTTTTGATGATATTGCTGCTTATCGGGTCAATTGTGTTTTTCATATATAAGAAGAACACAAAGCCGGCAGAGACTGAAGATACACTTATAGATGTCTTGTATGTCGATAACAATACTGTCAAATCAATTACTACACAGAGCAGCAATGCAGATTTCAAGACCGTTAAGATTACGGCATCGCAGAATACTGACGGCTCTTTGCTCTATGCCTATGAAGGCGACGACCTGGACGATACACTGAGCTATTCTCAGGAAGATATGAGTTCTTATGTGGCATTGCTTTCATCCTATTCATGTGAAGCTTTGATTTCATCTGAAGGCAACTTTGCAGAGTATGGACTTGATAACCCTGTGTATACGATTACACTGGAGACATTTGACGGCTCAAAATCTGTAGTCTACCTCGGGAACAAGACTCCTGATTCAAGTTATTGCTATATGAGGGTAGACGGATCAAATGATGTCTATACGGTTGCTGTTGCAAAAATGATAAAGGCTGAATATCAGGGTATTGATCTTCTGGAGTCGCAGATTCTTGATGTTGACTATTCGAAGATTGATACAGTTGAGTTCGACAGAACCACAGATGGTCTCAATATTGAAGCAACATGTGAGATTTATGAGGAGACCGGAGATCCGCAGTATTTCATTCATAAGCCTTTTAATATTCAGGCAAGTGCATATTTTGAGAATCTGGTTGAATATGTCTGCACACTTGAAATCACGTCTTTTATGGATATTTCAGATGATCAGCTTTCTCAGTACGGACTTGATAAACCAACTTTCCATTTCTGCATTACTATGGACAGCGGTGAGAAGAAGGATATTTACTTCTCATCTGATCTCGGCGGCTATTACTACGGTTATATTGCCGGAATGAAGAATTATTTCATGGTGTCGGATCAGCAGATAAAGGGTCTTGAGACTCCGGCACTTACGCTTCTTAATTCATATATTTCCTACTATTCAGCCTGTGATATTTCTTCAATCAAGGGTACATACAACGGCGATTCATTTGATTTTGAACTCAACGTAAATGATACGGCGGCAATATCCGATGATGATTCAACGGTAACAATAAACGGCAGGAATGCTAAGATTTTCAACTCAGACGATCGTTCATACTGTGCAATGTTGTTTGAAAGTCTGGTCTGCATCGAAATAGGCGGAATAGAGAGTGAATCATCTGTAAGTCCCGATGCAATTCCGGTTATGACTCTGACATTTGTGACCAATGATTACGAGACCACAGAATATGATTTCTATCAGCGTGACACTGATTCTTATTATGTTTACGTCAATGGTGAATACTCTCAGTTCTATGTATATTCAAGAGAGTTGTTCAACGATGGTGGTTCCGATACCTATTCATATGGTGTATGGCCGGCATACAGTATGCTGTTGACGGCTATTGACAACAGTATTGACGGTATATATGACATTCCGTCAGACTCTGGAACTGATACTACGGAGAATACGACGGAATCAAATGTCGCCTGATTCTGACATTAAAAGTTTATGATGGAACAGGAAGAGAAACATAATATCAGCAAGCCGCGAAGTAACAGGAAACCCGGAAGGAGCCTGACAGTTGTTGTCATGTTTTTTACGGCAATCCTGCTGCTCTGTCTTGTGCTTTTGTTCTGGGTCTCTCGAAGAATTGATTCATTGTCCGGTGCCGACACGCAAATTAAGTTGTCAGGTCAGGGAGGTTTCAGCTGCGAGTATTCAGAAGCACAGAAGCTGTATCCGTTCGGAGAGGGCGTTCTTAAGGTAACGAATGAGCGCATATCATATCTGACTTTGTCAGGAAATGAAGTTTATTCGGCGGATATATCTTACCAGAATCCTCAGTGCGTCTCTTATGGTGTTTATTCCGCTGTATTTGATCTTAACGGTTACTCTTTCTCGGTTCTTACCCAGGATAAACTTCTTTTTACCGTGCCTACGGAGAATCAGGTAAAAGCTGTAACAATCTCATCTACCGGACTTACCGCAGTAATTACTGACAATGGTGACTCTTACGGTGATGTAATTCTGTATGACACTGCGGGAAATATGATTTCCGACTGGAGTTCGTATAATTCAGGATATCCGATATGCTGCAGTTTCAATGATTCTTCAGACGAGCTTGCCATCTCGACGCTCAACACAAGCGGGGCTGTGCTTGTTCCGTACATCAGACTGTTTTCAATAACCAGTGCTGATGATGGAGTTCATGTTGCAGATAAATCTATTTACACAACTGAAGACAGTACGTTGTTCTCTTCAATGTATTACTGTAATAATAAACTGTATTGCTTTACGGCAAATTCTGTTTATCAGATTGAGAATGACAGTCTGTCACAGATTAACTTTGATTTTTCTGCGATAAGTCATGTTGATAAAGTCGGCAACAGACTGTTTATTGCTTATTCAGACGGAGTATCACAGCTCAACAAACTTGCAGTAATTGATTCATCAAATACTGTACTGTATAACTCTGATATCGGTTCTGTTATCAATGCGGTTTCCGTAACAGGTGACACATACGCAATCAGTGTTGACAAGCGTGTATTTATTTATAACTCAAACGGCACGGTTACAAATGATTTCTCAGTAGATGAAGACATAATAAGGATGAATTTTATCTCCGGTAACAAATTATGTGTTGTTTCCACCGGTGGCGTTCACACATTGAACTAAGGAGATTATATGGAAACTGAGATTAAACTTGGATTCAAGGATAAAGAGTCTATGTTCGCGATAACTGAAGCGGACTGCTTCTCTGATTTCTGTCTTGACACATCAAAGGTCAGTCCTGTTCTGCTTGAGAATACCTATCTTGATACTGAAGACCGCAAGATTACTTCTCGCGGTGCAATGATCAGAAAACGTCATTATTCGGGCCGCGGAGATGATTACTATGAATTTACCGTCAAATACGGCGGAGCTGTCACAGATGGTCTCCATCAGCGTTACGAGTGGAATGTCAGAAGCAATACTAAGAATTTCAGAATCAGCGAATTCAAGAATCTGTCTTCAGGCTCCGATGATCCGGATGAACTTCTTGATAAGGCTTTAGATGGTGTAAGTGACGATGAGCTTAAGGAACTCTGTTCCAATTATTTCTACAGAACCGTCTATACTTTCGGGTTTGGCGACAGCATTATGGAGGCATGTTTTGACTGCGGCAAGATTGAGAACGTCTCCGGAGATGCCGTTGAACCTATCTGTGAACTTGAACTTGAACTTACTTCAGGTGATGTGGTCGATCTCAGGGAAATGGCCAGATTTCTGATAGATGAGACGGGGTGCGTTCCTTTCGATGACAGTAAGTACAAGAGAACCATAAGGCTGCTTGACAGCGGCAACAAGTAATATGTCTGAAGATTGTTACGACTGTATCATCATTGGAGCTGGAGCTGCCGGACTTTTCGCAGCTGCAAACCTTTGTGTCGCTAACAGAAAGCTTAAGATCGCAGTTATTGAACGCAATGCACGTGTCGGATGCAAACTTCTTCTGACCGGTTCCGGCAGATGCAATATTACAAACGACAGCCTGAATGTGAGCATGTATAACACTGACGACTATGACCGGCTCGGACGGATACTGAGAGTTTTCGGAACTTCTGATACAATTGATTTTTTTGAGAACAGGCTTGGTCTTGTTACTGTCAACAATTCCGGTCT
This sequence comes from Mageeibacillus sp., assembly GCA_022484595.1. GTDB lineage: Bacteria > Bacillota > Clostridia > Saccharofermentanales > Saccharofermentanaceae > Saccharofermentans. Next base: position 47,162 of record JAKVLB010000001.1, on the reverse strand, counting down.
GTATTATCCTTCAACATATAAGAGTTCCACAGTACTTGATGTACTGAGATTTGTAATAGAAGAATCTGATACAGCTGTGTTTATGTCCTGTAAGTGCACGGCATTGACTCGGAATAACGGAGAATTTGTCGTTTCTACCGCTTCAGGAAAAGAACTTCATGCAGATAATGTAATTATTGCAACCGGCGGAGCGAGCTACGCGGCAACGGGTTCTGACGGAAGCGGACTCAGACTTTTACGTGAGTTCTTAGCCGCGAAGAATGTGGTTCCTTTTGATTGTGCCCTGATTCCACTGACTTCTGACCTTAATGATCTAAAAAGACTTGCGGGAATCAGAGTACATTGTGATATTGATTTGCTCTGTGACGGCACAATTGAACAGCAATCATCAGGAGAATTGCTTTTTACTAAAGAGTCCGGAATATCAGGTATTTGTGTACTTGATATATCAGGAAGAGCCGTATCTCTTCTGAGAAAGGGCAGACATCCTGAAGCAATTTTGAATTTTATGGGAAAAGATCAGGATAGAACCTATGAGATGCTAATCCGGCGCAAGAATCAGTTTATCGGCCGTACATTGAGCAATTGCTTCAGCGGAATGCTCAACAGAGTTCTGTTGGATTATCTTATAAAATATTCCGGTGCAGATCCTAATGCGCCGGTATCAGAAACCGACAATAGTATTATAATGAGGATAGCAAAGTCATTTACAGCTTTTCGCGTTCCTGTCAATGGTACGGCACAGCCGGACAGCGCTCAGGTGTGTTCAGGAGGGGTAATGCTTCATGCTCTTGATGACAGCCTTGCAATAGCAGGCCACCGTGGGTTATATGTAATAGGTGAAGCTGTAAATGTAAACGGAATATGCGGTGGATATAACCTTCAGTGGTCGTGGTCATCGGCAGCAGTCTCGACAAGGAATATATTGAATAATGTTTGAACTTGAATTTATACCGCAGAAGAAAACAGAATCAGTAACAGATTCATTGAGAATAATGAATGCTGCTTTGAATTCTTCCGATTCAGAACTTAGAAGCTGTGCTCAGGAATGTAAAGACGGTTATTCAAGGCTTCTGATAGACAGGAAATTTGTTGACGCCAGACATGGCCGCGCTAAATTGATATACCGTTTTGATTTCTTGGATAATGAGGATTACGAAGCACGTAACAAGAGAATACTCAAGTCTGCTTTTCCATATGCAGAACAGGTGAATAATATAGCGGGGAAGAGCATAAGGCCTGTAGTCGTAGGCGAGGGACCGGCAGGTCTGTTTGCAGGACTTGTACTGGCAAAGTATGGACTTAAGCCGATAATTATCGAACGCGGGACAATTATGGAAGAAAGAGTCCGAGACACGGAAGCTTTCAAGTCAGGCAAATCCAAGATTAAGAGTAATTCAAACATTCAGTTTGGAGAAGGCGGTGCAGGCACATTCTCGGACGGGAAGCTGTATACAGGTGTAACTTCCGATCTGAAAGATTTTATTAGCCGCATACTTGTAATTCACGGAGCGCCAGGAGACATTCTCTATGATACGCATCCGCATGTGGGTACTGATTATCTCAGGCAGGCGGTAGTCGGAATTCGAAATGACATTAAATCTCTCGGCGGTGAGGTCTGGTTCAATACAGTTTTCGAGGGGTATAAAACAGATGAGAACGGCTGCCTGGTATCAGCCAGAATCAGTAATGCCGACGGAGAACGCGATTTGCTCTGCAACAGGCTCATTCTAGCAATAGGGCACAGCAGCCGTGATACATTCAGAATGCTCAATAACAGCGGATGCAGGCTTGAATCCAAACCGTTCTCGGTCGGAGTCAGAATTGAACATCTGCGCTCTGAGATTGACATATCTCAATACGGTATTGATACAGCAACTACGGCAGATCTTTCCGCCGCGAATTATAAGCTGTCATGCAATACTAAGACAGGCCGGAAACTTTATACTTTCTGCATGTGTCCGGGTGGAGAGGTCATCGCCTCTCAGTGTGATCAGGAATCAGTCTGTACAAACGGAATGAGTTATCGTGCTCGAAACGGAATGAATTCAAACAGCGCGCTTCTTGTGCCTGTTGACAGTAGAGATTACGGTGAAGGTGTCCTTTCCGGCATGAATTTTCAAGAAGAACTTGAACATCTCGCATTTCTTGCCGGAGGCGCCACGGGCAAGGCACCGGTAACGCGCTATGGTGACCTTTGCGGTCAGAAGCGCACTGAACAGTTCAGTAAAATCAACCCTACATATAAGCCTGGTGTCAAGCCTGTTGATTTTTCGAGAATTTTTCCTGCGCCGATTCTTGAGACTATCAAGGACGGTATAGCCATTATGGGATCCAAAATAAAAGGGTTTGATTCACCCGACAGTGTCCTTACCGCCGTTGAATCTCGTAGCTCATCTCCAGTACGAATTCTTCGTGACCACACAACATATGAGAGCCTCAATGTCAAAGGTTTATTCCCGTGCGGAGAAGGCGCCGGCTATGCCGGCGGCATAATGTCATCCGCTATCGATGGAATTAATTGTGCAAATGCACTTATTTCATCTCTTATTTAAGGTATAATCATTTAGAACATTTATTTGGAGGTTTTAATTTTATGAATTCTGATAAGAATACTGCCGTTATAACGGTGTTGGGCAATGACAGAGTCGGCATTATTGCGGCGATTTCCAATCTCCTTGCGGAATATAACATCAATATTAATGACATATCTCAGACAATACTGGCAGAAATTTTCACGATGGTAATGATTGTTGATCTGCAGGAAGTAGTCATTGAGAAGTCTGACATATCTGATAAGCTGCGCGAGCTCGGCAACAAACTCGGTGTACAGATAACAATACAGCACACAGGTCTTTTCAATGCCATGCACAGAATTTAATTAGCGGAGTAATTCAGATGATTAACGAGTATGAGATTATAGAAACAATGAATATGTTCAGCAGGCAGCACCTGGACATAAGAACAATAACTATGGGTATTTCCCTTTATGATTGCTGCGACAGCGATGCAAATGAGGCCTGCAGGAAGATATACGATAAGATCTGCAGATGTGCCGGAAGACTTGTGGAAGTCGGTGAAGAGATATCCAAGAAATACAACGTACCTATTATTCACAAGAGAATTTCTGTAACACCTATCTCTATGATAGCTGCGGCATCCGGTTCGACTGATTATGTCATGTTTGCAAAGACACTCGACAGAGCAGCAAAAGCATGTGGTGTTAATTTTGTCGGCGGATTCTCCGCTCTTGTACAGAAAGGATATACAAAATCTGATGAGATTCTGATTCATTCAATTCCTCAGGCTCTCGCTGAAACCGATTTTGTATGTTCAAGCATCAATCTTGCATCAACAAGGTCAGGAATCAATATGGACGCTGTGCGCGATATGGGTCATATTATAAAGCAGACCGCTGAAGCATCTGCTGACAGAGATGCAATCGGATGCGCAAAACTGGTGGTTTTCGCCAACGCCCCTGAAGACAATCCGTTTATGGCAGGAGCTTTTCTTGGACCCGGTGAGCCTGAGTGCGTAATTAATGTCGGAATATCAGGCCCGGGTGTTGTAAAGCACGCGCTGGAAGGCGTAAAGGGCAAAGATCTGGGCGTTGTGGCTGAGACAATAAAGAAAGCTGCATTCAAGATTACAAGAGTCGGAGAGCTTGTTGCGCGTGAAGCGTCAGAGAGACTAAATGTTCCGTTCGGGATCATTGATTTGTCTCTTGCTCCGACTCCGGCTGTAGGTGATTCAGTAGCAAGACTTCTTGAGGAATTTGGACTCGATACCTGCGGTACATGGGGTACAACAGCAGCACTTGCCATGCTCAATGATGCCGTGAAGAAAGGCGGAACGATGGCCTCTTCTTTTGTTGGAGGTCTGTCAGGTGCGTTTATTCCGGTATCAGAGGATGAAGGCATGATAGCGGCGGCCAGATCAGGTTCACTGCTGCTTGAGAAGCTTGAAGCAATGACCTGCGTTTGTTCCGTAGGTCTTGACATGATTGCTATTCCCGGAGATACAGCTCCTGAGACAATCTCCGGAATTATTGCTGATGAGATGGCTCTCGGTACATTCAATAACAAAACAACTGCCGTAAGGCTGATTCCTGTGCCCGGCAAGGGCGTAGGTGACAGCGTTGAATTCGGCGGGCTTCTGGGAACTGCTCCGATAATGCCTGTTAACCGTCAGTCCTGCGCTGACTTTATTAACCGCGGAGGAAGAATACCTGCACCAATTCACTCGATGCGAAACTGATTTTCGATGGGTAAGACAAAGTCAATTATTATACGCGCGATTAATTATATCCGTGATGACTATAGGCGGCAGACGCTGGTTTTGACGCTGCCGTCTATTCCTTTTGATATTTTGTACGCTTTGTTCTCGGCACTGACTGCGATAGTCTGCCATTCAGCCTGGCTTGGAACTATGTCTGCGTACTATCTGCTCTTAAGCTATCTTAGAATTAACGTTCTGTACCGGACGGGGAGAGGCAGGCTGTCAAATAACGAAAAGTTCTCTGAGATAAACAATTACAAGCATTTTTCGAGAACTTTGATTCTTGTGGATTTTGTACTGGCCGGAGCAGTATATCTTATAATATTCAACAAGGTACTGCATGATTATCCCCAATACCTTATTTATCTGGTATCTTTTTATGTGTTTTATAAAGTGATACTTGCCGGGATAAACTTAGGCAAGGCAAATAAGTCACAATCGCTTACTACTATCTCACTGCGTAAGATTGGCATTGTTGACGCACTTGTTTCGCTTCTCATTCTGCAGTGGGCCCTCATACGTCAGTTCGGTAATCCGCTGTCAGATTTTGCAAGACTGATGAATTCAACAATAGGCGTACTGGTATGGTTTGTTATACTAATAATGTCGCTTACCGGCCTGATTCACTGTAGAAGGCTGGAGTACATAAAGAGAAAAGAGGAATAATGTAATGTGGTATGAAGAGGCTGTTTTCTATCAGATTTATCCGTTGGGATTCTGCGGTGCGCCGTTTGAGAATGACGGTATCCCCGATAACCGGATTCTTAAGGTTATTGACTGGATACCACACATCAAAGATCTCGGAATTACAGCCATCTATTTCTCACCAGTCTTTGAATCGGATACACATGGCTACAACACAAGAGATTACGGATTAATCGACACGAGACTGGGGACAAATGATGACTTCAGAACAGTCGTTGATGAACTTCACAGGAACGGAATCAAAGTTGTTATTGACGGTGTATTCAACCATGTAGGACGCGGTTTCTGGGCTTTTAAGGATGTTCTCGAAAAGAAATGGGACTCTGAGTATAAGGACTGGTTCCACATATCATTCGACGGTAATTCCAATTACAATGACGGTCTATGGTATGAAGGCTGGGAGGGCAACTATGATCTGGTCAAACTCAATCTTCAAAATCCAGCGGTAGTCAGCCATATTCTGGACAAGGTCGGCTACTGGATTGATTTTTTCGATATCGACGGTCTGAGACTTGATGTGGCGTACTGTCTTGATCATGAGTTCCTGAGAAGACTTCGTGAGTTCACAGACAGCCGGAAAAAAGATTTCTTTCTCCTTGGAGAGGTTCTTCACGGAGAATACGGCAGAATGCTTGGCGAGATGCATCTGAACTCTCTGACTAATTATCAGTGCTATAAGGGCATATATTCATCATTCAACTCACATAACATGTTTGAGATAATGAACTCACTTATGAGGCTGTTCGGACCTGAAGACTGGACAGTCTGTCGAGGCGCGCACCTTCTGTCATTCGCGGATAACCATGATGTTACCAGAATAGCATCAATTATAGACGACGAACGCAACCTCCCGCTTGTATATACACTTGTTTTCACAATGCCTGGAATCCCATGCGTCTATTACGGAAGCGAATGGGGAGCAAAAGGACGAAAAGAGGAGGGGGACCCTGCCCTTCGGGTCTCATTCGACAAACCTGTAACAAATGAACTAACAAAACATATATCTTCACTGGCAAGAATTAAATCCGCATACAGTGCGTTGAATTACGGAGGTCTTCGGATAGTTGTTCTGACAAACGGACAATGTATTTTCGAAAGAAAATTTGAGAATCAAAGAATTATGGTTGCATTCAATATGGACGACTGCGATTACACAGCTCACTTTGACGCAGGATGCGGTCAGGCTCATGAACTGATAACCGGAACCATTCATGATTTCGGCGGCGGATCAACATTGAGACCTCATTCGTCAGAAATCTGGTTAATGGAAAATTAATCAACAAGGCAAATCATAGATATGTATGGTTTGCAGCTCTTCCTAATTCACCAAAATAACAATTATACCGAATTGCTATATGAGATTTATTCTTCACTCCACGGGGGTTTGTTCTCATTACTGAGCCTGTTACAATTAATGGATTAAATAACAGAAAAACGCTGCTTCATCAGACTGAGTATCGTACTTCCTGTTTTCCTTTTGCTCTGAGATAAATAGTAAAAATCAGTCTTACCATAAGCAAAACTATGATTACGCCAATCATGTCGAGTCCGACGTCAATAATCGAACCGTCGCGTCCTGAGATAAATAATTGATGATATTCGTCAAAAATGGCATTAAGTATTGAAAACCACAATGTGAGAATTATATTCATTTCATTATCTGATTGAAGAATCTTCATTGGACTCTCGCGGTATGATGTTTTATCGGAAATTTTGTTTGTTGAATCCAGTGCCAGAAACGTGAATATGGTAAGTATTCCAAATTCAAAAATGTGTCCGATTATTCCTACGTTAACAGCATCAAAGAAATTTGAGCCTGTGATACTGTTAAAAATACTGGATATATTTTCTGTCATCTCCTGAGAATCGCTGCCGTCTTTACTCGACAGTTCAAATATCAGTAATGTCATAAAAAAGGACAGAAACCAATAGACAACGGCCAGTATAATATATGTGACCGAGTATTCTTTCTGTTTGAGTGTATCCTTCTTATACATTTAATCCCTGCTTTTTGTCTTCATAGCCCGTTCAATGTCTCTCTGGGCTTCTTTCTTTGCAATTGTATCACGTTTATCGTAATCTTTCTTACCTTTGGCCAGGCCAATCTCACATTTTACTTTGCCGTCCTTGAAATAAAGCTTTGTAGGAACAAGAGTCTCACCGCTGATTTTGGTCTTTGAATAGAGCTTGATTATCTCGTTCTTATGCATCAGCAGCTTACGGGTTCTCATCGGGTCAAGGTTATAGCGGTTTCCCTGTTCATAAGGACTTATATGAACGCCGATAAGATACATCTCAGAGTCTTTAACCTGGCAGTATGAATCCTTAAGATTTACTCTTCCCGCTCTGAGGCTCTTGACTTCAGTTCCCGACAATACAATTCCGCATTCAAAGCGTTCTTCCACAAAATAATCGTGAAAGGCTTTGCGGTTCTCTGCTATTAATTTTATACCTCGCGTTACAGGCATTTGTCACCTCATAAACTCAGTGACGGATTTGCATTTAAATCCAAACCGTCACGTCTGCCACTAATATATTCGAAATAACCCGCAGATGCAATCATTGCACCGTTATCCGTACAAAGCTTAAGACTCGGATAATAAAGTCTGAGCCCATTCTCTGAGGCGCTCTTATCAAAAGTTTTTCTCAGAAATGAATTTGCGGATACGCCACCGGCGAGACATATTTTGTTTATCCCCGTCATCTCGTGAGCCTTAAGTGTATTCTTCAGCAACACGTCAGCAATGCACTGCTGATATGATGCCGCAAAATCTCTCAGGTTAAGTTCTGTTCCTTTCTGCTTCAATCCGTTAATTGTATTGAGAGCAGAAGTCTTAAGCCCGGAAAATGAGAAATCAAGAGTGTCTGTCATATGACTTTTCGAAAAGCTGTATGCCTCAACATCTCCACCCTGCCCCGCTTTATCCATCTTCGGACCTCCCGGATAGCCAAGACCTACGACTCTGGCTATCTTGTCTATCGCCTCGCCTGCAGCATCATCTCTTGTTCTTCCGAGTATTTCCATATCCGTATAGTCTTTGACATAAACTATCATTGTATTGCCACCGCTGACACATAGGCACAGGAAAGGCGGCTCAAGCTCCGGAAAGCACAGATAGTTCGCGGCAATATGTCCTTTCAGGTGATGAACACCGACCAAAGGAAGACCTGTTACCTCACAGATTCCTTTGGCGGCAGACACACCGACAAGCAAAGCGCCAACAAGTCCGGGACCGTAGGTTACTGAAACGGCATCAATATCCTCCAAAGTAACTCCGGCGTCTGACAGAGATTTCTTTATCGTGGGATATATGCTGTCAACATGCATCCTTGAAGCCATCTCCGGTACAACACCGCCAAACTGCTCGTGAAAATCTGCCTGCGATGAAATCACATCGCTTAGAATATCACGACCGTTGCGTACAACCGCGCAGGCGGTCTCATCACAGGAACTCTCTATACCAAGTATCAAAACATCTTTCATTATTCATTCACCGCGAAGAACGAATTCAGGTAGTCCGACACAGCGGTTATGTATTCGCTCTTATTAAGTTCATATTCTTCAAGATAACCCGCGCCGGATATCATTGTAGACATAGTCAAACTTGAATTAAGTCTGTTACGTTCGTCAATGATCTGAGTAATCCTGTCGGCTCCTATAAAAGTATCGTGGCCTCCATAAATTACCAGAACAGGCATAGGAAGCCGGGCTATCTCAGCAGCCAGATTAATATTATCACTTCCCGCAGATACGCGCATCGCATATGGTACGAAGTATTGGGTAATAATTCCAAGAAGCTCGTTCTGTGCGACGACAGGTCTTATATAATCATCAGATTTCTTCGCCGGAGAATCGAAAATCATACCGGCGATATATGATCTGTCAAACTCAAGATTCTTAATCAGGGTATCGTACTTATTAAGTTCATTCTCCGTGAGACCAGGCTCCGGCAGGCTGGTATATGCAATAATATCCGCTGTACAGCCTGTTCCTATACCATATAGAATAACATTAGTCGTTACAGAAATCTGCTTCACTATTGATATGGCACCAAGTACATCTTTCCATTCAAGATAACCGTAACCACTGATATCTCCCCCTGATGTTCCTGAATTTCTCTGATCAAAAAGAAAAACATTGTACCCGCTGTCAAGCCAGCTTTCGACCATATCAATCATCTCGACGCCGAAAGGCAGTCTGTTCGAACCGGTATCATGAACAACGATTATTGTGGAAATGGGGTTGTCAGTTTTGAAGAACCATCCTTGCAATGCAGTCTGACCGTCAGCTGATTCAAAACTCGTTGTGCTGTATGACGGCAGAATATTTGACGGTACATTTGTTACCTCATTCTTCGCAATATTCATAAGATGATTGGCAGACAGAACCGTCAATGCAATCACCACTATCAGTACAGTAGCCACAATACTCAGTATCAGTGCGGCACGGAAGACAAAAGAAGGTTTGCGTCTCCCGTGATAATCTTTACTGCTTACAAAACCGTTATTCATTCTCACTTTACCATAATCAAAGCATTTTCTTCTTCTTCATCACAACTATGCTGACAACAAGACTGGTTATGCTGATTATGAGAAGAATTACAAAAGGCACGGGATTCTGAGCAAAGCCTGTATCCCAGGGCATCGGGCAGTTCTGACCAAAGAAAGATCCGATTAAATCCGGAATAGTAAGGCAAATGGTAGCAGCTGCCAGCACCTTCATTATTGTGTTCATATTGTTATTGATGATTGACGAGTAGGCATCAATCGTAACTTTTACGATGCTGGAATATATCTCTGCCATCTCATGCGCCTGACGATACTCAATTACAACATCATCCAGGAAATCTTCGTCATCATCATAAAGCTTGATGGTACGCCCTCTCAGAAGTTTCTCCAGAACGGCTTCATTGGATTTGAGCGAAGAAGAGAAATACACGAGAGACTTATTGAGTTCGAGCATCTTATAAAGATCTTCATTACTGACCATCTTCGCAAGACTGCTCTCGGCAACGTCTATTGTCTTGTCAATAAATCTGAGCAACCTCAGATAATCTCTTGCTGCAGCGGACAGAATCTGAATGGTAAACCTCGTTCTGAACCCGATAATCATGTCCTTAATCCGATTATCAATAAACTGGTCAAATACAGTGGTCTGCTTAATGCTGACCGTAACTATATGCTTGTCAGCGAGAATAATACCGAGAGGTGATGTCTCATACTTAATTATCTCGTTCTCTCTCCTGGAGTATGGTATATCCACGATGATAAGTGTGAATCCGGTAGCTTCATCGAAGTCAACACGAGGACGTTCCTCTTCATCCAACGGATACCTGATGAACTCCTGCGGTATATTTAGCTCACGCTCCACCCTCGAAATCTCATCTTCAGTCGGAGAATATAGATTCACCCAGCAATCATCTGCAATATCCTTCTGCTCACTGACTTTATATATAACACGGGCACCAACACGTTTTGCTTCTTCAGATGTATAAATCTCAAGCATAGCGTTTAACCTCCCGCAATTTACCCGTCAACGAAAACCAATCCATTTTACACCCAACAATTACTGTTTTCTACCTGTTAATTAACCATAACATTTCCCAAAGTAGTGTTTGACCAAATAGCTCTCCGGTTTTCCGACATATTCGTCTACACCGAAATAACGCACCTCATATCCATTTGTCTCAAGGAAATATTCCAGTTCCTCTTCTTTAGAAGCATTATAATTGCCGCCGCGACGGTTCCACCAAACATTCTTCTCATACCGACAGCGAGAAGCAGTCCCTTTACATAGCGAAGGGCAAATACAGAATGCAGGATTCCAAGCATGAGCGGAACCGAAAAATTCAGTAGGACCTGGATGAACAGTGCTTTTTTTCGCATGTCAAAATCAGCTCCCACTCTCATGAGAATAGCATATCTTTCGACAGAATCCATACTGACTGATAAAATTTTAAGCGCAATAACAGCAGCACCGGTGATAATAAAGATAATTCCAATGTAAAGAACAACAAAAACAACAGTTTCGAAAATCCTCTTTATGAAGATTAATTTTAATCATTGAGTACAAAGTAAAAGAGCCTCCGTGAAGCCATGGTCGGATGAAATATCCAATTTTGCGCCGCCTTGAGGTTCATCCTTAAGGTCCGATGTAAGAACAGTATCATCTCCTGAGCAGTACGCGGCAAGCCATGAAAGAGATTCAATCCGCTTGCCATATTTATGCTTCAGCAGCCGTCGAAAATGTTGTTCCCGGTGGCATAACCGAACCGGCAATTGCATCAAAATTGCCACAGTAAGTAACAGTGCCGACAATCTGCGTGATACTTTATTTTATACCCCGCTTGATCCAAAGCCTCCGCCTCTGTCCTCGCCTATAGATTCTACACTTGAAACCACAACAGGTCTGCAGTATTCGACTTTGGCAAAAACCATCTGTGCTATTCTGTCACCGCGTCTGATAAGATAAGTCCCGTGCGGGCAGTCTGTAACTGCCATTGTAAACGGGTTCTCCGGTGTAGCATCTTCCCTGTCCGAAGCATTATAAACAAGCACATTCAGTTCTCCGCGATATCCGCAATCAATTGTACCAGGCGCGTTCGGCAGTCTGATAAGTGTCTTATATGACACACCGGACCTCGGTCTAATCTGAACCTCGTAACCCAAAGGTATTGCCATCTTGATGCCTATAGGCACAAGCGCTGACTTTCCCGGTAAAACCGTCACATCCTCCGCGGCATAAAGATCCATACCGGCATCACCTGTATGGGCATATTTTGGAATCATTGCAGATTCTCTGCATTTCTCAATTCTCAAATCCAGCATCCTCGCCTGCCTCCGGGAAAAAAGTATGATTTACAATTGTGCTGACATCGAGTCCGGACAGAAGGTCCAGATCCTGCTCGCTGAACAGGTTCTTGGCCGGTCCGTAAATTACACATGAACAGTCGATCGCGTGAGGAACGGCAAGGCATTTCTGACTGCCGGAAGACTTTGCGGAGAGCTCGAAAATTGCCGACTGAGCGCAGACGTTGCAATGCTTCTTATTCTGTCCGCAGCAGCAGAAATCAGACTGCATCCACGGAATCAGTCCCTCGCCCTGGACAAGCAGAGTCTTGCCGGTACCTTCGATAGAACGTGCGCAGTAAGCGAGCTCTTCCCTGCTGAGCTCGTGTGACATAAAAAGGCCATCGCAATAATTCGTTGCTTCCTTAAGTGAATCTGCGCTGTAAATATTTGCTCCGGCGCTGATGAATTTCCTGACGTTATATTCAGAAATGAACTCGTCGTCTGACAGAAGCTTTGAAGTTATGACTGCATAGAACCGGTCACCGAGTCCGTCATTAAGTGTCTTGAAAACGTTATCTATAACTTTGCACAGTCTGTCATGATGGAAATCAGGAAGCATAACAGCAAGTTTTGCGTCAGCTTCTGTGACAAATGAGATAACGTAGTCTCTGATACGTTTGTCAGCCATATCATAGAGGCTGAAGCAATAGATATCTGCGCCCGGCTCTATCATTTCCCTGGAAAATCTTAACGAAGGATAAGTAAACATAGTAAGTTCGTATTTCTCGCCGTCATCTGCTCCGGCCAGAGTGATTTCAGCAGCCGGAGAAGCGGATTTACAATAGGAATCAACAACGGCGTCTTCGAGATCCGCAAGCACATCGCGTCTCAGTTCATTTATCATACTTACTGGACATGTGAAGCTGAAATCGTCATCAATATAGATGTTCTTAGCAAAGAACGGAGTATCAAGCGTCTTTGAAAGCTGTTGCGTAATTCTGTCATGGGTTATCTCAGAACCGTTGAAATCGTCGGGAATTATAAGAGAGCAGTCACAGTGAATGCCTTTATTAATACCTGAAGATACCATAGCATCCAGGGTTATTCTGCCGCTGTCGCCTTTGAGACTGAAATTAACAGGAGTTCTGCGAAGTTTATCACGCGTAAGTTCTGTTGTATGATTCATAAGATAAACATAAAGACCGGGTTTAAGTTTCTCTATCTGCTCCGGGTGAAGGCCCTTGACACTGAGTTCCGTCGGCATCTCGTGAAGCTTGCCTATAGGGAAAGAACATATTTCAGATCTGTCGCTTCTGATTGAAAGATAGTCTCCCTTTCCGGGAAGGATTGAATCTGGTGCAAAGCTGAAAGTAATGGTACCCTTCTTGGCGTCAAGGCGGCTGATTTTGCCCAGTTTAAAACCGAATTTACCGGGATACTCGCCTGAAAGAAGATTCTCATCCTTTGTTCCGCTAAGTGACTGTGCGGTGTATGAACCTCCGCGGTTGAAATTCACCAGCAGATCCTTATGTATTTCAGAGAGCAGTGCCTCATCCAGAGTGCCCTCATAATAAGCATCAATCAATGTTCTGTAGGCTTTGACGGCAGAAGCAACATAATTAATGTCTCTCATTCTGCCTTCTATCTTGAGTGATGCTACGCCTGACGTTATAAGTCTGCTCAGATAATCAGTAACATCGCGGTCTTTTGGTGAAAGAAGATGGCCTTCACGAAGTTTGAAACCGTCATTATACAGCTTATATTCTTCGCGGCAGGGCTGAGCACAGGTACCTCTGTTGCCGGATCTTGTTCCGCCCTTGTTCATGGCTGAAAACAGGCAGAGACCCGATACGCAGACACAGACGGCTCCGTGAGCAAAGACTTCGATGTCCATTCCATAACGGGCGGCAATTCTGACTCTTTTCGCAATCTCATCAGAAGTAAGCTCTCTCGGCAGCACAACCCGCTTAACTCCAAACTCACTTAATTTTCTGAACTCATCATCTGAATATATATTCATCTGCGTGCTCGCGATAACTGATACATCGGGGAACATGGAAGACAGCTTCTTCATAACAGCAAGATCCTGAATAATCAGGCCGTCGACTCCGGATTCGCATGCTGCTACTATCTGCGGCAGAAATTCTTCAAATTCCGAATCATTCATCAAAGTATTAACCGTAAGGAAAACCTTAGATGACCTCGCATGAGCATATCTCAGGCCCTGTTGCAGCTGAGCGACATCGAAATTCTCAGCGTTTACTCTCGCGTTGAATTTTGAAAGCCCCACATAGACGCTGTCTGCTCCGTAATCAACAGCAGCCTTAAGTATATCAAGACTGCCGGCTGGTGCTAAAAGTTCAATTTTTCTCATTGTGTTTTACCGTTATTGCAAGCTTCTCCACCGGTGTGGGCTCGCTGTCTCTTTCCTTACTCTCATTGTTGAGCTGATCTTTCTGCTTGTAATACATCAGCTCAGTCTTGAGTACATTATTCTCTGACCTGAGTGTCAAAAGCCTGTCGCAACACTCGAAAAGTGACAGCACTGCGGTCTTAAGCGTCGCAATATATGGATTGCTCTTTCTGGTCTCATCATATATCTCCGCGGCAAGCTCACCGACCTTGATAATTCTCTCGCTTGTAGCGTCGTCACTCTTAACGAGATAAGACACACCGCCTATGGTAACCCTTGCCTCGACTTCCTTTGGCTGTACGTCTTCCTCGGCAGGTCTGGTTCTGGCGGCAATTCGTTCTTCAAGAGTCTGAACCTTCTTCTCAGTAACAGTTTTTGACTGAATTTCACCTTTATAAAGCTGCTTATATTCAACCATAGGCGGCAGATCAGACTTTGTGTTTTTCTTACGGTAACTGCCGTCTGAATATTTTCCCAGAATGCTCGAGTTGGACTTTTTCATAATCAAACCTCTCTAAATATTAATATATTACAGTAAAAACTAATCATTTAGTACTAAATTATTCAAAAGCTCATATAAACTCAGAAACTGCTCAGGTTTAAGCTCTTCTGCCCTGCAATTGATATCAATATCCAGCTTTGAGAAAGCTTCCAAAACCTCGGTTCTGTCGTAGTCCGCAAGGTTCTTCATAAGTCTCTTGCGCCTCATCGAAAAGCATTTCTCAACAAAGCCTTCAAACCCGGAATCAATTCTTCCCGAGGTTCTTCTGAGACTGATTACGCATGATGTCGTATGCGGCATCGGGATAAAAGCGCTGAAAGGAACGACAAATTCTTTCTTTACATCTCCATACAGACTGCACAGAACACTCAAAGGCCCGTATTGTTTGGTCTCAGGTATTGCAAGTATCCGTTCCAAAGCCGCCTGCTCAACCATAAATACAAGTGTCCTGCTGTTTGTGCATTCACTGAATATCTTCTTCATTATGTCTGTCATTATGTAGTACGGAAGATTGCTTACGACGACGTCAATCTTCTCAGCGCCGTAGTCTCTGAGTTTCAGATAATCCGCCGAAATAATCTCAGCATCGATATCGGAATCGCGCAAAATATCAACAAGCCTTCTGTCGATCTCAACGCACTTCAAATTGACGTCAAGATTGCTTATAGGCCGAGTTATCGCCCCGATTCCGGGACCGATTTCAAGCACATTGTCACCGTTCTTAAGTCCCGCAAGTTCAACAATTCTGTTGGTTATGATATCGTCACAAAGAAAGTTCTGCCCGAATTTTGCATCGGGCAGAGCCATATTTTCTTTAAGAATCTGATTTGCGGTATCGAAATTCATATCAGAGGAAGTATTCTACGCCGGACTCGAAAATCTTCTGATCCTTCGGACCCGGGATATTCTTGCACAGATCGCTGTCATATCTCTCGCTGTGTCCCATCTTGCCGAGTACTCTGCCGTCAGGTGAAATAATTCCTTCAATAGCACACATAGAACCGTTAGGATTGCAATCGGTAGTGATCGCCGGGTTCCCGTCATAATCAACGTAACACGTTGCAATCTGACCGTTCTTCGCGAGTTTCTCTATAACTGAGGCAGGGGCAACGAAACGTCCCTCACCGTGAGAAACAGGAATCTCGAAAACATCTCCGACTCTTACCTTTGACAGCCACGGGCTTGCATCGGTCATTATCTTTGTTGCGACATACTTGTTCTGATGACGGCCAATATTGTTAAATGTCAGCGTCGATGAATCAGCTGTCATATCACAGACATCACCGAAAGGTACGAGCCCTAACTTAATCAATGCCTGGAAGCCGTTGCAGATGCCGATAGCAAGACCGTCACGGTTGAAAAGAAGGTCTCTGACGCTGTCTGTTACACCGCTGTTTCTGAAAGAAGCCGTGATGAACTTGCCTGAACCCTCAGGCTCATCGCCTGCGGAGAATCCTCCTGGTATCATAATGATGTTGGATTCTCTGATCTTTTCTGACAGCTCCCTGAATGACTCATTGATTTCCTGCTGACTCTTGTTACGGATGACAAATACATCTGCCTGTGCGCCGGCTCTCTCGAATGCTCTTGCTGAATCAATCTCGCAGTTATTGCCTGGGAATACGGGAATAATAACCTTCGGCTTTGCTCCCTTAAGTATTCCCGGAGCTGCCTTGAATGTCTTTCCTGATCTGAATTCACTGATTCTTACCGGAATCTCGGCATCAGCAGATACTGTAGGGAAAATCTTTTCGAGCTTTCCCTCATAATAATTCAAAGCGGTTTCAACCGGAACCGATGCTCCGCGGAACGTAAAGGCACCGGAAGTGTTTGTAGAACCAATGAACCTGCCGCCTGCCATAAGAACTTTGTCGACAGCGTTGGAATCATCGGGAACAGCAAGAATGAGAGTCGCCATTTTGCGTGTAAACAGGTCTTTGAACTCAAGTTTATCGGAGAATTCAAAACCAAGATTGTTTCCGAAACACATTGCGGCCACTCTGGCAGCTACACCGGAAGACCTTACGACAGCGGCATTTGCAACCTCACCGCGCGTCTCAAGCTCTTTTACAGCCTTAAATACGCGCAGAACATGGTCTTTCTTGTAGTATCCCATGCCGTTCCTGGCGCAGGTAATCATATAGAGCTTCTGTCCGGCTCCGGTAAGAGTGGAAGTGATAAGCTTATCGGATGTAGTCATGCCGACAGCGAAAGATACCAGCGTCGGAGGAACATGAATATCATTGAAGGTTCCGCTCATTGAGTCCTTGCCGCCGATAGCCGCGGTGCCGAAATCAAGCTGTGCGCGGTAAGCACCAAGAAGAGCTGACAATGGCTTGCCCCAGCTCGTATCCTCTCCCATTCTCTCGAAATATTCCTGGAAAGTCAGCCTTGCGGAAGACGGATCGACACCCATTGCGAGAAGTTTGAGAAGGCTCTCCACAACAGAGTGATATGCTCCGGCAAAAGGACTCCACTCGGTAAAGTACGGATCAAAACCATATGTCATTACCGAACAGTTCTTTGTTGTTCCCCTGTCAACCGGAAGCTTTGCGGCCATGCCCTCTTCCGGAGAATTCTGGTATTTGCCGCCATAAGGCATAATTACTGTGGAAGCGCCGATAGTTGAGTCGTAACGCTGTATAAGTCCTTTGCGTGAGCAACCCTCGAGAGAAGACAGAGTACCGGTCAGAGAAGCGGCAAAGTCGCCGTCAGCAGATCCGTTTGAAGGCTCATCCAGATAATCCGCCGAGAACTTTGAGATAATCTTTGCTTTTGCATACTGACTCGCGCCGTTTGTATCTATGAATGATCTGGGAAGGTCAACAATTGTATTTCCGTTCCACACAAGCTTCATGACAGGCTCTTCAGTCACAGTCGCAACAACAGACGCTTCAAGATTCTCCTTGTCGGCAGCAGCCATAAATGCGTCAAGATCTTTCGGATGGACGACGACAGCCATTCTCTCCTGTGACTCCGATATGGCAATCTCTGTTCCGTCAAGACCTTCATACTTCTTAGGTACCTTATCGAGATCAATCGTAAGACCGTCGGCAAGCTCTCCTATAGCGACAGAAACACCGCCGGCACCGAAGTCATTGCATCTGATTATGAGCTTTGTGACATCAGGGTTTCTGAACAGCCTCTGCAGCTTACGCTCTGTTGGAGGATTGCCCTTCTGCACTTCAGAACCGCAGGTGATTACCGATTTTGTGTCGTGTGCCTTTGATGAACCGGTAGCACCGCCGATACCGTCTCTGCCGGTTCTTCCGCCGAGAAGTACAATTATATCTCCTGCACACGGACGTTCTCTTACAATATTCGCAGCAGGAGCAGCACCGACAACCGCGCCGATTTCCATGCGCTTTGCGATGTATCCGGGATGATAAACTTCATCAACCTGTCCGGTTGCAAGCCCAATCTGATTTCCATATGAAGAATACCCGGCAGATGCGGTTCTCACAATCTTCTTCTGTGAGAGCTTGCCTTTCAGAGTAAGTGAAACAGGAACAGTAGGATCTCCGGCTCCGGTAACACGCATCGCCTGATATACATATGATCTTCCGGACAAAGGGTCTCTTATGGCGCCGCCGAGACAGGTAGCCGCACCGCCGAAAGGTTCAATTTCCGTAGGATGATTATGTGTCTCGTTCTTGAACATAAATATATAGTCGCAGGGCTCGCCGTCTATCTCGATTCTTACCTTGATTGAGCAGGCGTTGATTTCTTCAGACTCGTCAAGATCCGCCAGTTTGCCGTCTTTCTTGAGCTTCTTGGCTGCAATAGTGCCGACATCCATAAGGCACACGGGTTTGGAAGGCAGACGCTCGCCGTAAACCGACTGTCTTGTCTCAAGATAATCCTTATATGTTGCCTTGATCTCCTGCGTAAGCTCGTCGTCTCCGTCAAACTCGATATCTGTCAGCTGTGTAAGGAATGTCGTGTGACGGCAGTGGTCTGACCAGTATGTATCAAGTACTCTGATTTCAGTGACTGTAGGATCTCTTCCCTGTTCAGCGAAAAAGTTCTGAATAAAGACAACGTCTTCAAAGCTCATGGCAAGACCCATATTATCACGCAGAGAACTGAGTTCGCCGTCATTCATTTTTGTAAAGCCGTCGACAGTCGGAACTGTAGTCGGAATATCGTACTTCTCAACCAGTGAATCCGGTTTGACATCATTTGCCTGCCTGCATTCAACCGGGTTTATAAGGTAGCCCTTGATTTTTTCTTCATCGCTCACGGTAACAGAACCGTAAAAAGCGACAATCTTTGCGCAGCGAACAAGCGGACGTTCCTTCTGAGTAAGGAACTGTACGCACTGAGCGGCTGAATCTGCCCTCTGGTCATACTGTCCCGGAAGTGATTCTATAATAAGAACATAGCAGGAATCCTTAAGGTCAACAGTCTCGTCATATACATTGTCGACAGGCGGCTCCGAGAATACTATGGACTTTGCTTTCTCATACTCCTCATCTGTTATACCGGATATGTCATAACGGTTGATGAGTCTGACATTCTCAATTGTCTTTACGTCAAGATCATACTTAATGTCGTGCAATATACCCTTTGCCTCGATATTAAAGCCATCTTTCTTCTCGGATAAAACTCTTCTTACACTCTGTTCGTTCATAAATCCCTCCGGGGAATAATTATAGATTTTCTGCGCTCTTTGCCAGCAGCTCGGAATTGTACTTCAGAAAACGCTCGAGACCGTCACTGTCAAGTGAACCGTGAGCAAGCTTCGCCTGATCATAAATATGCTGTGCAAGTCTGTCGCAAGCCTCCTTGGAACTTCCCAAAGACTCCAGCGCCTGAAGCTTCACGATAAGCGGGCTGTCAGTGTTGACGACAAGCTCTTCAGTCTCAGGGAACATCTCATCCATCTGTTCGGGCGACATGTTGCTCATAGCCATCATACGCTCATATTGCGCGCGCATATCCTTCATTCTGCGATTTGTCTCGGCTTCCCTGATAAGTGCCGGCATTTTGTCTTTACCCATCGCTTTAGCGAAAACAGGCATCTTTTCATTTGACAATGCCGCTCTGAAGAAATCCTTAAGCTTGTCCTGCGTCTGTTCATCGGAATCTTCACCTGCTATCTCGGAATCGACTCTTGCAAAACGGTTGTCCGGTTTCTTGTATTCGTGGAAAGACATGAAATTATTGTCAATCTCACTGTCCATCACAACAACATCATAACCTTCTGACTTTGACATGTCGATATAGGCGGCCTGTGCTTTGCAGTCGGTAGTATATCTTACCGTCTTGTGATCCCCGGAAATGAGCTCATCAAAAGTCTTGAATTTACCGTCTACCGTCTTATAGAGGCATACGTCTTCAACCTTCTCATAGAATTTCTCCTCTTTGAGCATTCCGTACTTTACGAACACAGAAATATCAGACCAGTACTTCTCATAGTCTTCTCTCTGCTTCCTGAACAGCTCGCACAGTTTGTCGGAAACTTTCTTGATAATGTGACTTGAAAGCTTCTTCACGTATTCGTCCTGCTGAAGAGCCGACCTTGATACATTGAGCGGCAGATCCGAGCAGTCAAGGCAGCCGCGCAGAAGGAACAGAAATTCCGGAATAATCTCTTCAATGTTATCAGCGACGAAAATCTGGTGATTATAGATTTTGATTCTGCCGTCAAGATTCTGATATACGTTATCAGTCTTTGGGAAATATAAGATACCCTGCAGAGTAAACGGATAATCCATATTGAGGTGAATCCAGAAAAGAGGATCCTGACCGTCGTTGAATACGCTGTGATAGAACTGTCTGTACTCATCATCGGAACATTCAGAAGGCTTCTTTGTCCAAAGCGGCGTCTTATCATTTACCGGAACATAACTGACCGGATCAGGTGAGAACTCTTCATTCTTCTCTTCAGCTTCTTTACGTCTCTTCTCCTCAGCTTCCTCATGGAGCTTATCGGCCTTAACATCGACATAATAAATATTGGCCGGAGCGAAATAGCAGTATTTCCTCAGAGTCATTCTGACGGTAGCCGAATCAAACTGCTTGGCTGCCTCATCAGAAAGCTTTAGCGTGATTGAGGTTCCGCGCTCACTTCTGTCAGAAGCGGTTATCTCATAATCCATTCCGTCCGAAGACTTCCAGCAGACAGCTTCTGAGCCGCTGATAAAACTCTTTGTATTGATGGTAACTTCATCGGCAACCATAAAAGCAGAATAGAATCCAAGACCGAAATGCCCGATAATTCCGGACTTATCCGTTGACTCCTGCTGATACTTTGTAACGAAATCAAGTGCTCCCGAGAAAGCAATCTGATTGATGTACTTCTCGACTTCTTCCTCGGTCATACCGACTCCGTCATCCTCGAAGGCAATTGTTTTCGCGTCATCATCGTAAACTACCCTGATTGAATAATCAGTAGTTCCGGCGCCTTCTTCCGCCTTTCCAAGCTCCTGAAGTCTCCTGTGCTTTGAGATTGCATCTGCACAATTGGATACAAGTTCTCTTACGAAGATATCCTTGTCCTCGTAAAGCCACTGTCTGATTACCGGGAAAATATTCTCGGTCGTAACCGATACCTTTCCGCTCTTCTTATCCATTTTTACCACCTCTTCTTATGTATTCTAATGTGTATTTCTGATATTCATCCGATATCATCCGCAATACAGGATTGCCGACCGAATTAAAAGCATACTCGTCAACAAAGCTAATTGGAAGTATATCAAAAGGCGTGCTGCTTACAAACAGCGCAGTATCATCTCTGCCCGATAACTCATCAATCGAGAACATTCCGCAGGCAAGGCTCAGTCCGGCTCTTCTCAAGGCCTCAATAACCCTTCTCCTTGTAATTCCTATAAGGATCTTGTCGTCAGGAGCAGAATATACGGTGCCATCCATTATTACAAACAGATTGGACATTGAACCTTCATAAAGTTTTCCGCAATTATCCGCCAGCAGAAGTTCGAACGGTGCGCCGTGGGAGTTGCACTTGGAAAAAGCTTTATTTACAGTGTCCTTGTAATCACCGCGAAAAATCTTAAGGTTAGGAGTCTGTCTCTCCCAGTTGAGAACACTTGTGTTGATGCCGACGCGAAAATCTTCTGTATCAGGCATATGAACGTCGACCTGGTGAATAATAAGCTTGTTCGCTGTCAGGACAATTCTTATGTTGCCGAAATTAATCCTGCTGTACTTTATGAAATTATAAGCAGACCTCACTATCATATCAGTGTCAATGCTGAAATCTTCCAGCCCTTTGACTGACAGCTCAAGACGTCTCATATGGTCTTCAACAAACAGAAGCATGCCGTCAACAATTCTTACTGTCTCATAATATGTACATTCGTCGGACGGTTTGAATAAATCCCCCGCAATCACTGAAGAAAACCTGCAGCATTCGCCATTGTAGAAAAAAGCATCACCGAGCGGATGTTCAATAAGCGGATATGCCATTAACTCACCTCCGTATATCACAATATGATATCTCTCATCAGATTGTAACCAAAAAGCACAATATTTACAAAACACCTTACAAAAAAACCTGCACAAAATTTGCATTCTTTTTATTACTTGTTTTATTTAGGCACACCCACTAGAATGTTGATATTGACTTGCAAAGGTCACAGTTGTATTATGTGTGAAGTTTATACAGAACTTTGCATAAATATTCATTCGTTATTCGGAGGTGCCTCATGGCAAAGGAAAAGTTTTTATTGGCATATTCAGGCGGACTTGACACATCAATCATTATTCCGTGGCTTCTCGAGCATTACGACTGTGAAGTTGTCGCATATTGCGGTGAAGTAGGCGTAGGCGTTGACAACAGGTATCTTGAGAAGAAGGCATTGAAGTGCGGCGCTGTAAAGTGCATCGTTGAAGACATTACAGATGAGTTTGTCTCTGATTTTGTATACCCTACGCTCAAAGCCAACGCAGTTTATGAAGGCAAGTATCTTCTTGGCACATCAATGGCAAGACCTGTTATTGCAAAGCATTTCGTTGAAGCTGCCCATCAGGAAGGCTGCACAACAATTGTTCACGGCTGCACAGGAAAAGGCAACGATCAGGTCAGATTCGAGCTTTCCATCAAAGCGCTTGACCCTGCAATGAAGATTCTTGCGCCATGGAGAATCTGGGACATAAAGTCACGTGACGAAGAGATTGATTATGCAGCTGCAAGAGGAATTGAAGTTCCGGTAACCAAAGAGAACAACTACTCAAAGGATGAGAATCTCTGGCATCTCTCACATGAGGGAATGGATCTTGAGAATCCGGCAAACGAGCCTCAGCTCGACAAGATTCTTGAGCTTATGGTATCTCCCGAGAAGGCTCCTGATGC
Organism: Mageeibacillus sp.; assembly: GCA_022484595.1. Taxonomy (GTDB): domain Bacteria; phylum Bacillota; class Clostridia; order Saccharofermentanales; family Saccharofermentanaceae; genus Saccharofermentans. Next base: position 24,155 of record JAKVLB010000001.1, on the reverse strand, counting down.
TCCCACCTATGTCACTTTTAAGTTTGAGAAGGGTATTCCCGTTGAAGTAGACGGTCAGAAGCTCTCTCCTGCCGATACTTTAAGATACTGCAACAAGGTTGCTGCAGCTAACGGCGTAGGTATCGCCGATATCGTCGAGAACCGTCTTGTCGGCATGAAGTCACGCGGTGTTTATGAGACACCAGGCGGAACATTGATGTATGCTGCTCACAGAGAGCTCGAGCTTCTTACGATTGAGCGTGATACTCTCCACTACAAGGATCTTGTTGCTCAGAAGTTTGCTGAACTCGTTTATTACGGTCAGTGGTTCCACCCGTTGAGAGAAGCTCTTTCAGCTTTTGTTGATGATACTCAGAAGACAGTTACAGGCGAAGTCAGGATGAAGCTTTACAAGGGTAACTGCACACCTGCAGGCACAAAGTCTCCCTACTCTCTTTATGATTCTGAGATTGCCACTTTCGAGGCTGATGACGTTTATAATCAGGCTGACGCCGGCGGATTCATCAACTGCTTCGGTCTTCCTATGAAGGTCAACGCACAGATGAAGAAGAAGAATGGTCTTCTTTAATCGCAAAGTATAGTAGAATACTTTATAGAGCCGTGAACTTAATTTGAGCTCACGGCTCTTTAAATCTTATTTGAATTTATGTAATTAACCAAGGAGAAAACCTATATGTCCAAGAAAATGTGGGCCGGCCGTTTTGAAAAGGCCACAGACAAAGAAGTAAACGATTACAACTCTTCTCTCCCTTTTGACTGCCGTATGTACAGACAGGATATCCGGGGCTCCGTTGCTCATTCTCAGATGCTTGCGCGTCAGGGTGTTATATCGAAGAAAGACGCTGATGACATTAAGTCCGGAATGGACTCCATTCTTTCCGATATTGAGTCCGGAAGGCTCAGTTTCAACTCCGATGCCGAAGACATTCATATGTTTATCGAAGAAGAACTCACAAACAGAATCGGAGATGCCGGCAAGAGACTGCATACCGGACGTTCACGCAACGATCAGGTCGCTCTGGATCAAAGACTTTATATGTGCGACGAAGCATTGGAGATTGAAGATATGCTCCGCCGCCTGATATCCGTACTCAAAGGCATAGCAATGGACAATCTTGAGACTTATATGCCCGGATATACACACCTTCAAAGAGCGCAGCCTGTAACATACGCTCACTATCTTTGTGCGTATATTGAGATGTTCAGAAGAGATCTTGATAGAATTGACGAAGCATACAGAAGAGCAGATGTGTCACCTCTGGGATCCGGCGCGCTGGCAGGAACCACCTACCCTCTTGACCGCGAATCTGTAGCTTCGGATCTTGGAATGAACGGAGTAACACTTAATTCCCTTGACGGTGTTGCAGACAGAGATTTCGCGATCGAATTCAGTGCGGCAATATCAATTTTCATGATGCATATTTCCAGAATGAGCGAAGAGATTATTCTCTACGCCTCACAGGAATTCAAATACTATGAGCTTGATGATGCCTATTCAACAGGTTCATCGATGATGCCGCAGAAGAAAAATCCTGATGTTGCCGAGCTGACCCGCGGAAAGACGGGCCGGGTATACGGAGATCTGGTATCACTTCTGGTTATAATGAAGGGCCTTCCTCTGACATACAATAAAGATATGCAGGAAGTGCAGGAATCACTTTTCGATGTTATAGACACTGTAAAGGCAGTACTTCCACCGTTCACAGGAATGATAAAGACAATGACCATCAGGAAGGACAACATGGAGGCGGCAGCGCTGGGAGGCTTTACAAACGCGACTGACCTGGCTGACTACCTGGTTAAGAAAGGACTTCCGTTCCGCGAGACACACGCCGTCTCGGGAAAGCTTGTTCACTACTGCATCGAGAACGGAACCACGCTTGAGAAGCTTACTATAGAGCAGCTCAGAGAATTCTCGCCGGCCTTCGAGGATGATGTTTATGACGCTATATCACTCAAGACCTGCGTTGAGGGGCGTTCGCTTATCGGAGGGCCTTCACCCGATACGGTTAAGCGATATCTTGATAACATCTGAAAGAAAACCCCATTTCCCGTACATAGAGGAAATGGGGTTATTTATTTCTTGACGCTTATCGCAAAAATCAGATTTTTGCAAGAGCCTGTTCGATATCGGCAATTATATCATCAGCATCCTCGAGACCGACACTGAATCTGATGAGATCCGGAGCTATTCCGGCTTCACGGAGCTGTTCGTCGGAGAGCTGTCTGTGAGTATGTGAAGCCGGATGAAGAAGCAGAGTCTTGCAGTCGGCTACATGAGTCGCGATCGTTGCAAGTTCAAGGCTGTCCATAAACTTGATTGATGCGTCCCTTCCGCCCTTTACTCCGAAGCAGAGGACACCGCATGTACCCTTCGGCAGATACTTCTGAGCGAGATTATAATGGCTGTCAGACTTGAGTCCGGGATACTTGACCCATGCGATCTTGTCGTTGTTCTGAAGATACTCGGCGACCTTTAACGCGTTCTTGCAGTGACGTTCCATACGTACAGCAAGAGACTCAAGACCAAGCTGAATATAATAAGCATTCTGCGGCGACTGTATGCAGCCGAAATCTCTCATAAGCTGTGCCGTAGCCTTTGTTATATATGCGCCCTTACCGAACTTCGTGGCATATGTAATCCCATGATATGATTCATCAGGCGTTGTAAGTCCGGGGAACTTCTCAGCGTGAGCCATCCAGTCGAAGTTGCCGCTGTCAATGATTGCTCCGCCGACTGAAGAAGCATGACCGTCTATATATTTTGTTGTTGAATGAGTCACAATATCTGCGCCGAATTCAAAAGGTCTGCAGTTGACAGGGGTTGCGAAAGTATTGTCAACAATAAGCGGTACACCGTGCTCATGTGCAAGTCTTGCAAACTTTTCAAAATCAAGAACGGAGCATGTCGGATTAGTAATTGTCTCACCAAAGATACACTTCGTATTAGGCTTGATATACTTGCAAAGCTCCTCGTAAGGAAGCTCCTGGTCGACAAATGTGCATTCGATGCCCATCTTTGCCATTGTAACTCCGAAAAGATTGTATGTTCCGCCGTAGATAGATGAAGATGCTATAAAATGATCACCTGCTTCGCAGATATTAAAGACAGCAAAGAAATTCGCAGCCTGACCAGAAGACGTCAGCATTCCGGCAGCTCCGCCTTCAAGTGCACAAAGCTTTGCGGCAACATAGTCATTTGTAGGATTCTGCAGTCTTGTATAGAAATAACCTGAAGCTTCAAGATCAAACAGCCTACCCATGTCATCGGAAGTAGAATACTTCCATGTTGTGCTCTGATAAATCGGCACCTGCCTCGGTTCGCCGTTTCCCGGGTTATAACCTGCATGAAGACACTTTGTCTCAATTGAATTGCTCATCTCTTTTTCTCCTTTAAACATAAAATCAGGACTCACCTGAAATACTCATTTCACTAACCAGAACCGAAGGAACGAATGTCTCGCCCAGAGCATCCGGAGAGTTAATTATATCATTACCGACCGATATAATCTTTAGTAAGATGTCATAAAAATTATCCGAAACTGTAATTTGCTCAACCGGTGAAGATATCTTTCCGTTCTTAATCAGAAATCCTTCGCAAAGCAGTGAAAAGTCACCGCTGATAGTATTTGCACCGGCATGAAGACCTGACAGATCGGTAATCATTATTCCGTCACCGGCTTCCGCAGCAAGCTCTTCAAGGCTCGATGATCCCGGTTCGACCAGAAGATTGGTGTATGTTATGCCTGTAGAATTTCCGTTCTTAAAGCCGTTGCCTGTCGAAGCCCGTCCTTCTTTATATGCCGTCTTGAGATTATACAGGGCGGTCTCGAAAATGCCTTTCCCGATAATGTTCTTCTCGGTAGTAAGTACGCCCTCATCATCAAACGGCACCTTAACCAGGGCTTTGTCATACATCGGTACTTCCTTGATCGTAAGACATTCTGAAGCGATCTTCTCGCCTTCCCTGCCTTTAAGCAGAGAAAGTCCTTTCTGCATCGCATTAGATGAGAACACACCGAAGAACGTCGAAAGAAGCTGTACAAACGCCTCTGCTTCAATAATGGTTCTGTAACAGCCCGAACTGCATGATTTCGCACCGAGCTTATCAAGTATCTTATGAGCGAAAACCTTCATAAATGACTGCAGATCAAACATGGAAATATCATTGCCGAACCAGTAATGTCCACCGCTCTTTACGCTTCCGTCATCATCTGTAGCGCGCGCCTGCGCAACTATAAATACAGAATCGGAATCTCTGTACAGGTGAAGGCCTTTGGAATTTATAATCATCACGGGACCTGTACTGCACGACAGCTCAAGGTAATCAACTGCATCTATTCTTTTATCAAGGGCGAGAATTGCCGCTTCAATCTCAAGACCAAGCTTTTTGAAGCTGCCATAGGTATTGTTTTTATATGCTTCGGTAATCTGAGAGAATTTCATTATCTTATGATTCTCATCACAGTAGATAAACTCCCTGTCTTCATCATCAAGGACCTCGCAGTTCTCCGAAGCCGCTTCCAGCATGAATCTGACAGCGTCATCATCGAAACATCCTGTGCTGCTGTAACCCATCTGACCGTTCTTGTATCCTCTGAACGTAATCTCCTGTTCTGTACTGTTCTCGTAGCTTGATACCTCGCCGTTAAGAATCGAAAGAGACATTGAACCGCTCGATGAATATGCTGCTTCAGCATCTTCAAAGCCATATGCTGCGGCCTTCTCGATAAGCTTTTGCATAAATTCTTCTGCACTGTTTATATCCATTTGAATATCTCCTTACATTGAATCGCGTCCGCCGACAAGAATGGAGGACACTCGAATTGTAGGCTGACCTACGGTGACCGGAACGCCGCCCGACACTGAACCGCAAACGCCTGCTTCATGTTCCAGGTCATTGCCGCACATATCGATATTTTTAAGTATCTCCTGACCTTTGCCTATAAGCGTCGCGCCTCTTACCGGCTCACATATTCTGCCGTTGCGGATAATGAACGCCTCATTTGCGGCAAAATTGAAATCACCTGTCGATGTATCAACGGATCCCCCGCCGAGCTGTGTACAATACAGACCGTACTCAGTGTTGGATATAATCTCTGACGGTGTTGATGTACCATTGCAGATATATGTGTTGCTCATGCGTGATGTCGGCGCATAAGTATAATCCTGACGTCTTGAACATCCTGTGGGCTTCATGCCCATTCTTCGTGAACCGAGTTCATCTACAAGATAATTCTTAAGTATTCCGTTCTCAATAAGGAGCAGGTCTGATGACTGATTGCCCTCGTCATCAGTATCATATGAACCCCAGCCGCCGGCTATTCTGGCGTTGTCCCTCGCACTTACAATCGGTGAAGCAATCTGTTTTCCGAGCATATCCTTAAAGTATGAACTCCCGATTCCCACAGATGTTGCTTCAAGAGCATGTCCGCAGGCCTCGTGAAAAATAACTCCGCCGAAGCCGTTGCTCAGAACTACAGCCATTTTGCCGGATGGCGCATAGCCGCAGTTGACCATTCGTATGGCAGTGTCACAGCACTCACGGGTCTTCTCTTCAAGCGGGTAGTTGTCGAAAAACTCATACCCGCACATAGTTCCGGGCGCAATTCTTCCGGTCTGCTTCTCGTTATCCTTTGTCGCTACCGTCTCAACAGAGAATCTGATTCTCTCAGTCTCGTCTTCCCTGTTTACACCCCTTGTATTTGTAACCCTGGCAACCCTGTCTGTGCAGTTGAATCCGGCAGCTGCCTGCGTAATCATAGGAGATACTGACAGTGCGTACTCCGACGCCGCACGTAGCTTCTCGACGACGGTAGACTTTGGAATCTGCATAGGATCGGTCTTGACAAGCTTTTCAGATGTACGCACAAGTCTGTCAGGCTGAGATCTGCCTGTTGACACCTGATTGCAGGTGCCGCCCGAAGCCGCGCATGAAGCCTCTGTTGCAAGCTTTATGAGTGCCTCCGCGTCATTCTCATTTGAATAAACGTATACAGAATTTGTACCTGCAAGAAGCCTGATTCCGGTGCCGGACGAATAAGACGTTCCGGCCTTCAGAACCCTGCCGTTAAGGAGCGAGACTGAGCGTGAATGCCCCTCTTCCTGAAATACTTCGGCATAATCTGCAGAACCTGACAGACACGCATCAAGTATCCTGCCTACATCAGCATCATTAAACATAAAAAAACCTCTTACTTCCGAATACGCCGGAGCAAGAGGCAATGCAACTGACTGAAAATCAATATCAGTAACGCATAATCTTCCTTGACGTATTCTTCTCGAATTCTGTCATTCTCAGAACAGTCTTCTTGATTTTCTTGTAATTCTCGAGTCTGTCGTTGGCTTCAGCCACGGAATCCTTGAGGCAATCCATGATCTGATTCTCATCAGGATCCCTGTCAAGACCGAGCCTTGACTTGATTTCATCTATATCCGGGAAGATAGTGGCAGTGATAACTATGTCATCCCTGACGCTGTCCAACACTCCGGACACAACAGATTCGGCAACATAAGGAGAAAGCGACAAAAGGTACTCAATCTCCTCCGGAAATACATTCTTACCATTCTTGGCAATTATAACATTCTTCTTGCGTCCTGTAATGATGCAAAAACCGTCCTTGTCAATATATCCCAAGTCGCCTGTGTGATAAAAACCGTCAGAATCAAGCGCTATTGCAGTATTCTCAGGGTCATTGTAATATCCCATAAAATTATTGTCGCCCTTGGATATGAATTCTCCGATACCGTTCTCGTCAGGATTCAGAATCTTGACAGTACAGCCTGGAAGCGGAAGTCCGGCAGACTCATTCTTGAAGAACTTGTCGCGGTTCAATGCAAGGATAGGCGCGCATTCTGTTAATCCGTAGCCTTGCACGCAGAGAAATCCCATACTCTGGAAGAAGGACAGAATCTCCGGTTTTACAGGTGCTCCGCCCAAAATTATAAGACGCATCCTGCCGCCGAAAATATCGTGAATCTGCTTGAACATTTTTCTTCTCATTCCGACGCTGAAATGAAGAGCATTGGCTATCTTAATGCCTGTATTCAGCTTTTTCGCCGTCTTTGGATCACTGTTGACCTGCTTCATTATCTTCTTGTAGAAGAGTTCAAGCATAACCGGAACCATAAGAATACATGTAGGTTTGACTTCCTGAAGGTTCTGCTGGATATACCTGAGACCCTCACAGACTGCAACAGTTGTGCCTCTGTATACCTGACCGAGGAAACCGCAGGTGCACTCATAAGTATGATGCAGCGGAAGAACCGACAGCCAGACGTCGTTCCTGTCGATATATAACATTGAAAACATTGACATCAGATTCTTGCAGATGTTTCTCTGGCATAGCATAACGGCTTTTGATTTTGCTGTTGTACCGGAAGTGAACAGAAGTATTGTCATCTCTTCAGGGTCGATAGTAGCTTCTGTAAAAATCTTGTCTCCTGCGGCAAGTCTGCTCTCACCCTCGCTCATGCACCTGCTGAAACTTAAGAAACGCTCGTCATTGATATCATCCATACAGATATACTGCTTTACTGAGGCGCATTTTCCATAAACCTGATTGATTATTTCGAGCTTTGATTTTGAGAATACAACAATGTCCGTCGCTGCTCTGTCAAGCATATTAAGAACGTCGTTTACCGGAAGCTCCTTATCGAGAGGAACAATACATCCTGTTCCGTTCGTAGTAGCAAGATATGTCACATACCATTCATATCTGGTCTCAGCGAAAATCGCAACTCTTGAGCCTTTCTTCACACTGTTCATAAAATAAGTGCCAAGGCTGTCTATGTCGTGATCGTACTTCTCGCTTGAGATCGGTTCATACTGCCCGCCTCTCTTGCTCTTTACAAGAAAAACCGGATTCTCCGGAAATTCTCTCACACGTTTCTTGATCACGTCACGAAGGTTATGTACTTCAGTTACATCGTAAAGATTATCATACGGATTCTTCATAGTTGGCAGTATCCTTTCTCGATAGCAAGCTCGGCACGTTCTCTTGTCTTTCCTCCAAGCGCAAGTTGTTCCTTTATGAAGTCAGGGTTTGCCTTAATAAAGTCAGTCATGTAATCGTTCGGAGATTTGAGAAATCTCAATACAAGTTCCTTCTGAGCCTCATCTATAATACCATTTCTGAAGGCTTCCTCGAATAAATCTTTATTGATACCTGTGATGGCATGAAGAGCAACACCCATATTGGCAAGTACTTCGAGACCGCCCTGGTGACGGTCAACAACGGCGATTGTATCCGTAATATCAGAACCAAGACCGCGAATAACAGGTATCCATGCCCTCTCATAGCTTGAGGCTTCCGTCACAAGATCCGCTATATGGAGAGCTTTCCTGCCTTTAAGCTCAGGCGCTGTAATTCCGTCTGCTGTCAAATCCTCGTTATAGCAGCAGGTTAAGTCTTTATAAATCGTAAGGTGAGGCTTTCCAAGCAGATATGCCGGCATCATTGAGAAAAAGAAATCTCTTCTCTCGCCGCCGGAAATATAGTCAAAATCAAGCTCTGATGCCATCTTGGCCAGTATATCCATCGTCATTCTGAATGTGCCGTTCTTGTTGTAATAAGCAAGAAGCATGTCGAAAATCTTCGATGGCGCGGTCTTTCTGTCGTCCTTTATGGCTGCTTCTATCCTCTTGAGAACTTCTCCCGCTGCCGCCTCATTTTCGAGAAGAAAATGAGTGTTGATAAAGAACGGTCCGAGCCTTCCGGATGTATACCAGAAAGGCGTATCTGACGGAGCAACCTTGATTGCTTTTGTCTCGAACAGAGCCTCTGCTATTTTGTCTGCCATTGTATATCCTCCCAATATTACCAGAGCTTCAAAGAGCCTGTTAATTCACTTAATGATATGTTGTTCTCCTCGGAATACCTGACGAGATCCTCCGTGATTCCGACCGGGCATGTAGGATGAATAAGGTTTGCCGTTCCGATTTCTACGGCCGAACTTCCGGCAATCATAAATTCGATCACATCATCGGCACAGCTTATTCCTCCGCAGCCGACAATAGGAATATCCAGAACCTGATAGCACTCTGAAACCATTCTTACGGCAACCGGCTTGACAGCGGGACCCGAATAACCGCCTGTATTGTTGTTAAGCACAGGCCTTCTTGTGCGGATGTCAATCTTCATTCCGAGCAGTGTGTTTATAAGTACAACAGCATCCGCGCCGCCTTCCTGCGCCGCAAGTGCAGTGGCTCTGATATCGGTGACATTCGGAGTAAGTTTGACCCAGAGCGGAAGCCCTGTTGCTTTTCTCAATTTAGACACAAGGTGTTTTACGGCTTCCGGATCAGATCCTATCGTCATGCATCCGGCCTTTACGTTCGGGCATGACAGATTGATTTCCAGTACATCTATCAACGAAGAATACTTGTCAAGTTTACGGCACATCTCAAGATAATCATCAAAGCAGTGACCCGCTACATTTACAATCACGGCAGCACCCGTTGACTTCATAAAATCAAGGTCGTGTTCAATAAAATAATCAACACCGGGATTCTGAAGCCCAACCGAGTTGAGCATACCGGAGTCGGCTTCAGCCACTCTGACACCGGAGTTGCCTGCTCTCGGATTGACAGTCAGACCCTTTGAAGACATTCCGCCCAGAATTGACAGATCATAATATCCGGCTAATTCACGGCCGAAATTGCAGGTTCCGGACGCAAGAATAAGAGGACTTTTAAGGGGAACACTCCCAACTTTTACAGATACGGAACTCACCAGATCACCTCACTACTGTCAAATACCGGTCCGTCTTTGCAGCAACGGACATTTACAAAACCGTCTTTGTTATCAGCTTTTACTTTGACAATACAGCACAGGCAGATGCCTACTCCGCATGCCATCCGCTGCTCCATTGACACATAGCACTTCATTGAATGATTCAATGCCCAGCCGCTTACGGCCTTCATCATCGGAACCGGTCCGACGCAGATAATGCATGAAGAACTGCCGCATACACATTTATCAAGAGTATCAAGACCTGCAATGGCCGTTCCTTTGATTCCGCAATCGCCGGAGTCCGTAGTCAGGACATATGAAGGTCTGTTGAGCACCACCTGCGATGCGTCTCTGAAGCCCTGAACAACGGTAAAATTCTTACCGGAGGATTCCAGATACTGTGCTGCAAAATTAACCGGGAAAACGCCGGTTCCGCCGCTCACAAGAATATATGAGCCGAATGAATCCAGATCAAAGCCGTTTCCCAACGGACCAAGCACATCAACTTCATCACCTCGGTCAAGTGTAATTATCTCGCCTGTACCGGATCCGATTGATTTGACACCTATAAAAAAGCTTCCGCTGTCACGGTCAACAGAAGCAATACCGAACGGCCGCTTGAGAAATTTCGAACAGGATACATTTACAAACTGTCCCGGTCTGGCTGTCCGCGCAATATCAGGACAGTTCAGCTCAATATACGCAGTGTCTCCGAGAAGCATTTCTCTGGACAGAACGCTGCATTTGTATTCTTTCTTATATTCCATCACTTACCTCAGATATACTTACGATTCTTCAGAGCTTCGTTAAGGCTGTTTCTCATATTTATGGCTTCATCACGTGTAGCCGTGGCAAAATCATCAGGATCAAGGTCGCTCCTGTTCTTCCATGCACACATAAGGCTCCTCGATGCATTGACTATTGAACCTCTGCCGTCAGCAGTGAATGATGCTACCGCGCTGTCTGCTCCGGCACCCTGAGCGCCGTAACCCGGAACAAGAATCAATGCTTCCGGCATTCTCTTTCTGGCATCGACAGCCTGTTCAGGCCATGTGGCACCGACAACGGCGCCGAGTGAAGAGAAACCCTCTTCTCCCTTAAGGCTTACGCCCCATTCATTGACCTTATCGGCAACGGCCTCGTAAACCTTGCGTCCGTCAGACAGAACAAGGTCCTGAATATCTCCGGCTGAAGGATTAGAAGTTCTTACAAGACAGAACAGACCCCTGCCTTCTCTTGCCGACACATCGATGAACGGTTTTACCCCGTCAATGCCAAGATAGGCGTTTACAGTCGCGCTGTCAGCACCAAACATTGTTCTGTTCTCGTTTAATAGAACATCTGTATTGCCGAGAATACTCTCAGCGTAGGCAGACGCGGTTGAACCTATGTCGTTTCTCTTGCAGTCAGCTATTACGAGCATTCCCTTCTTCTGTGCATATTTGATTGTAAGCGCAAGAGTCTTGATGGCTTCAACGCCGTACATCTCATAGTATGCAAACTGAGGTTTGACAGCAGGAATTATGTCGCAGACACTGTCAATAAGCACCTTGTTGAAAAGCCAGATTGCCTTGGCTGTAGCTTTGAGCGGCTCGTCCGGAAACACCTGTTCGGCATGTTCCTTGATTGAATCCGGAATATACTCGAGCTTTGGATCAAGACCCATCACTGTCGGATTGCCGCATTGCGCGATTTTCCTCACCAGATCGTCAGCAAAGTTTCTCATAAGTCTTCTTTCCTCCCATGATTGTCATAATTGTCTCACCATAGAGCTTCCATCCGTCATAAGGTGTATTGCGCGACTTTGACAGCATACTGTTCTTGTCGAAAACAAACTCATTATCAACGTCGAATACTGCAAGATCGGCATCGTCTCCGGTATTCATACCGCCTCTGCCGAGCTTCAGAATCATAGACGGGTTGTGGCACATGAGTTCCACAAGACGTTCAAGAGTAATCTCTCCTGTCCTGACAAGATAAGTATACCCTAAAGCGAACGCAGTTTCAGAACCTAATATTCCGTTCATAGCGTTCGAGAATTCACATTCCTTCTCATCCTGGTGATGAGGTGCATTGTCCGTCGCTATCGCGTCAATGGTTCCGTCCTTAATTCCTGCAATTATCGCCAGTCTGTGTTCTTCAGTGCGAAGCGGCGGATGCATTTTGAAGTTGGTGTCATAATTTTCGCAAAGCCTGTCCGTCATGGTGAAATAGTGCGGGCAGGTCTCACAGGTAACCTTTACCCCGCGTGCCTTTGCCTCCCTTATCATCCTCACGCCGCCCATTGTGCTGACATGACAGATATGTACGGGAATATTAAGATATTCAGAAAGAATTATGTCTCTTGCAATCATAATGTCTTCCGCTGCTGTGGGAATGCCTCTTATTCCTATAGATGTGGATACCTCACCCTCATTCATTGCACCTTCAGAAAGGTCTTTGTCTTCACAGTGATTGAGAACCGGAAGGTCAAAGTCCGAAGAATATTCAAGGACCTTGCGCATGATTCCGGCGTTCTTAATCGGCCGTCCGTCATCAGAAACAGCAACTATACCCGCTTCCTTCATAAGTCCCATCTCGGATATCTGATCACCTTCGATACCTTTTGTGGCGGCACCTATTGGATATACTCTGCAAAGTCCGGCCTCCTGCGCTTTCTTTACAACAGCTTCAATAACAGCTGCGTTATCGGCAACAGGCTTTGTATTAGGCATAGGACAGACACTTGTATATCCGCCTTTTGCCGCGCTCGCGCATCCTGTCGCGATTGTTTCCTTATACTCATATCCGGGTTCTCTAAGATGAATATGCATGTCAACAAGTCCCGGAACGACTGTTCTGCCCTTCACATCGATTACTTCGTCTGCGGCGGATTCCTCAAAGGCATCGGCAAATTTACCGCCGTCGATATAAATGACATTCTGTCCGGGTCTGCCGGCCACTTTGCAGTTCTTAAGAATTGTTCTCATAGATTGTTTCTCCTTGCCATCAGCAGATATAAAACTGCCATTCTCACAGCTACTCCGTTGGTAACTTGTTCATTGATAACTGACTGTTCGCAGTCATAAACCGCAGTCGGAAGTTCAACTCCGTGATTGCAGGGTCCCGGATGCATAAGGAAAGCATCAGGCTTGGCAAGTGCCAGCATATCCTGTGTAATTGAATAGAATCTTGAATATTCGGCAACTGACGGGAAAAGTGATTTCTGCTGTCTTTCAAGCTGAACTCTAAGTCCCATTACGGCATCAGCGTCTCTGACGGCATCTTCAACGCTGTCAGCAACTCTTACACCCATCTTCTCTATTCCTACAGGCATCATCGTTCTCGGTCCGTACACCGTAACATGCGCACCGAGCTTTGACAGACCGATTGCATTTGATCTGACAACACGGCTGTGGTAAACATCACCGCAGATAGCAATATTCTTACCTTCAAAGGTGTCGAATCTCTCATACATCGTAAGCATATCGAGAAGTGCCTGCGTCGGATGTTCATTCATGCCGTCGCCGGCGTTGACAACCGAAGCCTTGAGATGTGGCGCAATAAAATGAGGGGCACCGGACTGGTTATGTCTCATTATTATTATGTCAGTTCCCATCATATCAATCGTTCTCGCCGTATCAAGCAGCGATTCACCCTTTGCTACCGAGCTTCCCGAAGTCGTTATGTTTGCAGAAGCCGAGCCCATGTACTTTGAAGCAAGTTCGAATGACAGCCTTGTCCTCGTGCTGTTCTCATAAAACAGCGTAACAACAGACTTGCCCTGAAGGTGTGAAGTCTTCTTATTGGAGGAAGCAATAACAAGCTTCATGGTTTTCGCTGTATCAAGAATCTCCATAATCTCCTCAGGCGTCAGCTGCTTCATACCAAGAAGATCTTTGCTCTTAAGTCCCATCTTATTCCTCCTTGAGCAGAAGCACGCGGTCATTGCCGTCAACTTCCGTTACTTCAACATCAATGTGCTCGCTTAACGAAGTCGGCACATTCTTTCCGACATAGTCAGCCCTGAACGGCAGCTGCCTGTGACCGCGGTCTATAAGGATGGCAAGCTGAATATTTGCAGGCCTCCCCATATCGAAAATGTTCTCTATCGCAGCCCTTGTGGTTCTGCCTGTATAGAGAACATCATCAATCAGTATTATTTTTTTATCGTTTACGTCAAATGGAATGTCAGTGCCGTTTACAACCGGGTGCGCGCTGAGTGTCGATAAATCATCGCGGTAGAATGTGATATCAAGTATTCCCATCGGAACCCTGACACCTTCGATCTCTTCAAGATTTTTTCTTATCCTTGAGGCGAGCGGCACTCCACGCTTCTGTATGCCGATAATGGCAACATTATCAAGACCGCTGTTCTGTTCTACAATCTCATGTGAAATTCTGACGAGTGCCCTGTTGACAGCAGCCGCGTCCATCAGTGTATGACTTGGAACAAGTACCATATTAACTCCTTTCAGCTCTGTTTATGACACGCCCGGCAAATATAAGGATATTAATATGCCCTTACGACCTCGCCGGGTCGCTTAAAGAACCAATGCACTGAGTTTAAACTGAGTGCAATTCAAAATCAATATCAGCGTCTAAAATTGACAAATAATTATTGCTTGTCTATAATTACCTTGCTTTGACGCTCGGGGTTGTGGCGGAATGGCAGACGCAGCAGACTCAAAATCTGCCGACCTTAAAATCATGTGGGTTCAAGTCCCACCAGCCCCACCATATGCCATATCTTCCGTTATATGAAGATATGGTTTTTTTTACTCGCATTTTGCTGTATTTGACATATCAAAATTTGTGCATTTTTTCTCAATATCAGCATGAAAATTTATTGACCGCGATAATATTTTTGACTATTCTTATACAAATTTTTAATGGGGGAAATATTATGCCAAACGTTATCAATCTATTTCTTATTGCTCTTTTTCTGATTCTTGTCAGCGGAGTAAAATTTGCGGGCTTCAGACAGTCGGCAATTCACGAGGATTACATCGATTTATCTGTAGCAAAAGGGGTTCAGGGAATGATGGCTCTGCTTATCATGACACATCATCTCACGCAGACGGCGTCGAACTTTGCTCAGAAGGATCTCGGTCCTATTACGGTCTTTAATGACTGCGGCGTTCTTTTTACCGGTGTATTTCTGTTTTTCTCTGGCTACGGTCTTTATCTCAGCTATAAGACAAAGCCCGGATATCTCAAGACATTCTTCAGGAAACGTTTCTCAAAGATAGTCATCCCTTTCTACGTATGCAGTCTTGCTTTTCTTATAATTGACCTTCTCACGAATGATACACAGGGTTTTCTCAAGGCAGATGTATCGCTCAAGATCAAATATCTTACAGGCATCGTATTATTCAACAACCACATGTGGTACATCGTCGTCATAGCGATTCTGTATCTTGCTTTCTATTTACTGTTCAGATTCATAAAGAAAGACTGGCTGTCTTTCCCGCTAATGGCGATTTTCATTGCCGGACTGACAGCATTTTCGCTGTTTCAGGGTCACGACACCACAACTCCGAGTGCAGGGACATGGTTCAAGGGTGAGTGGTGGTATAACGAGCTGTGGCTGTTCTTCGTAGGAATGCTCTATGCAAAATTCAGAAAACCGATTGAAGCTTTCTGCAAGAAGACCTACTACGTAATCGCCCCGGTCGGTATTGCCGGATTCATACTTCTTTTCATCTGGTCACGCAAAGTAGCCGGAGAATTCGGCTACTGGACCGAACATGGCAATTATATGGGCTATATGGACAAGTTCAAAACCTATCTGGCCGCGCTTCCCGCTTCTATAGTATTTGTGCTTACACTGGTGATAATAATGATGAAGTTCAAATTCTCTAATAAAGCTCTTGATTTTCTCGGTAGAATATCACTCGAACTATACCTGTCGCACAGGATTTTCCTTTTGTTCTGCAACGTAAACAATACATTTATGTATTATTTTGCAACATTTATGGGAAGTATTACATTAGCCGCGATTCTGCATGCGGTCGACACGAAGCTCATCAACCTCATAATATCAGGCAAAAAGAACAAATCGGTCGACAGAGATGTCCAAATATCCAAATAGCGTAAATATACTTTTCGAAAAGCGACAAAAATGAAAATCATTCTGACGGAATAACAAATTTATCCGCAAGATTAATACAATTTTCACGCATTTTGACATCATTATTGTAAATTTTACGAACAAATTATTCATGTTCAAGAGTTATAATGACAGTGTTAATTTTAAAGAAAAGAGGTCACTAACATGGCAAACATTGATTTGACACAGTATGGCATTAACGGCGTCAAGAGCATCAAGTACAATCCTTCGTATGAAGAGCTCTTCAACGATGAGATGGCTGCACCTGAAGGCTACGAGAAGGGTCAGCTTACTGAACTTGATACCGTTAACGTAATGACAGGTATTTATACAGGACGTTCTCCTAAGGATAAGTACATCGTTATGGATGAGAACTCCAAGAACACGGTATGGTGGACAACACCTGATTATCCGAATGATAACCACCCCGCTTCAGCTGAAGCATGGGCTGCTGTCAAGGAAATCGCAATCAAGGAACTTTCCAACAAGAATCTCTACGTTGTTGATGCTTTCTGCGGAGCTAACAAGAACTCGAGAATGGCAGTCCGTTTCATCATGGAGGTTGCTTGGCAGGCTCATTTCGTAAGAAATATGTTCATTAAGCCTACTGCTGAAGAACAGGCAAACTTCGTTCCTGACTTCAAGGTTTATACAGCATCTTTTGCCAAGGTAGATAACTTTAAGGAGCTCGGTCTCAATTCTGAGACAGCTGTAATGTTCAACATTACTTCCAAGGAGCAGGTTATCCTCAACACATGGTACGGCGGAGAGATGAAGAAGGGTATGTTCTCAATGATGAACTACTACAAGCCGCTCGAGGGCATGGCTTCTATGCACTGCTCTGCAAATACTGACCTCAAGGGTGAGCATACGGCAATTTTCTTCGGACTTTCCGGAACAGGCAAGACAACACTTTCAACTGATCCTAAGAGACTCCTTATCGGTGACGACGAGCACGGCTGGGATGATGAAGGCGTATTTAACTATGAGGGCGGCTGCTACGCTAAGGTTATCAACCTTGACAAGGACGCTGAGCCTGATATCTATGGCGCTATCAAGAGAAATTCTCTTCTCGAGAACGTTTCTGTAGATGCTGACGGCAAGATTGATTTTGCAGACAAGTCAGTTACAGAGAACACCCGTGTATCATACCCTATTGACCATATTACAAATATCGTTCAGAAGGTCCGCGATGTTTCATCAGGCCCTGCTGCAGAGAACGTTATTTTCCTTTCAGCTGATGCTTTCGGCGTACTCCCTCCTGTTTCTATCCTCACACCTGAACAGACACAGTATTACTTCCTTTCCGGATTTACTGCAAAGCTTGCAGGTACAGAGCGCGGTATAACAGAGCCTACACCTACATTCTCAGCTTGCTTCGGTCAGGCATTCCTCGAGCTTCACCCTACAAAGTACGCTCAGGAGCTCGTAAAGAAGATGAAGAAGTCAGGCGCCAAGGCTTACCTCGTTAACACAGGCTGGAACGGCACAGGAAAGAGAATCTCCATCAGGGATACACGCGGAATCATCGACGCTATCCTTTCAGGCGATGTACTCAAGGCTCCTACAAAGAAGATTCCTGTTTTCGATTTCGAAGTACCTACACAGCTTCCCGGTGTTGACACAGGCATACTTGATCCTCGTGACACATACAAGGATGCTTCTGAATGGGACAAGAAGGCTCAGGATCTTGCAGCACGTTTCCAGAAGAACTTCAAGAAGTATGAGACAAACGCAGACGGCAAGGCTCTTGTTGAGGCAGGCCCTAAGCTTTGATTCTTAAAGCATTTCAATAGTTGAATAAATAGCCTCACGTTAGATGGTCGGACTTAGGGATTTTGGAAAACAAGGTCTTTAAGAACAGCCTCTAAGCGGAGCAAAAGAATAACGGTCAGATGTGAGAAAGCCTCATGTCTGGCCGTTTTATTCATCGTTATCCTTGATCACGTTCAGCTTCATGTGCCACGGCAAGCCCTGATTGACAAGATCAAAGCGATGATAAAGCTTCGGCTTGTATGTTTTATCGACCATATAGGAATGGTGCCTGTTTCTGAAACCGTCGATTACGGTGATGATCAGGAAGTCGATCTTGTCAAACTGAGAGACCACTTTCCACATATCTGCCGTCAGAGGAAATTCGTTGAGGCACTGCTTATGTATCCGCAGGTTCATATCGGTGACGAGGTATTCCATCCGAGGAACTTGTATCTCCATCAGAAAGCCGAGGCTTTCGAGTCCCTGTGACCGATACTCCTCTACACGCGACAGATGCTTGTTGAACACTTCTGTGAGTGTGCTAATGAATACCTGGTAATCAAAGTCGATTTCGGTTTTAAGATCTTTGTTAAACAGATTCTCTATGCCATGGAGAGCGCCTTCCGGATTGCGGTCGTATCCGCCATCCTTATATTTGTCATATACCTTGTAGATATCGTGCTCCCGGTGACGGCTTTGCGAATCCTGCTTCTCGTTCAGAAGAGTGTCTATAAGAAAATGCTCTAATCCAATTCTTTTATCGCCATTAAGAAAAATGAAATCCGGGCGCTCCTGATGCTCGGCAGAGATATCCTTCCAACGTCTCAACTGCTTAATGTCTTTGCAGGCATAGTCGAAGCAATCTTTCTCGTAATTTTTTCTTCCCATAGGCAGCCTACAGATTCACAAATAAACTGTCCAAACAATTTACGATACGTTCTTGCTCATTGAGAGGAGGCAGAGGAATCAAGACCTTATTAATTTTACCAACAGCCAAACCTGGTTGTGCTGTTGCTGTAGCATATTGATTAAGATTAAGTGCATTAAGGAACATCCCTGTCCATTTATAATCACAAATGCCAAAATGATTAACCACAACAGCATGTTCAGTTGCATAGAAATCACCGTGTGCAAAATTGATATTTCCGCATAAAGCACCCTGACGCCCGATTAATGCAAAGTCGCCACATCGATTGCTTTCAGAAACAAATCCCCTTAATCCATTACCACCATAACATGGGAAATGATGCTCACTTGTCTTATCATCATAAATATCTGATGCCGTTATATTTTTTCCGGATTGAAGATCGAATATATCACAAATTCTTACCCATTTCCAATTTGCCGGAATATCAAACGGAATCTCATCTTCGGTTATTTCCGGCAGCTTCTTGCTCTTTTTCAGTTTTCCTTCTTTCTCAAGGCGCTTCTTTTCTTCCTGTATTTGCTGATATAGTTCTTCCGCAGTGCCGTCCTCCGGCAGCTGCTTCGTCAGCTTACCGCAGATTGCAGCATCGATGAGTTTGCCTTTCAGCACATCGCGGTCAGATGTATAACGTGCCTGGAGGCCATCTATAGTTGCAAGGACATTAAAAAGTTCATCAACTATTTTTACAATCCTTATCTGCTCTGCAAGCGGTGGTACCGGGAAAGGATAATTCATAAGTTCATTTTTCCTTATCCCCGAGACGGTCATTCCACGCCCCTCAATTTTTAAAGTCTGATAATAATAAACAAAGAAATCTTGATCTACAAATGGTTTTAACCATAGAGCGCGTAAATCCTGGTTTATCGCCATAGGTTTAGAGAATCTCACAACTTTTCCAAGTGCCATTCTCATGCATACAATTATGGCGTCTTCATCAGCCATGTTTGAGGCACTGTTATCTAAACCATTTTGCGTTATATGGTCAATCGTATCTGACAATACTCCGTTTTTGGCAGATGAAAAATCCTTTACGGTAGCCCATGGGATACTACCATTATCCCAATATTCATGTACCGATTTGCTTGGCGTTCCTCCGCCTAAATCTTTCGATATTATTTCATTTATACGCACCCATGCCCAATTATCAGGTATAGTATGTGGTTTGTCGCTTTCCGGCAACAGTTCAACCTTCATCTCTTTAGGAATAGCTGCGCCATCACTATCTTTCTGCTCTGATAATTCACCGTGCATTGCAAAAGTAAGAATTTTGCTTCTAAGTGCCTCTGTATCTATCACGCTTCAATCCCTCCCAGCAATTCTTTCAGGGATGCGACTGCAGCAGCAATGCCATCTGATTCATCCTGCATATCATCAAGGACTTCTGTAATTGTACGCTCATCCTTCTCTTCAAGGTCAAGCCACTTGAAATCGAGATTATCAGCCTTTTTGACATCTTCCTCCGTAAAGCATCTCCATCTTCCGTTCGGATTTTCTTCGGAATAGGTCTGCTTCCTGTCTTCCATATGACCAGAGCAGTAACAGTCAACGAACTCCTGCAGATGTGCTCTTGTCATCGGTTTTGTAGCAAGTGTATGCTTAATGCCTGTACGATAGTCATACACCCATATATCCTTGGTCGGTTCTCCCTTTTCAAAAAAGAGAACGTTCGTCTTGACGCCGTTCGCATAGAAAATTCCGGTCGGCAAGCGCAGGATCGTGTGAAGATTGAAGTCCTTCATCAGCTTTTCACGCACCTTTTCCGTAGAACCGGTATCTGTCAGTACGCTATCCGGGAGGACAACACCGACACGACCGCCTGTCCTGACGATGGACATGATGTGCTGCAGGAAATTGACCTGGTTATCGGACGTCTTGATGAATTCCAGTCTGTTTGCGGAAACCTCAACGCTGCCCTGAGGACGTGTACCGAAGGGCGGATTCGTCATGATCACATCGTAGACCTTATCGGATGTGTCGATCAGGGAATCCTTATAAGCAATTGGACTCTTGTTTATCCCGATATCATGCAGATACAGGTTCATCGATGCAAGCGTCACGACAAGGGATGTGTTATCCGCACCGGAGAGAGCATCGTTTTTCAGGAACTTCTGTCTTTCTATATCCTTGCTCTGTGTCTTCATGTGTTCGTAGGCAGCAAGTAAGAAGCCGCCTGTGCCGCAGCAAGGATCTGCAACCGTTTCCGTGATCTTTGGATCTACCACATCCACTATTGCTGAGATTAGTGACCTTGGAGTGAAATACTGCCCGGCACCGCTCTTTTTATCCTGTCCATTCTTCTCAAGGATAGACTCGTAGATTGCACCCTTGAAATCGCCCTCCATCATGTACCAGTTTTCTTCTGATACCATTTCGATGACCTTGGCAAGCATGGCCGGGCGGTCGATCTTGTTGGTAGCCTTTGTGAAGATGGTACCGATGAGACCGTCTGTGTCGGAGAGTTCTTTCAGGATTTCCTCGTACTTATCGATCAGATCCTGTCCGCTCAGTTCGGCGAGATCTTTCCACTTATATCCGTCAGGGATTGAACTGCCGAGACCGAGTTTTTCTTTTTCATCGTCCATTTTGAGAAAGAGGATGTAAGTAAGCTGTGTTATATAATCTGTGAAGCCAACGCCTGCCGCAGCAAGGACATTCGCTATGTTCCACACCTTATTTAATAATGCCGATTCGCTTTTCTGATTTGTCATTTGTTATGCCGCCCTTAATATAAATTTTGATAATGTCTGCATTTCGTCCGTAAGCACCGGAGCGCCAAAACTCATAATTGCGCTTCTCCAGAGATCGGTATCGACCGTGTTCAGTTCGGCTGGGGTGATTGCTCCGTCACCAATAATGTAATCGGCAATCTGCTTCATGATGCCTTTCTGTGCTTCGGAAAGGACACGCTGTTGCTGACCGCAGTACAGGCTGAACTTCTGCGTATAGCCGTTAAGCAGGCTTGTAAGTTTCAGATTTTTCTTGTATGCATACCGCACGATCTGTATAAGGTTCGTCAGTGCATTCACGTTTTCCTTACTGTCAAGTTCATCGACGCTGCCTTCATCATCGAGGATTTTATAATTCTGCCAGATGTGGTAGGCGCTGTACAGACTGCTTTCTGCAAGAAGTCTGTCCCGTAATTCAACAAGCATCGTATGTGTGATAACTGTGTCTTCGGAATTGTAAATAATGCGCAGAGCTTCCATGCTGTCCTTGTTGTCTTCAAGATATTTCTCGAAGGAGTCAATATAAGACCTTGCCGTCTCCTTTGAGAAGCCTGCATAGAGGAGCGTATCGTCATCCTGCGTTTCAACGAAATAGCCGCGCTGCATTTCCAGAAGTTTCTTCCTTGCCTGCAGATTGCTCATTAACGCATATATCAGCGCCATACGCATTGAATTATCTTGGGATGGACTGGTGTATTCAATCAGAGTTCCTTGGTCGAAGGCATTGTTGATATTGTTTGCAATCGTCCTCGGTGCAAAGCCATAGTTCGATATGAAGAAATCGAGGTGTCTTCCAAACAGAGTGCTGTCTTCGTAGCGGCGCTGAATACTTGCACAGTAATTGCGAAGCAGCATCAGGTTCTCGTCACTCAGTTCATTATGAGATAGATGTTCCAGCAGAATCTCAAGCGACATCGTCTTTCCTGTTGGAGGATTCGGACCCGGTCCGGGAATGGTCTTATCATGCTCTGTGACGCCTACGGCATCAACGATGTAATAGCATTCCTTCGTCTGGGCATTCGGAGTGACTTCCTTTATCTTATCGTCCGAGATGACTCGGCATCCACGCCCCTTCATCTGCGTGTAAAGTGTTTCAGAGAATACGTCCTTCATAAACAGGACAACCTCCAGTGGCTTCACATCGGTTCCTGTTGCTACAAGCGTTACTGTCACGGCGATTCGGAAATCCTTCTCAACTCTGAGGTCACGAATGAGACCGTTGGAATCACCAGAAGAATATGTGATTTTCTGAACAAAATGTTCCGGCACCTTGCCGCTCTCGAACACTTCTCCAAAGACTTCTTTTGTCATATTGACGATTTCCGTCGCGTGATGGTCATCCTTGGCAAAGATCAGAGTCTTTGGAATGTATTCCCATTTTTTCTCTCGCTCAGGATATAGGTCACTGTAAATCGAATCTCTGTAAGCGGTCAGCACTTTCCTAATCTGATCTTTATTTACAACTGAGCGGTCAAGTTCCAGTGGATGGTATTCAACATCAGTTGGAGCATCATAAGTTTCTTTTTCTCCTGTACGTCTGACCGTTTCCACGACCTTAGACTTTTTATCTATCGTGCCGCCGTGAGCGGTGACATCCGTGATAATCCTGTATACTCTGGCTGGAACATTTACGCCGTCCACGACAGAGTCATCATAGGTGTATTGCTCGATGATATTGTTATTGAAGAAAGCGTAGGCTTCGGGAGTCGGTGTGGCTGTAAGGCCAAGAATCATTGCGTCTTTGAAATAATCCAGTACCGCTTTCCATTTTCCGTATATGGATCTATGGCACTCGTCCACAACTATAAATTGAAAGTAATCAGGCGGCAATTTCAGCTTGTCCTGCAACTGCACCGCAGGTTCGCCGTCTTTATACTTTGCTTCGTTTTCTTTTGTTATCTCATCTTCGGCATCCTCGTTACCTTCAGCAAGTGATTGTCCAGTGAGCACTGCAAAAAGTTTTTGAATGGTGGAAATGATAACATCGCCCTTGATGTCGTTTTCCTTTTTCAGGCGCTTGATCTGATAGAGTGAACTGAGAGGCTGCTGATTTTCTGTTTTGTCGAACAGGCTGAATTCCGACTCTGTCTGCCGAGCAAGATTGTTCCGGTCAACGAGAAACAGAACACGCTTTACAGAGGTATAGTTCAATAAACGATAGGATGCGAGGCAGGCAAGATAGGTTTTTCCAGAGCCTGTTGCAAGGACAGCGAGATTTTTCTTTTCGCCGCCTTTGAGTGAGTTCTCAAGGGCAATCTCTGCATCATACTGGCAGTCACGCAGACCTTTCTTCTCCAGAAGAGGAAGTGCACCGTATTCCGACGTTTTGCCGATGATCTGCAGCATCTTCTTCGGAGTGTGCATAGAAGGCAATTCTATGTAATCGCTATCCGGCAGGAGCATGTTCTTGAAATAAATCTTATTTCCATTTGCCATATAGACAAGCGGAATAAGCCCATCAACCCAAAGACCATACCAGCTTTGTGGATGAACTGCATAACTTTCTGCCTGTTTCTCCACTTCCGGGCCGAGAGGATTATCTTCTTTTTTGGCTTCAATAACAGCTATAGCCTTATCATCTATAAAAAGAAGATAGTCGCTTTCCGTATTTCCCTGCATAAGGGCTTCTTTTACTGCAGATGTAGTCTTGGGAATGTACTCTCCGCGCGAGACAATATCCCAACCAGCACTCCTCATCTGCTTATCAATTTTAACACGTGCATTTTCTTCCGGCAGCATTAGTCTCACACCTTCCTATCATTTTCATCCGGCACAAATTCCAGTATATCATCCACGCCGCATTCCATAACCCGGCAAATGTTTTCTATGCTCTCAAGGGAGATATAACCGTTGCGCTTAAGGCGTGTGATGATGTTTGCGGAAAAACCTGCTTTCTGCTGCAGCTCCGCATTTGTCATTTC